>NZ_WUUQ01000001.1 GCF_009831105.1 Copranaerobaculum intestinale | reverse complement strand
AGAAGATGCCTTCTCCTCACCTATCCGGTTTTAGCTACCGTTTCCAGCAGTTATCCCGGGCACATGGGCAGGTTACCTACGTGTTACTCACCCGTTCGCCACTCACTTCCAAGAAAGCAAGCTCTCTTTTCCGTGCGTTCGACTTGCATGTATTAGGCATGCCGCCAGCGTTCATCCTGAGCCAGGATCAAACTCTCCATTTGATTGTTTGTTTAGCTCTTCTTTACACTTTCACGTTTCTGTTTTCTTGAGTTTCTTTTGAATTGACGTATTCTGTTTAGTTTTCAAAGATCGTCGCCCTCGCTTGAGCGCTTGTATATAATAGCAAATCTCTTCTACCTATGTCAATCCTTTTCTTTACCTTTTTTATTTTTGTTTCAAAACAAAAAAACAGACGTGTCAAATAGCATGAACACATCTGTTTAGATTTTTATGATATTTTCTTTTCGATTACAGCTTCTAAAGCAATTTTACCGCTCTTCAAAACCGATACCGTATACTCAACCGGCGTATCTTTTTCAAACAATAGACGGGAGAATCGAAAGGTCGGTACATTATCCTCCAAATCCAGTAAGCGCTGTTCTTCTTCATTTGGCAAATACGGGCGATATTTTTCTTTACCGTGCACCATGCGGATACCGCTATGGGAGAATACATCGTATAAGCTCTGATTTTCCAGTTCTTCCTGATGCAGATATAAAAATCGTTTGCCCGGCAAATAGGTTGTCTCTAACAGCACCGGATCTTCATCGATCAGACGAAGCCACTGGATCATAATAACCTCTTCTTGCGAAGACAGGGATAAACGCTGCTGTATTTTCTTAGACGGACATCTCATCCGCTCAAACTGAGTAATCAAGGTATGCGGAGTTTGGTTGAGCTTCTTTGCTTCCTCATTAAAACTGAAGAATCCATTCATTTCAATAGATACCTTCGGTTCAGCAACAAAGGTTCCTAAACCATGCTTTTTTTCAATGATACCCTCATTTTCCAATTCCTGCATTGCCTGCCGAACCGTTGCACGACTAACTTGAAACTGATTCATCAGTTCCACTTCAGAGGGAATTTGTTCCCCCGGCTTTAATCCACGGTCACTGATATAGTTCTGAACGCTCTCCATGATTACCACATAAAGCGGTCTGCGATCAAATGCCATTCCTATCACCTGCCTTTCTCATTATACCATACCTATTTTGGAAAAATATACCTCGCTACGGTTAAAAGACTTTGAAATATACGCCAACCAGAGAAAATACAACTGTCAGCGCGATCAAGAGGATCGGACTTGCTTTCTTCTTACGAATCAGCCAGAAAATAAATAATGTATACAGCAGCGGCAGCATGCAAGGCATGATCTTATCAAATAAATCAGCCTGCAGGGCAACCTTTGCCTTACCGGCAGTAATCGTAAGCTTGGTACTCAAAGATACATAAGATGCAATCAATGCGCCGATCACCGTCATTCCAAGAATCGATGCGGAGCGCACAACTTTTTCACTGATATCCTTTAAACGATCGATAACCCCGACCCCCAGTGAATAGCCCCAATGGACAAATCCAAAGCGCACCAGGTTCTCCACGATATTGAATGCCAGAATAAAGAAGATCGGACCCAAAATATTGCCGTCCATCGCGAAGCTCACTCCGATACCAGCCAAAATCGGCATGATCGTAAACCAGATCATCGAATCTCCGAGGCCAGCCAGCGGTCCCATCAATGCAACCTTTACACTCTTGATCAATTCGGGATTTTCCTTACGTTCTTCCATCGCCGCACTGATTCCCAGAATCAAGCTGATCACATACGTATGACAGTTGATAAAGTTTAAATGATTATGCAGCGCGGTCTGCTTGTCAGCTTCATTGGTATGTACCTTATTGATAACCGGCAGCAGGGAGTATGTAAAACCGATAGCCTGCATGCGCTCATAGTTAAACGAAGCATTGATCAGCATCGTGCGCAGAGCAACTTTATTCAGATCTTTTTTGGTGATCACACCCGGTTTTGTATCCATGTATCCTTTAGAGTCCGTCATGATAATCCTCCTCTTCCGCTACCGCAATAACTTCTTTTTTCTGATGATAGATATAGTAATCGTAAACGGCAATACAAGCCGCAATTGCGGAAACTGCCAGAATCGGCAGATTGCCGTAAGCTACAAAGATAAAGCCGAGTGCCAGGAAAATAACATATTCCATCTTAAACATCGTATTCAAAAGGATCGCGAAGCCAATTGCCGGCATAATGCCTCCGGCCACCGTAAGACCGTCCACCACCCAGGTCGGCAGCAGTGATACGATAAACTGCGCTTTATCAGCACCCAGATAAATCGGCAGGAATGCCACCAAAAAGTAACAAATAAAGACAATTGCCAATGCGCCGAACTGGATACCTTCGATGCCCTTGGTTTTATTTTTATCCGCAAATCCATCAGCGATCGGCATAAACATGGAGAATACGGTATAGATCAGGGTGATGATCCCCTGCATCAAAATCGAAAACGGAACGCCGATACCGATAGCCGTAGAAGCTCCTTCGTGACTGGCGATAGCAAATACGACACCGATGACCGTACCGATCACCATGTTCGGCGGCTGTGCTCCGCCAATCGGCATGAGTCCCATCCACATCAATTCAAATGTGGCACCGATCATAAGACCGGTTTTAACATCACCCATAGCGATACCGATGATCGTACCTAACACCAACGGACGGTATGTCTGAAACACTTCCATATAATAATCCACACCGGCCAAACCGGCGATCAATGCGATAAGCAGTGCCTGTGCAATAGACATCTTTCTAATCCTCCTTTATGACAGCCGCAAAATCAGCTGAATTTTCTGACGGCAGCATCCGATATTCCACATGTACCCCACGCTTCATCAGCTCACTGATAGCGGCTTTCTCTGCTTCATTCACATAAACGGTTTTAAATAGCTTTTCTTTCCCCTCCGCCATATGAATATTTCCGATATTCAATTCGTTTAAGACAATTCCTCCCTCAACCAATTTCAAAGCATCGAGGGGACTTTCAAAAATCAAGGCTATTTTGCGGCGGGGATCTGCTCCCGGTAACAGTTCCAGCGTTTTTTCTACAGTGAAGAAACGCACCGGCATCGCATTGGCGATTGCCATGCTGAGCAGGTTCTGCTCCATCGGATCCTGCGCCACGCGATCATTGACCACGATGCAGAAATTTGCGGCATAATTTTTCAGCCAGTTGGTTGCAACTTGCCCATGAATCAGACGATTATCCACTCTTGATAAAACGATATTCGGCATTTAAAGCACCTCTCTTTCATAGATATTGACACGGTTTGCCACCTTTGGCACGAGCTCATCGCTGCTTGGCCAGTCGGCGTTCACCCCTTTTTTCAAAGCAATCAGGGTAATAAAGGTCTGCATTGCCAAGGCATATAAGAAGATACCGGCAACCGGACAGCGTTCAAGCTGCGGATGCGCTTTAAATTCGTAATAGAAATTTGGCTTCGTGATTTTCTGCGGCAGCGGCTGATAGCCGAATCCGACAATCGTTCCGTGATTTTCATCACCGCTTACTTCACTCATCATATCGAGATCATACTTTGCAATATATGGATCCGGATGAAGGTAAAACAAGCAGAGCACTGGTGAAGTCAAAATCAGCTTCGGTCCATGACGGAATTCTACCGAAGAATTGTAATTGCTGAGATAGCGGCCATTTGTAAACTCCACTGCTTTCAAAGCAGTTTCCGCCGCCAGCACTTCCATTTCCCGTGAACCCAGCGCGGTCAGCGAAACTGTGTCTGAAGCGGCTATTTCATGCATCATGGAAATGTTCTCATGAAATAAACGATCCGCTTCGCTTGCAAAATACGGAATCAGGGATTCATAATCACTTAGATGCTCATAATCAAACAGCAGCATTGCCTGTAGTACCAGGCAGGTAAATTCCGCTGTGGCCGCAAAGCTTTCACCCTTGGTCTGCTTCGGCAACGGGATATACAAAACATTATCCTGACCGGCATTTTCCTGTACTAGAATACCGTCCTCCACACAGACGATCATGATCTGATACAAGGATTTCACCATTTTTTTCGCCAATCGGTTGCAGGCCACTCCCTCCGGGGTACTTCCGCTGCTTCCAAAGGAAACTAACAAAAGCGGCTGATCAGCCTGAAAATATTCCTGCGGATCCAGAATAACCTTGGTTGATGGTTCACAGACAATCTCCCATGGTGTGTGCATCGCCGCGTGATGGGCAACGCTGCGGGCAGCCAGATTAGAACTGCCGGCTCCCATCAACAATACTTTTAGATTGGTTTCCTGATGCAGTTTTGAGAAAAATGCCTGAATATCCGATTCGTGTGATCGAATACTCTCATACACCTGTTTCCACAACTGCGGCTGACGTTCAATTTCATAAGCCGCATAATAGCCATGCTTGGCTTTTAGTTCCTCTTCGTCGATTCCAATATATTTCATCTTGTCCTCCATTCGTACGTACGTCTATACATATAATAAGAGAAGTTATGTATTTTGTCAATGCTGGAATCCAAAAAATTAACAAATACATAATAAATACCGTATTCCCCATATCCTTACCTTCTAAGATAGGTTGTTGTCCCCTATTGATTCAGGCTTGCCTGCGTTATTAGCTTGAATGTTTTATTCGTTTCCCTCCTTACACATGGATATCACAGCTTTCATTGCCCGTACATGTAATACCGCATTATTCAAGAATTCATGTAAAAAACAAATGTCTTATAATGTATGACATTCATCATTCACAGAGAATACAATCACTGCCCTTTTCACAATAAAAAAACTACCCTTTCGGATAGTCTATTGAGCTGCTTCTCGCGTCTTGCCGCAAATTTGATAATTTGGACAGCTGCTGTTGCAGGCAGTTGAAGCCAGCGCTCGCAGTTCTCCCGGCACAAATGAGGTAATCTCGTCATCATCGTAGCCGACGACAAAGTTTTTTTCACTGATAATGATCGGACGTTTCATCACCGAAGGATTTTTTTGGATAAAATCTACCAATTCCTTCATTGAAAAATCATCAAGATCTTTCCCCAGTTCTTGAAATGCTTTTGAACGGGTAGAAATCAAATCAGCGGTTCCGTTTTCAGAACGCTGCAGTAAATATTTTATCTCTTCTTCTTTCAGTAAAGTTGTAAATATGTTTTTTTCCACAAATTCCAAATGGTTGTCTTTCAGCCACTGTTTAGCCTTGCGGCAGCTGGCGCAGCCCGGAGATGTATATAATATAATCATGTAGTTACCTCCTACCTCATTATTATATAGTATCTGCAAAATGATGAAAAGAAAAATGTTTGTTTTTTCACCCTTGCATTTTAAAATTGGCAGTAGTATGATAGTACCAACTTGAATGATGATGAAGAATAAGTAGTGAAAAAATGATATGCTGAAGAGAGTTTGCGGCCGGTGAAAGCAAACGCTGTCCTTTTCATGAATTGGGTCTTCGGAGTTCGGGCATGTCCCCGGCAGCGGCCGTTATCCGTTACGAGCGGTTTTGATACAATCAGAACAAGTCGGGTGGCACCACGCATACATTTCGCGTCCCAACAATATATAGGGACGTTTTTTTATGTAAAGGAGGAAGTTTTATGAAAAGAATGCTTACCGGTATTAAACCGACGGGAAAATTGACGCTGGGGAATTATATCGGTGCGATCAAGCCGTGCCTGGATTACCAGGATGATTATGAAATGTTCATTTTTATCGCCAATCAGCATGCGATCACGATCAATATCGATCCAAAAGAACTAAAACAGAATACGAAGGACTTGATCACTTTGTATCTGGCCAGCGGTCTGGATCCAAATAAGGTAACACTGTTTCTACAAAGTGATGTGCCTGCTCACGCACAGCTTGGATGGGCAATGACCTGTCATGCTTATATGGGTGAGTTAAACCGCATGACCCAGTACAAGGACAAATGTGCAAAGGGTGAAACCAATCTGACTGCAGGATTGTTTACCTATCCAGCACTGATGGCTGCGGACATACTGCTGTATGATGCTGATTATGTGCCGGTAGGCGTTGATCAGAAGCAGCATGTCGAGCTGACCAGAACCTTGGCTGAACGTTTTAATAACCGTTACGGAGAAGTTTTTCGTGTACCAGATCCGCTGATTTCAAAAGTCGGTGCGAAAATTTATTCATTACAGGATCCGACCAAGAAGATGTCTAAATCTGAAGACAATCCAAAAGGAACGATCAATTTACTGGATGAGCCAAGCGTAGCCCGTAAAAAGATTATGTCCGCCGTAACTGACAGCTATGCAAATCTTGTATACGATCCTGAAAAGCAGCCCGGGTTGGCTAACCTCATGCAAATCTTATCGGTAATTACCGGTGAAGCGATTGAATCGATCGCTGATCGTTTTAACGGCAAGGGTTATGGAGAATTGAAAAAAGAAGTCGGAGATGCCGTGTACGAATTGCTGAGCGGTCTGCAGGCTCGCTACCATGAAATTCAAAATAGCGGTATCGTGGAAGAAATACTTGCCCAAGGAGCTGCCAAGGCCAGCGTAATTGCAGATCGCAAGGTTGCGAAAATCTATCGTAAATTAGGTTTCAAACTGTTTAAAAAATAAGGTTTCACGCAAATATGCAAATTACTTCGAAATCGATCATGACTGATACCCTTCTACAAGCATATAAAACTAATTTTTTGTTTACAGACTAAAGCGAATCGGATATAATACTCAAGGGAATGATGTTCTCCCTTGGGAAACCTAAACCGCTTATATAAGCTGATGACTTCTGTGATTTTTATGTCGCAGAATGCATCAGTTTTTTTGTATTAAAAGGAGATAGGCTATGTTGACTTCACTTGCGTTTATTTTTTTATTAGGCTTAGCTATGGCTTCAATCTGCCAAAAGATCAAATTGCCGCGTATTATCGGCATGCTGGCTACCGGCATTGTACTAGGTCCATATGTTTTAGATCTGCTTGATCCATCCATTCTATCCATTTCATCGGAATTGCGGCAAATGGCTTTAATCATTATCTTGATCAAGGCAGGATTATCCCTTGATCTTGCGGAATTAAAAAAGGTAGGAAGACCTGCAGTCCTGATGTCCTTTGTGCCGGCTTGCTTTGAGATTTTGGCATTCGTACTGTTTGCCCCCTCTATTCTGAGCGTAACCAGAATGGAAGCAGCGGTTATGGGCTCCGTGCTCGCGGCCGTGTCACCAGCCGTGGTCGTACCGCGCATGGTTCAGCTCATCGATATGAAATACGGCTTATCCAAAAGCATACCCCAGTTAATTTTGGCTGGTGCTTCCTGTGATGATATTTTTGTCATTGTGCTGTTTTCCACTTTTATTAACATGACGCAAGGAGGAAGCGCAAATATTTTAGATTTTATGAGCATTCCGATTTCCATTGTGCTGGGAGTGATCTTGGGTGCTGTTATCGGATATCTTCTCAGTCACTTTTTTGAAACCGCATATGCACATAAGCATTACGTACGTAACAGCACGAAAGTTGTCATTGTGCTGGGAGTATCTTTTATTCTATTAGCGATGGAAACATGGCTGAAGGGTATTGTGTCTGTGTCCGGTCTGCTTGCGGTTATGAGCATGGCCTGCACCTTAAAAATCAAAAGTATAGCATTTGTATCAAAACGGCTGGCGGAGAAATTCGGCAAACTATGGATCGCGGCGGAGGTTATTCTCTTTGTGCTGGTTGGCGCTGCAGTGGATATCCGCTATACGGTGACTGCTGGTTTGGCTGCCGTATGTATGATTATGCTTGCGCTCATTTTTCGGGCCGTCGGAGTTTCTATTTGTCTGATCAAAACGAAGCTCAATCGAAAGGAACGCCTTTTCTGTATCCTCGCTTATCTTCCGAAAGCGACCGTACAGGCTGCGATCGGATCTGTTCCGCTCGCTATGGGCCTTGCTTGCGGCAGACTAGTTCTCTCGGTTGCGGTATTGGCTATTTTGATCACCGCTCCGCTGGGCGCCATCGGCATGGATATGACATATAAAAAGCTCCTTTCCAAAGCAGAAGCATCGTAAAAGGGCTAAATTATCTTCGCTTTTGTCGGTGTGAGAAATAAAATGCTTCGCTATAGCAATCAGATCAATTCCATATAAATGCACAGCGGTAAGCTTTTCTAGTACACCCCGCAGCCGACCAGTTCCACAGCTTATTCCCCTTCTTTGGAAGTGCCGTCATGCTGAGCCATCTCATGATAAGTCTGGTGAGACTGTTCTGCTTTTTTCTCCATGCTTATGTTCTTCTTCCTCTTTATTTTTCATCATAGCATGTTGATTCATTACCGGCAAATTCACATACTGAAAATTTCTTGGCGAGATCTGTAATAAAAAACGTCAGCTAAACGCCGGCGTTTTTCTTATACAAGGGTAAAATACAGGATCACGATAATGCCGAGGACAATCCGATAATATCCAAACAGCTTGAAATCATGCTTACGGATATAACTCAACAGCAGCCGGATGGCAAAGATAGATACAATGAAGGCTACAACCGTACCCACCAGCAGCAATCCCCACTGTTCAGCCGTAAACATACCGACCTTCATAAAATATTTAACCAGCTTTAAGCCGCTGGCACCTGCCATTACCGGCACGGCCAGAAAAAAGGAAAACTCACTTGCGACATAGCGGGAACAGCCCAGCAAAATCGCACCCAAAATCGTAGCCCCGCTGCGGGATGTGCCGGGTACCGCTGCCAGTACCTGAAAGCATCCGATGAAGAACGCTGTTTTATACGACAGGGTTTCTAATGATCTTGTAGTTGGGGTATGACGCTTACTTTCTATCACAATAAATGCAATACCATAAATAATCAATGTCGCCGCAATCACATAAACGCCGGACAGGTAATCCTCCAGAATCATATCCAAAGGAAGTCCGACAATCGCAATCGGAACTAAACCGACAATAACCTTCTTCCATAAATCAAAGGTTTGGCGCTTTTCACTGATTGATTTACGTCCGGAAAACGGATTCAGCTTATGAAAAAACAATACACAGACCGCAATGATCGATCCGAATTGAATAACTACTTTAAATACCTCAAAAAACGCAGGGGTCGATGTCATCGGCCAGATTTTATCAAATAATATCAAATGTCCAGTGCTGCTGATCGGCAGCCATTCCGTGATTCCCTGGATAATTCCAAGAACGACGGCTTTTAATATCTCTATCATATCCATATAGTCGTACTCCTTTTGTGTTTATTGTATCCGATAGGAATCAGAATTACAATTCATGATGAGGAACAGATTAGTTTTGCTGAAGATATTCCAGTACATATGCTTTAAAGATACGACCTCGTTCTTCATAGTTTTTAAATTGATCATAGCTGGAGCATGCCGGACTAAGCACGACCACGTCTCCGGGAGCTGCAAGTCCTACCGCTCGATCAAACGCTTCTTTCATCGTCTCACAAATATTTACATGCGAGAAGATCGGCTGAAATTTATGACGAGTTTCTCCGAAGGCGATGCAGCACTTGATTCGATCATCAAATTCTTTCAATTCATCGAAGGGAATCCCCTTATCATGACCGCCGGCTAACAGAATTATATTTTTCTCAAAGGACTGCAAAGCGGTCACAACCGCTCCGGTATTGGTTGCCTTGGAATCGTTGTAAAAGGTTACCCCGTTTCGTTCACCGATATATTCCAAGCGATGTTCCACTGCCTGAAATGCTTTGATTCGTTTTTGGATGGAGGGTATTGATACACCCAGCTTATATGCCATGCAGGCAGCCACCATGGCATTTGCGACATTGTGATCACCGACGATCTTTAAATCATTCTGATGAAACAGCAGCTGTTCATGCAGATAGATGCCCCCGTCTTTGCGATATAGATCTACATCCTGGCGAATCAGGGAAAAATCAATGACCGTCGATGGAATATCCTTCGCATATTTCATTACCAGCGGATCATCGACATTGCGTAAGAACCAGTCATCCTTGTGTTGATTTTTAAAAATCCGCATTTTGCTTTTATAATAAGCCTCCACACTGTCCATATAATCCAGATGATCCGGTGCCAGATTACAGACGACACTGACCTCAGGGCGGAATGTATCAATGCCCAGAAGCTGAAAATTACTGAGCTCCAAAGCAATATCCTTTTCTTCCTCACCAAAGATCAGGGCTTGTTCACTAAGCGGACAGCCGATGTTGCCGGCTGCTAATGCCCGACCATTTTCCTGAAGCAGTTCATAGAGAATCGAAGTGATGGTTGTCTTTCCATTGGTACCGGTAATCGCACCGTAATGGAACCTTGGTGCACACGCATAGGCAATTTCCACTTCAGTTAAAATCTTCGTATGCTTTTCCACAAATTTTTTGATGAATGGATTATGATATGGAATGCCTGGATTCTTTACAATGAAATCCCACTCGCCATCCAGCAAGAAGTCCGGATGGCCGCCGTCAAAAACCGCAATACCCATATCCTGCAAAGCTTGTTTATGAGCGATACATGCGCTGTCGGTAATCGTAATATCCGCGCCGCGGGCCAACAGCAGCTTTGCCGCTGCTTCACCGCTTTTAGCACAGCCGATAACCAAAACTTTCTTGTTCTTAAAATCCATCCTACATCACTCCCAACCAGCAGCCGATTGCCGCAAATACCAATCCCATGGACCAAAAAATCAATACTACCTGTGTTTCTTTGAAACCGCTCAATTCAAAATGATGATGTAGCGGCGCCATTTTAAACACTCGCTTTTTCGTTAATTTATAACTGGTAACCTGAATGACTACCGACAGCACTTCCAGTAAGAATACACCGCCGATAATCACCAGCAGTAATTCCTGTTTCAATACCATTGCGGTTGCGGCTAACAAGCCGCCAAGTGCTAATGATCCGGTATCACCCATGAATATTTTAGCCGGATGCAGATTATAGCGAAGATAGCCAAGCAATGCTCCGACCACTGCCAAAAGCAGCATTGCCAAATCCTTGTTATCCTGCAGCAAAGCAAAAATCACATAGGGAGAAATTGCGATGATGACCGTTCCGGCACTTAAACCATCCAGTCCATCGGTCAGATTAACCGCATTGCTCTCTGCCGTAAACATAATATATACGAGAACAAAGTAAAGCCATCCCAGATCCAGGGTTTGATCAAGCAAAGGAATGTATACGGTCGAAGATGCGATATTGCGATAAAACAGATAAAAGGCAACTGCCAGAATTGACTGCAGCAGAAACTTCATACCGGGACGAAGTCCTACATTATCTTTTTTCACAACAATTATATAATCATCCAGAAAACCGATCATACCATAACCGACATAAGCCATCGCCACCAGCAGCATCTCTTTGGATGCGAATGCTGTATGATCCAGCACCACAAGAACTAACAGCGGTACAAGGATAAATACGACACCGCCCATCGTCGGGGTACCGCCCTTAATCAAATGCGACTGCGGGCCGTCCTTACGTATCTCCTGACCGAATTTAATCTTATGTAAGAAGGGAATCAGCATGGGCATTGCGATGAGTGTAATGACCAGACTGATTACCAGTGCAGCTATATATTTGAAATCCATGGAACTTCCTCCCTCAGTAAAATTTCCTTGACAGCGTCCTGATCCAGAAATCGTATTCGCTGTCCGTAGATGGTTTGATATGCTTCATTTCCTCTACCGGCGATTATTATTATATCACCATTACCGGCATTTTTAACAGCATGTTTTATCGCACACCTACGATCTTCAATAATCACCGTATTCGGTTTCGGTTCGGGACACATATCGAACAGAATCTGCGGCAGCCATTCGCTGCGCGGATTATCTGCTGTGAGAATGGTCAAATCACTGTAATGAGCACTTAATTCTGCCATCAGCGGACGCTTGATCCGATCCCGTTCCCCACCGCAGCCGATTACGGTTATAATGCGATTTGTTTTCACCTTTTCAGCAAACAGCAGCACATTCTTAAGCGCGTCGCTGGTATGCGCGTAATCGATCCAGATCGTATATGCTTGCGTGCGAATACATTCCAATCGCCCCGGAATGCCTTGAAAACGTGATACCGTTTCCTGCAGCTTTGCATAGCTTACCTGAATGAGCCGGCCATAGGCGATCACCGCTGCCGTATTCAAGATGTTCACATCGCTCAATAAGGGACTGTGAAAAGTATAATCATGCATCACAAAGCTGCTGTCACGATCGGTGACAACCGGACTTTCAGCAGTAAAATGCGCTGCCTGAAAGCCGTATGTGATCAGCTTATGATGATTCAGCTGATAGAACTCACGCATTTTTTGATCATCATTATGAAGAATCACGGTGCCCTGCGGCTTCAGCGAAAAACGCAGCTTAAACTTGGTGTAGCGGTACTGCGATTGTGTAAAATGAAAATCCAGATGATCACTGGTAATACGGGTAAAGATAATCACATCATAACGGATATTGCCGATGCGATGGGTTGCGACAGCATGGGAAGAAACCTCCATAACGACATGGGTAATGCCTCTTTCAAGCGCTTCATGAAGGCAGCGCATCAAAATAAACAATGAGGGAGTTGTATTGCCGGTCGGTATCATTTGCTGTTCATACTGGATGCCATTGGTTCCGATCAGCATTGTTTTCAGCCCCTGAGCATTCAACAGCTGAACACAGAGCGAGGACACGCTCGTCTTACCGCTTGTCCCGGTTACACCGCACACATGCAGCTTCTCATAGGGGCGTGCATAGTAGACATCCAGCAGCTCTGCCGCAGCCTTATGAAGATGCTCGTGAAAAAAGATGCGTTCATCATCATGCGGCTCACTGCTAAGCACATATGCTCCCTTTGCCAGCACCTCATCCAAATACTTCTCACCGCTGTCTCTTGTTCCATGCAGACTGATAAACAACCAATCTTGTTTCGCTTCATCACTGCGATCGGTGATTCCCTGCACTTCAATGGTTGTCTGGCAGGCTACGCCAATACACTTTAACAGCTTATTTAACGTTATCTTTACCAAGATATATCCACACCTTTCCGCCTTCACTCAGCGTAGTTCCTTTTTTCGGAAGCTGCTCCACAACCTTATCTCCCTCGCCGACAAACTCAAACACCAAGCCTTCCTGCTTCACTTCATCTTTATTTTTTCCAATAAAACCATCCACCTGAATATCGATTAGGTCCAGCCACATCTTTTTCTTTGGAATTTGATCGTCTGTTTTCTTCACATTGAGATACGGAAGAATATCCTCATAACAGTTTTTCAGCACCGGACCGATGACCGTACCGCCATACAGCACATCATTTTTGGGTGCATCGGCCGCGATATAAATCACAATTTCCGGATCGTCAATCGGCGCCGCACTGATCATCGAAAGAATATATTCATTCGACAGATACACTCCGTTTACCGCCTTCTGTGCAGTACCGGTTTTACCGCCGATCTTATACCCTTTGATATATGCATTCTTGCCGCCGCCGTTTGCGACGACACTCTCCAACGCATATTTCATTTTTTCACTCGTATCTTTACTGATAACCTGCCGTTTTTTTGTAGGATTGACCTCCAGCAGCGGATCCTGTGTAATTGGATCGAGAATAGCTTTGGTAATATACGGCGTATACAGCGTACCGCCGTTTACGATTGCACTGAAAGCCGTTACCAGCTGAATCGGAGTAACACTCAACCCTTGACCAAAGGCAACCGTAGCCTGTTCGACTTCTCCCATTGCCGATTTCTTAAACATGATACCTTTGGATTCACCCGGCAGATCAATACCGGTCTTTTCTCCAAATCCAAATTTTTTGACATATTCATATTCATTATCCAACCCCAGCCGCCGCGATATTTCAACAAATCCTGGGTTAGAGGAGTTCTCCAGTACCTGCAGAAATGTCTGTTGCCCGTGTCCGCCGGCTTTCCAGCTCTTAATACGGGCCCCACCGACCATTTCATATCCCTTGTCATAATAGGTGTCCTTAAACATATCAAACAGCTTCAGCTCCAAAGCGGAAGCAAATGTCACACTTTTAAAAGTAGAGCCCGGTTCATAGCTCATCCAAATCGGCAGATTGCGATTATATACATCTTTGGAATACTGCTGATAATGATTAGGATCAAAATCCGGTTTGGAAACCATGGCTAATATTTCTCCGGTTTTCGGATTCATCGCTAAGGCGAGTGCCTGATCAGGATGATAGCGTTTCATCAGATTATTTAATTCTCGTTCAATGACATCCTGGATATAGGAATCAATTGTAAGTACCAGATCAAGCCCCTTTCCCGGAGCTTCATAGGATTCATGATACAGTGTGACATTATGCCCTTTCGCATCGAAAGGAATGTTCAGACTTCCCGATTTTGCAGTTAAAATATCGTTATATTGAAGCTCCAATCCAGCTAATCCCTGGTTGTCGATACCGGTAAAACCAAGCACCTGTGCCAGATAAGCATTATTTGGATAGTGACGAAGCGAATCCTGGACCAGATAAACACCGGGAAGATCCAGCTCTTCCAGCTTCTTGGCTCGATCATCACTGATGAGCCTGCCCTCCGGCTGAATCTTCTGAGTCGATACATGTTTGGTAATCGTCTTATAAATTTTTGATTCATCCGCACCCAATATTTCAGCCAGTGTTTTTGCGGTCTGCTTCGGCTTTTCAATCTGTGCCGGTACCACCATAACCGAGGTGGATGGAATATCCTGCGCCAGCACCTTACCGTTTTTATCAAGTATACTGCCGCGCAGACCTGCTACGGTAAAATCACGTTCCCACAGCTCCATTGCCTTTTCCATAATATTTTCATGATGGATAATTTGTTCATAGCCAAGTTTACCTAAAATTAAAGAAAAGATCAGTACCGTGCATAAAAAAATGCGATCCATTCTCTTTTTTACTTTTCCTCTAATCATATACACACCTCAGTGTATTGTATGAAGATATCAGATGATTCATGTTGTTCGATTTTTATAAACAAAAGAAAAAGCAGCTTAACACAATCGGTAAGCTGCTGATAAATAGGTTTATCATCAATCAAATTTCGATAATCGTATACATATTTCAAATAAATTTGTTTGATGACTATTTTAATTTCACTTCAATGCTGGTAGCCTTATCGATAACACTTCCTGCTGCCACGCTCTGCTCGCTGACCGAGCCATAGCCGCTGATCGTAATCGGTATGCCCGTGATATCCCAAAAGGATGCCACATCCTTACGTGACCAGCCAAGCATATTCGGCATCGTGATATTGTTGCCGTCAGTTAGGATAAATATGTTTTGACTTGTAACCACCGAGCTGCCAGCAGCCGGATACTGCTTGATGACACTGTTTCCATCCCCGATCATTACCTTATTGACATTCATATTCTTCATCTTATTTTCCGTATAAGCCAAGGAATGATTGACTAAGGAAGGCATTTCAAACTTTTTCCAAGCGCTGTTCTGCTTTTTGGAATCTTCATTTGACGTGGAAGTACCCGTAATATTTTCCGCAATCAGTGCTTCGCGGAAAGCCTGTTTAAAATAATCACCTGTATATGTCAAGAATTGAGGACTTTCAAAAGCATAATACATCAATACTTTGGGATTGTCATATGGAGCAGCTGCCATAACTGAGTTAATATATGTAGAAGCGGAATAGGATGCTCCCTTCGCAATCTGACCGGTTCCGGTCTTTGCGATGATATCGACGTCATCCATTTTATAGCGCTGTCCGGAGCCGTCCGGATCATTAACAACATGATGCATCAGATCTACGATTTTATGTGCAGTGGATGCCTTGATCGGCTGTCCTACTACTTCGGTCTTGCCTTTATAAAGCGTTTCATTCGTATAAGAATCTTCTATTTTGTTGATGACATAAGGTTTAACCATTTTACCATCATTTAAAATAGCCGTATAGGCCTGAACCATTTGAAGTGCGGTCACACTGGATGCCTGACCGAATCCGGTGGATAATTTATCAGATGGATACGTAAAGTTTTTCAAGCCGACATCTTCCTTTCCCGACAGTCCATAAAGTCCAACGGGTTTGAAAAATCCGAACTTTCCCAAATAATCCATAAAAACTTCCGGTTTCAGATGATAAGTCAGCAGTTCACAGATTCCGGTATTCAAAGATAGGATAAATCCCTTGTCATAAGTTACCATGCCATGATCCTTATCCAGCGCATCCTTAATCGGACTGAATCCTGCGACCGGAGTCGGTGATCGATAAATACCTTCTTCATCGCTGTAGCCCCAATTAAAGGTACCGGATCGAAACGTCGCGTCTTCCGCCGGATAGACACCGGAATCGATCGCGGCGGCATAAGTGAATGCCTTCATGACCGAACCGGGCTCATAGGCGTACTGGCTTGGCAGATCACGATAATCCTTGATATCAAGCTCATTCAGATCAAAAGAAGGATAGCCGCTGTAAGCTAAAATTTTACCAGTCTCCACCTCCATGATGATCGACCATGCATTGGCACTGTCAAATTCACTCATCGTTTTTTGCAGGGCATTTTCTAGTGCCAACTGCACATTCTTATCAATTGTAAGCGTAACATTTGCCCCGTTTACCGCATTTTTTTCTACATATTCAGAACCCGCCAGCTTATTTCCGGCAGCATCTTTTCGATATTTCACTTTACCGTCGGTACCGGTCAGCTCTTTGTTTAAAAAACGTTCCAGTCCCATGCGGCCAACAAGCTGTTTCTTCTTTTCATCATAGCTCGCAAAGCCGATCAGCGAAGAAGCAAACTTACCGTTAGGATAATAACGTTTCGCCGACTTCTCAAATTCAATGCCCGGCAGCTCCAGCGCTTCAACCTGTTCTTTCTGTTCAATGGACAGATTTTTTCCTTTTGTGCCGAATTCGACCTGATAGGAACCATTTTTAACACCGGTTTTCAGCTTATTTAAAATCTCATCTTCATCCATACCAAGGATCGGCGCAAGTTCTTTTGCGGTCTTTTTCTGATCCTTCACGTATGCCGGTTTATCACCGTCTTTACGCCGCTTATCTATAATGGCAACGATTTTATATGTCTCCACATCCTGAGCGATCACTTCCTTGCCGGATCGATCATAAATGACCCCGCGTGAGGCGGTTACCACGTTCACACTGGTTTCACTGCCGCCCCAAGCGGTCTTAATATTGCGCCCGGAATGCAGATGAATACCGGTAACCATAGTAAAAAGGACATTTGCGATAACAAGTGCCCCAATTAAACTGATGACTAAAATCAAATATGTAATCGTTCGATTGGATCTCTTTGTGTTCAATGCAAAACATCCTTTCAGTCGCGGTATATCTTATCCCTTAAGATCATACTTACCAGTATGCTTTGTAATATTAATTATTACCGTCTAAAATTACAACGCTGTCCTGGTTTACGTCAATACCCGCATCCTTCGCAACCGCTAAGATACGGTCGCGGTTCTGCAGCTGTTCCACAGCCACACGCATCGATTCTTTATCTTTCTTGGCTGCGATAATTTCATTTTCGCGTTTCGTATCCAGCTTTGAAAGGCTCATGTTGTAGGATTGTAAAAACAATGAGGAACCCAGATATAAGAATATCGATAAAGCAAAAAACATGGATACTAAACGCTCTACGCGCAATCTGCGTTTCTTTTTCACAATTTTGGCCACTGCAATCACCTGATCCTTTCAATCACTCTTAATTTCGCTGAGTGAGCACGATTATTTTCCATTAATTCCTCACTTCCCGGCAAGATCGGCTTACGGCAGACCAACCGATAAGGAGGTGTTTCCAACTGCTCCGGAAGCAGCGGTATGCGTTTATCGATCTTCGGTACACTGGAATATTCTTTAAATGTATCTTTCACAATTCTGTCCTCCAGTGACTGAAAGGTGATAACCGCAATTCGGCCCTGCGGATTCAGCATCGATAACGCATCATGCAATACAATATGTAATTCCTGCAATTCATCATTTACCGCGATGCGGATCGCCTGAAAGATTTTTTTCGCCGGATGTCCTTTGGTATTCAGCACTTTCATCGGCAATGCGGATTTGATGACGTCAACAAGTTCAAATGTCGTACGAATCGGCTGCTGATCCCTTACCTGTTCAATACGGCGGGCAATCTGCTTTGCAAACTTTTCCTCTCCGTATCTAAAAAAGATCGAAACCAAATCATGATAATCCCATTCGTTAACCACTTCATAAGCACTGAGGGACTGACGCTGATCCATGCGCATATCGAGCGGCGCATCAAATCGATAAGAGAATCCTCGGCTCGCATCATCAAACTGCGGTGATGAAACGCCTAAATCCAACAGCAGTCCGTCAATATGCTTGACGTCATGTTTTGCCAGTTCAGCTTTCAAGCTGGCGAAATTGCTGCGGATGATTGTGTAATGATCAGAAATTCCCGATAATCGCTGATCTGATGCCTTGATCGCCGCTTCATCCCGGTCAAATGCATAGAGATGACCGCTGTCCAACTGCTTTAAAATTTCACTGCTGTGACCGCCGCGTCCCAGCGTGCCGTCGACATAAATGCCGTTTGATCGAATTGCCAAAGCATCGATCGACTCTTTCAGCAGAACACTAGTATGTTCCATTACAGAAAGAACTCCGTCAAACTTTCAGCCATATCTTCAAAGGATTCGGCGTTATCCTCATTAACTGCATTCCAGCGATCCTTCGCCCAAATTTCAACGCGATTTCCGGTACCGGAAATGACACACTCCTTTTTCAGGTCAGCGAGCTGAATAAGGGTCTGCGGCAGTGAAATTCTTCCCTGGGCATCTAATTCACACTCAGCCGCCTTACTGGTTACCATGCGCACATACATGCGGGCTTCCTTTTTGGTCGTGGGAAGCTTCATCAGCTGTTCATAAAGCAGCTTCCACTGTTCCAGCGTATACACGCACAAACAGCCGTCTAGTCCTCGGGTCACAATCATTTTAAAACCCAATTCATCACGGAATTTGGCAGGGATGATAAGGCGCCCTTTGGCGTCGATGTTATGTGCATATTCACCGATCAGCATCCTTCAATCCTCCACTTTCTACCACTTTCCGCTACTTTACACCACTATTATATCGTTTTCAGGGTTATTTGTATATAAAAAATTACCTGAAATTTATGGATTTGCGGAGATTGATAAAACGGTCGCTTGTAGCTTCAGATAAAAGATAGGAAAAGACTGGAGAAGATCAACGTTTCCTGCGGATAATTGGCGAATGATGCGGCGTATCCAAAAAAAGGATGATGCATCCCCAGCTCTTCAGGGCTTCATCATCCTTATCTATATCTAAAATTTTTACTTATTCTTTTACGCCGCAGCATTTCGCAAATGCATGCTTCACGTAAGCAGAATCACCCTCATTTAGCAGTGCTACCAGGATATCGCCGCAATGGATGATCGTTTCACCGTTCGGTATGATCTCCTTACCGCCTCTTTCGATACTGACGATCAAGCAATGGCGCGGCCAGTTGACTTCACAGATCTTCTTTTCACAAATATGGCTTCCCAGCTCCACAACATTTTGAACCAACAGTTTTTCTCCTTTTTCTTCACCGGTGCTGACACCGTTTTTCAGCAGCAGCCGATGCAGCAGGCTCTCATAAATCGGATCGCAGTTCAGCATCGTTGCAGTAAGATAAGCGGCGATCGAAACTACCGCCAGCGGCAGCAGATGGGTCAGAGTGCCGCACATTTCCGCAATCAGGATAATTCCTGTGATCGGCGCTCTTACGATGGCCGCAAACATGCCAGCCATTGCCACAATGATAAAATTGGGCATATACATTGATGAAACTCCGAAATATCGGATCGCAATCACAGCGAAGATCGCCCCGATGAAGCTGCCCAGCACCAACAGCGGGAAGAAAATGCCGCCGGGCGCTCCGGAACCGAAGCTGATCAAGGAAAAGATAAATTTCATCACCAGCAGCATGCCCATCGTCTTGATGAGCATCGCATCGTTATTGGTGAGCATTTCAATCATGCGATGGCCGCCGCCCAGCACTTGCGGCAGACATAGGGCAAAAATACCGGCAAGCAAAAAGGCCAGCAGAATACTGTAACCCGGTTTAAATTTAGATCTTGCCAGGGTATCCTGCATTTTGATCGTGCATTTGTTATAGACGACGCCCAGCACGCCCGCGAAGATTCCCAGCACCAACAGATAGCCGTAATTATGAAGCGGCATCGTTTCTTCCACAACAAAATGAAAGGCCGGCGCCAGACCAAAGATATTTTGAGAGATAAAGGTTCCGGTCACGGAAGCGCACATGACGGATATCAATACATTGACATTAAAATTCTTATGCACTTCCTCTAAGGCAAACATCACCCCGGCAAGCGGTGCATTAAAGGCTGCGGACAAACCGGCAGCTGCTCCGCAGGTAAGCAGCAGATGTTCTTCTACCTTAGCTCGATGAAAGGTTTTCGCCAATCCTTTACCGGCCATTGCCCCAAGCTGAATGCTCGGCCCTTCCCGTCCCAAAGACAGCCCGCCGATCGCGCACAGCACCCCGGACACTGCCTTTGCCGGCAGCACCCGATACCATTTCTGATCGATGAAAGAAATCACCTCGCCCTCAACCTGAGGAATGCCGCTGCCGCTGATATACGGTTCCCATTGACTGATTTTCATTACTAAAAACCCGAGTATCAAGAGAACAATAAACCAACCGGCAATATACAAATAATTTCCCTTGATAAAGGAAGCCGCAGCCATCACAAAGGATTCAGCATGCTCCAGCAGAATACGGTAAAGCACCGCGATCAATCCAGCTGCCGCACCGGTTGCCAGTCCTTCTACCACCAGCACATATTTAAATTTCTTGGCTGTTCCCAGCACATGCTGGGTTGATCCCCGTTTATACGATCTCATCCTATCCCTCGATTCTTTTTTATCATAGCACAAAGACAAAGCTCATTACAAATCCATGTGTCGAGCCAAGTGAAAACGGTTCATTTATTAAAAACAAACCGTTTTGATCATCCCTCAATTTTAAAACAATGAAAGCTGATTTTCCTCCTGCAGATCACCGAGCGCGCCCAGCGCTTCCAGCTTTTTCACCAGAGTTCCATTTAACGCAGTGCGATCCTGCAAGTCCTGCTTAGACAGAAATGCCCCCTGCTTACGGGCTTCAATTACCGTGATCGCAACGTTTTCACCCAAGCCGTCAATACTGGTAAACGGCGGAATGATGATATTGTCATCATCTGGATCAACGATAAATTCTTTTGCTTCAGAGCGCATAATATCAATATTGCCAAAGCGGTAACCGCGCAGTACCATTTCCAGTGCCAGCTCCAGACAGGTGTAAATATCCCGCTCCTTCTTGGTTACCTCATTCTTGAATTCATTGCTTTCCATCCGTCCTGCAATCTCCGTCATCCGACGGCGGATCGACTGTTCGCCCTTGATCATCGTTTCAATATCATAAGCATCACAGCGGATCGAAAAGAACATACAGTAATAATACTGCGGCATATGCACCTTGAACCAGGCAATTCTTACCGCCATCATGACATAGGCAACAGCGTGTGCCTTCGGAAACATATATTTGATCTTCTCACAGGAATCCACATACCAGCTGTCTACGTCATGTTCCTTCATGACTTCGATCCATTCATCCTTCAGCCCTTTGCCCTTACGAACTGATTCCATAATCGTAAAGGCCGTTTTCGGCGGTAATCCCTTATGAAGCAGATAGACCATGATATCATCACGGCAGCCGATTACATTTTTCAGGGTGCAGGTCTTAGCTTCAACCAGATCCTTAGCATTGTTCAGCCAAACATCCGTTCCATGCGACAAGCCGGAAATACGCACCAGCTCATCGAAGGTTGTCGGCCTCGTCATTTCTAAGATGCCCCGGACAAAAGAGGTTCCGAATTCAGGAATCCCCGCGGCGCCGGTAATTTCCGTGTTCTTGCTGGTATCAATATGCAAAGCATCCACACTTGAGAAGATGCTCATTGTTGCCGGATCGTTCATTGGGATCGTTGTCACATCAATACCGCTCATCCGTTCCAACATTTTCATCGCGGTCGGATCGACATGTCCCAGTATATCAAATTTCAGGACATTGTCATGAATTTGATGGAAGTCGAAATGGGTGGTCTTCCATTCCGCAAAAGGGTTATTGGCCGGATACTGCACCGGAGTAAAATCATGCACATCCATATCCTGCGGAATGACGATGATCCCGCCGGGATGCTGACCGGTTGTACGTTTTACCCCTTCACAGCCCTTTGCCAGCCGCAGTATCTGCGCCTTACGGGTCGTTCCCTCAATGCCCATTTCTTCCTCATAGCCCTTGACATACCCAAATGCCGTCTGTTCAGCGACCGTACCGATGGTTCCGGCACGGAATACATGATCCTCACCGAATACCTCTTTGGTATAAGCATGAGCAGTTGGCTGATAATCACCGGAAAAGTTCAGATCGATATCGGGCACCTTATCACCTTCAAAGCCCAAAAAGGTTTCAAACGGTATATCCTGACCATCTCCGCGTATTGTTTCATTACAGATTGGACACTTCTTGTCCGGCAAATCAAAACCAGATGCAATACTGCCGTCGGTAAAAAACTCCACATAATGACATTTAGGACACACATAATGCGGGGCCAGCGGATTTACCTCTGTAATACCAGCCATCGTTGCCACAAATGAAGAGCCGACCGATCCTCGGGAACCAACCAGATAACCGTCCTCATTGGATTTTTTAACCAACAGATGTGATATATAGTAAACCACATAGAAGCCGTGTCCGATAATGCTCTTTAATTCCTTTTCCAATCGGTTGGACACAATTTCCGGCAGCTTTGGTCCATATATTTCATGTGCCCGTTTATAACAGATATCCCGCAACTTCTGATCTGATCCTTCGATATCTGGGGGATACAGACGATCCTTTACCGGATAGACCGGTTCAATCATTTCCGCAATCTTCTGGGTATTGGTAACAACCATCTCATAAGCTCGGTCCTTACCAACCCAAGCAAATGCATCCAGCATTTCATCAGTAGTCAAAAAATGCTGATCCGGCGCCTTGCTTTTGCGCCGCCGCTCCTGATTATAAATATACAGGGGATGGCGCACTCCTCCGATCGCCTGAGAGGAAATATAAATATCACGAATCTGTTTTTCTTCCGGATGCACATAATGCGCGTCACCCGTTGCGACGACAATTTTACCAAGCTGATAACCGGTGCTGATAATATCACCAAGAATCTGCTTCAGCCGGTCCATAGAACCGATCTGATCCCGGGCGATGAGATGCTCATAGCACGCCAATGGCTGAATTTCAACATAGTCGTACCATGCCATTGCCGCTTCCAGCTCCTGCTGATTACGGGTATGCGCCAAGTCAAAAACTTCTCCATTCAAACAGCTGGTGCCGATCAGCAAATTTCCGTTTTTTCTAACCTTATCGATCTCCTCACGGGGGATGCGCGGTTCCGCGACGATATTGGCGGTATTTTTACCGTTAAAGGCAAGGTACTTACAGTGTGACAGGGTAATTAATTCAAACAGTTCTTTTAAGCCGGTTTTATTCTTCACCAAAATGGTAACATGCTTTTTAAATACTTTCTTAAAACAGGATGGATCCTGCATTTCCTGCAGTTCCTTCAGCGTTTTGATATGCTTCAGTTCATTCAGCATATTCATATATACCTGAGCCAGAATTTCCGCATCATAGTCAGCACGGTGAGCGACATCTTCCTCATAGCGGATGCCATAGGAGCGGGCAATCTGACCAAGCCGATATCCCTTGCGGTCGCTGTGCAGCGAACGGGCCAGATCAAGCGTATCAATCACCGGATTCATCAATGGCGCACGGCCGCTTCGAACCAGCTCATCATTTAGAAAGTTATAGTCGAAATCAGCATTGTGGGCAACCAGAATGCGTTCACCGATAAATTCCAGAATTTCATCAACACATTCTTCAAACGGTCTGGCGGTACGCATTTCTTCTTCTGTGATATTGGTAAGCTCCATCGTAAACGCACTCAGCGCCACCGGCGGTTTTATGAATAATTGAAGCTTGCGAATGCAGGTGCGGTCTTTCATGATCTGACCGCCAAACTCAATGATGTGGTCATAGCGTGAGGACAGCCCCGTAGTTTCCAAGTCAAATACACAATACTCGCCCTTTTCCAGTTCCGTATCATCGGCATTGCGGACAATATGCAGAAGCGGATCAACCATGTTCATCTCAACTCCATACAGCATTTTGAAAGGTTTTTCCCGCTTTTTATTGATTGCGGTTACTGCATGCTGCGCCTTTGGGAATGCCTGTACGACCATATGATCGGTCAAAGCAATCGCATCATGACCCCATTCATTCGCCTGGGCGATAAATTCCTCGATATCACAGACTCCATCCATTTCCGAAAGCTTCGTATGAACATGAAGCTCTACACGTTTTTCATCAGCGGTATCATGGCGTTTTTTCTCTGCTGTTTGCTCAATGACATCCGGCATGAACACCAGCTCCCGCGTATACGTATCGTATTCCACACGGCCATATGCAATCACGCTGTCTCCAACATTGATTTCATTTAATACTTCCTTGGTTAGCGCACCGCGTTCAAACCGTTTAATGATGATCGCATCATCCTCATCCGCAATCCATAAGCTCTGTATATCCTTGCCATTGCGCAGCGTACGGTTTTCCCGTTCAAAAATCTTACCGCGAATCTTAATATCGTGACAAGCTTCACTAATATCATGAATCGCAAAAGGTACATACCGATCCAAGCCCTTCTTCCCCTTGGGTCTCATAAATTTTTTTTCTTCATAAATTGGAGCAGGTCGTTCAGTCCGGGATTGTTTGCAGGCAACTTCCGGTATGCTTTTTTCCAGAGTCAGCTCCTGAACCGTGATTTCCTGAGTTATACCGCAGTCCTTTAGAAAAGCCGTGAGCAGATGCTTGTTTTGAATCAGATGATCCCGCTTTCCTGCATCCGTCAGCTGATAGACGATATAGCCGTCTTCTACCTTCGGCCATACCTCTTCAAAAACCCTCAAATGGGCATGCTTGGATACAAAATGCCGAATGTATTTTCTTAGCTCCATAAAATCGATCGCCGGATCTTCACAATATACCTTTAAATCGATCTGGGAACGGGTAATTTTGATTAAGCGCGCCAAAAAGATATCATAGACTTCATAAGGCAATACTTTGGGAAGCTGCAGCTCGATCCGCAGACGGTTCTGATTCCGTATATAGATTGGATCCATCACAAAAGATCCGCCTTCAAAATACTGCAGGTCCGGATTATCCACTTCCATTTTTTTCACAATATCAAGCAGATTTAAACTCATCAAATTCCCCATTTCTAATCTTACCTATCATATCATTTTTTCCTCGTAAAGGAAATGAAAAACCGGTCCTTTTTTTGAACCGGCCAAGCCTTTTTACATCGAACATACAATACTGAAAACATAGCAGCCTAAGATCAGTACACTCAGTATACGCAATACCCAGACATGCTTTTTCCCATACAGAAATCCCAATGCCAGCACGGATGACAGTGCGCCGAATCCGATCAGATTCATGACCTGACCATCGTTTAAATAAATACTTCCCTTCGTGTAAATGATATCGGCAAAGCAGAAAATAATGAAATTAAACAAGTTGCTTCCTACTACATTACCAAATGATGCATTGAAATTACCAAGCCGCATGAGGGACAAAGAAGCGGACAGCTCCGGCAGTGAAGTGGCTACCCCTAAGAAGATCGCCCCTGCCACGGTAGCTCCCATATTCAAATCCTCGGCAATGATATTGGTAACCTGAGTCAATAAAATGCTGACCAGCACCAGCGCCACACTGAATAAAAGAAAGCGAACAGTAATTTGCGGTACGCTCAAATCAAGATCGCATGGTTCCTCGTTGTCTGCGGAATCATCATGCTTCATGCTGTGAACATTTACCGCATATACAAGCAGGATCAAAATGGTCATTAAATTGACATTGATGATCCCCAAATCAAGCGTGATCGGCTTTATAATCGCTAAAAACACCAAAGCGTACATGATCAAGCCATAAAGCAGCGTCTGTTTATGGGAACGGGAAACCTGTGAATCACGATAGCCCTTGGCCGCAATCAAAATTACCACTGCAATGATACATAAATTGAAAACATTGCTTCCCAGCACATCTCCCTGTACCAGCTGGGGCTGATCCAAAGCCAATACTGCCGTAAGCGATGTAAACAGCTCCGGCAGCGAAGTGACTGCCGCCAGCATGACCCCGCCGATAAACGCACCCGATAAATTCGTTTTCTTATCAAGTGCATCCACATACTGAGACAGCTTGATCGAGAAGAGTACTACCAGTACCGCAAGCAAGCCATATGCCAAATAAATCATGAAACCTCCTTAATCCCGTATAAGGGCACCGGCAATGCGGTTCAAACAATCTTTCAAAATACACTGCGGACAAGCCAGATTGATGCGTTCGTAGCCATTGCCATTTTCCCCGAATAATGAGCCCTCATCGAGAATTACCTTTGCTTCATGACGCATAATCCGCTCCAGCTCAGCCGCATCGCTCACATAGGCGCGAAAATCGATCCAAGCCAGATAGGTGCCTTCACACGGTGTTAATACTGCCTTGGGCAGATGTTCCTTTAAAAAAGATGATAAGTATTGAAAATTCGCATCCACATAGGCATTTACCTCCCGCAGCCATGCTTCTCCATCCTTATATGCCGCAATTGTGGCGGTGCGGCTGAAGGTATTGCATTCGCTGATTGAAAAACGGTCGATGACCTTCTTCTTCCACAGCTTTCGGTATGCTTCCTTATGAATGATAATATTACTGTTCTGCAGACCGGCCAAATTAAATGTCTTGCTAGGGGCCGTGCAGGTGATAATTTCCTCCCGATATTTGGGATACGCTTTTGCTAACGGCGTATGCTGATAACCGCTGCGAATCAGATCACAATGAATTTCATCACTGATGATCCATTTATGATTCGCTTCCGCAATCGCTGCTACCTGTTTCAGCTCCGCTTTGCTCCACACCCGGCCGACCGGGTTATGCGGATTGCATAAAATCATCCCGCGTACCTGTGAAAGACGCATTTTTTCTGCCAAATCGTCAAAATCCATACGATAACAGCCATTTTCACAAATCAGCGGATTATCAATCACTTCTCGATGATTCGCACGAATCTTAGCCGCAAACGGATAATAGACCGGACTCTGAATGATAATTCCTTCTCCTTCTTCACTCAGCATATCGATTAAAAAGCCCAGTGCCGGCACTACCCCGGGACTGAAAAACAAATCCTCCCGCCGCAGTTCCCAATCAAACTGCCGCTTAAACCAACCGGTAACCGCCTCGGTATAGGCTTCATCATAGCCATCCTCATAGCCGAAAACGGGATGTGTAATCCGCTCCTTCAGCGCTGCCAGGATTGGATCTGCACAGGCAAAATCCATATCTGCTACCCAAAGCGGAAGCGCATCCTCATCACATCCAAACGCCTCCGCTAAATGATTCCATTTTACCGCAGTCGTACCACGGCGTTCAATTATTTCATCTAAATTTTTCATAAATCCTCCTACAAATACCGACGGTATTTTTTACGCCAGATAATAATGATAACCACCCCAAAGCATGCAGCGATCAGCAGCACCGTAGCTAAGGCATTTGTTTTGAAAAAATTCAAAATCGGTTCGCTGTAATACAGCAGCGGATTTCGGCCAATTTCTTCGGTCGAACGCATCTCCAAACTGGTTAACAATTCATTACCATACATAAATTCCAACTGTCCAAGCAGCTGCTGCTTTGCAATCGGGGTTTTTACTGTCTTTTCACCGATGAAGTGCTTTTTGACAGCATCCTCCTTCATATCCGACGGAGCCAGCGTAGTCAAATCTTTATCTGCCTTAAATTCCAGTTTGGATTGAGAAAAATTCCATTTTACCGGAAGTGTTAAATAAACCATTCCCTTCTTTACAATGGTTTTGCGTGCATAATTCTTAAAATAATACTGGTACATGGTATAGGCATCCATAATGTTATTGCCGCTGTTGTGATCCAGCCCGCCGTTTGCCGTAACCGCAAGATAATGCGTACCCTCATGCCATGCTGTTGAGGCCAAGCATAAGCCGCCGCCCTCCGTATAACCGGTTTTTCCTCCTTCGATCAGATTATCCTCATACCCTAGATTTTCAATTTGTCCCAGCATGGTGCTTTTCAGCTGTATGCCAGTTTCACGTACTTCATTGCCCAGCAGCGTATACTCTCTGGTTTTAAAAATTTTCAGAAACTGTTTATTTTGAATCGCTGACTCAAGCAGCTTTGCGATATCACTAACTGTAGCGTAATGATCGTCATCATCTAATCCTGTCGTGTTGACAAAATGAGTATTCGTCAATCCCAGCTCTTTTGCTTTCTGATTCATCAGCTTTACAAAATTTGCTTCACTGCCGCTGACATGAATGGCCAGCGCCCGCGCTGCATCCGCTCCACTGGCAATCATCGTCGCATACAGCAGTTCCCGCATTGTCACTTCTTCCCGCAGCAGGAAACCCGCTACACTCGCATTTGCCTCCAGCAGGCCTTCAAACACATCATCGTCCAATACCATGGTCTGATCCAGATCATCGATATGTTCAATTGCTACTAGCACGGTCATGATCTTCGTCATCGAGGCCGGATGAATCCGTTTATTTTGATCCTTCTGATACAGGATTTTCTGATCCGTCAGATCTATCAGGATTGCCTGCTCACTCTTTAGATCAAATTCATGTCCGTTGGCCACTAGCTTAGAAGCTGATGATGGCTGCTTAGCCTGTATGCTGACAATGGGCAGACAGGTGATCACAAGCAGCGCCAGCAATATTTTTTTACCAAGTTTTTTCAACATAACATCCCTCCCGAGCAACCGCTATTTTAACAGAGTTTCTTATGATTAGAAAAAAGCAATACGAATAATGTGTATTGCTTATTTTACCATTTTTTCAAACGCATCCTTCGCAGCCTGCTGTTCCGCCCGCTTCTTCGAATATCCAATGCCTTTTCCCAATGTGATATCCTCCAGCTTTACAATTACTTCAAATAATGGCTTATTACTGGGGCCGGTCACATTAACAACTTCATAGTGCACCGTTTTGCGGGAATCCGACTGCACATATTCCTGCAGCTTTGTTTTATAATCAATCACCCGTTCACTTTTCGGTGAGCGAATTGTCGGCGTAATCACTTCTTCCAGCAGCGTATTGATCGGCTCCAGTCCCTGATCCAGGTAAATGGCCCCTAAGAGCGCTTCAAACATATCCGCAAGAATTGAATCGCGATTACGGCCGCCGGTTTTTTCTTCCCCGACCCCCAGTTTCAAGTAGGCTGCCAAACCCAGCTTGCGGTTATAGGCTGCCAGCGCCTCTTCACAAACCAGCTGCGCGCGCAGCGTTGTCATCTTGCCTTCATCAAGGGGCGGCTGCATTAAAAACAGCTTTTTGCTGGTCCAAATCTGCAGCACGGCATCACCCATAAATTCCAACCGTTCATTATCGCACTGCGCATGCTTATGCTCATTGACATAAGAAGAATGCGTCAGCGCTACTTCAATCAGTTCTTTATTATCGTAAGGAATTCCCTTAGCATCCAGCCAATCGTATATTGTATCCATGATTTCACCAGTTCTTTCATTCTTTCCGTAATATTATAGCACACTTCAATCCAAATAACGCGTTTCATCAAGCTGTTCTTTCAACTTCTGATACAGAGGGGCAAACGCCGGTTCTTCCGCATGTTTCAATGCGTAGGCCGCATCAGCACGAGCCACCTCAAGAATATTTGCATCAGCAATTACATCCCCCAGAATAAAACCCGGGATACCGCTTTGACGTGTACCCAGGATATCACCGGGGCCGCGGATTTGTAAATCTGCCCGCGCAATTTCAAAGCCATCGTTCGTCCTCTCACAGATTTCCAAGCGTTTTAGACTATCTGGATCCTTTGTTGAAGTCAGCAGATAGCAATATCCGGGGCGTGTCCCTCTGCCGACTCTTCCCCGCAGCTGATGAATCTGAGACAGACCAAAGCGATGGGCATCGTAGATAACCATGATGTTGGCATCCTTCACATCAATACCGACCTCAATTACCGTAGTCGATACCAAAATATCGTATGCATGAGCCGCGAAGCCATGCATGACCGAATCCTTTTGCTGGGAGTTCATGCGTCCGTGCAGGAGCGCAATGCGATATCTTCGGCCGATCGCACTTTGAAGCGCATCATAAATATCTGTAACATTGCGTACCGCAAATTCTTCATTCTTTTCTATCGCGGGACAAACTATATAGCACTGGTTCGCATCATCGATCTGTTTCAGCACATCCTGCAAGATCGGCTGCATCGAATTCGCCTTGACCAGCTTCGTGGTTACCGGCATTCTTCCTTTTGGAAGCTCGCTGATGGTTGACACATCCATATCACCAAACAGTGACATTGCCAGGGTACGCGGGATCGGCGTTGCACTCATCAAAAGAAAATCCACCTTATCTCCCTTATCCAACAGCCGCCGCCGTTGTTCAACCCCAAAACGGTGCTGTTCATCCGCGACCACCATGCCCAAATCATAAAACTGTACTTCTTCTTGAAACAGCGCATGGGTACCGACCAGAATATCAATTTCATTATTTGCCAAGCGCTTCAAAACAGCGCGGCGCTCCGGCAGCCCCAGCGAGGCATACAATACTTCTACCTGCACATCAAAGTCCTGGAACAGCTGCTTCAGATTATCCCCGTGCTGCTTCGCCAGTATCTCCGTCGGCGCCATCAAAGCCGCCTGCTTATGAGCCAGTACGCAGGCATACATGCCGAATGCCGCAACCAACGTTTTCCCGCATCCAACATCACCCTGCACCATACGGTACATTATGCTCTCACTGTGCATATCATTCAGTATATCCTGGATGGTTTCCACTTGACCGCTTGTCAGATCAAAGCGCAGCGTTTTTTTCAATTCCCATACATCCTCATTATCAAATTGCTTTCCCGATTTGACCGCCGCGGTTTTCTCAACCTGCTTCAGCAGCTGCATCGTAAACTGAAACTTAAAAAATTCTTCATATTTAAGATGACGCAGACTCTGTTTGATTAACGATGAATTATTTGGATGATGCACACCGTAAATAGCATCCTTTCGGTCTATTAATCGGTATTTATCAAGAAATGGCTGCGGTATCACATTTTCAATCGTAGCGGATAATGCATCATAGGCTTTTCTGATATAGTTACGTATATCCTTTTGGGTGATACCCTCCTTCACCGTATAAACGGGTTCGATGCCAAGCTGTTCAGCCAGCGGGTTAAAATTATATTGCAGAGCGGTAATTTTACTGCCCCCCTCATATTTTCCGATTACCGTGATTTTTTTGCCAATCGCAAATGTGCTCGGCCACGGACGATTAAATAATGCAATATCAAACTCACCAGCCTCATTGTCAATTTTAAATCTGGTGATACTTTTATGATAACCGTAGCGAAAAACGCTCGCACGCGTAATAATGGTTCCCTCTAATGCTACTTTTCCGCCTTTTTCCCAATTTTCATAGGGAATAAATTCAATCTGTTCATAACGAAAAGGATAGTATGTCAGCAAATCCTCTGCCTTACCTATCCCCATGCTGTTTAACAATGCGATTTTTTTATCAGATATTTTCAGCGCTTTTAATTCCATGATATTATTATAGCTTGTAAATGAAATGCCCTCAAGTCAAAATAACGTTCAATCACCGGAGTTGCTGTTTTTTGATTCAGCCACCTTCGTTTCATGAATATTTAGGATTGCTTTTTCTTCATTTTACTTTTATACATCTGCTGATCGGCAAAAGAAATAAGGTCATCCAAAAGCACCGCATCGCTTGGATAGTGTGAAATGCCGAAGCTGACACCTCGAAACCGAACATTGGCGGAGGGTATGACAAAATCCAAACGGTGCAGGGCATCCAGCACATGCGTAACATCCTGCTCAAAAATCAACATCACAAACTCATCCCCGGAAATCCGAAACGTCAAGCCGGGACGACCAATCTCCTTGATCCGGGACGAAAACTCCTGTAAATATTGATCACCCATCAGATGCCCGTGATCATCGTTTATCTTCTTAAATTCATCAAGATCCATATATAAGAAGTAGAACGGTTTCCCCTCTGACATTTTCTGTTCCATTACCTTATCAAAAGCGAGCCTGCTGCCTACACCAGTCAGCGTATCTTTATAAACAATGCTCTGCAGTGATCCAATCTGATCACGTTTCATGAGAATTTCATAAAGCAGGATAAAGTTATAAAAAGCATTGATAATCAAGGCCAGAAACGCAATTATTTTCAAGGCTTTGCTTGTTTCAAAGATAAAATGCATATTAATCAGAAAGATACAGATAAACCAAAGCAAGCTGGTCAAGTTCAAATTTTGTTGGATTTTCTCATCCTGACACTGCATTAGGGCAATATATACCTGATTCATAAACTTGTTTACAAAATAATAGGTGATGAAAAACAATCCTGTCTGAATGATCATGACGATCACCGACAGCGATAAATATGATGTAAAAAGTGAGCCTAACTGTACCGATATAATAAACACGGAAAGGGTATAGATCCACGCAAAGCAAATAATATAGAAATGTTTATGGGTAGGACCTTCATACAAATAGTGCAGAGGCAGCAGATAAAAAAATCCGAACAGCGTAAACAAACCATTGCCGTTTCCATAGATGCCAAGCAAATTTATAATATATATTCCGGCTGTTATAAGGATCATAGTATAAATCAACAATATACTGAATACAGCAGAAAAGGGATAACGGCTGTTGGCATTTTTTCTAAAAATACAAAGATTCATCATAATGATTTCTAAAACAACAATCATTTCACATAAGAATTCCATATCTTGGCCACCTTAATTTTTTGTGAAAGGCCGCCCTGCATGACAACCTTTCAGTCTATGAAGTCACTCTTTCTATGAATCGTTTTGTAACGGGAAATATTGATTTTCATCCTATAAGCAAAGCGCAGTTCATTGATCTTGTGACTTGAATACGCACATCAGATATCCTGATCAAGCAGCCAACAATGCCATGAGCACTGATACATGAAAGAATGACCGCATCTCCCTTAATACTTATCATTTTTTAACACACATTCTTATGTATTTATTTTAACATGAAAAAGCATTGCCAAAACAGCAGATATTCCTGCTTGGCTGAAATTTCTTCTTATCTGGTAATAAACCATAAGATTCTTCATCCTTATTAATATTCTCGAAACACAAGGACCAAAATAAGCTTTGCGGGAATATCCTTTACCCATGCTTTATCTCCTTTCAGAATTACGACAACCGGCCTATTCAAGCTCCATGCGCAGTATGTATTTTGCGATCGCGCTTAAGAATCGCGGTTCAATGAAAAATTATCAGCAGCTGGTAATACATATCTGCTATTGTTTCTTTCGTCTAATAACCTTATTTGTAAAAGGTTCCTTATGCTGTTCAACTTTTGAGCTCCTTCAATATTGAAAAATATCAATTTGCTATAACTTTATTAACTTTACGTAATTTAAATAGACTTCAAGCCCTGGATGATTACCGCATATAAAAAGTGAACCCCCTTTTTGGGTTGTCCAATCTTTGGGGTTCACTTCATGATTCAGCACTGTATCTTTGCTTTTATTATTCAACACCGATGATAAAAGAATACACCGGCTGGTTACCGCGATTGACTTCTACTTCTGCTTCATAATTTGCTTCCAGATAAGATGTTACGTCGTGCAGCTCTTCATCGCTCACATCTTCACCGGCAATCAATGTAACAATTTCACTGTCCTCATCGATCAACTGACTCAACAGCTGTTTGGTCGCCTCTACCTTATTCGGAGTGGATACTGTGATATCTTTTTCTTTGATGCCCATGTAATCACCGGCTTTAATTTCAAGACCTTCGAAGGTAGTATCCTTGATCGCATAAGTGACCTGTCCGGTTTTTACTAATGATAGTGCATCGTTCATTTCCGCAAAATTGATGTCAAATTCAACATCCGGATTAAAGTTGATACATGCACACAAGCCCTGAGGTATCGTTTTCGATGGAATTACGTGTACCTGAGTATCTTCACAGACCGTAGCAGCCTGCTGGGCAGCTAATACAATATTGGAATTGTTCGGCAGAACAAAGATGTGTTCCGCGTGCAGCTTATTGATTGCTTCTACAAAATCCTCGGTAGATGGATTCATTGTCTGACCGCCGCTGATGACATAGTCAACCCGCAGTTCTTCAAACATATCCTTTAATCCGCTTCCGGCCGCAACTGCAATTAGCGCATATTTCTGTTTTGGTTTCTTTTCCGCTTTCGGAGTTTCCGCATTAATCAGCACATTTTCATGCTGCTCCTGCATATTTTCAATTTTCAGTTTCACAAACTCACCGTGACGCTGGCCAAGATTCAATGCATCACCAGGAGTCAGCGTATGCACATGCACCTTCACGATATCCTCATCCTGTACGCAAACGATCGAATTACCGATACGCGCCAGAGCATCTCTTAGCGCCTCTTCATTAAATGTCTTTTGGGCATGTTCACTCAGACGAATAATAAATTCAGTACAGTACCCGAATTCTTCACTCTCCATTTTTTCCGCTGCCATGGACTGCGTATCATTTGATTCACTGCGTTCAAACGGATGACCCTCGATTGCAGCCTGAAAGCCTTCCAAGATCGCTAATAAACCAGTACCGCCGCTGTCCACTACACCGACTTCTTTTAATACCGGAAGCAGATCCGGTGTGCGTTTCAGGGATTCTCTGGCTTCCTCCACCATTTTATCAACAACCTGCTTACAGGTTATGTTCTCAGTTTTCACAGCCATATCATACGTATAATCTGCTGCTTCGCGAATGACGGTTAAAATAGTACCTTCAACCGGACGCATAACCGCCTTATAGGCAACTCTTGAACCATTGACAAAAGCATTGGCCAACTGCAGGCCGTTTACTTCTTTCATACCTTCCACACCCTGATAAAGACCGCGGAAAATCTGTGATAAAATAACTCCGGAATTACCGCGAGCTCCCATCAACAAGCCTTTTGACAGAACCTTTGCCAGTTCGCTGACATAATTGGCATCCGTCTTCATCGTCTCTTTGACGCCGGCTGTAAACGTCAGAGTCATATTGGTGCCGGTATCTCCATCCGGCACCGGGAAAACATTCAGCGCATCAATATCGCTCTGATGGTTCATCAGATTATTTGCACCGCTTTCCAGCATCTGCTTAAATACTATTCCATTAATGATTTCCATACTCTATCCCTACTTTATTACCTTTACGCCCTGGACATAGACATTAATCGCATTAAATTCCAATTCCAGAGATTTTTCAAGCATATATTTTACTTTTTTCTGTGCTTCATGTACCACCTCGGAGATTTTAATACCATGAGACACAATAATATACAGATCGAGCTCTAACTGCCCTTCTTCATTTTGACGGACAACGACACCCTTCGAGTAATTTTCTTTTTTTAACAGTTCCGCCCAATTATCCTTCACCAGCTTCTGCGATGCCATACCTACGACACCGTAGCATTCGGTAACGACTCCTCCCGCAAGGGACGCAATCGCCTCGATGGAAATATTGATATCGCCAAACTGAGTGTTTTTCGTGATTGACATAATATTCCTCCTTATATCTAAATTATTATATCAAAGAAACTTTAAAATGCAAAACATTACCGATAATTTCCTGTAATTCCGGTTTCCTCGATATGCTTCATTCTTATTATACCGCGATTGACTTGGGTTACAACTAAAAAGCGTTCTCTCAAACGCTTTTACGGACATTTATTTTTCTGTATGCTGTTGGTGTCTTCATCAACGAACAAACAGACGTGTGATCCCTGCAGATAGGCCAAGATTTTCGTATACTGATCCAGCAGCTTGACCCCTTTCAGGGAAGTATAGACGCGGTTGCCGTCCTGCATAACCAGCTGCAGCATATTTGCATCATAATTGGTTGAATATGGATGTATTTCCGAAATCATGGAAATGATGGCATTTGTCGTTTGTGCATTCTTTCCCTTAAACGCTTTGGCAATTTTAGGAAGCTGACTTTTTTTAAAGCCGTCCAGCTGCGGATACAGCACCACGCTGCTTAAATATTTTTGATCAACATTCACAGTCTTGCCATTGGTCAGCAAAAGCTTCAGCTTACCGCCGTCCTCCGCAAGATAACCAACTACAGGAATTTCATTTACCTGTATGATAATCGCTCCATCCAGATTTTTCGATACATCGACTGAATCGATCAGCGGATCGTTTTCCAGCTTATGTGATATGTAAAAGCCGGGAACCAGCAAATACCGAGTATTATAGCTGAGTCCTGCTTTATTTAATATTTCTTCTTCGGTATAAAAGGTTGAATTCTTAACCGTCAAAGATTTTACTTTGGAATAATCCGAAACAAAATAAAGCGTTCCCAGCACTAAGATCATGCAGAAAAAACTCCAGCGAAAGATTTTCCATTTACGGCGACGGTGTTTCTTTCGAATTTGAAGTTCCTGCATTTTTCGATCATGTTCATCATAAATCTCGTCTAGCTTCACCAGTTAAAACGCTCCACTTCCATTTTCAATTCCATTTGATATTCATCCTGAACCCGACGCTGTATTTCCTCGACCAGCTCCATTACCTCACTGGCTTTTGCTCCTCCGGCATTTACGATAAAATTAGCATGCTTCTCTGAAACCATAGCGCCGCCGATTCGTTTTCCGCGCATGCCGATATCTTCGATCAGTTTCCAAGCCGGAATCTCTCCCGGATTGCGGAACACCGAACCGGCACAAGGATATTCCAGCGGCTGTGAGGCCAGCCGACGCGTTCGGCGCGAATCCATCAAATCCGCGATTTCCTTTTGATCACCCGGCTCCAGGGCAAATTTCACACCCAGCACAATCCAGTCAGGATGTTCCTGAAAGATGCTGTGACGATAAGAAAAATCTGCTTCATCCGCATCGATCCAAGACATCTCACCATCCCGATACACATAGATAGAGGTGACCACCTGTGACATGTCGCTGCGATAGGCGCCGGCATTCATAAAGACACAGCCGCCGATTGTCGCCGGAATACCACTGGCGAATTCCAAGCCGCTAAGACTTCGCTTCATTGCTTCGTGGGCTGCCAGAATAATACTGCAGCCAGCCTGTGCCACACAGGTTCCGTCTGCCTCAAAGCTTAAATCATTAAAGTAACGGTCGAGACAGATAATCGCTCCGCTGTAATCACGATCCGAAGCCAAGATATTACTGCCTTTTCCCAGCACCTTGAACGGCAATTGTTCCGCCTGCAAAATATCAATAATTTGGGTGAGTCCGATTTCACTTTTCGGATAAACCAAATAGCGGCACGCGCCGCCGATACGAAATGTAGTATGCTTACTCAGCAATGCGCTGCATTCCACATCACCGTATTGTTCTAATCGTTTTTCAATCATATACTCTTCACCTTTTCACTTCAGTAATTCTTCGATCCAGTCCAGCATATCCTCACAGGCATGGGGAAATCCAAGCTTTAAGGAAGCAGCCCGCATCGACTGCCGACGAATTGGATCGGACATGATTTTTTCAATAGCCTTATTCAGCGTTTTACCATCAAGCTTAGTTTCTTCTATCATCATGGCCGCCTTAGCATCCACCAGAACCCCGGCATTATAAAACTGGTGATTGTGTGCGACATAAGGACTTGGAATCAAAATTCCGGGAATTCCCATCGCAGTCATTTCGGCCAGGGTCGATGCTCCGGCACGGCAGATCATCAGCGATACGGCATCCATCAGCTGAAGCTGATCGACATAATCAACAACTGTAATATTCGTTTGCGAAAAACTGTTTTTCATTTCTTCATAGTTGTTTCTGCCGCTGACAAAAACAATCTGATACTGTGGATTCACTTCCGGCAGCGCCTGTTTCATCAAATCATTGACACTTGTTGATCCAAGCGATCCCATGACCACAAGAAGGATTGGTTTTTTGTCATTTAACCCCAGTTCCTGTAAATACGGCCTGGTTTTATCATGATCAATTTTCTGTACCATCGAGGCCCGCGGATTTCCCAGCAATCGGGTCTTCTCGCTGTCGAATACTTCCAAACATTTTTCATAGCAGATAACAATTGCATCAACTTTTTTAGCAACCGCCTTATTGGCAACTCCCACAATGGAATTCTGTTCATGAATCATCGTTTTCACATGACAGCTATGTGCCGCCAGCATGACCGGGGCGCTCACATAGCCGCCGAAACCAACGACGATATCCGGATGAAACCGACGGATTATTTTCTTTGCCTGCTGATAGCAGCGAGCGGTACGAAGCAGTGCCTTCGCCTTATTGATCAGTCCTCCGCTCAATCCGGAAGCATGTATCCCTTCAAAGGCGTAACCATGCTTTGGTATCTCAACCGCTTCCATGCGGTCATCGTTTCCAACAAACAATATTTCACATTTTGGATCGCGTGCTTTCGCTCCGTCAGCCAAAGCAATCGCCGGATATATATGACCACCGGTACCTCCGGTAGTAATCAACATTCTCATGGAATCACTCCCTGTTTTTTATTATACCATGGATTCAGTTTGCCCACGCTAATATTTTCATAAATTTCTGACTGATATTTCTTTCAAAATCAATCATAACTGCTATTTGCTATACTTATCAATAACCCCATACTACCCATCATAACCATAAGTGAACTGCCGCCGTATGAAATAAAAGGAAGGGTGATCCCGGTAACGGGAAAAAGTCCGACTACGACTCCCAGATTGATCATCACCTGAATCGCAAACAAGGCAATTAATCCGATCGCTACATAGCTTAAATAAGGATCGCCGCATTGCTTGGCAATTTTGACGCCCTCATAGATCACCAACAAAAAAACACTGATCAGCAAGGCGCAGCCGATAAAACCGAATTCTTCGGCAAAAATGGCAAAAATGAAATCTGTCTGCGGTTCCGGCAGATAAAAATTTTTCTGCATGCTCTGATCAAACCCAACACCAAGAATCCCCCCAGGCGCGATGGCAAACAGCGATTGGATGATCTGGAATCCCGAGCCTAAGGGATCCTTCCAGGGATTGACAAAGGATGTGATACGGGCTAGCCGATACGGGGCTGAAATAATTAAGCCGCCAAGGCCAACAGCGCCAAGAAATCCCACCCGCACAAAATAATGAAGCGGCGAATCCGCCGCCAGCACCATGACTACAATACTGCACACCATAACGATGCCGCTGCCGAAATCCGGCTGCAATAAAATCAAGCCAAAGCCCAGCATGGTCGCCATTGCCGGACGCAGAAGATCCTTCATGAAGGTTTTCACCCGATAGCGCTTTGCCAGAAAATCCGCAATGTAAATGATAATCGCAATTTTAAAGAATTCCGATGGCTGAATCAAAAACGATCCAGCACCAAACCAGCTGCGCGATCCATTGCGCTGAACCCCCAGACCGGGAATCAGCACCAAAATCAACAGCAGCACACAAAAGTAAAACAGCGGCTTGGCGTACTTCCGCAGACGCTGCAGATCAATTTTACTGAACACATACATAACCGCCAAGCCCAGCACCGCAAAAATTGCCTGGCGGCTCATAAAGTAATACGGATCATGAAACTTAAATTTTGCCCATACGCGGCTGGAGCTTCCGACCATAATAATTCCCGTCAAAACCAGGGTCAAAATAGACATTGTAAGAACTCGGCATTTTGGTTTCCACATAACTTCACCTCAATGCAGTATATGTAAAAAACATGAAAAAAAGTAGCCGCGGCTACTTTCTTATTTTTCTTTAAACGAGCCTTCTTTGAAAAATCGTACCGGTACCTGGACAATGTGCACATAACCTAGGACACTGGATACATCCACAGGTATCTCATAGCTGCCGGTTTTACCATCACACTTGCAGAAACCGATCACATTATCAGAGCTGATGATCGGTGTCACATCATCAGGGATGCGTACTTCAATATTACCAATTACTGTTTCCAGGGTCATAAACATCAGATTATGCAGATCGCAGTCCGTCAGATCCAAGGTGATGCTGGCAAACACACTCTCGATATGCACACTGTTGATCTTTCCCGATTCTACAAATGTATGAGCGGAAAAATAAGCTTCCTGGCGGATGTCGGCATATCCATCCTCATTCACATAGGACTTCTTTTTTTTTCGATCTTCGCCGTATGACTGCGTGACAGCAGCAGCTTCAGCCCGAAGATTACCAGAAAGATCGGAATGATGTAGGCAAAGCTCAGCCGGATACTGATCCAATCATTGGCAGCAGCCAAAAGGTAAGCTCCGAAAATCAGAAACGTCACATTACCGACATGGAAGCCTTCCTGGGTGATGGACCAAAGACATGGCAAAATGATAAACAGCGTCCACCATCCAGGGAAGAAAATACTGAAATACCAATATCCCATCAAATCTCCAATATATCCTGCACCAACTGCAATCAGTGCTAAGCCGATCAAACGGCGTCCTAATGTATCTCTCATTGCGTTCACCTCACGAAACATTGTTTTGTTGATGCTCTGATAATAACATAACATTGTTTTGTTGTAAAGTGTTTTTGTATGATTTCTTTCCAAAAAAACAGCAGTCAAAGAAAAAGGAATGATCCCTGTTCATTACAGAATCAATCCTTTATAGCTGCTTGTTTATGCTTGCTTACTTTTAGTTCACATTATTACGATTGTTCTTTTGCTTCCACTTTCTGAATCAGAGCATGTAATACATAGCGTTTATCGCTGATATCCGGTCCATCCTCATAGGAACAGGTAGACAGGGTTATGATCTTGTCTCCCTCCTGCACCGGTACATCAATTTTGAAATCCGCATTTTGCTTGATCATATCAATGTATGAGGAGAAGCTCGTCCATGAGGTATAGCCCATGATATAGGTATCAGAGCCATCCACGGTAGAGTACATGCTGATGATCGGGCATTTATAATTACCCTCTGCCGTCATCAGATACACATAACGATGCTTATTATAAAAATCCTCTTTTTTAAATTTTTCCAGTTCGGCAAACATTGTACCATGCTTGACATTATGACCATAAATGAAGGTATTCAAATCCTGAAAATCAGGATTGGCACGGTAATCCAAAAAAATCGCGCCGGCATAATTCTCGGCTTTTTTATAGGTATGATTCAAATAGTATTCATTGTCCTTGCCCTGTACGACCGCATAAGAAATATTTGTTCCCGGAATGGCGATCCACGCTTTAATGTCCGGATTGACCTTTTGAAGCTTCTTAAAATCAATTTTAAAATTTTCATCGATCTTTTCCAAATCTTTCGGAAGCTTGGCAATATCGTCAAGTGATTTTACTTCCTGCTTTTCCTCATGATTGGCAACATAAATACGATACAGCTGATAGCCGCTGAATACAAATACTCCCAGCGCTGCCACAAGCATACATGCATATAGTCTTTTCTTCCAAACTTTATCTAGTTTTTTTGGCATAAGTTCACCTTCCAAATATCATTTTATCACACATATGAAGAAAGCAAACAACAATTTTTTAAGAAAGCCGTAAGCCTTATCATTTCGATTGTCATCAAAATGATATTGACAAGCTTTGGTGAAGGTTTATAATGACATTTAGATAGATATCGAAATGAAAGGAGGAGTCATGAGTTTTCAGGAGACCTTTAAAGCATTGTCGGATCCGACCCGACGGGAAATCGTTGAACTGCTGAAACACGGAAAGCTCAGCGCCGGTGAGATATCCGCACACTTCTCCAGCAGTGACGCAACCATTTCACACCATTTGAATATTTTGAAAAAAGCTGGTTTGGTAATGGATGAGCATGTCGGAAAATATATCTACTACGAACTGAATATGACGGTTATGGAAGACATGATCGGCTGGTTTCGTTCCTTTAAGAGGTGATTTTAATGAAAAAATATTGGTTTATCATCACATTATGTATACTAATGCTGGGGGCTGGGGCGTTGACATACCCAAGTCTGCCGTCAAAAATCCCCATTCATTTTAACATACATGGTCAAATTGACGGCTACTGTGATAAGATTTATATATTTGCCATACCATTGATGACTGCGATTTTGTCAGCCGTTATGGCCTTTCTTCCCCACCTTGATCCGCACAAAGCGAATTATGCGAAATTTCAAAAATCGTACGATGCATTTATCAATGTTTTTGCTTTGTTTATATCCATGATGTTTGCAATTACGATGTATTCCGCCTACTACCCGAATTCCCTGGATGTACCGATGATCATTACCTTGGCAGTAGGACTGCTGGTAAGCTGGATCGGCAATGTCATGCCGAAGTTTCGATGGAATTATTTCATCGGGATTCGCTGTCCTTGGACGCTGGCAAGTGAACAGGTTTGGTTTTTGACGCATCGCTTTGCCGGAAAAGTTTGGATGATCGGCGGTCTGCTGATCATAGCCGGAGCATTTTTACCGCCGATGATCAGTTTCCTCTATTTGATCACTGTCGTACTGATGATGTCTTTTATACCTATGATTTATGCCTATTTAAAATATCAGGAAATTGATAAAGGAGAAAAAATATGATTGAAATTAAACATGTAACAAAGATTTACGGCGGTACCACAAAGGCGGTGGATGATATCGATATCACACTGCCCACCGGTGAAATTATTGGATTCATCGGACCTAACGGAGCCGGCAAAACCACTACGATCAAAATGATCACCGGAGTGCTGGCGCCGGATGAGGGAGAAATACTAATCAATGGGAAAAACATTGTCAAGGAACCGTTGGAAGCAAAGCGTGAATTTGGTCTGGTTCCGGATAATGCGGATATTTTCTTACGGCTGAAGGGCATTGAGTATCTGAATTTCATCGCCGACATTTACCAGGTGGATGGAGCTGTACGCAAAAAGCGGATCGAGCAGCTTTCCAAGACATTTGAAATGGAATCTGCTCTGCAGGATAAAATTCTGAGTTATTCTCACGGCATGCGGCAGAAAATTGTCATCATGGGTGTATTGATCACCGATCCTAACGTATGGATTCTGGATGAGCCGCTGACCGGCCTTGATCCCCAGAGCGCCTACTCCTTAAAAGAAATGATGCGGGAACACGCCAGCCGCGGCAACACCGTCTTCTTTTCGACCCATGTCTTAGAAGTTGCGGAACGGCTTTGTGATAAAGTTGCTATCATTAATAAAGGCAAGATAATCTATTTCGGAACGCTGGAGGATTTAAAGGCTGCTCACAGTGAGCTTAATTCCTTGGAAGACATCTTCCTGGAGGTTATCAGCCATGCGTAATTATATCGCTTTGACCAAGGTATTATTAAAAAACAGTACCGGCACGCTGAGCGATGGAAAGGCACGAAAAAGCTGGACCGTTCTGATTTTTATTTTACTGGCGGTCTGCTTCATCCCGCTGCTGGTGCCGCTATACAAGTTTTATGAATTGATGATTCAAGCGTATGCTCCCATTCAGCAAAGCGGCAGTGTCCTCGCTCTCAGCCTCTATCTGAGTGCTTTCATTACCTTCTTCTTTTCTCTTTTTATGATTCCCGGTGTCTTTTATTTCTCCCGGGATATTCAAAACTTGTTATATCTGCCATTAAAGCCGGCAACGATTCTCGCTTCTAAATTTACCGTCTGCTTGCTTTATGAATATATCTTTGAGGCCTTTTTGACAATTCCGGCTGTTTATGCCTTCTTTACTCTGGGTTATGGCTCACCGATGTTTCTGATCGCGTTCATCCTCGTCTTTTTGACCCTGCCGATCCTGCCGCTGGTGTATTCTTCCCTTATTACGATGCTGATCATGCGATTTATTCCGTTCTTTAAAGACCGTGATAAATTCAATTTGGTCAGCGGCTTTCTTGGTGTAATTGTCGGTGTAGGCTTCAGCATGTTTATTCAGCAGCTGAACTTCGCCGATGTAACGCAGATGACCAGTATGCTGATGCAGGGGCAGAATTCGCTGATTGCCGTGTTCTCCTATGTCTTCCCGAATATTTCATATGCAGCCTTAGCTTGTATCGATGGTGACATTCTGCAGCTGCTCATTTATTTGGCAATGGTTTTGGCGGCACTGGCAATCTTCCTCGGTTTTGCAAAGCGGCTGTACTTCAAAGGGGCAATCGGCATCAGCGAATCGAAGAGCTCCCGCAAGCGCTTCAGTGAAAAAGCGCTTACCAAACAGAGCGCTAAGAAATCCGTTATTTATTCCTATATGATGAAAGAAATCCGTTTGTTGGTACGTACGCCGATCTATTTCCTGAACTGTGTCAGCATCATGTTTTTGATGCCGATCATCCTGTTGATCTCTTTTGTCTCTCAGGGCTCCCTTGATTTGCTGTCTCAGATTCCATCGATCCCATTCAGCCGGGAATGGATCTTTGCGATGATCCTGATCGGCTGTGCGCTGGGAATTCTGTATTCCAATATGAATATGATTTCCTCTACCGCGATTTCCCGCGAAGGACAGAATTTTAATTTTATGAAATATATTCCGGTGTCTTACATTGATCAGATTAAAGCCAAGACCCTAGTCGGCTTCCTGTTCTCGGAGATCGGCATTCTAATTTTGCTGATTCCGGCCGCAGTGCTGCTCAAGCTGCCGCTATTATATGGAGCCATCATCATAATCACTTCCGCAGCCGCAAACCTCATGGGCAATTTGATCGGTATTCTCATTGATATCATTCATCCCAAATTGGTTTGGGAACAGGAAGCGGCTGCCGTTAAGCAGAACATCAACAGTATGATTCCGCTGTTGGTCGGTATGGCTCTGCCTGTGGGCATGATTTTCCTGATGTTTAAACTGGACTCTGATTATTGGACGATGTACAGTATCTTAATTCTGATCATTGTGATCGTACTCATTCCCATTTTGTATAAAGCTGCTGATAAACTGGCAGAAAAGCGATTCCGTACTCTGCAATAAAGATAAAAGGATGCACTTCAGTAAAGTGCATCCTTTTATATTGGTTCAATTTTCTATCGCGGAGTAATTTTTCATGATTCGCGCCGCTGAACCGTCCTCGACCCGTCGCTTCAAAATGGCGACAATCCTCGCATCGTATTTTTCCGGCTGGCCTTCCAAATAGGCAACCACATCCATCATCGGCTGAGGTTCATTATAAGTACGCCGACAGGTCATGGCATCAAAGACATCCGCAACAGCAATAATCCGTGCGTCCATACTAATTGCTTCACCCTTAAGGCCTTTGGGATAACCGCTTCCGTCCAGCCGCTCATGGTGCTGAGCAGCAGCTTCCGCAATTTTCACGCTTGTCGTTTCAACCAGCAGCCGATATGTATCCGCTGGGTGATTTTTGATTATTTCAAATTCTTCTTTTGTCAATTTTCCCGGCTTTTGCAGGATTTCCTTTGGGGTATAAACCTTACCTAAATCATGCAGGGCCGCTGCCGTCCCTAAATCAACAATATTATAACCGGCATCATAAGACAGCGCGAGCGACATGGCATAAGCGCTTACGCGGTTGCTGTGTCCGTATGTATACTTATCTTTTTCCTCTACCTTTTTGATCAATTCTCCATATTCACCTGCCGCAGCGACACTTTGATTATGTTCACTGGTAACCGCCAGCACGCGGGAAAATTCACTGGCGTGAAATTCCACGCTCTGGGTTGGATCTACAAATAAGAAAACATCATTTGCCTGATAATTTCTTGTCCCTTTTTGATCTTGTACCTTGAATGAGCCAGACAGTATGTAAAACATCGTGGTAACGCTGTAATCATTTGGGGTAAGCACAATCCGATGATCTGCCTCAACCGCATAATAGACAACCTGCATTTTTTGATCAGTTAACAATTCGACCGCCTTTGTAGTTTCATCCTCATAGAAAGATGATCCTTTTTTCACTTTCATTGCTGATCACTCCGCTTCTCGTCCTTCAAACGTATAAAACAAGAATATCAGATTCGATCTTTTTTTACAAGCGCCGGTCGATTGCTTATAAAAAAACGGAAGAATTTAAATTCTTCCGTCATTCTTCTTCAAACTGAGAATTATACAGCTGTGTATAGAATCCATTTTCTGCCATCAGCTCATCATGGGTACCGACTTCAACGATATCGCCCTCCCGCATGACCAGAATCAGATCAGCATCACGGATCGTCGATAAACGATGCGCGATAATGAAGCAGGTGCGGTTCTTCATCAAATTATCCATACCCTTCTGAATCAGAACTTCAGTACGGGTATCAACTGAAGAAGTAGCTTCATCCAATATCAGAATCTTCGGATCTGCCAGGAAGGCTCGGGCAATCGTCAGAAGCTGTTTTTGACCCTGAGAAATATTAGAGCTTTCTTCATTGATCTCAGTATGATAACCATGATCCAGCGTACGGATAAAGTGATCGACATAGGCTGCATCAGCGGCTGCGATTACTTCTTCATCGGTTGCGTCAAGACGGCCGTAGCGCAGGTTCTCCATAATGGTACCGTTGAACAGCCACGCGTCCTGAAGCACCATACCGAAGAGAGAGCGCAGATCACCACGCTTGAATTCCTTGATGTCAGTGCCGTCAACATAGATCGTACCGCTGTTAAGCTCATAAAAGCGCATCAGCAGCTTTACGATCGTTGTCTTGCCGGCTCCGGTAGGGCCGACGATCGCTACGCGCTTACCGGCATTGATATACATCGAGAAATCATTGATAACGATCTTATCCGGATTATAACCAAAGTGTACGTTTTCAAACGAAACCGTTCCCTTGATCAAAGAGTTGCCGGATTCATCAACAATTGGTTTCGGAGTTGTAGTTTCCGGTACCTCTTCCGGTTCTTCCAAAAACTCAAAGATCCGTTCTGCGGCAGCCGCTGCAGACTGCAGCGTATTCATAACCTGCGCGAGCTGTGAGATCGGCTGATTGAAATTTCGTACATAGGTAATAAATGCCTGAATATCACCGACCGTAATCGAACCGGCTGCGGCCAGCCATCCGCCCAGCAGGCAGACGCCTACATAACCAAGATTGCCGACAAACTGCGTGATCGGCATCATCATGCCGGATAAAAACTGACTCTTCCATGCAGTTTCATACAGGTGATTGTTATGCACTTTAAATTCATCGATGGATTTCTGTTCACCATTGAAGGCTTTCATTACGATATGTCCGCTGTACATTTCTTCAACGTGACCATTGACTTCCGCCAGATAGCGCTGCTGCTTTACAAAGTACACCTGGGATTTTTTCACAATGAATGAAACCAGGATCAAGGACAACGGAATGACACACAAAGCCATCAGCGTCATCTGCCAACTGATTGTCAGCATCATAATCGGATAACCGACTACCTGAATCGCAGACTGTACAGTCTGTGACAGTGATTGACCAAGTGACATCTGCAGCGTATCGACGTCGTTGGTCACACGTGATAAAACATCTCCATGCGGGCGGGAATCAAAATAGCTGAACGGCATGCGGTCGATCTTTTCCGCAATTTGTTTACGCAGTGAATATGCTGTTTTCTGCGTAGCCGTAGCCATAATGATACTCATTACATACTGCAGAACCGAGCTGACCAGATAAAGACCGATCAGAATACCGATGATCTGCAAAATATATTCGAAATCGATGCTTCCGGTTTTATAGACAACTCGCAAAAAGCCGGATACCAGCTCATCGGTTGCCTTGGCCAGAATTTTTGGCCCAATGATCATCAGAATAACACTGATTGCGGCAAATATGATACCGATCAGCATCTTTCCATAATGCGGACGCATAAATTTAATCAGTTTCTTAATGGTTCCGGAGAAGTCCTTTGCCTTTTCAACCGGACGGCCACCGCCGCCCATCGGTCCATGTCCAGGACGGCCCATAGGTCTTGAAGTTTTCTCATTACTCATTTCCTAGTTCCTCCTTTGACAACTGTGAATATGCAATTTCCTGATATACTTCACAGGATTTCATTAATTCCTCATGCGTTCCGATACCGGCAACCATTCCTTTATCCAATACGACAATGCGTTCTGCATGCATAATGGAGGAAATACGCTGCGCAACCAACAGCACCGTTGCTTTGGTCTGTTTTGTCAGCTTATTAAGCTCACCGCGCAGCTTGGCATCGGTCTTGAAGTCAAGCGCACTGAAGGAATCATCAAAAATAAAGATTTCCGGCTGTTTTACCAGGGCTCGAGCAATCGACAGACGCTGTTTCTGTCCGCCTGATACGTTTGTACCGCCTTGAGCAATCAAGGTCGCATATCCCTCCGGCTTCGAATCAATAAATTCAGTAGCCTGTGCGATATCCGAGGCAATACGCAGCTCTTCATCCGTAGCATCTGCCTTTGCATACCGCAGATTGCTGGCGATATCACCGGTGAAGAGTACGCCCTTCTGCGGTACATAGCCGATTTTTTCACGCAGCTCATGCTGGGTGACATCACGGATGTCTACGCCATCGACCAGAATTGCACCCTCAGTGACATCGAAGAAACGCGGTACTAGATTAATCACAGTTGATTTACCGCTGCCGGTACTTCCGATAAAGGCGGTTGTTTCCCCCGGCTTAGCCGTAAAGTTGATATCGTGAAGCACATCTTCTTCAGCTCCCGGATAGCGGAAACTGACATGCTGAAAGTCGATATAGCCCTTCTGCTCATCATTGAAATGCTTCGGTTCCTGCGGATCATGGATACAGAAGTCTGTTGACAGCACCTCCAGCACACGCTTTCCGGAAACACTCGCACGCGGCAGCATGACCGCAACCATCGCGATCATTAAGAAGGCCATGATAATCTGCATGGAATACTGCATAAAAGCCATCATATCGCCGACCTGGATGCTTCCGCTTTCGATCTGATGTCCGCCGACCCAGATAATCAGCAGGGAAGCACCGTTCATGACCAACGTCATCGCCGGCATCATACAGGACATCGTACGATTGATAAACAGCTGATTTTTCAAGATACGCTGATTGACATCATCAAACTTTTCTTCTTCGTTTTTCTGGTTATTAAAGGCGCGGACAACCGGCATGCCGTCTAAGAATTCTCTGGTAACACCGTTGATTTTATCAATCAGCTTCTGCGAGATCTTAAACTTCGGCATCGCCAGCATCATCAAAATGCCGATGATACCAAGCAGGATGATGACACACATCGCAATGATCCAGGTCATTGACGCGCCGGAGCTGATGACATGAAGAACTGCTCCAAACCCGATGATCGGTGCATAAACGACGATTCTTAAAAACATGACCATGACCATCTGTACCTGCTGTACATCATTGGTCGTACGGGTGATTAAAGAGGATGTGGAGAAGCGATTGAATTCCTCACTGGAGAAATTTTCAACCTTCTTGAATACATCACCGCGCAGATCCCGAGAGAAACCGGCTGATACACGTGATGCCAGCAGACCTACTAGGATCGCACACAACGCGCTGCCTAAGGCAATCAGCAGCATCTTCGCTCCGGCGATCATGATATAGTTATCTTTCATTGCATCGGTATCATACCCGATGGCCTTCAGCTCATTTTTGACAAAAGCTGCCCCGCTGGCTCTGGTAACCGACGCGCCGATTTTCTTAATCTGCTTATCGATCATTTTCTCCTGGGCCTTCAGCTGATCAGCCGGCATCATGGAGATCATCTGAAATGGATCAGTAATATGATACTGATTCATCATCTTATACAGATCACCGTCTTTATCAGCAGCACTTTTGGCAATAGCGGTAACCATCATTTCCGGCTTCACCAAAAGATCATTCAGCTTATCACGATTTTTACTGCTGATATCCTTTAACTCATAAACGTTTTCCTTTTTTAGGACCGGATAGTCCTGAAGCTGATCCTTAGCGGCATCACCGGTTTTGATCAGCCGATAACTGTCTTCAAAAAATGCTTTATCGGCATCAGACATAAAGAGTGTGAGATGCTGAAACTCGCTTTCCCGGATAGCCAAGGGTACTCCGTCTTCAATACCGCCGTTTTGAATACCGGTATCCACGATGTTTGACATATAGTCAGGCAAAGCCAGCTCACACTGCGCCTGCCCAAACAATAAGGCAATGATCGCGATCACCGGAATCAGGAACGGTTTTATATATTTCTTTACTAATTGAAACATATCCTTACTCCTTTCATAATTTACTGCTCATGCTTTTGATTCACAAATACTACACATTTACGCATAATGCGAAGCAGTGCCTCGGCATCCTCCTCACCTAGATAATGAAGCAGTTCAATCATATTCTGATTGATCTTTGCTTCCTGTTTCCCGATAATCTCGGAGGCCAGCTCTGTGATTCTGACATAAACACTTCGGCGATCACTTTCCAGGACTACGCGTTCCACGAGTCCTTCATGCTCCAGATGTCTTACCACCTGCGATATTGCAGCCGGTGTGATCCGGAAGCTGGAAGATAGTTCACTCATTTTCACAAGCTCGCCTTCATGCAGCTGACGAATGCCGTTCAGAAACATCATATCCCGATGACTGATGCGTAAGGATGCACCATGTCGGCAAGTGCGACCCTCATGAATATGATCATCCGGATTGTCTGCTTGACGCCGAAACAGAAACATCAGATGATACATTTCACGGGCAACTGCTTTTTCATCCATTTTTTCACCTCTTATCAAAATACTTAAGTAGCTTAAATATTAAGCATGTTTAATATTATACGCAGGTTCAAAAGATTGTCAACTGCTTTTTCTAATTTCCCATAGTTCTACATAATTAAAAAATCATTCCCATATTTGAAAATATGAAACAGCCCTTAAAGGAAAGCGTTTTCTACATAGTAACAGGGTCGCACAAATTCTCCTTTTTATACCGATAAGAGATATACGACGGAAGCTTACAGCAAGCTTGAAGCAGGATCGCTTCCTATCTCATTCTCCACTTTTCATGGTTTCATGACAGCGTATTTAAATAGATCAGACATTGTTTTTCAATGTCAGTTTTTATGAACCTTACATTGTAAATAATTTTTGATATTCATTCTCCAGATGATGCAAACAAAAAGGACCGCATGAAATACAGTCCTTATTCATTACCAAAGCAGGCGGTTTATAAGCGGCCGGTATCTTTAAGCAGAAGTGTTCTTCTTGTTGCGGCGATAGCACAGCAGATCATCCCACTCCTCATAAAGTATGAAATCATGATACTCCAGCACCTTCCGCGAGGCCACATTGTTTTTCAGCACCCGTGCCTGTATTTCCTGTATCCTCTCATCCTTCTGAATCTGTTTCAGCAGACAGTGCAGCGCTTTCTTCATATAGCCGTGATTGCGCTTTGATTCATCCATATAATAACCGACCTCCCAACGTGTCTCATGAAGCTGAAGCAGCTGTACATAGCCAATGATACACAGATGATGCCAGACCGCATAAATACGGCCGCGGCTTTTTGGAAGCAGCTGATAATGTATGATAAGTTCGCGAGCATGTTCCTCTGTATCCGCGATCAGATAGCCGGAGGGTGCTTCTTCCATATTATGACGACTGATTCTTACCAGTGCCGGTGCATCTTTTAGACGCCATGGCCGCAGATTCATAAAAAAGACCCCTTTAACTCTACCATATGTCACATGATCTGCATTGTCTCGCACATATAACCAAAAAAAGAACTGTTTTCAACAGTTCTTTAAGGTTTCACATTCACACATGATCCATCCGGACCCGGCGTCTGATTCAAATATTCGGCGATTTTTTCTTTCGCTTCCGGCTTGCTTGGCTTACAGGTTCCAACCGTAGTGACCTCGCCATTTACCAGTGCTTCGGCCAGTCCCGAGCAACCGGCATAGCCGCAGCCGCCACAGTTATAACCCGGCAGCATGCCCGTAACCGCTTCGACACGTTCATCAGCTTCTACCTTCAGAAATTTATCAGCGATTCCAAGCCCGAAGCCCAGCAGCGCTCCCAGAACGACCATCACAATGATTGCAGTTATCATATTCTCTCATCCTTTCTACAGCTCATGTGCCGGATGATTGGCACAAGCTGTATCATGACATCCCTTGCATTCTGCTTTGATATCCTCACAGCCCTTCGGCACCGGTGTTTTGTGATTCAGATAATAAAGCAGAGCATATAGTCCGCCTAACAGTGCGAACAGCACCGCAGCATATAGATATGACATGCTATACCAAGCCTGCCAAACCGCTGAAGGCAAGCGCCATGATACCGGCAACAATCAGCGCTATTGGATTACCTTTAAATGCAAGCGGCGTTTTTGCGGCATCCAGACGTTCACGGATCGTCGAGAAAATGTATAAGACGAGTGTGAATCCGATCGGGATCGCAAAGGAATACGTCAGCATCTGGACAAAATCAAATCCCTGCTTGATATTTTCCAGCGCTACATTCAATACGACACAGTTGGTCGTTATCAAAGGGAGATACACACCAAGCGCCTTATATAATGACGGCGATGTTTTCTTGATGATCATTTCTGTCAGCTGAACCAGCGCTGCGATAACCAGGATAAAGGTTAACAGATCCATATACTGAATGTTTAAAGGATCCAATACCAGCTTATACAGCACATACGTTACGATTGAAGCCGCAACGACGACAAAGGTAACCGCTGCCCCCATGCCGACTGCGCTGCTGGATTTTTTAGATACCCCCATGAACGGACACATACCGAGAAACTGGTTCAGGACGACGTTGTTAATCAATACCGCAGTAATAAATAATGTGAATAGCTCCATATTTATTTCGCCTCCTTCGCAGCAGCTTTTGCCTTGTTGACTTTATAATTTTTATATCCCGCTACAGCAGCAGCCAGCAGTGCGAACGTACAGAACGCGCCGAACGGCTGAGAAAACAAGGAAATGATATAATCCTCAGGTATGATCTTTATAGAAAAGATCGTTTGTTCAATATTGAACGGATTGCTGAAGCTTAATATTCCGGTTGCCAGAATCTGACGAATGCTTGACATGACGATCAAAGCAAACATATAGCCAAGTCCCATGCCCAGTCCATCCAGGGCTGAATCAAATATACCGTTTTTGCTGGCAAACGCTTCCGCTCTTCCCAGAATAATACAGTTTACAACAATCAGCGGAATAAATACACCGAGCGCGGTATCCAGACTTGGGGCATAAGCCTTGATCACCATCTGAATGATCTTAACCAATGCGGCGATTACCACGATATAAACCGGAATCCGGATTTCATTGGGAGTAATCTTGCGCAGCGCTGATATCAGCACATTTGATAAAATCAGAACTACGATAACCGCCACCCCCATGCCGATTGCATTGTTTAATGACGTGGAAATAGCCAGGGTTGAACAGATTCCGAGATACAGGGAGAAGACAGGATTTTCACGGATAAATCCTGCCGTAAAGTTTTCTCTACGATTCATGTCTATCCACCTCCTACTTCAAGTACTGCGCATAGTATGCCGCAGCCTCATGAATACCATCGATTACCGGGGTTGAAGATATCGTAGCGCCGGAAATTGTATCCAGCTGACCGCTGGCATCCTTACCGATCAGCGTATCAATGAACGGCTGATCCGCTACCTGAGTGCCGATATCTTTAGTATCCCCTTGTGAATCTACTACATAGTTGACAATTTTACCGGACTTATCGATCGCTACCAAATAAACCGTACCATCCTTATAGCCCTTCACTTCCATTTTGAATATATATGTTCCATTCTCTACTGCAAATATCTTTTGGATGTTTGCATATTTCTCATTTTTCTTAACTTCTACGCTTTGAAAGCTATCCGCATCCGGAAACAGCTTCTTCAAATTTTTCTGTTCACTGGCCAATGCGTTTTTTTCGATGATCGGAGCTGTGACATCATTGGCAAACGCCAGCGCTCCCCCGGCAATTGCCGCAATGACTGCTAAGAAAATCGTCAAATGAAGAATCTTTTTCATCGCTGTACCTCCTGAGCAATACCGGCAGTGTGTCCCGCAGGTTCTGCTTTTTCACCGGTTGCCCCTAATACATAGGAAGTACCAACCGCGAACAGCGCCAGTACCGCAAATATCGTTACGGCTTTTTTCATGATTTGATTCTGCTTGCCGTCCAGTGCTTTTTCTATCATCGGTGTCAGCATATTCATCAATAGGATAGAATACAAAACGCCTTCCGGCAGATTGCCCTTCAGACGGATCAGCATCGTGATGAACGCACAGCCCAGTGCGAAGATACAGCGTCCCGGAGCGCTTGTCGGTGAGGTGACCGGATCACTCAGCATAAAGACTGCGCCGAACATGACCCCGCCGCTCAGCACATGAAAGGCAGCGTATTGAATCCACAGATCAGCACTCATGCCGGCCGCGATACCGACAACCGCACCTAAAACAAATACCGTACTGATGAAGATCAGCGGTACCCGCCAGTCAATGACTTTACGAACCGCCAATACCACGCCGACAATCAGCAGTAAAATCGCGCTGGTTTCACCGATAGCTCCAGCATACCAGCCAGTCGCCATATTGCCAAGGCCGCCGATGGAATCCAGCAGCTGGGTAAAAGCCGCGTTATTGGCCGGCAGCCAGTTATAAGAAGTGGCCATGAGCGTAGTCGGAGTCGCCCCGGTGATAACATCGGTAGACGCCTTCGCAAAGGCCGCAAAAACAATCGCACGTCCAAACGCTGCCGGATTAAAGATATTCTGTCCGAAACCGCCAAACAGCAACTTGCCGAAAAAGATGGCAAAAAATGTCGCAATCCCTAATGCAAATGGGGTTATATTCAACGGACACATCAGCGTTAAAATAATCGCAGTCACAAAACCGAAGGAATTCATCAAAAACGTTTTTACCTTCTGTTTTGTCACCAAGGCCCAGATACTTTCCGTTGCCAGTGCTACTGCCAGGGAAACCACCATCAGCTTCACCGCTTGCATTGCCCGATCCAGATCGTATCGGGTGTAATAAAAATACAAACTGAATGCGTAAACGACAAGTAAAGCAGCTGTCAGTTCCGCCATGATTCGCCGTGTACTCTGCTTCTGGCGCAGGTTCGGCGACACGTTAAAATTAAATTTCATTCTGTCTCCTCCTTACTTCTTCGCCTTCAGCATCATCAGACGCTTCGCTTTTCGCATATTTTCCGTAACATCCAGACGCGATGGGCAGACATAAGAACAAAGTCCGCACTCCACACAGTCTAATACCGATAAACGCTCCATCGTGACCGGATCGTTGGCATTGAGCGCCTGCGCGATCCGCACCGGCTGTAAGCCGCTTGGGCAATGATCGGAGCAGCTTCCACAGCGCAGACAGGCTACGCTGGACAACGGTTTATTTTCCAGCACCGTCAGCGCATTAACAGCCCGGTCGATCACAAACTGATCATTCACGATGGTTTTGCCCATCATCGGACCGCCGCTGATCAGCTTTACATCCTCACAGGTATAACCGCCGATCGCTTCCATGATCTCATGTACCGGAGTTCCGATCCTTACCCGCACATTGCATGGATGCTTTACCGCATCTCCGGATACCGTCACGATTTTCTCAACCAGCGGAGTACCTTCCTTTAACGCCTGACCCAGCGTAATTGCGGTTGATGCGTTGTTGACAATGGCGCCAACCTCACTGGGCAGCTTATTGTAGGTCTTTTTCAGCAGCTGCTGTACCAGAGTTTTCTCCCATCCCATCGGATAGACGTCCGGTACTTTCGCTACTGATACATGATCGCGATCACCTTCTACAGCTTTTTCCAATACCGCGATCATTTCTTTCTTAGTTTCTTTAATTGCAATCAGAACCTCCGGATTACCTGCCATTTTCCGCATTGCCTGAATGCCATACAGCATGTCATCCAGATATTCATTCAGCATTTTATAATCCGATGTTATGTACGGCTCACACTCTACCGCATTGATAATCAGCGTATCGATCTTCGCATCCGACGCATATTTGATATACGTGGGAAAGCATGCGCCGCCGCAGCCGACAATGCCGGCATTCTTCACAAATTCCACAAGTTCTGCCTTATCCGCTTCCAAATAATCCAACGGAGCAAATGCCTTCGTCGTTTCATACTGATCATCATTTTCAATCACAATATGCTCCACCGGCTTCAGCGCCGCATGCATGATCTTTGCGGTTCCTTTCACCGTACCGGATACACTGGAATAAATCGGTACGATCATACGATCATTGCATTGCGCCAGCTTTGTACCGACACATACATGATCGCCCTCTTTAACCAAAACATCAAAGTTGGCGGAATGCGTCGCATACAGCGGAATTTTAACTTCTTTGCCAGCCTTCACCGCTTTTATATCGCCGTGATCGCTCAGATCCTTGTGTCCATTGATATGCTGCCGCATCGGGCCTTTAAACAATGATATCACACTCATCCTTCCTTTCCTTATCTCCTACGAACTGTCCTTCTCTTACAGTTACGCCAGCATAATTATAGCATTTTCACCAATCTATAAAAAGCTTTAATTATAAATTTCACAATTTACCAATTCCCTGCATTCTTTCGCTCTTTCTTATCGGTTTCACAAACTTCATGAAATGCGTAAATCATTTAAAAATGTGGTATAATACCCCCGGTGAAGCTATGAAAAAAACAATTTTAACGATCTTGGCCGCACTCTTGATCAGCGGCTGTGCCGGCTCTCGTAATGAGCTGCATAAATATTCGTCCACAACTACCGAATCCGGTTTTGATACGCCGATCACCCTGATTGCGTATACGAAAGATGAAAAAACCTTTCAATCCTTCTTTCGGCAGATGAAGAAAGATTTTCTTCATTATCATCAGCTGTTTGACAAATATCATAACTACCCCGCTGTCAACAATATAAAGACCATTAACGATCAGGCCGGCATCGCTCCGGTTTTGGTAGATTCCTCAATCATCCAGATGCTGAAGCTGGCAAAGCAATACTATGAAGCAAGCGGGCATCATCTCGATATAACAATGGGCTCCGTCTTGGATATTTGGCATGATGCAAGAGACGCGGGAACGCTGCTGAATGAACAGGGTAAATCCGGAGTACTGCCTGACCTTCAAACCTTAAAGGACGCGAAAAACAATGCCGGTTTCGATTATTTAAAGATCGATGAGCAGGCACAGACAGTTTTTCTGACCAAATCAGAAGTGCAGCTGGATGTTGGGGCAATCGCGAAGGGGTTTGCTACTGAACAGGTTGCCAAGGCTTTGAAAAAGCAGGGTTTGAAACACGCAATCATCAATGCCGGAGGCAATGTTCGCCTGATCGGCAGTAAGCCAGAGGATAAAACATGGAGTATTGGTATTCAATCCCCTAACCCAAAGGACAGCGGCTCGCTTGCAAGCATCGAAGTACAGAAGGATTACAGCTTTGTCACCAGCGGTGACTATCAGCGCTACTATCTGGTTAACGGCAAAATGATTCATCACATCATCGATCCCGATACCCTCATGCCTGCCGATCATCAGCGGGCGGTCACGGTTCTTACAAAAGACAGCGGCATTGCGGATGCCTTGTCTACCACCTTATTCACCCTTTCCTATGAAGAAGGCTCTAAGCTGATAAATAAGCTGAAAAAGGATGGCATGGATATTCAGGCAATATGGGTATTTGATCAGCAAAAGCCCGCTCCAAAAGGCGTGAAAACCTATCCTGCGGGTAATTATGATCTAGTTATTACATCAGATTTAAAAAAACAGATTACATTTCATTAACATACAGCTCGCTGTATGTTTTTTTATGACACACCAAATGAACCTGTCTGCCTTTTATACAAAATTGCTATTTTGTTTATATACAAAACTTACAGCCGGAATATAATGTTCAACGATGAATGAGTGAAAACTCATTCGGATTTGAAAGGAAGAGTGTTGTAAATGAAAGAAGAATGGAAGCAGATATTCAAAAGTAATTGGCTTCGCATCGTAATGGCCGCCATTATGATCATCCCTTCGGTATATGCCGGGGTGTTTTTAGGATCCATGTGGGATCCTTACGGAAAAGCCGATCAGATTCCGGTGGCAGTCGTAAATGAGGATAGACCGGTTACATTCCAGTCAGCGAAAATGCACATTGGAAAAGATCTGGCAGATAATCTAAAAGATAATCAGTCGATGAAATTTGAATTCACCAGTGCTAAGAAAGCAAAAAAAGGATTGAAGAACGGAGATTATTATATGGTAATCACCATTCCCAAAAACTTTTCAAAAAATGCCACAACGCTGTTGAATGAAAATCCGAAAAAAATGGTTCTGAAATATGAAACCAATCCGGGAACCAATTATATCGCATCCAAGATGGATGAAACCGCCATCAACAAGATCAAGGCCAGTGTTTCCGCTACGGTAACTCACACCTATGCAGATACACTGTTTGATCAGGTGGGAACGCTGAGCAAAGGATTAAAGGATGCCAGCAATGGCTCCGTAAAGCTGAACACCGGCGTCGATCAATTGGTTATTGGCAATGCTGCTATTCATGACAATCTGAAGGTACTGTCTGCGAGTACCTTAACCTTCCGTGATGGTGCCCAGACCCTGGAAAACGGGTTAATGCTTTATACTGAAGGCGTTGATGAAGTGTACAGCGGTACCAAGCTGCTGAATGAAAAAAGCAGTGGTCTGAACGGCGGTATATCAAAGCTGGGAACTGGTATCACCAATGCTGAGAACGGCAGTCAGAATTTACTGAACGGGCTGCAATTAACATCTGGTAAATTAAAAGCACAGATGACGCCGGAGAAATTACAGGCTTTACAGACTCTGCAAAATCTAAATAACGAAACGGCTGCCAAGCTGAAAGCCGAATTGATTGATCCTCAGCTGATCGCCAATTCCAATGCAGCGAATGCCTTAACTGCAATGGATCAAAATAACTTGACCACCGACCAGAAAAAAGCGATACAAGCCGCTGCCGACACGCTGAGCGCTAACAATACTTCCCTCAGCACGCTGCTTGGAACTATGGACAATATGAATAAACAGAATTATGCTACTATCGGTGAATTTTCAGCCAACCTGCAGGCACTACAGAAGGTATTGGACGATCCTGATCCAACCCAGGGACTGATTGCCGGTGCAGAAAAGCTCAATACCGGACTGAGCAAAATGAATGCGTCAGTAAATGGGGATGAGGGACTGGCTGCCGGACTTGCCCAGTATACAGCTGGTGTCCGCAAGCTGAATCAGGGAGCAGCAGCCCTGACCAACACCAACAAAACGCTGCTGAATGGTATGGCGCAGCTGAACGGCGGTTCTTCCGCGATCAGCAGCGGCGCCTTCCAGCTTGCCTCGGGTTCCTCAACCATGGGAAGCGGGCTCACAACCTTAAAGAACGGCACTGATGAATTAAGTAAAAAACTAGGTGACGGTGCGGCCAAGAGCCAGATGAACATCAGTGATGAAACCATGAAAATGATGGCTGAACCGTTGACTACCAGGCATTCAGAAATGTATGAAGTAAAAAATAACGGACATGCGATGGCACCGTATATGATGTCGGTCGGCATGTATGTCGCATGCATGGCCTTCACGCTCATGTATCCTCTGATGAAAAACGGCAGTGAAAAGGAATCTGGATTCAAGCTCTGGCTAAATAAGGCAAGTGTCATGTTTACCGTTTCTACAATCCAAGCAGTCCTGATGATTGCGGCATTAATGGGCATCAATGGGATGCAGCCGGCAAATGTCGCCGCTACCTTCTTAATGGCGATTTTGATATCTGCGGCCTTTATGTCGATGATTGTCTTTTTCAACATCACCTGCGGCAAAATCGGAGCATTCCTAGTGCTGATTTTCATGGTCTTTCAGCTAGGCGGTGCCGCCGGTACCTATCCGATTGAAACATCCAATGCATTTTATCTTGCTATCCATCCGTTCATGCCGTTCACATACAGCGTTCATGCATTCCGTCAGACGCTGGCCATGAGCGGCAATGTCGGAAGTGATGCTCTGATTTTCGCTGCCATGATCATTGTCTTCTCCGCATTATCGATTCTATTCTACAAATGGAAGGTAACATTAAGCGATGAACAATTTGAGCAAACACGCCTTGCCCAATATCACTAAGCGAAATCATAAAAAAGAAGCTGCGGCTTCTTTTCTTTTAGCTGGTGATACGCAAGTAATATGTTGTAATCCCAAGAGCCTGTATCTCGCCGTTTCACATAATATGAAATAACCTTGTATAAAGGATATAGAAAAGAAGTCTGGCTGACATCGCCTGACTTCTTTATTTATTATCCCTGCAACCCGTTTGCCTGACGTACCATATTTTCTACAACAATGTCATGAATATCACCAAGGCTTGCGGCATATTCCAACAGCTTCCAAGGGGTATTGGTATGAAAATGAATCTTGATCAGTTCATCATCTCCGACCGCCAGCAGACAGTCGCCCTCTATATTCTTGATAATGTAATCATGAATTGCGTCCTCTGACAAATTTTTTCCCTCGATCAGCAGTTGGGTATCAAAACGATATTCAATTTCTTCCATCGCTAGTTCTTCCCCAGCAGCCGGAACATATTTTTCTTATAAACCTCAACACCCGGCTGATCAAACGGATTGCTGTCCTGTAAATAAACGCTCATCGCAACCGCACGGAAGAAGAAGTAACACACATAACCGAAGCTCTCAGCGTTCAGTTCTGGAATCGTAATCATCAGATTAGGCACTTTACCGGTGATTTCATGCGCTTCCAGCGTACCCTTGCAGGCCATTTTATTGACATAATCAAGGCTCTTGCCGGCTAGATAATTCATGCCGTCCGCATTGTCCTTATCTTCCGGGAAGATCATATCCTGCTGCGGCTTGTCAACCATCAGCAGCGTTTCAAACAGCATTTTATTGCCATCCTGAATAAATTGTCCAAGTGAATGCAGATCAGTAGAGAACACCGCGCTGCATGGCAAAATTCCACGGCCGTCCTTGCCCTCGCTCTCACCGAACAGCTGCTTCCACCATTCTGCAAAGGAGCTCATCTGAAATTCATAGCTGACAAGCATTTCGGCACATTTCCCCTGTTTCTCTAAGATCCGGCGGGCTACTGCATAGGCATAGGCCGGATTCTTTTCCAGATTTGGATCCGCAAGATCCTGATAAGCTTTACGGGTTCCTTCCATCAGTGCGTCAATATCAATACCGGCTACTGCGATCGGCAGCAAGCCTACCGCAGTAATTACAGAGAAGCGGCCTCCGATGTCATCAGGTATGGCAAAGGTTTCATAGCCCTCCTTATCGGCGATCGTTTTCAAGGTTCCTTTATTTTTATCCGTTGTCGCATAAATGCGTTTCGCAGCTTCAGCCTTTCCGTATTTTTTTTCCATAAACTGTTTCAGCAGTCTAAAAGCCAGCGCCGTTTCAGTAGTCGTACCTGATTTGGAAATTACATTTACGACAACCTCTTTATCCTTGATATAATTCAGAACCTGCATAATATAGGTTGATGAAAAAGTATTGCCGATAAAAATGACTTCCGGCTGCTTATCAGCATACAGACCGTTGATCGTTTCGATTGCGGCACGAGCTCCCAGATAAGAACCGCCGATGCCGCAGACTAGGAAAACGTCACACTGCTTCGCAATTACCGCCGCAGCCTTTTTGATTCGTGCAAATTCTTCCTTATCATAGGCATTGGGCCATTCCACCCAGCCTACATAGTCGCTGCCCTTTCCGGTTTTATTCATTAACTGTTCATGAAGGCGAGTAACTTCCTTTTGATATGACTTTACATCTTCACTCAGGTATGCATGTGCGGTTTCAAAAGTAATCATATTTCCTCCTTACGGCCGGCCTCTTTCAGCCAGTCATCCATTTTATCAGCGATGGAACGAAATCCGATTATCATGTCCGGAAGCCGCGGCGATGGATGCTTGCGGGCTTTTCTTACATTGCGCGCCTTCACCGCCTTCAGCGACAGCTTAAAATGATTCTGTTCTTCATCCATATCCAGTATTTTAACGCGAACCCGTTCATGTAGCTTCACAAACTTATTCACATCCTTCACATAACCGGAAGATATTTCGGATATGTGAATCAAGCCGGTATGATCGTTGTCCAGACTGACAAATGCACCATAGGGCTGAATTCCCGTGATGACCCCCTCCACGATATTACCTACCAAATAATGCATTCCGTTCACCTCTTTCGCGAATCAATTATATCATAAACAAGGGTGTTTTGTGTTATAATAATGGAGCTTATGATAAGAATCCAGCAGAAAGGAATAATGGAATTTATATCCATTACGATAGATGATGATTGAAACGATGTTCCCGATGTTTGCAGCGCTGCTTGCAAATGTTACAGCACAGCTGCTGAAGCCGCTGTTCCTGATGTCACGCACCAAACGCTTTGATATGCGGCAGACGATATCCTGCGGCGGCTTTCCAAGCTCTCATACCTCTACGGTAGTAGCGCTGTCAACCGCAGTCGCCTTAGTGGAAGGTCTTTCCTCGTCACTATTCGCGATAACCGCAATCTTTTCCTTTATCGTAATTTACGATGCGATCAACGTGCGGTATTATGCCGGCAAAAACATTCAGCTCACCAAACAGCTGATCAATGATTTATCCGCATCCGGAGAAGTTGAATTTTCCGATCCAATCTATTACGAAAAAATCAAGGAAGTACTGGGTCATCGGCTGATTGAGGTAATCGGAGGATTTATCCTCGGTCTGACAGAAACCCTGCTGTTTTATTTTCTGATCTAAAAAGGAGGAAATTTAATGGAAACCAAAGAAACAGAGATCAAAAAAGTATTGGATAAAATTCGTCCCTATATTCAGCATGACGGCGGCGATGTAGAATTTGTGAAATTCGAAGAAGGAATCGTCACGGTGAGAATGCTTGGTGCCTGTGCCGGCTGTCTGATGATCGATGATACTTTAAAAGATGGAGTTGAAGCAATCCTTCTGGAAGAAGTTCCGGGAGTGGTTGAAGTAAGACTTGCCGAAGATGCATAATGCATCTTCTTTTTTTCTGGAAATTACAGGATTACAAACGGATTGAAAATCTTCCATGTTATAATAAACATACACAAAAAAGGAAATTACTATGGAACTTAACTGGCTGCTTCATCAGGATGCGAACGCTTATCAGAAAAAACATCTTTATCTAAAACCGCATCCGCTCCTAGGTAAAACAATCGCACATTACACCTACATGCAGAATCAGCTCTTTGCGGATGAATCCACACTTACCCTTGTCCCTGATGCGTCCGGATGCATTGTGATTCAAGTAACCGATGCGGGTATTTCCTGTCGTTTTTGGGGCAGCACAAGCACCGTCATACAAGTAATGAGCGATGCGGCCCACACTTATTTTCATTTTTTTATTGAATTTCTGCCAGCTGGCGCATTCGCATTCCTTCATCACAGTCAAAGTGCATACCACAATCAGATCCTGTCACTGGATACGGTGTTTCCTTCCTTTAGTGATCATATATCCATGCTGTATGAAACCAGTGATACGCTCATACAATTTACCAAAGGCATCGATGCCTTATTTTTAAAGCGGTTGGAAATGCCTGACAGCAGTATATCTTTTATTCATCAGCAGCTTCATCAAGGAGCGTCCATCGCGTCGATCACTGCAAGGATCGGTTACAGCCAACGTCATCTGCAACGATTATTTCAGTCACAGACCGGCTGTTCAATGAAGCAATATCAGCGGATTGCGCGAATCAATCAAGCCGTTCACCTTTTACAGACAACCCCCTGTGCACTGACCGAAATAGCACAGCTTTGCGGGTATTATGATGAAGCGCATTTTCTGCATGACTTTCAAAAGGTGATGAAGCTAACTCCTCGCACCTACCAGAAGCAGATGTCCGTTTTTTACAATGAACTTTATAAGTTTTAACGTATCATAAATGGCAGGAGGTAAAGGATATGAATAAAATTACATGTGTCTGCTTAGGGGTAAAGGATATGGCAGCGTCCATTCACTTTTATCGGGATAAGCTCGGCTTTCATACGGATGAAACAGAGGATCAGCCCGCCGTTATCTTTTTTGATACGCCCGGCACCAAATTTGAGCTGTTTCCGCTGGAGCAGCTGATGCAGGATATCGGCGATCCCACCCTGTCGATTGCGAAAGGCTTCAACGGAATCACGCTTGCTTATAATGTACCCTGCCGTGAAGAGGTTGATGAAGTTATCGCTTTGGTGAAGCAAGCGGGAGGAATTGTCGTGAAAAAACCTCAGAACGCATTCTGGGGCGGCTATCACGCCTATTTCAAGGATTTAGATGATTATTACTGGGAAGTAGCCTGGGGACCGAATTTTCGCTACGATGAAAACGGTTTGCTGATATTTTAAGGAGGATACATTATGAAATTTTCAACCATGCTTATATCACGCGATTTGGAACAGACAAAAGCATTTTACGCAAAGCTGTTCAAAATGCGCGTGATCAGTGACTTTGTAGAGAACATCACCTTAACAGGAGGATTGTCCTTTCAGACGATAGACAGCTGGAGTACCTTCATCCATAAGGATGCTAAGGAAATCAAGCTCGGCGGCAATGACGTCGAAATTTACGCTGAAGTAGATGATCTCGATGCATTTGTGAAACTTGTTGAACAGGAACAGGTAAAGCTGGTACATCCGCTTCAGACGCATAGCTGGGGACAGCGCGGACTGCGTATCTATGATCCGGATATGCATATTATTGAAATTGCAGAACCCTTATCAATCGTTGTGAAACGATTTTTCAAGGAAGGACTCAGCGTTGAACAGATTTCTGAAAAAACGCTGCTGTCAGTAAAAATTGTGCAGCGAATGCTGAAATAATAAGATACTTAACTGAATATCAGGTCTGTGTTATACTGTATTTAGCGAGGTGATGAAGCGTGAGCAAATAATCTGTTGAATCCATATATGGGATTCCTTTCAATCCCTGTTATCAATAGATTATCCAATCCTTTTTATCATGCATATATTTATTACATCAAAAACTTTTGTGATGGTCTTTTGAATAACAGGCTGTTTTCACAAAAGTTTTTTATATGAGGAGGATTGATGATGAAAATAGCTGTTTTGATTTATGATAATTTCTGTAATTTTGAATTTTGTATCGCCTTAGAAATGTTTGCCATGGAAAACGTTCCGATCACCGTCTTCGGTGAACATAAACAGCTTTATCGAAGTGAAGAGGGATTGCTTTGTCAGGCAGAGCGCTCTTTAGAAGAACTCTGCGTCGATGAATATGATGCCCTGCTGCTCACGGGATTTCAAAATGAACACTTTCCGCTGGCCGACAACCCATTATTACAATCGATCATACGCCAGTTCGATGCAAAGAAAAAGGTATTGGCGGCCATATCTGCCGGACCGATCATGCTGATCAAAGCTGGCGTATTAAAAGACAGACATTTTATGTGCGCATGTCCGAAAGAAGGTTTGCTGGAAGAAGGCATCACCATGGATGAAATGGAATTGATGATGGATTGGAATGATTGTATAAAAGAGTATGATACTTTAAAATTCATCCGCAGTGATCATATCCTTACTTCCGTTGCCTATGGCTATCGCGAATGGGCAATGGAAATCGGTAACATGTTGCACCTAAAAACCTATCCCAAATCATTTGGATTAACGGAATAAATCACCTATTACCTGTTATGTAATAGTTTCTAATGCTTATAAATAATGTAATAAAAAAAGTGGTAACCCTTTGATCTGATCACACTGAAGTAGACAACGGTATAAAAGAAAACGTTGAATACAACAGAAGTGATCTTTCATTAGAACCACTTTTTATTTACAAAAAAGGTATGGTAAATGATAATATTTATCCATTGCCAATTACCATGTGTATCGTAAATACTAATATGTATGATAATTGCTTTTCTAACTAAATATCAAACATTCTATCACGATTACTGCGTTAACAGATTCATCCTCATAAAGCTTATGAAAGATTCTAATCAATTATTAAAAATCTTGTTTTTAGCAGACTATCCAAGATCGTTCAGTCAGAGAAATAAAGCATATAGCTTTCCTGTGAAATTCACTTTCACATAAATTACCGCTCTTAAAAAGTAAGTACTCCGCCAGTAAAATAACGGAGTACTTAAAGAATCTATCCTTCTCAATGCCTTTTTGTCTGATTTATTTTTCCTGTCTTAACCAAGCATATTCTTCGAATAACTCTTACACTTTTTCAGGATCAGCAAGATAATTGTGCCAAAGCTTGTAAGCAGAAACAAAAGCCAGAGATTTTTATTCGTTGAATCTGATGTTTCTGCCGAAGCATTGCTTTCTTTATCTGAATTATCCGTGTCTTTTTTCGGTGTATCCTCATCTTCTTTCGGTGTATCCTTATCATCTTCTTTTTCGCTGTCTGCTTCCTTGACTTCAATCTTAACTTCCTTCTGTACCGTCTCATCAGTCTTGATCCATTTATCCTGTGACAAATATTGTTCTTTTGCGAAGGCAACCTTTAGTGTATAAATACCCGGTTTTGTAAGTTGAAAGGATGCTGTGTATGGAGCGTTTTCCCATGTTCCGTTTGGATTTACACTCCAAGCCACAGGCTTATAGCGGATATCATTCAATCCAGGATTCGCTTCATCCATATTTACACCCACAGCTTTAAAAGTGATCATTTCATTTACTATGTACTGCTTATTAATATCTAAATCAACAATTTTATTGTCTTTATCATCAGCAACAGCACTCTTTTTTCGCAGCTCAACTCGAATCGAACGAGCCGGCTGTTTAAACTCGATCTTGCCGTCACTGCCGCCATTTACCAAGGTAACCGGGATTTCTAACGCTTCGTACGGGGCATCACGCTTATCCCAGTTACGGGCTGAGATAATTACAAGATCATCCTCTGTGATCGCCCGGGGAAAGGTAACCGTGACCGTATCGGTTCCATAAATCAACACGTTTCCTGATTCAGTTTTGTTTTCCATACTGAATTGACTATAAATATTATTTGCTTTTTTAATATCTGTAGTATCCGTAATATTGACGCCGTCACTGATTACTTCATCCGCATAGAGCGTATAACCACTGCCTGAATAAATAGAATCTTGCCATTGTACTTTTCGATCTTCTTTTCGATAAGACCAATGGGTAGTGCTTGATCCCCAAATAGCCAAATATTTTGTTGTTCCATAATTCATATAACCAATCTGACCGCCGCTGATCTGTACCGTTGGTGAATTATATAAATGAACAGCTGGCTTATTGGGATCATCTGTATGCGGTTCAATATGTCCGCCGCTGTTATAAATGGCTCCTCCACGCATATATAGATTGGTTATATAGCATGTAGCATATCCGCCTTCACCGGGACTGAGGATACCGTCATTTAAAACAAGCGTATTCACCCTATTTACCGCGGATCCGGCATGCTGCGTTTCATCCGCAAACGCCGGTGCTTTTCCTCCGGTGATCACCGCATTATCAACGGTAATCTTAGAAGCGTTATAAACAGCGTGGCCTCCGACTTTATATCCTTCACCGCCGATAATTTGACTATCACCGGCAAACGTTGAATCAGACCAGCACCGTGAAATAGCGTATCCGCCATAAGTACCCTTACCGCCTTGTACCAAAGCTCCATCCGTATTTACTTGTGCGCCGGTAATTCCATTTCCGCCATAGGTATCAGCAGATGTATCAGTAGTGCTGCCGCCGATCACCTTGGAACCCTTCTGCATATTAATAATCACCGGTACCTTATTGGACCAACAAATGATTGCTGATGAAGCATTTCCAACGGTTGTATTTCCGCCTTGAATCGTAACATCTGCACCGATGTTAATTGTCGGTGACACATTGTCATAAGCATCAATTTGATTCTGTGACATATCAAACTTAATTGCACTGGCAAATGTGTAGCTGCTTCCGTTGCCGTAATCCGAACTATCGGTATTCCCCGTCGACCGATTGCTGTCAGCCTGAATCAGATTGGTTCCTTTAATATCCAGCGATAGCGCACTGTCACGGGCATAGGTATGTCCCAGTGTATTATTAGATACACTCACTAATGTAAAGGGTAACTTGACATCTGCGGGCTGCAGATGACTATTTGTAATCGATACTTGATAAGCATAATCAATCAAACTTCCCCCAGATGAATTTTCATAACTATCCTTACAGCCAATGATGCTTGCATTTTTTAGCTCCAGATAGTTTATGGCAAAAAGTAAGGGATTGTTGGCTGCCCCGTGGTCATCTTTACCGGCTACCACGGTGGACCCTATGATCTTTCCGCCGTCTACAACAACTCTATAACAACCTTCAATCGCTCCTCTTTCTATTTTTTTACTGCCGTTTCCGCTCTGAACTGTTCCATAGATCGTTACATTTTTCAAGCCAGAAACCGCCAGACCTGACATGTAGCTCATTTTTCGATCTTCTGAGCTTCCAATCAAGGTTGCATCACCCTCTACAATTAAATTTGCATCCTGTCCGGCTACTGTCATTTTTTTTGAATCGCTCGCAATGTAGGAGCCTTTTATCACAATATTACGCAGTGTACAGGTCTGGTTAGGATCAATCTCAATATAGATTCCCTCAATAGTATTACCTGATCCGGCTAACACAAGATTCTTTGTGATATTCAATGTATGATTCTTCCCATCACTTGTTAAGCTTGACAAATCAATGATATCATTATCAGATGCATTTGTGATTGCCGCATTCAATTCATCAAAGGTGGTAGGCTGTAATGATGTACTTCTATTTGATGGTAACGTGTCAGATTTCGCAGCACTCCGGTGAATTTCTTTGTTATCACCATTGTTTTGCGATACATTTTCCGGCAGCTCGCTCACATGATCGACAACCGTCTTTGATAAATCCGATGCGTCTTTATCAGTAAGGGAATGATAATAAACAGTTATATCATAATCCCCGTTTTCACTTACGATAAATTCAGCTTTATCTGCATTAATCCGTGAATTACCCTCGAACGCTACCGCATCGATAATGAATCCTTCTGTGCTCGCTGTCTCTACCTTTATGTTTACCGTCCGCTTATCCTCGCTGATTTCATGATGAAAAGCAACGGAGATATCATCCATGTTATCATTACTTGCCTGAACAGAATGTATCATCCCAAAACACATTGCACATACAAATAACAAAATGCCTATTCTTCTTAGCTTTTTATTCATAGACAATTGTTCCTCCTTTTACAACATCAACTCATCCTCTTGCAAACATAATAATGCTGTCTTATGATGTTTAATTCTTTATTTCCGATTACTTTCTTTGTTTATCTTAGATAAAGATAAGCATTTTTTACAATGATTCGGTAAAAGGGAATGATCAGAAACAAAAGTGCGTAAATTAAATACTGTACATTTATCTAATTTACACACCTTCAACACTCTTGTTTTTAAGATAAAAGAGTTCAATATTTAATTTTTTTATTTTTTCTTAATAAAGAAATACACAGCACCGCCAAGCACTGTAACCCCTAAAATGATCAGGATGATCACTTCATGATTTCCGGTATCCTTTGCGGCATCCAGCTGTTTACGCAGCGCTGCCTGACGCTGCTTTAAAGCATTTCGCTGTTTCTTGCTCAGATCCTTTCGTGACAACAATTTCTCGATCTGTTTTAAGTCATCCTCGATTGCTTGCTTATCCTTTGGATTTCCTTTTATCAGCTGTTTGGTCAATTCTTCGATCAGCTGTGTCTGCTTTTCCTGCAGTTCTTCTCGCTCTGCCGGTGTAAGCTCCCCTTTTGTTAACAGATCGTCGATCTTATCCAATTCATCCAGAATATCTTCTTTTCCCGTTTCCGGCTTTGATTGATCCCCTTTGTTAATCGATCCTTCCTCCGCATTTTCATCAGAGTCTGCATCCTTCGCCGGTTCATTCGATCCGGATGATTCGTTTCCACCGCCCGGTTTCACTGGCTTCTCAGTTTCTCCGGGCTGGCTCTCCTCGGCACTGCTGCTTCCTTTTTGAAAGCTTATCTCCAACTGAATATCATCTTCATGGATAAGCGGTGCGGTATAAACATTACCCTTGATCTCATTTAATACATTCTTTCCTCCGAAGCTCACACGTTTGATCGTGTATCCTTTGTCCGCCTTAATCTCAAATTGCGGTCTTGTGAGTCGCTTTACCGTGATCTGCTGATCTCCTTGATAGCTCTTCCCTGCGACCTTCACCGACCCATGGGTTCCGATCTTCAGCCGCATTTTGTGCTGCTTTGGCACTTCGATATGGATTGTTGTTTCACCGCCGCCGACTTCCTCAGCCTGTACCGGTGTCATCTGCGACAACAGCAAGCCGATCACCGCCAGCCATACTATGCTTCTTCCTTTTCGCAATCCTCAGCACCTCCTTCCGCATTCATCTTCTTTAGTTCATAGCTGCTGAGAACACTACTGATCCGATATACTCTCCGCTGCTGGCCATCGACCATGCATCCGCTTCGAACTCGATCGACAGTGTGATCTCTTTTGGTACTGCGGCCTTGATCTCATCCGATGTCCATACCTCATTTGAGAATTCACTTCCTGCCTTTGTTACCTTGAAGGGGATTCCCGGTACTTCCTGCGGATTCGTTGACGCCTTAAAATCCTTTTTCTCTTTTACCGATACCGTAATTGTCTTTCCGGCTTCGATATTTCCCTGCACACTCAGCTTTCCGATCTGCTGTGTCTGCTGATCATAATCAATGTTTGTGCTCGTGATCGGAATCGACAGCTCATAGCTTGCCGGAACCGTTGCCTTTAGGGTGATCGTTCCTTCCTGATCATCCGCTGCCTGTACCCGCAGCGGCAGCCATCCAAGCATCATTGCCATTCCTGCCAACAGGAGCTTCTTATGCTTCATATATCTGCTCCTAATTGCGGGCTACTACAGATCCGACATACACAATCGTTCCTGTATAGCTTCCCGCGGCAGCATCTGCGGGGATTTTTGAATAATACAGCTTTCCGCCTTTGGTGGCTGTGGTTGATTGATCCTCAAATTCCGCGATTACTTCATTTGCACCAATGCCTGCTCCATTTTTATCCAGACTGGCTGTCACCTCAGTCGTCACTCCGCTTGCGTCATCACGGGTCAAGGTTACTTTTCCGTTGCTACCGACACCGCTCTTTATCGCAATCTGTACCTTTTCATTGCTTTTCGTATTGACGTTCGATACTTTGATTGCCTGCTCAGTCTCGGTGGTACTGCTTACCGTTACTGAGCTATCAATGCTCAGCGTATATTCTGATGTCTTACTGTATTGAATGCTTGTTGTTGCTTCCTCTGCATGTACCGGTGTCAGCATCGCTCCTGTCATCAATGCCCCAAGCATGCACTTTGTGATCTTTTTCATTTTTTTCTTCCTCCTTATCGATTCGCATAGGATCCCGTAAACGTGATCGTTCCGCTGTATGTTCCAGCTGGCACATCGCCTACTGCGGCAAACCAAATCGTACCTCCGCTTACTGCGGTCGTTGACTGATCCTGAAACTCTGCCAATACATCTGTGTCAGAAATTCCTGATCCACCATCGGTCTTGCTTACTGTAACCTGAATCGTATCTCCCTTGCTCGCTCTGGTCAGCGTCACCTTTCCATTCGTAAGCCCGCTTGCTTTCACCTGTACCTTCTGCTCCGGAGTCGTATTCACGTTCTGTACCCCGATCGCCAAGCTCTTGCTTGACGCGCTGTTCAATTCAATGGTATCCGGTATGCTCAGTACATACGATGATGACTGAGAATAGCTCACGGCTGTATCATTTGCCTGGATCGGCAAAATCATCATTGTCAGCAGTCCTGCACTTACGATACCTGTTGCTAATTTTTTCATGTTTTTTCCCTCTTTCTTTTACTTTCTAACATTCAGGTTCAGTTTAATCTCTGAGCCGTTCAGCGGCGTCCGCTCTTCATTCATTTTGAAACATTCATATTTTAAGGTCGCATCTTTATATTCACCCGCTTTTAATGCTTGATTCAGCGTGATCTTGTATACTGCTTTGCCCGGCGCGATCAGCTGTGATTCCCACAGCTTCGTTCCGTCCTCCAGCAGCAGCGACATTTTGAAATAACAATTATTCTGTTCCGGATTATAAAGATTCACTGCTTGCTTGACCGTATCCGCTTGCAGATCGATTGCTCCATATCCGGGAATATCAATCGTATCTGTATTCTTTTTACCTGTATAGGTTTCTTTATTACCGGTCCAATCCTCCGCCTGATCATCAACTGCTAAGCTATCTTTGGGATCGTCTTTACCAAACCAGCTATCCCAGTTCATTCCGATCGTGATGCCCCCTGCCAGCAGTACCGCCATCAACAGCACAATACTGATCGTTTTCTTATTCTTCATCGTTCTATTTGCTCCTTATTGGGTATAGCTGATCGTAAACACTGCCGTGCCGCGATACGATCCGGCCGGAATGTTTCCGGTTGGCTTTGCGAAAGAGATCGGTACAGCCGGATCATTCTTTGTTTGGAAGGTCGCTACATTCGCGCTCAAATTTTTGAACGGTGTATTTAATACGTTTAATTGAGATGTAATCGTAGGCTTTTCTGTACCGCTCGTTCTTGTGAGCGGCATTAAACCATCACTGTTGATTCCTCCGGTGACTTTTACATTCACCTTGCCTTGATATCCCAAAGCAAAATCCTCAGCCGTATCGACGGCAATATTCTGCGATGTGCCATCCGCCGTCATTTCCGTTGGGATCGAAATGGTATAGATGGCCGGCTTTGTTTCTGTGTTTAGAAAGACTTCTTCAGATGTACCATATTCATCATTGCCCGCATAGCGTACCATGATTGAATATTTTTCTCCCGCCTTAAGGTTTTCAAAAGTCGTATCCTTGGTAAACACCCAACCTGTTCCTGTCATACAATATTCCACATCCCCGTATTTAGGCTGCGGAGTAGCTGTAACACTGATCGACGAGGTCGTTGTTTCAACCACCTGAGCACTATCCACCTGTGGCGGTTTCAATTTGAAAATTCCATCATACCAAGCGATTTCAAAGCTATCCGTTCCGACGGTAATCGTGTGGGGTACAGTGGCTTCCATATATAAGTAGTAGCTGGTATCTCCGTTTGGATGATTGCCATCCATCGTATATTCTACATCATCTACTTTGATCGGGGCCGCACCATTATGGTTCTTGATTTCATACATAGCGCCGCTACGACCCTCAGTAGTAATTACTTGTTTCCCTGAAATTGGATTTACCCCCTTGGCCAGAACAGAAGCATAACCAATCTCAATGGTATTATTTAAAGGAGCTGGATCATTGGCTCCGGATCCGATGCCATCACCGGTTGAACTGATTGCGGTTACGGTTCCACCATTAACGACTACATTTTTTGCATATGTACCTTCGCCGGCACCAATTCCAGCACCAGAGGTACTTTCTGCGATGACATTGCCGCCATTGATCGTAATACCTCCGCCCATTTTACCGCTGGCTCCCCCGATTCCGGCACCGCTTTCACTGATTGCATGAACCGTTCCGCCATTGATGGTGATGCGTCCACTAGGGCCCCTGCTTCCGCCGATTCCGGCTCCTGTTACACCGCTTGCCGTGATTGTTCCGCTTTGGATCGTAATCTCTCCGTTCATATTTCCTTTCGCGCCGCCGATACCCGCTTCTCCAGCCGCTGAACAAGTAAGCGAACCATCACCCATAATTTCCAATTTTGCTTTTTCCTCGACCGTAAATGCCGCTGAGATTGTACCTTGGGCAATAATTGTATTTTCTCCTATCAGGGTTAATTTGGTTAATTTATTTCTTAACGTAATTCCCGATAGATAACCATTGATATTCAAATCAACAATGGTTAAATTCACGTCAGCAGCTAAATTTGAATTGGATATAAAGATAGCATCGCTTGTTTCATCAACAACACTATAAATTCGATAATCACCAGACGTTAAGATTTCAAGAAATCCTTGTGATTCGTCAAATTGATAATTTGTTCCTGATACACCGCCAACAACTACAAAATCACCTGCTTCCGCAGCAGCAGAAAAGGTAAATCGCTGTGTGTCGGGATTCCATATTGCACTATAAGGAGTATTCCGGTCACTGTTCGTATCTCTTGTCATGACCAGATGATCTTCTCCGGTCATAAAAAAGCTGTATCCGGTCGGATCCGTTATTTCCTCGATTTTGTAATCATGTCCATCTACTTTGAATTTTTTTGTCCCATTTGTACTAGGAAAAGCTGTCCCGTATACCGGAACCTTGTCAGTTGGATTATTATATACAGGAATTGTTAATTCTTTTAATAGGTGAAACAATCCGCCACTGATATACAGCCCTTTGATTGGTTCAACAGGATTTAATCCATCACCAATGTCAGCAATGTCATTGTCATTACGACTACTCGTTTTTATACTTCCACCGGTGATTTCAATATTCTCGACCAAAGCATTGCTTCCACCACCAATTATTGTCCCTGCCAAACCATCCGCAACAATATTTCCACCATTAATCGTAATATTTTTCACGTCTCCATAGTTACCCCCACCTATAGCAGCACTCTCATTGCCATAGGCACTTACATTACCACCGTTGATCGTAATATTTTCAACCATTGTTCTTGCGGATGCTATCCCCAAGCCACTTCCAATACCAGCGCCGGTATCTCCACTTGCCTCAATTGTTCCGCCATTAATGGTAATATTTTTTACGTTGCCGCCTGGACTACCGCCAATACCTGCTCCTCCTCGATTTGCCGAGGCATTTATATTACCGCCGTTGATCGTAATATTACCTCCATCAGTGCTTTGAGAACCACTACCGATTCCTGCGGCCCTCATACCAGTTGAGGTAATTGTTCCGCTATTGATTGTAATCGGGCCATTAGCTTCTCTTGTATTTCCGCCGATTCCTGTTCCTCCTGCCATTCCTTTTGCGCCAAGGGATCCCGTTCCATCTATCGTCAAGCTGGATTCTGATGAAACTCGTACACCTCCGTTCATTCCCCTAAAGAAATTATCATTCATCAAGGTCAAATTGACTGTACAGGCTGAGGATATATCCATTCCTTTATCACTTCCTGACAGCCAGACACCATCAATTGTGATATTGACCGTTCCAACGGCTGTGATCTTTATACTTCCATTTGTAAAATTACTCGAAGAACCCGTACCATCTCCGGTGATCTTGATCGTACCCGGCTGCGTGATCTCCAACACATCTGATCCGGCATCGACCCACATATCTGATGAAGATGCGTCAACCTGAAAGCTTCCAAATGTCCCGCTCACCATCGGTGTCACACCATTGAGCATGGTCTGTCCAAGCTCTCTTTTTAAAGGCCTTTGTAACGCGGTAGACTTATCTTCAGCAGCTTTTGTTTCAGCCTCCTCGTTTGTTTCTTGTGCTTCTGGTTGCTGTTCCTGTACGCTTGTTTCTTCGATTTCCTGTTCCTTCGCGTACACATATGGATTTCCCAGCGTGATTCCCGCGATCAAAAATCCGCTCAAAAGTATACCTGCTGTTCTTTTCTTTCTCATTGTTTTCAACACCATTCCTCCTTCTTTCTGCTTCTTTATCCGTTTCTCATCCGTCTTCATTCCATTCCAGCTTCTTCCCTTCAATTTTCGCTCTCATTCTCCTCACTTCTTTCTCGCTTCACCCGATCCATCAACATCATATCTCTCGGATATTTCCGTATATCTTTCTCCCCGCTTCTCACTTCAATATAGCGCTCATCTTTCTTTTGCTTTTTCTCTTTTCGCTTAAACAGCTTCATCCCTTTGCTTCCTCATTTCCTTCTATCCAACGCTTCTCGAATGCTTCAGCCGGAATTGGTCTTCCCATCAAATATCCCTGACCGATGTCGCACTTCAGCTCTTTCAGTTCCTTCAGCTGAGTTTCCTCCTCAATTCCTTCACAGATTACTGTCATTTCCATTTGATGTGCCAGCTCGATCACTTTCTCCAATACAGTTCTTCCCCGTTTCGTATGAATGCTGTCCAATAGGCTTTTATCTACCTTCAAGATATCCGCAGATACTACGCTCAGCAGATTCAAACTCGCAAAGCCTGTTCCGAAATCATCGATTGCTAATTGGAACCCTTGGCGATGCAGCTCTCCTGCCAAACGAATCATCTTCTCATACTGTTCCACGAACGCCGACTCCGTCAGTTCAAATGCTATATAGCTATGCGGTATCTCATAGTGATCTACCACCTTACAGAAGCGTTCAATATAGTCTTTCTTATCAATATGCAGCCGTGACTGATTGATCGAAATCGGGGTAATGATTCTTCCCCGCTCCATCCATGCCTTCATCTTTTCACACAGCTTCTTTAACATGTAGAAATCAAATGCGCAGATCAGTCCATATTCTTCAAATAACGGTATGAATTCATCCGGCGGGATGAATGTTCCGTCCCTGCTCTTCCAGCGGCACAGCGCTTCACCCGCTACAATTTTTCCACAACTAATCGAGAACTGCGGCTGTATATACAACAAGAATTCATCTTTTTTCATTGCGGTCGGTGCATATTGTATGAGCTGCTGATGCTGATACTGCTTCCGCATTACGCTTTCCTCGTAATATCGGTAGTGGCTTCCAATCTGCTGCCGGCTCACCTGCTGCTGCGCCATCAGCGCCTTATCCAGCATATCCTTCACATGCTCCTGCATTCCCTTCGGTATCGTGTATATTCCTGCGATGAAATCAATCTCGATCCCCAGCTCATACAACAGATGCTTATCCAACAGCTTGTGCCGCACTTCTTCCATCCGCCTTGCCATATCCTGTTTTCCGTGATATCGATACAGCATCGCAAAGATATCCTTTTCAATATGTCCGCATGTCTCATCTGCTTCACATGTTTTTTGCAGATTTTTTCCGATATTCTGTAAAACCGCTTCTCCCTTGGCATAGCCGTATCGCTGATTGATATAGCGGAAATCCTTGATTCCAAACTTGATCAGCGCATATCGCTTATCATGCGCTTTCATCAGCTCGCTCACCGCATCACAGAACCCTTGCTGGTTATGCAGCTTCGTCACCGTATCTGTCCTTGCCGCAATCTTCAATCGTTCATGCATCGTTTCTCCATATATATACAGCGAATCATGCAGATGTCTGATCTGCCATTTTGATCCTTCCTTCACCCAAAGGATCGTATACCGCATCGGCAGGCATTCGATGCTGACTAATCCATATCCGGCTTCTGCCAGGATCACCGTATAACTGCCGCGCTTTAGGGGCCGTTTTGTCTTTTCTTCTGCCATCGCTTCCAAATACGTAATGATTGCTTTTTTCCCGGTGAGTATTTCCTCCCTGCCCGCACTGATCCATGTACATGTCTCAGCCAGCTTTTCGATCAGTACCTTCGGTTCATGATCAATCATCCAGCCGTCAATCAACGCTTCGTTCAAATCGTCCAATTCGGTTTTTGGTGATTGTTCCACATTCCATCACCCCTCTCTTTATTTCAGCTTTTTCTGATAGCTCCTTACCAGCTCTTCCGCTGCTTCCTCACTAATCAATTTACCCTTATGATAATATTCACAGCGACCATTCCCCTGCTTTATGTGAGCCACACCCGCGTTTCGATATTCCTCATGTGAATAGCTTTGTCCTATTTCGTATCGACTTCCTTGCTTCAATATCATCCCCCCTTATTGATGGAGCCATTTTCTCACCTCGTTATAGCGTTTCTGAGATACCGGAATTTGTTCTTGATTGCTCATTGTTATCTCATAACGCTTTAAAGCTGCTGTATGATACTTATTAACTAAGTAACTCTTATGTACCCGCTTGAACATATCAGCATTCTTTTTTTGAATCTGTTTCTCCACCTCCAGCAGCGTGATCCTTCCGAATACATCATCATCGTTCTTCAGATGCAGGATACAATTCATATTGAATGCTTCAAAATACAAGATATCGCTGATTTGGATGATATGAAACCGATTCTGCTGATCCTTGACCGTGATCGTTCCGTTCTTTTCCACCTCTCGGCTCACCAGCATGTTCAGATATTCCTTTGCATACTTCCCCATTCGGTGGGGAAACACCTCTCCCTCTTTCAAATTGTTCATTGGATTTGATACATGAATATGCATGATCCGATATTCATCCTTTTCCTTTTTCCACACAAATGTGACTCGCTGCATGTCCCGATACAGCTCTCCGGAATCTAACCGTGTCCTTCCGACGTGTCTGCCCGTTACGGTACAGTCATGTACATCCTGCGATACACACATATATTCGAAGGCCGACAGCTCTACCTGCGGCAGATCGGCTGCTTCCTGGCGCAAGACCGCAGCGATGGTATCCTTCCCCTGATAGAATTCACTGGCACATGAACCGATCCAGATACAGTTTTTATGCATATGTGATACAGCAAACTCATTATCCCCATGAAAGTGCCGGATCATCACTTCCTTACTTAGCGCAAGACATTGTTCAATACTCTTTTTGTCCATGTCATTCCCTTTCCCTTTATTCTCTCTTACCACATAATGTGTATTATGTGGTAACGAGCATATTCCTGATCCTTTTGACATACAAAAAAACATCACCATCGGATGTCATTTCAGATATCTTGTTTTTTTACTTATATTGGCAGTATATTTCTGACAAATCGTCTGTTTGCGGCATGATCATGCCTTTTTTTCGTATACATAAGCGTGATGATCTGTGTGATTTTATGTGATTTATATGATTTCCCCAACATATTTCGTTATTTACCAATATTCGTTGTTGAAGAAAAAGTAACATGGTAAGATAAAACATGTAAAACGGTTACATTTCTCACATATATTAAATATTTACAAATAGTTGCGATAATCAGCCTCCGTTTATTGCGGTTTTTTAATAAGCTTACGGCGTTTGACCACATAATACACATTATGTGGTAACGCTGCTCATTTTCTCACCGTTTCCTTCAAATCGTTTTTTTTATGTTTTTATCAGATCGACCAAGCCCATCCTCATTAACGACCGCTGGCATTCCTTTCCGCTGCTCATCGTATAGATTCTTGTCGTCTCAATACTCGAATGGCCCAAGATGTCAGCCAGCCGCACTACATCCTTGTATAGTCCATAATAGGTATATGCAAAGAGGTGCCGCAGATTATGCGGAAAAACTTTCCTTCGTTCAACTCCCGCTTCCTCACAGAGCTGCTTCATCGCACTCCAGATGTTTGAGCGATCCATCGGTCTTCCGTTTTTCGTGATAAAGATCGATCCCCGTTCGATCTTCGCCTCCCGACAGTATTCCAATAGGAGTCTTCTCAGCTTCTTTTGGATAAAGATAATTCGACTCTTCCCCTTATTGCTTACCATTACCTGCCCCTCCTTCAAGCTCTCCACCGTGATAAAGCGATGCTCGGATACACGGATCCCGGTTCCGCAGATCGTCTGGATCAGCATATATAATCTTTTATTATCTTTTTTCAAAGCTGTCTCCAGCAGCCTTTTGTATTCTGCTTTCTTGAGCTCCCTGTCTTCCATATGAAATACCTTCTTCTGAACCTTCAGCAGCTTAAGCTTCAGATGTCCAACCCCCATATAGCTTAAGAGGCCGTTGAGCGCAACCAGCATGCTATTGATACTGCTTACTTTATAGATATCTGTTAAGCTTCGCTTATATGCGACTAGCAGTTCCTTCGTTACAACCTTCGCTGCCGGCAGATATTCATAAAAATGTTCGATATCTCTCATATATTTCTTTATGGTAGCTTCGCTTCGCTCTTCCCCATACAGATATTTCTGATACCGGTTCATAATATTCCTATCCAATACGTTCTTCTTCATCGTTTCCTGATTTCCTTTCCCTTTTTCTTTCATCTTAGCATTTCCATCCGTCATTTTTCATTGGGAATTATTGTATTGGGAAATCCTGTAAACAAATTGCTTCTCTGATCGAGCCAAATAAAAAAACCTCCCTTTTCAGTATCCGTTAGAATACTGTGTCAGAAGGTTTTCCTTTTTAATCCAAATATCCGCAGTCCTTAAAAAATTCATCCAGCCGGGATTTCATGATTCCGGTTTTTTTATCAGTAGTATCCGGCGTCCATTCCAGCTTGCTGACAGCCTTGCCATCAATATAGTAAACCAGTGTCGGCGAATATTCTACATCATACTTGGCTTTTATCCCTGCTCGTTCATCACGGTTTTCTAACGCATCGGGCAGCTCCTTATCCAAATTGACCACCTTGATCGCTTGGAAATCCTGATTACTGTTCAAATGCTTATTCAGATAATTTTTTTGAAAATTCTTGGAATCGGTGCAGTTTTCGATCCAACCGAAATAGACAACCATACTGCCTTTATTCGTCAATTCTTTATCTAGCTCTTCAAAAGTGATCTGCTGTAAGTCAAATACCGTTTTAGCTGGAGCGGCTTTATCCTCTTTAGAACATCCTCCGGCCAATGTCATCATGATAACAGCCCCAAGAATCAGCATTTTTTTCATCTTCTTCACCTCATACGGCCATTATAGCATGCTTCCTGTCAAACGTAAAAGTGGTTTATTTCATAGAGGATGCGGTGAACGGCGCAAAATTGGGTATATCGCCATTTACCAGCTGAATCACTAAGGGTATTTCTGATACAACGGATATATCATTGACATTAAGCACCGTGATCGCCTGCGCTTCGATCCGCACCTGCAGAACAATCTTCAGCAGGGTATTGTTCATTCCATAGGGTTCACTGATGGTTTTGATTTCTCCGTTCACATGATTTAGAATTTTCATCCGAATCGGCAAGGTCGGTCCGACATCGGACAGCATTGAAATATGAGTTAGATAACCAAGGGGGAGTTCATAGACAATCCCCTCATGAAAGAACACCCGATCCGTGATCGGATCTTTTTTCCCTTCCTGTGCCGCCTGTAAGGAATCATCAATTGTATCTAATGATGCATAAAGTATTTGATTCAGTTTCAGTGTATCGTATTCCACCTGACTGACATTACCGTCATGATCAGAGGTAATACGCACCAGATCATCCCGGTTATAATCAATATTGGCAAGCACCTTGGTCACTAGATTGTTGATTGCGATATTGACCTGCGTTTTCGCTTCCGCGCGAAGCCGCGGCTCCAGATAATGATTGATACGGCTTAATCCAAATCCCAATATCAGCATAACTGCGATTGCGATTATCATCAGCCGGTTGCGTTTAATCTTGCTTCTGCTGATGCGCTTACTGTTGATTCTCATTGAGAATCACGAGTGCTGCCTCGCCGCTCATGCCTTCCTGCACCCCCAGCGCTTTTGCCGCATCGGATATTTTCACCACTCGTGAAGTCAGCAAATCCTCAAAGTCATCGCAGTCCTCCACCAATACGATCCGGCTTTGCTTTTTGACCCGATTGAAGTAATTTATATCAAACTGTTCCCCAGCCAGAATACAGCGGGTGGAAGTAATCATATAAATCATATTTTTCGGCAGCTTCAACAAAATGCCGATGAAGCTGTTTCCTTGAATATGGATTGTTTTTATTTCGACCATGATGCGCCTCCCTGTAATTACAGTGTATTCTTTATTCACGAGAAACTTGCATGAATGTAAAATAAAAGATGGATTTCTCCATCCTAAACTTTATTTAAGAATTCACACTTCTCGAGTGTTTTCACATCAGCAATCACCATCATGTGATCCTCTGCCTCAATAACATAATCGGCATCCGGAGAAATACTCAGTCGCAGATCGGCATGCTTACGGATACCGATGACGTTCACCCCATAGCGATTGCGCACATCCAGTTCCTTTAAAGAACGTCCTACCCATTTCTGCGGAGCCTTTACCTCCAGAATACTGAATTCACTGTCAATATCGATCATATCGATGATATTTCGGCTCAGAATGCTTTTGGCAACCTGCTCACCCATTTCCTTTTCCGGGCGTACGACGCGATCCGCACCAACTCGGCTGAAAATCTGCATATAGCGTTTATTCTTAGCCTTAGCGATGATATAGGGAACACCCAGTTCCTTCAGGTTAATGATTGCCATGACGCTTTCTTCCAGATGAGAGCCGGTCGCAACAATCGCCACATCACAATCCTGTACTCCCGCTAAGCGCAGCTGCTCCTTATCGGTAATATCGCTTTGAATTGCCTGCGTGACATATTCCGCTACACGGTCTACACATTTCAGATCCTTATCGATTGCCAGAACCTCACAATTATATTCACTCAGAGTTTTCGCAACGGTTGATCCGAAGATGCCCAAACCTAAAACCGCAAACTGCTGCTGAGACAAACGTTTCATAATACTTTCTCCTATCCGACAATAATATGTCCGCTTGGGTAAACAATCGATTTACCTGCTTTATGACCGCCGTGCTTCGTGAAAGAAACAAGAAAGGTCGTGATGCCGATACGGCCGGTAAACATTAATAATATAATAATCAATTTAGCAGCGGTATTAAGCGACATGGTGATACCCAGCGTTAATCCTACCGTCGCCATTGCCGAAGCTGCTTCAAAAACCAAATCAATCAGATGAATATGAGGCATACATATCGTAAGCAAATAGATACCGGTGATCAAGGTGATGCCGTTGATGGTGATGATCGTCATCGCTCTCACAACGATATGGTGATCGATGCTTCGCTTCATAAGGGTCGTCGTGTCACGGCCCCGCAAATTTCGGAAAATAAAGATCAGAAAGATCGCAATCGTCGTGGTCTTGATACCGCCGGCAGTACCGCCGGGCGATCCGCCGATAAACATCCAAATGACCATCATAAACTTAGAGGAGAGATGGTAACCAGAAAGATCCATTGTCGCAAAGCCTGCGGTTCGAAGGGTAACCGACTGAAACAGCGATGCCCATACTTTATCTCCCAGACTCATATGAGCCATAGACTGAGGATTGTTATACTCGGTGATAAAAATCAGAAGGGTTCCGCCGAAGATCAAAATAGCGGTTACGATCAATACCAATTTAGTATGCAGACCCAATGAGCGCACCATCCGTTTAAAAGTAATTTTGCGTTTCAAAAAAGGGCGAATTTTATCTCGGATATCAAACCAGACAGCGAAACCAACGCCGCCGAGTATGATCAAGGACATTATCACGATATTTACAAGCGGATCGCCGATATAATTCCCCAAGGACACCCGCCCGATATTATCAAAGCCCGCATTACAGAATGCGCTGATTGACAGAAACATCGAATTGAACAGTCCCTGAGCGATTCCATATTCCGGTATCATGCGGAAAGCCAAAAACACCATTCCGATTCCTTCAAACAAAGCTGTATATTTTAGGATATCGTATAAAAAGGTACGCATATTGAATACACTATCTTGATTCAGCATTTCTTTCATCACGATTTTATCATGCATCGTGATACGATTTCTAACTTTACTGATTACAATTGCCATCAGCGTCATCAGTCCTAGACCGCCGATTTGAATCATTACAATGATGACAATCTGACCGAGTATATTAAATTGGTCCGCCGTATAAGCAGTCACCAAGCCCGTTACGCAGGTCGCGCTGGTCGCGGTAAACAAGGCATCGATAAATGGAAAAAATTTGCCGTCGCTGTTGCAGATCGGCAGCGTCAGCGAAACCGCACCGCATAAAATCACAAACAGGAAACTGCTCGCAATCTTCTGCGCCGGCGATAGTCTATTAAAAGATAACGCATGTAAAATACGCTTACCCATACATTTTACCCTCACTTAACGAATCCTTACGAATTCACGATGTTCACAATCCATTGTACTCGTTTCTATTATTTTTACAATGATATTTTATCAGAATTCCTGCGTTTTTATCCGGCCAATTTATGTAAGCGATTACAACCCATCAAAGAAAACAAAAGAGATGCAGCTTGCATCCCTTTGTCATCGTTTTGATTATCTTAGTAATTCTCTTCACGCACTTCGAAGTATGACTGCGGATGATTACATACCGGACAAATCTCCGGAGCATTCTTGCCAACGTGCAGATGACCGCAGTTCAGGCATTCCCAAACCGTCTCTTCATCCTTGCTGAATACCGCACCGTCTTCGATATTGTTTAATAATGCGACATAGCGCTGTTCATGTGTTTTTTCAATAGCGGCAACTCCGTCCATCGTCGCGGCGATATCATCGAAGCCTTCTTCTCTAGCTTCTTTAGCCATGTTGGCATACATGTCGGTCCATTCATAATTTTCACCGGCAGCGGCATCCTTCAGATTACACAATGTATCCGGCATACCGTCATGCAGCAGCTTGAACCACAGCTTAGCATGCTCCTTTTCATTTTTAGATGTCTGTTCGAAGATATTGGCAATTTGAACATAGCCGTCCTTCTTCGCTTTTGATGCATAATACTGATATTTTGTATGCGCCTGGCTCTCCCCGGCAAATGCCTGCATCAAATTCTGTTCTGTCTTTGTTCCTTTTAAGTTCATATGAAATCTCCCTCCTAGAATTTTCCTTTACCAACATGACCAGCGATTTCAGCTTTTGCCATCTGTTTTACTTCCCAGGCAGCTTTCTTCGCATACTCAAATACATGGACGCACATCGGATCCAGATTATCCTTGATACCGGCTTCTGCCACTGCATTCATTTCCATCGCCAGCGTAATCAGCTTCATCTGAAGATCATTCGTTTTGTCACTGCGGTAAATCTTCTCAGCGGCTGATTCATCCATCAGCACAAATTTGTCCTGCGGGGCATTGCACTTCGGACATACGGCCGGAGCGGTTTCACCTTCATGAACATAACCGCAGATACTGCATTTCCATAGCTTCATTGATAAGGTCCTCCTTTTGAACTTTGTTCGTGTTTATTGTACCCTTAATTTACCAAAATTGCACGTTATTTACAACAATTTATAACCGGATTTTCATCTTCATATGAAGTATATGATAAAAAATTAAGATTTAAGCCTATTTTCTTATTTTTAATGCAAAAAACAGTAATATTTTTTAAGTTTTAAATGTTAATTTGAAAATTTTACTATATAATATGGACTTTTTTTATGAAAAATGTACAATATTCCTATATTGGAGGAAATAATATGACAACTCATCACCCATTTGACGATTTCGGTAAGCATTTATTCAGTGAAAATGTTATGAAGGAAACCCTGCCTTATCCCATTTATAAAAAATGGAAAACGGCGACACGCAAGGATGACGCACTCGATTTGAATACTGCCGATGCCATTGCCCATGCGATGAAGGCTTGGGCAATGGAAAAGGGAGTTACCCATTTTACTCACTGGTTTCAGCCGATGACCGGTTCTACCGCAGAAAAACATGACAGTTTTGTGGAGCCGGGCGAATATGCACAAGCGATCTCTCGCTTCTCCGGAAAGAATCTGATCAAGGGTGAAGGAGATGCCTCTTCCTTTCCATCGGGAGGCCTGCGCGCTACCTTTGAAGCCCGCGGCTATACATACTGGGACTGCACATCTCCCGCATTCATCCGTGATAATGTACTCTGTATTCCGACAATCTTCGTTTCCTACAACGGCGATACGCTCGACAAAAAAGCGCCGCTGTTAAAATCGATCGATGCGATTTCCAAGCAGGCAACCCGCATTGTCAATTTGTTTAAGGATAAAGATATCCGTCAGGTTCATCCGATGGTGGGACTGGAACAGGAATATTTCCTAATCGATAAGAAGCTGTTTGAACAGCGTATGGATTTACAGCACTGCGGACGGACGCTGTTTGGCAGTATGCCGCCAAACGGGCAGGGTGTCGCGGATCATTACTTCGGTTCGATTCCCCGTCGAGTCGCCGCGTTCATGAAGGAAGTGGATGAGGAGCTGTGGAAGCTGGGCATTTATGCCAAGACTGAGCATAATGAAGCTGCCCCATGTCAGTTTGAAATCGCTCCGCTGTTCGCCCAGGCCAATATCGCTGTCGATCAGAATCAGATCATCATGGATATTTTGCGTACCACTGCCGATAAGCATGAAATGAGCTGTCTGCTTCATGAAAAACCGTTTCAGGGTGTGAACGGCTCGGGTAAACACAACAACTGGTCTTTGGTGACCGATGACGGTCAAAATCTGCTTGAGCCGGGTGAGCGGCCGCATGAAAATATTCGTTTTCTATTGTTTGTCTGTGCCGTTATCAAGGCGGTGGATACTTTTCCCGAACTGCTGCGCATGGCTGCCTCCTGCTACAACAACGATTATCGTTTAGGCGGTCATGAAGCTCCGCCGGCTGTCATCAGCATCTGCATGGGTTCCTATCTTGAGGATGTATTGATGCGCTTAGACAAACAGGAAAAGGGATCTCTGAAAGACAATGAAAGTACCGCGATATCACTCGTTTCACTGGCTGATGTGCCAAAGGATACAAGTGATCGCAATCGTACTTCACCGTTTGCTTTCACCGGCAATAAATTTGAATTTCGGATGGTTGGTAGCTCCCGTTCGGCAGCTACCACCAACACCGTACTGAATACGATCGTCGCAGACGCATTGGGTGAAATTGCCGATGAGCTGAAGGACTATAAATACATCGATGATATCCGCCGCCAGTCTTTACAGATCTGTCGCCGCATCATGAAACAGCATCACCGCATTTTATTCAGCGGTGACGGTTACTCCCAAGCTTGGATGATTGAAGCAAAAAAGCGAGGTCTGCCGAATATTTCCTGTTACATCGATACCATTCCTTCCTTAACCGCAGCCAAGGCCGTGGATGTCTTCCAAAACAACGGTGTCTATAAGCAACATGAGCTGGAAGCCCGTTCGGAAATTCTCTATGAGGAATTCATCAACAGTGTACGGGTAGAGGTAAAGACCCTGCTTGATGTATCTAAGAAGTGTCTGCTTCCCGGGCTCATCAAGGAAATCAAATTCTACAGCGATGCATTACAGTCACTGCCGAAGCCACATCTCTTTTATGAAAAGAAAATTAATAAGCTTCTGAAGCTGTTGGATAAATTCAACGATCAATACCATGTGCTGAAGCACAAAAATTTAGATGCCCGGCCATTAACTGCCAATCGTGAAATTGCTCGGCACATGAATGATGAAGTAGTTCCGGCACTGAAGTCGCTGCGGGATATCATTGATGAGATTGAAGAAAGCATTTCCTATGAGAATTATCCGGTGCCAAGTTATGAAGATCTGCTGACATCTGTCAATTAGCGTTACTGCCGCATGACCTGCGGCTTTTTCTTTGATTCATCAGCTGACATGCTTATATTAACGAAAAGATTTCTATTTTTTAACAAAATCTTAACAATTCTGGAATTGCGCTTCCTTTCTTTATTCTTTATACTTTCTATACAATGGATAGGATCACGGAGGAATGAAGGTATGAGTTTTCAAAATATTACCATGCTGATCGGCGGGTTGGCCCTGTTTTTATACGGCATGCACATGATGAGTGAGGGACTGGAAATCGCCGCCGGAAATCGTATGAAGCAGATTCTGGAGAAGCTCACCAGCAACCGTTTTATCGGCGTAGCAGTAGGCGCTTTGGTCACTGCGGCGATTCAAAGCTCATCGGCGATGACGGTCATGGTTGTCGGTTTTGTCAACAGCTCTTTGATGAGCTTGGAACAGGCAGTATGGCTGATTATGGGTGCCAATGTCGGTACTACGATAACCGGTCAGCTGATAGCCTTGGATGTCAGTAAAATCGCTTCTATTATTGCGATTGCCGGAGTATGTATGGTTACCTTTATGAAAAACAAAAAAATAAACTGCATCGGTGAGATTATCGGCGGACTCGGTATATTGTTCATCGGTATGGGCATGATGAGCGATGCGATGATTCCGCTGCGCGACAACGAAGCGTTTATTCATTTGATGACAACCTTTTCGAATCCGTTGATCGGCATCCTGGCCGGTGCGGGTTTTACTGCCCTGATTCAGAGCTCCTCTGCTTCAGTAGGTATTTTGCAGGCATTGGCAATGTCCGGAGTGATTCCCTTGGAAAGCGCGATCTTCGTATTATTCGGACAGAATATCGGTACGTGCATCACCGCCGTTTTGGCTTCTTTAAACGCGAACCGCAACGCAAAGCGTACCACGATCATACACCTATCCTTCAATATCATCGGTACCGTCATCTTTGTGACAGCTGCGATGATGGTGCCTTATGCGGATTTCATTCGTTCTATCTCGGGCAATGCAGCATCTCAGATTGCCAACGCACATACGATTTTCAATATTACGACTACCCTGCTTCTGCTCCCCTTCGGCGCAAAGCTGGCTGAATTATCCCGAAAAATCCTGCCGCTTCATGACAATGAAAAACCGATGGGCTATAAGCTTGCACTATTGAACGATATGACAATCGGTTCCTTAGCCGTTGCCATTTCCTCCTTGCGTAATGAGATCGCTGCTATGCTTCACTTCACTAAAACCAACCTGGATGATGCCTTTGAATCCATCCTGATAAAAGATAAAGATCATCTGGAAAGTATCAACGAAATGGAAGAAACGATCAATCATCTCAATTACGAGATTACCCATTTTGTAGAGAAAGCATCCAGTATGGGCATGAATCTGCGCGATTCCCAAATCTGCAACGCCCTCTTTAAAGTATCCTGTGATATTGAGCGAATCGGCGACCACGCGTTGAACATCGGTCAGTATGCCTCCAATTACGATTTGCATAAAGAGCTGAATGAAGCAGCCCTGGAAGAACTGCGCGAGCTTCACCAGCTGATAGATGACAGCTTGGAAAATCTGTTCAAGGCTGATTTTGTAAAAGATGAACAGGTGCTGGACACGATTCAGAAAGCCGAAGAAACCAGCGATGTATTGACTTATAAATATCGTCAGCGTCAAATCTCCCGATTGATGCATAAAGAGTGCTCCGCTGACAACTGTGTTATTTACAGTGAAATCATGACCGATATTGAACGTATTTTCGATCACATTTTAAACATCACTCAGGAATGTTACCACGCCCGGTATGCTTTAGAAGGAGAATAAAGGATTTGAGAAATCATATCCTTTTTTCATACAACTTCCTTTGAACATGCTATAATAAGAAAAAGGCGGTGTTACGATATGAGTAAATCTATTCCAAGCAGCGGCGCCAATGCCGTAAAACTGATTCTAAAAAACAAAGAAGCATGTAAGTGCTATTTAAAAAACCAAGAAACAACCGGTACTGTTACTACGTATTCATTGGATATGTTCTACGAAGATCATACCGGTACATTTACGATCCGTGTCGATGAAAACGGACTGAAAACAGCTTCCTTGAATATCACCGGATTGAAAAAGGTCATCACCCTGGAGAATGACGGCAATCTGCCGAAGCTCTGTAAATATGTTCTGGAAAATTTGAATCAGTAGGCACATCCTCACCGAGATGTGCTTTTTTTAAGGAGAAGGTATGAAAATAAGAAAACCGCAGCCGGCAGAGCTGACAACTGTAATACACTTCATTTATATCCATAGTCAGGATGCCAGCACTGCTTCACTGTACTGCTATCAAACATATTCAGATATTGAAAAAGAAATCACATGGCTGTATGACCAGGGACATCCCTTTCTTGGTGCGTTTGAAAACGATAAGCTGTTAGATATTGTATTTGGCTTTCAAGTGCCCAACCAAAACCGAATCGATGTATCAGGACCCTTTTTAACACGTTTTGGTATGCAAGCAAACGCTGATGTACTTTTGTCATGCTTCTTAAACGTTCTCCCTTTAAAAACGCTTTATTTCTATTTTGAAGGAGCAAATAAAGGCTTAGCAGAGCTATTGATGAAACACGGTGCAGTTGATCAGGGTGATGAATATAGAATGCAGATCAACCGTGATCAATGTAAGACTTGCCGTCTGTCATCGAGTATTCGATCCATTATCAATACAGAAAAGATGAGCTTTGTGAAAATGTTCAGGCATACCATGGGTACTCTTTATATCAGCGGGGAGGAAATTTTAAATGATAATAACCGTATCGTTCAGCTATATCATAAAGATTCTTCAATATGCGGTTTTATCGTTTTAAAGCATCCTTCTCATGAATCGGCAATTATTGAAATGATCGGCATAGACGAGCGTTTTCAAAATCAAGGGCTGGGTCATATTCTCTTAAGCCATGCGCTCTTTACGTTATGTAATACGTTCAATCCACAAGTGATTGAATTAATTGTTGATGCGGCAAATACACGTGCTCTCCATCTCTATGAATCATTTGGCTTTCAAATCATAAAAGAGCATAAAAGCTATATATTAATCTGATTAAAATGTGATTCCCTGTGTATTTCAAGCAATGTGTTGGATGTCTGATAAGCAGGCCAAGCTCTTAATCGTAATTGGATAGAAAAAACCAGCGGCATCCGCTGATTTTTCTACTGATTTTGTTCATCGCAAAGTGCCTTCAAGGCATTGACCAACGCTTCGCTGTATTCTCCGCCGCCCTGCGCCATGGATGGATTACCGCCGCCTCTTAAACCATGCTCAGCTGATAATTTCTTAAATAATTCATTACATGGATAGGTAAAGGACTTGCTGTGGGAGATCATCACATGACAGCGATCTTCAGCTTTACATAGAAAGAAGATGCCGTGCTCATAGGTTCTCACAAAGTAGGAACAGAAGCTTTGGAACGTTTTGATATCCATGTCATCAAATTCATGAAACAGGCAAGGCAGCGCAGCTTCTTCATGCATGATTTTTGCTTTCAGTTCAATCACCTGCTGTTTCCAATTATTCGCTTCGTTTTTAGATGCCTTTACTTCGCTGTGGAGCTTGTCAATACCCGCCTTTAAATTCAGCTGCGCTACTCCCAAGCTTTTCGCACTGTCACTTAACGCCTGATAATGCAGTCCGTACATCTGAAGCAGCTGCTCACCGCAGACATAACGCAGCTTATAGCCGCGGGTTGTTTTCTCAAATCCCAGAAACTTAATCGCTTGAATTTTCCCTAAGCTTGGGACATGAATACAGCCGCAGAAACTATAATCAATATCACCGATCAGCACTGCCCGCAGATGATCGCGGTCAATTTCCTCATCCTCATGAATGTGCCGAATTGCTTCCTCATGGCTGGGATAACGAATTTCAATCGGCAGATCATCCCGAATATAGCTGTTGCATACAGCCTCCAGCTCTTTTAAAATCGCATTATCGCAGGTAGTAAAGGTGAGTTCCTCAATACTTTCCTCATCGCTGTTTGAAAAGCTTGCGGTTACCACCTGATACAATTTACCGGCAACCGCGCTGATCAAATGACCAGCCGTATGTATCTGAACCTTACTGCGGCGCTGCCATTCATCAACTTCCATATGAACACTGCCTTCCAGTTTTTCATCCAATAAATGCCACACCTGCTCCTGATCATCAGTTTTCAAATCCCGAACGGTCAAATCGTTGATCGTTCCTGTATCGCTGACCATTCCGCCGCCTTCTGCAAAGAATACTGTATCACGAAATCGATGCCAATATTTCCCTTCTGATTCCGTAACCTCTAATACTTCACTATCGGCTGAAAGCTTCATCCAATCATCATAATTCAAATTGTACATCCCCATAACCTCCTGCATTTTCTTCTATTATAAACCGGACAATCGAAAAAAGCAGTAAGAATTAAAAAAGTTCTTCCGAAGAAGAACTCTGCTTGATAGAGATTAATCGCGATTGCCAAGCATCCGCAGAATGTAAATAAAGATGTTGATGAAATCCAAATACAGATCAAATGCGGAATAAATAGAAAGACGGCTCAGCATTTCTTCATCGCCTTGGTTTGCCATATACAGTGCTTTCATCTTCTGTGTGTCATAAACGGTAATACCGGTAAACAATAGAATTCCTGCTGAACAGATGATCCGTTCCATACCGCTGAAATCAAAGAAGATTCCCATAACATTTACAATGACCAGCATAATCAATCCAATAAATAAAACCGGTGCAAACTTTGACATATTCAGTTTTGTTGTAAAACCGATCACTGACAATGCGCCGAAGAATACAGCCGTAACACCAAATGCCAGGTAAATACTGCCGGCATCATAGATCAGACCTAACACCGAGAATGAAATACCAGTTAATATAGAATACGCTAAGAACATAACTCTTGCTGAAGTGATCGACATTGAATGAAGACGTCTTACGAGCGAAAACACAACACCCAGCTGAACCACTAATATCACCAATGAAAGCATGGTGTAAGAGCCGATGATGTAATACACCAGATTGGTCTGATAAAGCAAATACGAAGTTAAGAACGTAACCATCAGTCCGATAAACATAAGACCGAAGGTTTTATAAACGTGCTGTGACAGAGTTGTACCGCTGCTTTGCACATCAATATCCGGATTAGAATACATAGCTATACCTCCTCATGTATGATAATAGTATACAATAAATTGATAAAATTATATATCAATTTCATAAAAATGCAAGATTATTTTTTATTTTCTTGCAGCGTTTCGATAATTCCTTGAGACAATGCCTTGGCAATGGCAGTCTGCCCGCTTTTTGATGATAAATATGCACAATCCTCATTGTCACTGAGAAAACCCATCTCAACCAATACTGCCGGCAAATAATTTTTTTGCAACACAGCGAGCGGCCGTTCACTTTCATCCTTGACTCCCCGGTTCGTTGTATAATTCAAAGTTTCCAGCTGCTGTTCTAAATGATTAGCCAGCGATATATTCATATTATTGATCATCATCGTCCAAATCTCTGTGCCGCTGGAACCATCATTCATAACTTCACTGGAATTTGTATGCAGCGATACGAACAGATCGCCGCCGCTTTCATTGGCGATATTGGTACGGGCCGTCAAATCACTGATTTCGATACTGGGCCAGCTCACTTCATCACTGTCACGCGTCAGGATCACCGTGACATGCTGAGATTCCAGCTGTTGTTTCATCTTCAGTGCTATATTCAAGGTCACATCTTTTTCCAGGATTCCATTGACTCCTTCGGCGCCGCCATCATAACCACCGTGGCCAGGATCAAGCACAACGATACCGATGCTTTTCTTATCCCGCACCGATACATTCTGGGGCACCGGCTTCCCTGCTGTTTCCGCAGGGAAAATCATATGGTATACTTCATACACCAAATAACTGCTCAGTGACAGCAGCAGCACTGCTCCGGTACATAACAAAAAAATCCGAAACCGCCGCTGACGTCTTCGTTTCTTTAAGAGAGCTTTTCGTTTCGCAGTCATTTTTTTAGTAGCCATTTCATCACCGTTGTATCATTATCCTATAATTCATACCCGATTACCAGTAAATATGTGATTTCACAAAATTTCCCATGAACATATCAACCAAATAAATTTATTTTCTTTTCTGATACGCGAAAATATATTTTATAATGTTTCGCAAGCCGTATTTTAATCAATATAGTAAAAAGGACATTGCATGTATTCATGAATGTCCTGATCATTGATTAACTTTATAACGGTAAATCCTTTTTTGAAAATTTAATCACACCTACGGTATAGCAAGCAGCTGCGATTCCCACCAAAATAAGCAGCTTCCAAGCAAACGTAAAATCAATACTTCCGGTACCTATGGTAGACAATGAATTCACATCATACAAACCAACCAAAGTCAGTTTGTTAAATATACTCAGCTCTGAAACCCCCATGCCGGTATTTACCATGTTCTCTGAACCAAACAAACCGATCATGGATGCAAGGAAAAACCAAACTGTCAGTCCGCCTCCAAAAGCCATAGATTTTTTACTTTGTGAGAACAGACAGCTTCCCATGTAGCATAATCCGCACACCGCTTCGACCAGAATATACATACCTCCAAACAACGCCAGCATTCCAGCCACGTTGACTTTGTCATAAAACAAGAAAGATGTTCCGATTCGTGTTGCGCATACGACGGAAAGAATCAGAAACGGAACAACGATTATAAATACTAATTGCGTTATCGCAACCGCAGAACGCTTAGTTGGGGTAGATAAAACATATGCCATAGAACCACGATCTACCTGATCTGCGATCAGCGAGTTTGCCAAAATAACAATAAGGATGAATATCGGCAGCAAACCCATCGCGGTGTAATACATTTGATTCATCATAGAAGCCGGATCCATTTCACTCATTTTCTCAACCATCTCTGATGATACCCCCATCATATCTAAGGTGATCGTAAGCATTCCTGAGGGTGTTAATGCTTTTTTATCAAACACCCCTTCCGATTCCTTCAATGCGTATGCATATTCAAATTGTTTTACATACTTATCAATACGAATCCCAGACTGTGACAGTCCATCTATAGAATCCTGAAAGCCTTTAACACTTAACTTCATATTTGTTTTTGCATTCATCATGGCAAAAGCTGTTTCATACGCGGCATCATTTTTTCCTGTTGCGAAATCCTGATAGGACAATTCCTGTTTTGTCATTGTATCATAGGTCGCAAGGGAACCAAGATAAGTATAAAAACTTTCTTGATATTCTGTAACATCAACATCAGATCTTTCCGTAGCCATCATGCTCATGGCATAATTCATAACATTAGCGAGCAGTACCATAATCATCATAATTGCAACACACAATATCCAGTTGGATTTTATCGTCTGCCTCATCAAAGGTTTTGAGAAGAAACGAGCGGTTTTTTTATTTTTCTCCATATTCTGTAAGTCCCTCCTTATATGCCATCATAAACTGTTCCTGCAGAGATCGGCGAATTTCCTGAAAATTTACAATTTTATAATTTTTAAGGGTCCGAAACAAGGTATCCAGCTGTTCAATATTACACCGAACAGCACAACTATTTCTTTCATCCTTTTCAATGATAAATTCCGTGTTTCCCGCAAATTGCTGCTTATCAGCTGCACGATCAAATTCGATGATAAAATTCTTAACCGCCGGATGACGCAAATCATGAAGCGATAACGTATCAATAATATGACCGTCCTTGATCATAGCAACCCGGTCACACACCGCTTCAATTTCTTCAAATATATGACTGGACATAAACACGGTATGTCCCTTTTGCTTTTCCTCCCGAATTAAATCCAAAAACGCTTCTCGCATTAATGGATCAAGACCGGTCGTCGGCTCATCTAATACAAGAATTTCTTTTTCTCCCATCAGCGCCGCAACAATAGCCGTTTTTTGTTTCATGCCTTTCGACATCCGCTTTAAATTTGCAGTTGGATCAAGCTGTAATACTTCAATCACATGATTCATGTATCGATAATCAGTAACTCCGAGATATTGTGCTTGCGTTTTCAGAAATTCAGTTCCTGTTCTCAACGAAGGAAAGGCAATTTCTCCTGGAACATAGCTGACATTTCTCATAATATCGGCTGAGCAATTCCATGAATCTAAACGATCTATCACTGAGGTTCCGCTATCTGGCTTAATAAATCCCATCATATTTCGGATGGTTGTTGTTTTACCAGATCCGTTTGTTCCGATAAAACCGAAAACCTCGCCTTTATGGACTTCTATATCAATATTAAAAATTCCGCGGCCTTGTCCATAATCCTTAGTAAGACCTTCTGTTTTTATAATCCGGTCATTCATTGTTTTACCCCCTCAAATTTTCTATCCTCGTGATAAAACTGCATAAAGTAATCTTCTAATGAGAAGGGGAATTCTGTAAAATCCTTGATATGAAACTGTGAGATATCTGTAATAAATGATGTGATCTCACTATTTTTAAGCTGTATTCTTGCACGTAATTTAGGCTTGTTGATTGAAGTGAACGTATAGTTATGTGAAGTGAATGCTTTCCATTGATTTTCATCCTCAAAGGTAACTCGGTAAATTTTATCACTTTCCTTTTTCAGTACTTCAGGATCAAATTCAGAAACTATTTTACCGTCACGGATAATCGCTATCCGATCACATAAGGCATCAACTTCATGAAAGATATGTGAAGACAGAAATATCGTTTTTCCCCGTTTTTTTTCTTCAAGAATATAATCTATGAATATTTCCTGCATGATGGGATCAAGTCCTGAAGTCGGCTCATCTAATATAAGAATTTTCGGATCATGCATAAATGCAGTAACAACTGCTAATTTACGTTTGGTTCCCAAGCTCATCTGTTTCAGCCCGATATCAGGATCAAGTTCAAACCGCTTCAGCAAACGATCCAAATACGTGACATCTGAGATACCTCGCATTTTCTTTTGCATATCTAAAAACTGTGCGCCTGTCATTCCCGTGGGAAAAGCAATTTCTCCCGGAAGGTAGCCAACCTCTCGCTGAAGCTCAGCGGAATATGTCCAACAATCTTTTCCATCTATAAGTGTCCTTCCAATCTGCGGTTTTGAAAACCCCATCAGATGACGAATGGTCGTACTTTTTCCGGCACCGTTTGGGCCGAGAAATCCATAGCATTGTCCTTTTTCTACCTGTGCCGATACATGAAAGACCCCTCTGCCATGACCATAGTCCTTCGTCAAATCATGAATTTCAATAACGGACATCTGCATCACTCCTTTTCGTTATTTATACAAGAAGATACTGCATGAATTGATTATGAAGAAAATAGTTTTCCTCATCAAGCAACAATTTTATCAATATCGTTACTTGATTCATGCAACAACAAGTTGTATGATGCGATTATAAATAACTTTGTATATTTCATCAAGCAACAATCTTATCCCGGTTGTTGCCCGATGTCATAAGATTTCTTTGTGAAGATGAAAAAGGAGCTCAAAGCATGAATAAACAACCGGAAGTAACAGCAGCAACAAGAAAAAAATTTATGGACGCATTTTGGATCATCTATAAAGAAAAAACGATTGATAAGATAACAATCGCTGAAATTACCAGAATGACAAACAATAATAGAGGTACTTTTTATCATTATTTTAAGGATGTATATGCCGTCCTTGAACAAATTGAAAAGGATCTTATTGATGAAGTGCATTCTGAAATATCTGAGGTATTGTGCAGGCAGTCTATTAAAAATGATTCTATTGACATAAACTTTTTATATTCTATTAGTATGCCAATCTTTAAGAAGCATGAGGATAAAATATTTACATTGCTTGGAAAAAACGGAGATCCGAATTTTACAAATGAATTCAAAGAAAACTTTCGTTCAACCATTATCCAGTTTTGGAATCTGAGTGATGATATTGAGCATTTGGATTATTTAATGGAATTCAGTTACTCATCAATGTTTGCGCTGATGGCAAAATGGTATGAAAATGGAAATGATCTAACCGACAGTGATTTTTTCAAAATGGCTCAGGGTTTGGTTGCGAACGGTTTGATAGGATACCTCAAGAAACAGCAAGTGTAAACGCAAGGATGAAGAATAGCCACATCTGTTTTTATATCGCACCAGTTGCTGAATCTCCATCAGATAAACTTAATTAGAGTAACTTAATCATCTTTCGTACTGCTTTTCAAAAAACAAAATCTACTATTCATTCATTGATTTGTGAGCATTTAAAAAGCATGTGTAAGCAAATTAAGTTCTTGTATCCAGTGTTTTAGATTTTGATTGGAATTTTTGTTATGGAGTAAAAGTGTATTATTTACAACACTTAAAAATGTAAATCATGTTAAACGGATTGATTTAATTTTATTCTTAACCAAACACTCATAAAACAAGACCGTTTTATCTAATATTACTGCCATTCTTTCATTTCATATCAAAAAGCAGCAGAATATTATCCTGCTGCTTCACTCCAGAAATCCTCTGAGGTTTCAATAAAATGCGGTTCATACCCTTCGCTTATAAGCGTATCCAGCACTTCTTTGATATGTTTCTTGTGGAATGTTTCAATGACCAGACCGACCCGACATTTACTGTATAAGGTTTGCTGATAAATACGATTATGATTCACGCTGACAATGTTGGCTCCGGTCGAGCTCACAACATGAATTACTTTTTCCAGGTTGCCCGGCTTATCCATGACCTCCAGACTGATCACCGCTTTGCGGCCAGTTGTCATGAGACCCAGCTCGATGATTTTTGATAAGAAGCTGACGTCAATATTGCCGCCGGATAAAACAGCAACACATTTTTTGCCCTCATCCTCGACCTTATGAAACATGGCTGCCGCTACCGCTGCCGCTCCGGCTCCTTCTGCCACCATTTTCATCTTCTCGGTCAGCGCCAGGATCGCCGCGGCAATTTCTTCATCACTTACCGTTACGATACCATCCAGATATTCTTTACAAATCGCAAAGGTCTTCTCACCCGGAGCTTTTACCGCAATTCCATCGGCGATCGTTGATACACTGTTCAAGGCAACCGGATGGCCGGCTTCCAAAGAGGCTTTCATGCTGGCAGCGGACTGTGCCTCTACGCCGATCACTTGACACTGCGGCCGTATGGATTTTATGGCATAGGCGATTCCGCTGATCAATCCACCGCCGCCAATCGGTACTAATACCATATCCACATCTTCCAATTTACGCAGAATTTCCAGCCCGATCGTTCCTTGACCGGCAATAATATAATCATCATCAAACGGTTCGATGAAAACCGCACCGGTTATCGTCTGTAAATTTTTAGCATATTCATAAGCATCATTAAAGGTATCACCCTGCAGTTCAACCTTTACTCCATAGCTGCGGGTCGCTTCAATTTTTGATAAGGGAGCCGTCTTGGGCATAACAATAGTACCCTGAATTCCCATTTCCCGGCAGGAATAGGCAACCCCCTGTGCGTGATTGCCGGCGCTCGCCGCAATTACCCCACGTGCTTTTTCATCCTTGTTCAATTTACTGATCCGGTAATAGGCACCGCGCAATTTAAACGCCCCGGTACTTTGAAGATTTTCCGCTTTGATCCATAAATTTTCATGAATTTTATCCGCTTTTACCAGCGGTGTGCGGGAAATTACATCAGTTAATACCTCCTGTGCCTTTTGAATCATCCTGATATCCATACTGCAACCTCCTCTATATCTTTATTCTACTGCATATAGATATACAAAGAAAGAACAAATTACCTATTTTGTCTATATTTATAAACAATATAGGATACAAAAAGGATTGACTTCAACTCAGAAATCAATCCTCAAAGTTTATAAAAATAAGCTATCGCTTAACCCTTCAGTCCTTTTCAATGAAATCAAGCAGATCCTGGGCAGCGACATGCAGACCTTCACGGTCTTCTTTATTAAATCCCAAGTGGGTGAAAATTTCTCCAACCAGGACATTGTTTTGCTTGAGCTTCGCAAACACCTCGTCGATGATCTTACCGCACTCCTTTTGTTTCTGCATCGGACCGAACGGATTTGCAAAGTACGTAGTCGAAATACCGACTTCCTGTGTGGTTCCGAGCGCCATGCGTTTACCTTCAATATAAATTGCTTTTGCTTCTTCAATATCCTCAATTTCTCGGATTCCGAGTTTATCATCATAATTATTCGCATAACAGAATAAATCAATTTTATGATTGGTCGCAACTACATCATATGGCGCTGCCGGGGTAATGACGCGGGCATTGGAGGAATCCGGATTCATGAAGATCGAACGATCCATGTCACGATATGGAGTTCCCGGATCCAGATCATCCAGACGGATAAATGCTCCGATCTCTGTTCCCTGGCCATATGGTACACCATCTTCGAGATGGATAGTTCCCATATCATCGAAGACAACTTCCATTTTGCGGATTTTATCGTTACCGAGCGCCCGCAGTGCTTCAATGGATTCAGACTTTCCGGCTCCGGAATCACCCATCAGCATGATTCCCTTTTTACGGCCGTTCTTCAGTGTAATGTTGACAAACGCACCATGGATCGGCAGCCAGCCCTTTTCCATCATCGCAAGGTTATGCAGGGTCAGTGACATTTTTTTCATATAACCGAAATATTCAATCCGCTCGTGATAGGACACACAGCCCACCCAAATATTCTCTTCAAGATCATGATGAAACGTGCATTCATTGCGTCCATCCTCATTACCGAACAACAAAACCAAATCCGGCTTGCGGCTGCAGTCCTCAGCCGAAGCCAGCTCAAACAAATTAGCCAAGGAAATACCGCTTGATAAAAAGTCACGATGCAGATAAATAAACGCCAGCAGGGTTCCGATCTTAGCCGGATAACAAAACCATGTATCCTTATCCCCGGTAAAAGTATGGATCGGATTATCCTCGCGCTCGACAAAAGAGCCGGTTCGCTTATTAGACTTCGGGTGCAAAATCAACGGTGTTCTTAACATTACCGATTCAATAAACGGTATCTTACGCAATGCGTCATATTTTTCACTCAATTTCGGTGTACGAACAGTTAAAGCAATCGAGGAATTGGTTCCGGCCTGCAGCTGACGGTATACGCTGTTTCCCTTCCCCTGAATCTTTTCTTCCAATTTACGGTAGATACTGCGAATCATATTATTGAAGCCGCTGTCCGCTTCAATATACGAAGATTCTTGAAATGCATTGCCTTTTCCCAAATTCATAATCGAAAAGCGCTGGTGCTGCTTCCAGAAATTATATAATTCTTCAACAAAGGAATAGAGCTTCATTTTATCGTGCAGATAGACATTATCAATCTCATCCAGATTCAGAACCATCAGCTGACGAAGCGTTTTACATATTTCAAAATTCGCCTCTCGCGGCGTCTTTCCGTTTAAAGCAAATCGATAAAGGTCTTCATCAAATTCTTTCAGGTAATCGATATAGACACGGACAAAGTTATGGAACGTAGGAGAATTTAAAAATTCATCATACGTACGGGAATAAGCCCGTGAAAAATTAATAATAGCTAAATTTTTATTTAAGTACAGCGTTTCTTTCATATTATGCACCCTCTCTTCATCAGTATATGTGCACATCGAAGAATGGTCCTCCCAGTTTCGATAACATATCCGTTACTTATTATACCTTATTTTCACTAAAACAAGATATAGAAACTTAAAAATATGTTCTTGTTTATATAATTTAGACATCAAAAAAATTGCCTTCTATTATCCTAACAATTATCTTTTGTATAAGAAACATTTTGAATTTCATTTGATGAAAGAAGTTAGAAAGGCATCCGCTTTTTTTTCAAGAAAAAGGGATAATCGATCTAAAAATTCCATAGTGTTTATATAAGACAAAAATTTATTTACTAGCCCGCTTATAAAACTACAAACTACAAAAATAGCAAAAATTATAAAGAGCATCCTAATCAAAAATATCGGAGTTGATATTCCCAAATATGTATAAACTTTTAAATGTCCCCATAATAATGATCTGACAAATGGATTATCATGAATCAAATAGACGCCGAATGTCGTTGCTGAAAATATATCAATAATTTTATTGCAGAATTTAGATTTGATTTTTATATTCAAAAATAACAGAAAAGCAAATACAGAAGCAAAAAATACAAAAATGGAATTATAAGAGTACATGACTTGTACATGCTGCAACAAGAATTCTGAATTGAGTTTATTAGCTATAAAATCCAATCCAAAAAAACTAATAGGAACCATGACAGCACAAATTCCATATAACAATACAACTTTATGGACATTCTTTATCACCCGCTTATATTTTTTAATATATGCAGCTACAATGTATAATACGATGAACCAAACAACTCCATTTCCGCCACCAAAATTTAAGCCTGTCGAATAGAAAAACAGCGTTGGCAATATAGAAAAAAGCGTCACAGACACACATATTAATAAAAAATGCTGCTTCTGTGTGAGATTCTTCAATAAAGTATTTATAAATGGAGATAAAATATACATCCCAACGTACATCGTCACAAACCAATACACATTAGAATTTGTAGGAAATACAGCTTTCAGTAAAGTAACCTTTGAAAAGGGGGTTCCTGATAGAAGACTTGTTATTAGATACAAACTAATCGAAAAGAAAAATACTTGTCCTAATAAAATTAATAACTTCTTAATTTTAAATTTGGAATCAATTAAAAAGTAACCGCTAATTAAAACATAGCAGTTTACTGATATAAAACATAAACCTTCAAGAATCCAACATACATAATATTGGATAGAATATGGTGAAACATTGACTAAAACTCCGCCATGACCTAAAAAATGCAATGAAATTATCATTATCATTGCAAAAATTCTTAATAACTCAATATTTCTTTCTCTTACTTTCATATTTCTTCTCTCTTTTTTTATAATAGTTAGACGATAATAAACATTCTATTAATATCTTTATATGTTATATAAAAGACGTTGTTTTTTTTATTTTTTTCTGAATTTAAAATCGTTTTAATTTTATACTTATTATCCACTTTTATATATGCAATGTCAATTTAAGTTAAATTATATAGAATACACATAGTATTCGTATCAAAAATCTTTATCTGCTTAAATTAATATACGATTACGAAACAGTTTGTACGACTAAAATTGTTTTATCATTCTTGTGATTGTGATTTCAATTGCTTTGATTTCGTGAAGAAGGTTCGATAACCTAAGATTACAAAGATCACAACGGTTAAAGTCGTACTTCCTAAGATTGCCAACATGATCCCAATCTGGTAACGAATTGCCGTAAGCGGTACGGTACCCGATAGAATTTGTCCAGTCATCATGCCAGGCAATGATACGATACCCATCGTCAACATATTATTCATTGTTGGTAAGATTGCACTGTCAAACGCATCATTGACGATCTGATGCACTGCATCATGTGGTTCTGCCCCCAGCATAAGAGAATTTTCAATACGCTCCCGTTGGGTTTTCATCTCCCAACAAAGCTTGTTCGCCCCAAGTGATATTCCAGTCATCGCATTACCGATGATCATACCGCTGATAGGAATGAAATATTGTGGATCAAACCATGGCTTCACCTGTAAAATCAACAAAATAAATAAGACGGCAATAATCAAAGATCCAGCGATTAAAGCAATGGCCATGATTTGCTTCAATTCTCTACCTAATGGTTCTTTTACTCGTTTCCAGGAATTGAATACGGCAAAAGAAACCATGACTAGAATCATCAATGAGGTGAGCCACCAGCTGGGATTGTGGAATACATACATCAAGATATATCCCATAAAGGTTAACTGCACCGTCATGCGGGTCGCTGCGATCAAAATTTGTTTTTCTCGACGTATTCCGCGCTTACGAAATACAATCAGCAGCAATAACACGAAAATATAAGCAATCGCCAACTGTAAGATGCTAAGATCCATTACATGATCCTTCATACGATTACCTCGCTGTTTCCTTTAGCAATGCGTATCTTATGTGCATCTAACAAATCTACCGCATGCATGGAATGGGTCACCATGATCATGCTTTTATTACGTTTTAACACAAAATTACTCAAACATTGAATTAGGAAAGCTTCACTTTCCTGATCCAATGCACTGCTTGGTTCATCCAATAAATAAACTTCGCCATCCATTAACATAATGCGTGCCAAACATAACCGCTGTTTCTCCCCACCGGACAAACCAGCACAGGAAGCATTCATCGGCTTGTCCAATTGCACTTGCTTTAAGACCTTTTTTAATTCTTGTTGACTCGCATCTGTACGATGTGAAAAACGCAAACCCATCTGTAAATTATCCTCCACAGATCCTTCATAAATAATCGGATTTTGTCCCAGCATAATCACCTCGCGGCGATGTGTAACACTATCAATTGTTTCCATGTTTTTCCCCTGATAATAAATCTTACCGCTATCAGGACTATATAATTTATTCAACAATTTCAACAATGTGGTTTTTCCCGCTCCCGACGCACCGATCAGACAGGTTATCCCTTCATTGATCGTAAGCTTCGGTATATCTAAAATATGCTTGAACTTTACATTCTCCAGCTGAAACATACTACCCCTCATTTCTTGCTTGTATTATAGCACATATAAAAAGCAGGAATCGCTCCTGCTATATCTTATGCTTGCTTTAAATACGCATACAGTTCTTCAACCGACATTTCCTGATTTTCATCTGCAGTACGTTCACGCACCTCGATGATACCTTCACCAGAGCGTTTACCGACGGTAATCCGAATTGGCAGTCCAATCAGCTCCATATCCTTAAATTTTACTCCCGGGCGTTCCTTGCGGTCATCCAGCAGTACATCGTAGCCCTGCTGTTTCAACTGGTTATACAGCTTCTCCGCAAGCTTCACCTGGGTCTCATCCTTGATATTCGCAACCACAATTCCCAAATCAAATGGCGCTACCGATTTCGGCCAGATAATGCCATGCTCATCGTTGTGCTGCTCCACAATCGCCGCCATACAGCGCTCACAGCCGATGCCATAGGAGCCCATGACAACCGGCTGCAGCTTATTGTCCGCATCCAGATATTCCAATCCCAGACTCTTGGCATACTTGGTGCCTAGTTTAAAGGTATTACCAACCTCGATACCTTTGGTGAAAACTAACGGCTTCCCGCAGACCGGACAGATATCACCTTCCTTGACACTAGCAATATCTGCGGTTTTATATACTTCAAAATCCTTGATATTCACATTTTTCAGATGGTGATCACTCTGGTTTGCACCGGTGATAAAGTTACGCATATTGACAATCTCCTGATCCATGATCACTGGAATAGAAAGTCCGATCGGACCAGCAAAGCCAACCTTTGCCTTGGTAACTGTTTCGACATCCTCAAAGTTTGCCAGCTCTATTTCATTCGCCTTCAAAAGCTTGAGTGCCTTGGTTTCATTCAGTTCTCGATTTCCCTTCAATAAAAACGCATAAAGCTTTCCGTCTACTCGATAGATCAGTGTCTTTACAAACTGATCGGCCTGACATCCAAAGAAAGCGGCTACCTCTTCAATTGTTTTGGCATTCGGCGTTGCCACTAACTCGATATCTTGATAAGGCTCTGTACTAGGTACGCTTTGATCGATTACTTCGGTAATTTCCAGATTACTGGAGAAGTCACAGTGTTCACAATTCACCACCACATCTTCACCAATTTCGCACAGCGCCTGAAATTCTTCGGATAACAGGCCGCCCATCGCTCCGGTATCAGCTTTAACGATCTTATAATTCAGATCCATCCGATCAAAGATTTTTTTATAGGCATTGAACATTTTCATATAGGATACATGCAATCCATCCAGATCAGTATCAAAGGAATATGAATCCTTCATGATAAACTCACGCACGCGGATTAACCCAAAGCGAGGTCTGGTTTCATCGCGATATTTTGTCTGAATCTGATAAAGGGTATATGGGAAATCCTTATAGGAACGTCCTTTCATCATTGCGGCCATCGTAAACAATTCCTCGTGGGTCGGACCTAATACATAATTTTTCTGAAAGCGATCCTTCAGCGCAAACATGTTGGAACCAAACGCTTCACGGCGGCCGGAGTTCTCATAGACCTCTTCCAATATCAAAGAAGGCATCAGCAGTTCCTGGGCGCCGGTATTATCCATTTCCTCACGGATGATTGTTTCAATCTTATGCAGCACCTTCATACCTAACGGCATGATCATATATACACCGGCGCTGCTTTTTTTGATCATACCGGCTCTGGCCAGCAGATTACCGCTGGTGGAATCCTCATCCTTGACATTCTCCCGCAATGTATAAAAATAGCTGTTACTTAATTTCATGATCGTTTCTCCTCTTTCGTATCATATCATGGCGGCTGACCGCAAACGGCAGCTCCATGTATAGTATCTGGGTCGGCTTATTCGCAACCTCAACAAGATTGCCCTCCTCGTCGTACAAATTCGTAATTTCAGCCGGCTCATTGGTCAGGGATGGTCCAAAGACCTCAATATTTTCACCCCTGCGGAAATGATTGCGCACTTCTACTTTTGCCAGACCGCGCTTTGGATCGTAGTCCCAGACATAGCCGATAAATTCCTGACCGACAACCGCACGATTATGATCATACAGATGACCGCTCACCTTCGGCATGCCTTCATAGAAGCCGCAGCTGGTGGGTCGATTTTCCGCCTTGGCAAATTCACTTCGATACCAATTCATGCGTTCTGCGCTGATCGCACCCTTATCATAATACTCATCAATAAACATCCGATAGGTCTTAACTAGAGTTGCGATGTAGTAGACCGATTTCATCCGTCCCTCAATTTTCAGCGATGCAATTCCGGCATCGATTAAATCCGGTATATAAGGCGCCGCCATTAAATCCTTGCTGGACATCGAAAACAAGTCTGCCGGATCGTGAAGCGCTTTGCCGGCATCATACAGCTCATACTGCCAGCGGCAGCTCTGGGCACAGCCGCCCCGATTGGCATCACGATTCGTCATATTATTAGACAAGGTGCAGCGGCCCGAATAAGAAATGCACATGCCGCCATGAATAAACACCTCTAAGGGCAGACTTGATTTTGACGCAGTTTCCTGAATTTGTGCCAGCGTCAGCTCACGTGCCAGCACGACCCGATCCATTCCCTGTTTCTGCCAATAGGCAACTGCTTTAGAATTGGTGGACGAATGCTGCGTACTGACATGCACCTCCAGTTTGGGAGCCAAGCGCTTCGCACATTTCGCAATATACGGAGAAGCCGCAATAACAGCGGTAACACCGACTCGCTCCAAATCCTTCAAATAAGCCTCAAGCCCTTCCAGATCATCCTCGTGCGGAAGCATATTTACCGTCACATGAATATGTGCGCCGTATTGTTTCGCAAACTTTACGCCTTCTGCAATATCCTCAATGTCGAAATTGCTCGCCCGAGAACGCAGGGAAAATTTTTTCCCGCCGATATATACTGCATCGGCACCATAGCGTACCGCAATTTTCAGCCGCTCTAAATCACCGGCCGGACTTAATAATTCAATCTTTTTCATAAACGCTCCTTATGCAGACCGGTGCGCTGGTATAAAAATCCGGTCGTTACATGATCGTCTGCATAACGCTTTTTATAATCGGCAAACACCTCGGCACCGTCTGCCTGATTGCTCAGCACAGCTCGATAAAGACGCAAAGCCTCACATACATACGCAAGATCATGAAAGATTCCGTCAATTCGAAAATAGGCAATGCCGGCATCTGCCAGCGTCTTGATTTCCGCAAATGCCGCTAGGGTAAAGCCGGTGAATACATGCGTTCCCAGTTCATCCTCCAAGATAGGAAAATGATCATCACGGGTCTCCTCGCGTAAATACAGCGTACGCTTTCCAAATACCGTATCCGCAGCATGGATGTGCTCCATATAGCTGCTTAACAGCCGCCGCTTGGAATGCATCATATTTTCCCGACCGTGAATGATCACTTCGATACGCGAGCCATCGGCATGCTTAGCGATCGCACACATTTCCGCCAGCGTAATTTCCTTTGCCAACGTAACCATCTTCAACCCTTCATCGAGATAATACTTGACATCACAGGAATTTGTCAGCAGCGTGTCCGGCTGATAGATCAATCGATCAGCCATATGCAGCGATTCTGCAATCTGTAAAACACCCTCATCACAAAAATAAATACCGTCTACCTGCAGTTCCTTTAAGTACTTCAAATAGTCAGTCAGACGATCCAGTTCCTCCTCCGTAAACATGCGGTTCACCAACACAAACATTAACAAGTTTAATTGCTTCGTTTCCTTGCGTAAAAGCTTCAGCTCATCGAAGGAAAATATCGCAGCCGCGCGAGCGGAAAAAAAAGGGGTACCGATGACTACACCGTCGGCGCCGGCTTCTTTTAACGGCTTGAGATCCTTTATGATATAAGGCGTTGTAATCAAATAACTCATGTACTCACCTCTTACTGTCTTTTAGTCTTTTCCTATTATAGTATAAAATCGCTGCTTTTAACAGTAAAACCTTTTGAGCCTTTTCAGAAAAGCCAAGGGGATCCTCCTATAAAAACTTCAGTTTATTACCTATCTCTCTTTTTTTCTTTTTATATTTTATATAATAAATGAATTCCGTTAAAATTCAAGGATACCATCCGGCTATTTCTGCTCCCTGTGATATAATAGAAATCATAAAGCAGGTGAGATAATGGAACAGCATACATTGTTTGAACAAGAGGTGCAGGAGCCGCTCGCAAATCGCATACGGCCACGGCGGCTCAGTGAATTTTGCGGACAGAAGCACTTAATGAAAGAAGGAAAGGTTCTCTACAATCTGATTATGCACGATCAGATATCCTCGATGATTTTCTGGGGACCTCCGGGCGTTGGAAAAACTACCTTGGCGCAGATCATCGCCCGCAAGACCAAAGCGAATTTTATCAATTTCAGTGCGGTTACCAGTGGTATTAAAGAAATCAAAGAAGTGATGCAGCGAGCTGAGCAGACCCGGCTTCTCGGTGAAAAAACCATCTTGTTTGTCGATGAAATTCATCGTTTCAATAAGGCGCAGCAGGATGCCTTTCTGCCGTTTGTGGAAAAAGGCAGCATCATCCTGATTGGGGCAACCACCGAGAATCCATCCTTTGAAGTGAACTCGGCATTACTATCACGATGCAAAGTCTTTGTACTGCAGGCACTAGAAGAAAATGACCTTGTGGAATTACTGGAACAAGCGCTTCATCATCCCCGCGGCTTCGGCAGTCAAAACATCCATATCGAGCCGGGAATGCTTTCCATGATTGCCCGCTTTGCCAACGGAGATGCCCGAACCGCACTCAATACCTTGGAAATGGTCATTCTGAACGGTCAGGAAAAAGATGGTGTCACCTTTATCAATAAGGAGGTGCTGGAACAGTGCATCTCAAAAAAATCCCTTCTGTATGATAAGCAGGGAGAAGAACATTATAATTTAATCTCCGCTTTACATAAGTCTATGCGTAACAGCGATGTCGATGCGGCGATTTATTGGCTTGCCAGAATGCTGGAAGCAGGAGAGGATCCGCTGTATGTGGCTCGGCGGCTTGTTCGTTTTGCGAGTGAGGACGTCGGCATGGCAGACAGCCGGGCGCTGCAAATTTGTATTGCGGCTTACCAGGCCGCTCACTTTCTTGGTATGCCCGAATGCAACGTGCACTTAACGCATGCCGTTACCTATCTGTCATTGGCACCGAAATCAAATGCCTTGTATATGGCATATAATGCCGCGAAAGCCGATGCGCAGGAAATGCTCGCTGAACCGGTTCCGCTGCAAATACGAAACGCTCCGACATCCCTGATGAAGGAGCTTCATTACGGTGAAAATTATCAGTACGCGCATGATTATGAAGACAAAATTACCGATATGCAATGCATGCCTGATTCTTTGGTTAATCGTTCTTATTATCACCCGACAAATCAAGGCTCAGAGTCCCGCGTACAGGAACGGCTCAAACAGATCAAAGCATGGCGGGACGCTCATCAACCTAACAATAAATAGGCTTTTGCCTGTTTATTGTTAAACTGATTTGATTTCACAAAAGTACAGCCAGCCGGTACCAGCGCTGCCAGTTTATATGATTTTATTGAATTGAATAATCACAAGTCGCTCGATGACTTCCATTTTCATATGATCCAATATCATAATATTCAAAGCGGCTATTTCATGCAAGCCTGCCTTCATATCACGAATAGCCATCTATTAATTAAGAAAATCATAAAAATCAATCGTTTCTCAGCTTCGTAAACACGCGGTAAAGAATGTAATCACCTCAAAAAAAGGACGATAAATTCCGTCCAATTTTTTATTAAATAGTAAAATAAATTACGAAGATAACTAACAGAGCCCAGATGATTGGTTTGATTTCCTTTACTTTACCAGTCGCAAGCATGGTAATTGCATAGGTGATGAATCCCAGTGCGATACCGGTAGAAATAGAGTAAGTCAGAATCATCATGATGATCGTCACAAAGCCGGAAGCAGCGAAGACAAAATCTGTCCAGTCTATATGACCGAGCTGCTGTGCCATCAGAATACCGACGATAATCAGTGCCGGTGCGGTTACAGCATTTGTTACCGTTGCCAGCAACGGGAAGAATATAATAGATAAGAAGAACAGAATACCGGTTGTGCAGGCAGTCAGACCGGTACGTCCGCCAACCTCAACACCGGATGTAGATTCAACAAAGGATGTTACCGTAGAAGTGCCTAAGACCGCACCGGCAACTGTACCGACTGCGTCAGAAAGCATTGCTCTTTCTACATTTTCCAGCTCTCCGTCCTCTTTTACCAGATTAGCACGGTTCGCAACCGCAACCAACGTTCCGGCTGTATCAAAGAAATCTACGAATAGTAAAGAGAAAATCGCCACGATGCTTTGCGGATGCGTGAACAGTTCTTCAAAGCCGCTTGCAAACGCCCCAAAGGTCGGCATATCAAATTTAAATTGTACAACTGCTTTTGGCAGCTGAGGCATCCCCTCTACACCGCAAACACCAAGAATAACACCAACTACTGCGGTAATAACCAAGCCATAGAACACTGCTGCCGGGATTTTGCGTGCCAGCAGTGCCAGCGTTACCAAGATTCCAAAAATCGCAAGCAGCACCGCAGGATCGGATAGTTTCCCTAAAGCAACTAAGGTATCGGGATTTCCAACTACAATACCGGCATTTTTCAAGCCGATCAAGGCGATGAAGAATCCGATGCCGGCACCGATCGCCAATTTCAGCTGAGCCGGAATCGCATCAATAATCGCTTTACGAATACCTGTAACAGAAATAACCAAAAACAGAATACCGGAAACAAAGACACCGGCTAAAGCCGCTTGCCAGCTGAAGCCCATTGAGCCGCAGATCGTGAATGCAAATAACGCATTTACGCCCATGCCCGGAGCCAAAGCAACCGGATAGTTTGCCACCAATCCCATAACCAATGTCGCAATACCGGCAGAAATTGCCGTAGCCAGGAATACGGATTGATAATTCATCCCTGTAGCGGACAGCAAGTTTGGATTCACGGCAAGAATATACGCCATGGCAAGGAAAGTAGTAAGACCCGCCATAACTTCCGTTTTGACAGATGTCCCTTTTTCTTTCAGTTTAAAAAACTTTTCTAACATATGTACCCTCTTTCTATCTCCTAGTGACCGTCGTAAAAATAGAAAAAGCCCTGCAGGATGCAGAAGGCTTTGGTTTTGGTTCCTCGTAGTCCGATGGATAGGCCATCGGGTAGAAACGCTTTCACCTTCCAGAAAGCATATACGACAAATCAAAAAGACTTTATTATTATATAATAGGTGTTCCTTTTATGACAAGATAAGATTACCTGTTTTCGATAAAAATCTTACTTATATACTATAAATTCCCGTTTATTTTGAAAATTTTGGATTCGAAATTGTTTTATTTATACAAAATTGCTTTTCAATTCATAATTCATCCGGCATTTTTATTTCCTCGATCACCTCACCGTGAATCCGCACCCGGCCTTCGTCGGGACACACCGCATCAAACTGCCGTGAGCGCAAGGTTCCATAGTCAAGCTCCGCTCCATTTTGCAGCGCATAAATTGAAGGGTACATAATATTCCAAAATTCATGGCACAACGGCGGACATAAATCATCGACAATGTATACGTCTCCCTCGCGCAGATAGCCGCTTCGGCATCTGCTCTTCGTAACCGTCAATCGTACTTTCATACTGCTTCACTCCTTATCAAAACGTTCTGCCAACGAATAAAATCGACATTCATCCTAGTACCCACCTTTCAGCGCTGCATATATGAGAATCAAAAAAATAGTAACCGTAGTTAAGATTGAACGCATAAAATAATCCATAGCTATCTTTCACCAAAAAAGAAGCGGTTCTTATCATGCGGTAAGCGTCATTTATGCAATGTAGGGAAGCACCACGGTAGCCAAGCCCAGAAAGAAGAAAAAGCCCAACACATCAGTAACCGTCGTCACAAACACGGTAGATGCCAACGCAGGATCGATATGCAGCTTCTTCAAGATCACCGGAATGACAAAGCCGGCAGTATTCGCCATCAGCATATTCAAAAACATTGCAATCCCGGCAATCGCCGCAAATACAACATTTCCTTCAAAAACAAACGCAAGCAGTCCCATGATCATACCGACCACTATGCCGTCAACCATTCCAACACTTACTTCCTTGCGAAATACCGACCAAGCATTTTCGCCGGTCAGCTCTTCAAGTGAAATACCGCGAACTATCAAGGTCATCGATTGTGTACCGGCATTACCGCCCATGCCTGTGATGATCGGCATGATCGCCGCCAGGGTAACTACCTTGGAAATGGTAGATTCAAACTGCGAGACAACAAATGCCGCCAGGATAGCCGTGCCCAAATTCACAATCAGCCACGGTAAACGGCTATTCACCGATTCTTTAAAGGTACTATCTACGCGTTCTTCTTTATTCAGTCCTCCTAAATGATGAATATCTTCGGTATTCTCTTCCTGAATGATTTCCATGATATCATCAAAACTGATAACTCCGATCATCCGGTTTTCATCATCAACAACCGGCATCATGATAAAGCCATACTTTTCAAATTGATGGGCAACTGCCTCCTGATCATCGTCCTGATGAACTGTGATCACATCGGGATTGATAATATCCATGATCGGTGTATCAAATGTCGAACTTACAATATGGCGAAGTGAAATCACTCCCTTTAGGTATCCCTGCGGATCAGTCACATATAAATAGTAGTCTGTATCATCATCGGTATGGCTCTGAAGAAATTTCAGGGTATCCATAACCGTATTATGAGAATGAATGGCAATGAACTCTGTGGACATAATGCCCGCTGCGGTTTCCGGATCATATTCCATTAACCGGCGGACATTCTCCTGATCCTCTTTGTTCATCTTTCTCAGCACTTCAGCACTTTCTGCTTCATCCAGCTCGCCGATCAAATCGGTGATTTCATCATTATAATCATTTCCAAACAGAAGCTTCCTATTTGCTCAGCTTTCAATTGTTACTTCATTCAAAAAATAACGAAACTTCTTGCTCAGCCAAACACCTAATAAGTTTGTATGTTTCCTATTTGAATAAATCAAAAAAACAGATGCGGTTTGTTTCTCGCATCTGTTTTACATTAATCCTTATGCTTCAGAAATTTCAAAGCATTCTTGAACTTAATCGTATTGCCGTACATCAAAGTTCCCTTACGATAGATCTTCGCCGCACCAAATCCTACCAGGATTGTTGAAGCAAGCAGAATTATGAAGGAAACAAGAATCTCAATCAACGTTACCGTACCCATCGAAATCCGTACAAACATGGTCATGAATGAACTGAATGGAATGAAGGAAGCAATTTTCACCATGGATCCTCCCATATCATTCATGCCGATGAAGGTAACGAAGAATACGATTACAAAGACGATTGTGATCGGCGTTGCGGCAGAGCCAATATCTTCAGTACGGGACACAAGTGCACCCAGCGCGCCATAAATGAAGATATAGAAGAAGTATCCGACGATACCAAAGGCCGCGAAGCTCAGCAATACCTGCGGCGGAATATGAAACAGCATATCTAGGGCATTGCCCCAGGAAGCGGCTGTCATGGAATACGTAATGCCGCCGACCGCCAATAGGAAAGCAACCTGACAAATACCTGCCAGTGCGCCGGCAATTACCTTACCGAAAATCAACGCATTGCTGTCCACACTGGTAACCAAAATTTCAATTGAACGATTGCTTTTCTCGCTTGCGACATTCATGGAAATCTGCTGACCGTGCATAATGATCATCATATAGATAACCATGATCAGTACATAGGTATAGGCATAGTTTTTCACACCGTCCTTACCCAGTATTTTTTCCTCATGAGTAATCTGCGTCGATAAGATCTGATTGACTTTATTCCCGTCGATGTTCATTTCGCGAAACTGTGATAAACGATAATTCTGTGTCATGACCTGATCAAACAGCTGAGTATTAGAATCGTACATGGACGTATTTTTAACATAGTAGTCATAAGAAGTCAGGCTGGTAATTTCAAATCCCGCATCGGCCTTTTCATTTTCCACCAGTTTTTTCATATCAGAAGTATCTTTTGCCTGCAAAAGCTTCGTATTCGGAAAATACGCTTTCAGGTCTTTCGCATTCATAATGCCCTTTTCATCATAAACTGCATAGGTTGCTTTCTCATCTGAAAAAACATCTCCAATGCCGTCTTCCTGCTTGCTGTCATCGCCATTGAACGCATGTATGATATTGGGGACATTAAGTCCTATCACAATAATCAAAGAGATAATTACCGTTGATACCACATAGCTTTTTGCACGGATCATTGACAGCAGTTCAAAGCGCAGTACGGTAAAAAACTGCTTCATGCTTCATCACCTGCTTTCCATACAAAGATATCAGTCAGGCTCGGCTCATAATCCATGAACGCTTCCACATCCAGCTTAGCTTTAACGATTGCCGCCAATAGTTCTGTCTTGGTACGTCCTTCCTGCAGTTCCAGGATGACCCGATCCTTTTGTTTCTCATAGACACTGACATAACTCAGCAGCTCCTGCCGGCAAATATCCGCTGTCGCTTCCGGTGTTTTTCCAGCCAGCTGCAGAACCAGCCGATTTTGACCGTAGCTGCGTTTGATTTCCTTCAGCCCCCCGTTCAATACAATCGAGCCATGATTCATAATTGCAATATCCTCACAAAATTCCTCAACATAGCTCATCTGATGTGAGGAAAAGATCACCAGCTTATGATCCTGAATCAATTCCAGCACCACATCCTTCAGTATCTGAGAATTTACTGGATCTAAACCGCTGAAGGGCTCATCCAAAATTACGATATCCGGATCGGCTAACAAGGTCTGTGCCAGCTGCACCTTCTGCTGATTGCCCTTCGACAAAGTATCCAACCGCCGATTTTCATATTCCTCAATTCCCAGACGCTTCAGCCAGTGCTTCAGTGAGTCGCTTGCCTCTTTATAGCTCACACCGCGCAATTGCGCCAGATAAATCAACTGTTCTCTCACTTTTTTCTTCGGATACAGCCCTCGCTCCTCCGGGAGATAACCAATCTTATATTCTTTTGGGTGAAACGGTTTTCCATCCATTGTAATGCTTCCGCTGTTCGCTTTGAAAACATCCATCAGGATACGAATCGTCGTTGTTTTACCAGCACCGTTTCTTCCAAGCAGACCAAGAGCTTTTCCGCTTTCAACTGAAAAATGAACGCCGTGAAGCACTTCATTTCCGTCAAAGCTCTTATGAATGTCTTTTATTTCTAGCTTCATATTCTATCTCCTTTCTTTGAATATAAAAATATTCTACCATGTATTCAAAATCAAGAAAAGAAAAGGAGTATAAAAACTCCTTATTTCACAGTTTTTTAACATTTATGCGTGCTTTTGGAAGAAACTGTTCCAAATCAAGCTTGGGAATCACACCATATTCATAAGCTGTAAATTTCCGCAAATAATTATTCTCTCTGAGGGCATGCGTCAATAGTGATGAAATTTGAGTCTGATCCTGAGGCTTGGTGAAGAAGGTAACCTCATCACGACGGATATAATTCTTATTGAGAAACAGCGGATTCTGAGTTATGAACAGCAGTTGGGCGCCATACGGATTATAGGCACGGTTGTGAAACAGCGAGGTAAGCACCATGACCGGATTCGTCTGCAAGCCGCTGTCTAATTCATCAATGCATAATACGTATCCGTTCGCCAATGCGTCAAAGACCAAATCACAAAGAGCCAGAAAACGCCGGGAACCATGAGAAAGCTTATTCAAATCATCGAGCTCCAGCTCATAATGTATATGTTTTAGAAAATCGCGTATCTTTGCTTTCTGTTTCAGCTGGATCGGCAATTCCAATTGGAAAATAATATGCAGCTTCCCTTGTATAAAATTATGGAGCTGTGTTACGAGATCATGTCCCAATCCATATCGAAATCCCCCGGTCAGATACAGTTCATCGGAAGCATAGCCTTCACTCAGCCGCTCCTGCTGTTCCAGCATATTGCGGCAGTTTTCATTATAATACTGGGAAGCCTTTCCGGTTTTGGTGATCATAATACTCTGCCGATGCCGCTCAAACAGTGTAAAGCGATTAACATCCAGCTTTTCATAGGTTACCTCATAGTGATCATCTTCCCAGAGAAATGCAAATTCATAGTCATAAATTATTTGCTGTTCAATCACCATGAAGCCTAACAAAATCGGTTCTTCCTCATGTCCAAAAGAAGCGATATTTGCTTCGGGAGTAAGGGAATCAAGACTTCCGGCCAATAGAATTTGCTGCAGCATTTCCAGCGCTTCAAGCAGATTGGTTTTTCCACTGTTGTGATCTCCCAGAATAATATGAAGCGGAACTGTATTCACTTCATCGGTTTTATTACGCTTCCAGTAAATGATGGAATCCCGAAATTCACAGATACTTTCAGCCTGCAGCGAAAACTCTGTTTTTTCATAAAAAGAACGAATATTCTGTAAACGAATTGAAACTAGCATAGACGTCACCTCTATTAGTAAGATGCATGCAAGCTTTAAAAAGTTCAAAAAAAGTAAAAAAAAGGATAAAAAATATGTTTTCCAATTCTTTTACCCTTATTCGTTATGCTCTTTTGCGATGATGAAATCTATTGCGTGCGGACAATTTTTGATCGTGACAGCTTTCATGATCCCACCATTTTCACCATCCAGCGTCCATGCGATTTCCTCTTCACTCGTTATTTTAATCGATTCCGCAGTGAAAAAAATCATGAATTTATCATTGAGTTCCTGTTTCAAAAGCGCAGCCGCAATCGCTTGTAAATCCAGGGGATTTTGCGGCGGACGAATCAGCAGACATTCAAATCTTCCATCATCCAGCTGTGCGTGCTTCGTGCTGTAAAACGTATTCCCGCCAATGAAACGGCTGTTAGAAATCGCTCCGAAAATAAACTCATCTTCAATCAATTTTCCGTCATATTCTATTTTCACATGATAGGTTTTAATTTTAGGCAGATGCTTTAAGCCTTCCAGATAATATGCCACCCGCCCAAGCAGATTTTTGGAAGACTGTGAAGTGGTATAGGATACTTCAGTAAAAGCCCCGAAAGCCGCGACATAAGTGAAATATCGCTCGTTGAACGATCCGATATCACAGGGGAACAGAGTCCCGTCTACAATATCCTGAATTGCTTCTTCCCCGTTATGAGATAGATGGAGCGTCGATGCAAAATCATTCACGGTGCCGGTCGGTATATAGCCAAGCGGTGTCCGATCGTGCAGCGCCATCAAACCGCTTACCGATTCATTCAGCGTACCGTCACCGCCAATGCAGATCACAATATCAAAATCCGATGACCGCTCGATCATCAGATCCCGTGCATGATTGGCACGCTGCGTGATCATCACGACCGCATCATAGCCACCTCGGCACAAGCCATCCGCAACCGCAAACAGCGTATTTTTACCGGCGCCTTTTCCAGCCGTCGGATTCATAACAACCATTGCCTGTTTTTTCATATCCTACCCCTAGTTTATTTATGTTTGTAGAAAGCTCGATTTTCTAATGCAAAGATACGCGGTGTAAAATTGCCCGGTTCGATCGGCTCCAGCGCTTTCTTCAAAGTACTCATCCGTGCATCGATGTTATCAATCAAGTAAAGCATCTCCGCTTCCGGTATCATCGGCAGAACCGGTGAACCATATTCATATACACCATGATGTGACAGCACCATGTGCCGCAGCAGGGTTACATTTTCACCTTCCAGCCCCAGACGCTTTGCGGTATCGCTGATTTCCGCCTGCATCAAAGAAATATGCCCCAAAAGCTTTCCTTCCATCGTATATTCCGTGACGATCGCTCCGCTCAGCTCATCCAACTTGCCAAGATCGTGCAGAATGACGCCGCCAATCAGCAAATCTCGATTTAACAGCGGATAAGAAGCAGCTAAGGTATCAGCCAGCTTCAGCATTCCCAGCACATGCGTAGCAAGACCGCCGACAAAATCATGATGATTTTTCTGCGCCGCCGGATACACAAAGAATTTTTCTTCGCGCTGCTTCAGCATTTCCCGCACCAGCTTCGCTATCGTTGTATCCTGAATATCGGACACATATTTCATGATTTCAAATTTCAGCTGGTTTTCACTCAGTTCACTTGCTTTTACATAATCCCGAAGATCAATCCCTTCCTGAGAAATCTCTTTCATATTCTGAACGCGGAACTGTAACTGATGATTGTGACATAATACATCACCGTTCACTTCTACAAGCATGCCCGGTTTAAACGCATCCAGCGCTTCCTTACTGACATTCCAGTATTTTGCATCGATCGTACCGCTGCCATCCTGGAAAACGAAGGAAAGATACGGAGCACCCTTATTGGTAACTCCTTTGGTTACCGTATTCAGCAAAACCTTAACCGTCAGCTTATCGCCATCGGCATATGCTCGAATCTGTTTGCTCATTCATTTTCCCCCCACTCCATCTCATTCACTGCTGCCAATACATCACCGGAGGCAAATCCTTTATTGATACAATAGCGAATAACTTTATTTTTCAGCGGCGTTCCCTTATATTTCCGCTCATAGGTGCGGATTGCTTTCTGAATTGTTTTCAGCAGCGCTTCCTGCTCATTATCCATCTCATTATCAAAATTCAGCTTGCCCACGGCTTCATTCGCAATAGAAGATGAATAGCCACTGCTGATCAATTTAGATACGATCATCTGCTTTTTCATATTCAATGAACGATCCTTGATTGAATTTTGTAAACGTTTTGCCATGGATTCAGCATTTCCCTCTTCCAGCTCGTCACTGGATTCCAAAGCAGCCTCGATCATCTCACGGGGAATGCCTTTTTTCATCAATGTATAAATTATTTTAGAACGCCCCTGCAGCGAGGAACGCATCTTATCAATCTTTGCGGTCATATATAAGTAATCGTTGATATAACCCTTTACCTCCAAGGCGCCGATCACCTGATCGATATCTTCACTGTTCAGATTTTCCTGACTACGCAATATATCAGCCAATTCCTTCTTAGTTCGATCCTTGGAACGCAATTTGCGTATACACATCCGATAGGCATTGATGACCTGTTCCTTATGTTGAAAATCCTCCATTTGTGAACGATCAATCCGCGTACCGATCCGTATCTTAAACTCAAAATAATCTTCAATGCTGATCAATATCTTTGTCGGTTCATCCTCTTTTTCGTTTTCCGCATAAATACGTACGCAGTCATCCATCTGTTTGATTTTCGTAACGGTATAACAATCCTCATAATCATCAATCGCTTGATAATAAACACTCAAAACTTTATGATAGAAAATATCCGCATCATACATCAGCGCCTTTTCCCGGGCATGCTGTTTCATTTTCTGACGATGCAGCTCATCCAATTCATAGAAGGCTTCTACCTTCGCTGCAAACTCCTGCGGTTCTTGAAACAGATAACCGCTGACATTCTCAATAACCAGATCAGTGAGTACATCGTCCGGACGTGCAAATACCGGCAGCCCGCAGGCAAGGGCTTCAATGAAGGTCATCCCCTGGGTTTCAGTCAAGGATGCCGAAACAAATGCGTCAGCGCAGAAATAATACGTTGAAATATCCGCCCTTGGTATTTTATCGGTAAATTTGACTTTATCCAGCAGGTTATAGGAAGCCGCCAGTTCTTTTAGCTCCTTCAACTGGGGACCGCCGCCAACGATCAATAGCTTCAGGTTAGGATCTTTCACATAGCGAAATCCCTCAATGGCCAGATCAATGCTTTTTTCTTTCGCAATGCGTCCCACATAGGCAATGACCTTGTCTTCCGGCTGAATACCATACGCTAACCGCAGCTGCGCTGCTTTTTCATAATCGGCCCGCTGCGGATCAAACTCAGACAGATCAAGACCGGTAGGAATCACATAAATCGGCGTCTTCACCCCATATTTGATCAGAGTCTCCTTGGTCTTGTCACTGGGAGCGATAACGCCCTGACAGGTATCTGATATCGAGCGGCTGAACACCGATGTAATTTTCTTTGTTACCTTATCTATTTCATTGATATCAAATTTATTAACATAATGGGTATAGTCCTCATACATTGTATGATAGGTGGAAACAACTGGGATATCCAGTGATTTTGCGACCAAACGCGCAAAAATTCCTACCCCGAATTCGGTATGTACATGGATGACGTCCAGGTTCAGCTTCCGAATTTCCTCTTTCGCACTGAAATGATATGGGGTTGATAATTTATATCCGTACAGCCATTTCAGCTCCAGCCCCGGCAGACGCAGTACATTTCCTTCCCACTGGGTTGTAATCAGCGCTTTATGATTGGTGATTACGTACACTTCATGACCGTTTTTCTCAAGCTGGTGCTGAAGTGTTACAATACTGGATACCACGCCGTTGATATCCGGTGTATAGGTATCTGAAAACAATCCGATTCTCATATATGCTCCCCTTCCGTAACAAATTTTTGATGATCATACTTTCGCTTAGCGAAGAGAAAAACCGCTCCGCCGATCAGCAGAATCAAATGATAGGTTGAAAACCGCCAAAGGATCATGACACTGCTTGCCTGCATCGCACTCATCATGGTTGCTGAAAAAATCCAGGTAAATACCAATTCGGTTCCGCCGCTGGCTCCAGGCACCGGGATAAAAGCGTTGGCCATAGATACAAACGCCGACATTGCCACAACATCCAACAGCATCGACAAATGCATATCTACACCAATCGCTACCGCTACCGCATATGGCAAGGTAAACCATACGGTCAAGCGAAGCACATTCAGCAGCACCGCTTTAAAAATCAATTTCTTTTTATCTTTAAGCTGTTTGATCTCAGTGGTAAAAGCATTCAACTGGATCGACCAGCCTTCCAGGGTTCGCTGCTCATCCTTAATGATATGTATTTTATGAAGCAGCTTGACTGCCCATGTACTTAGCTTTATATAAACTTTGGGGAATTTTGCCATTGTCCAAAGCAGAACGATGATTGAACTGTTAAAGAAATAGCCAAACAGAATAAAGATAAAAAACTGTGAAACAGTTTGATAATAATAAGAAAAACGAAGCAGGAAAAGGATCGTAACATAAGCGATCATCGTCGTCTGATAAATAATAAAGTCCGCGTATAACAGCGAAGCTCCGTCGCTGACCTTGATTCCCTGTTTTTTAAAAATATAAGCCTGGGCAAATTGACCTCCGGTAGCACTGGGGGTGATGCCACTGAAAAAGGCACCGACAAAACCGTTCACCAGTCCCTCTTTAATGGTATAATTTTTTTTATATTCCCGTGCCAGCAGGGTCAATATCAGCCCGATAACAACGGTATAGAAAATTCCCCATGCGATGATAATGATAAACCAGTACCAGCGTACCTGTGCCAGTGAATTCATAACTTCCCGGTAATGATCCTTTAACGCAAACCATAATGCAAATAGCGTCAATCCGAAAATCAGCACAAAGTTAAGGAAATAGCTCTTGGAGATCTTTTTCATACTTTCACCTTGTTTTTTCATCGATTGAACATCTGTAAAGATGCATTCAATCTCACGCAGGCTTACAATTTTTCCTGCCGTTTTGCTTCTTTAAAAGCCCGTTTCGCCAGTTTTTGCTTCCGCTTCTGTGCCTTGGCATTCTGACTCAGCTGCTCTTCATAAACCCGCGTATAAAATTCCTTCCATATCTTTAACACATTCTCTTTTGAATAATACTCGCTGATAAAGCCGCTTTCCTGAGCACATGTCCGATAATAGTCAGGATCTTCATGAAGCTTTCGAATCAAGTTTGAAAACCCTTCATTATCATCTGCGTTCTGATACTTATGAAACAGAATATCCTCATACAATTCCAGATCACGCAGCACCAACGGCCGTTTTAAATTTACTGCTTCCAGAATAGCCATTGGAAATAATTCATTATAGGACGGCATAAACAGCACATCGGCCAGATTATAGAAATCATTCATCTCCTGACGCGGAATGATCCCCAGAAATTTCACATTTGCCGGCGGATTCTCCACGACTTCTTTCAGCTCCGCATAGCCATCGGTGATCGCCCCAAACGAAAAGCCTCCGCACCATACAAATTGAATATCCGGCAGCCGCTTTGCCACATCGACAAAATCAAGCACCCCTTTGCGTGTCTGAACCTGACCGACGCCGATCACCACAAAGGCATCCTCTGCAATTCCGTATTTCTGACGTATCAGATTTCGCTCATTCCGTGGTTTTTCATAAAAATCTTCTTTGGATACATAGTTTGGTATGTATACCATCTTCTCACGTGGAATCCCGTATTTTTCAAGCTCATCCATGAAGGTTGGATTTACGACGATCAGGTAATCCGCTGCTTTATAGAAACTGACCACATATTTTTTAAAAACGGCAAAAAGGGCTTTCGGAAGCTGGATACTGCCATTCAGCGTATCCGGAAGAAAATGCACATAGCATACATTCGCGCCGGCATTATTCATCTTCATCTTCACATAATTCTGCGGATCAACCGTATGGGCATGGTTAATATCAGCAGCCTTGATACTGTTGATACGGACATCAAACAGATCGGGCGCTCCTTCACTTACCAGCTTCACCTGTTCCAGATATGCACTTCCTACTCCCTGACCTTCTATTTTATCTGCACTTGAAAGCATATTAATGACGATACGATTATCCAAAATCATCCCTCCATAAACAGATTGTCTGTTTTCACTTATTAGTATGTTGAACCTTGCCTGTTCATTATACCATAATCCCCATTATCTTAAAACATACAGAAAAATTACAAGTTTGTAAGACAGGAAAAAGAGTGATCAGCCGATCACTCAAAGGTTCCTTTTATGAGGACTTCATGATTTTTCATCATTTGACGCCCTTTGGCAAACACGCTGTCCAGCTCCAGTTGTTCATCAAACAAGAGTGCGTCCGCGTCCCATCCCGCTTTCAGATAACCCTTCAGATTCTGAATCGCAAGAGCTTCCGCTACATTGGATGTCATATATGTCAAAGCCAGTTCCATCGGAAAGTGATATTGCCGTACCATGATTTGAAATTCCTCCAGCATGGCCGCGACACTGGCAACACCGATTTTTGTCAGATTGCCATCTTCATCATAGTCTGAATATGAGCCCTGACCATCCGAGCTGATCGTCATACGCCGCGTATCAATGCCGCGATCAAGCGCCTGTTTTACAAATTCCGCACAGGGATCATCTCCCGGTAAGGCACAGGTAAGATCAATATAACCGCCCATCTCCAGAAAGCCCAGCGATTCTTCATATAAATATGGATTGCGGTTAACATGAGTCGGACGGAAGCTGGTAATCGGTATGGTTGTCGTGTTAACACTTTCGCGCACCATACTTAGCGCTGCGTGATCATCTCCCATATGCAGGGTCACAAAGCCGGGCTTGCCGCTCAGCATGCCGGCAACGCGGGCATCTGATGCTATATGGTTCAATTCGGCAAGGGTGATCTGGGAAGATCGATGATCGGAAATTGCCAGTTTAACACCCAGCATTTCATCAATAAACATGATATCTTTTTTAATATCACCGCTCAGGGTTACACTTGGATAGGTATAAGAACCGGTCAGTGTATACGCACTGATTCCCTCTTCCTTCAGCGCTTTGGCTTTCGCAACCAAATTCTCCACATTCCGGGAAAACCCATCTGTACCAAGCAGGCCCAGTACGGTTGTAATACCGCCCTTTAACAGCTCGCTCAGCTTTACTTCCGGTGCTTTGGTATGGAAGCTTCCTTCACCGCCGCCACCGGTGATGTGCACATGCTGATCGATGAATCCGGGCGTTAATGATTTACCCCGTCCGTCGATAATTTCAGCTCCCGCAATTTCCATATGATCGGCAATTCGCTCGATTTTTGTTCCTGCCAGCAATACGTCTTTGATGCCTAAATCCTGTGGTGCATATACATGCACTTGTTGAATCAGAATCATATCAGTTTCGCTCCTTTATCTTTGCTTATTACAATTACTGATTTGATTGTATCATGCGCAGAATGGAAAAGCACGCATATATCATGCATTTGAGATGATTTATCGAAACCGCTTACAAATATCTATGATTTTCGCGGATCCGTGATAAACTCATTATTAATTCAATATGTTTGTAAACAGGCATTCAAATTATATTGTTGTCTTAACAATATAATTTGGGCTGCATCAATATAACCTTTTGATGAAGTACTTCAATAAGCTTCATTCACAAACATTGTAATCATATACGACATTATCTAGCATTAGGATTGACCGCTTAAACATGACAAGCAAAAAGCACATGCGCAATGGCAGCTTTATGTCATGCCGGCATATGCTCGGTTATCGTCAAAAACGAAAAACCATTGTGAATGCCATTCCATCCAGCCGTTTTTCCAGAAATATATCACCGTCCATTTTACGCATCAGTTGACGACAAATATATAAACCAAGTCCACTGCCCGCCTTGCCCTGTGCATTAGCACCGCGATAAAAGCTGTCAAAAAGGTGATTCAGCTCCTGATCCTCGACGACCGCTCCGGTGTTAAATACACAGATCAGCTGACAGTAATCCTCTTCGCGAAAAGACATGTGTATCTGGCGGCCGTCTCCATATTTCAAAGCATTCTCTAACAGATTCTCCAGCACCTCCTGCGCACGGTGAAGATCCCCTTTCAGCAGGCAGTTTTGATAAGGATCCATGATCCAAGTAAGATTTCGTTTTTGACATTGATCAAGGTATACAGAAAGGGTATTTTCTAATAGCTCCTTTAGGTAAAATTCACTGTTATCCACCGCGATATCCAGAATATCCTCACGAGAGGACTGCATTATCGCATCTACGTAACGCTCTATTTCATTACATTTTGTATTAATCTGAACCATTGCTTTGCGACTGGCAGCTTCATCGAATACCGCTTCCTCCACTCCCTTTGAATAGAGCTTAATCAGATTTAAAGGGGTTTTGATATCATGTGACAGCGACAGCAGCATTTGTTTTTTTTCCTTCATGAGTTCATATTGCCGTTTCCGCGATACCTCAAGTTCATCCTTCAGCTGTCCCATACCCCATAGATACTGTCGGAAATAGCGGCTTTTTTCCGTTTTGATTTCCCCCTTGTAATGTCCGTGCACCATTTGCTGAGGCAGATCACTGAGCTGCTGAAACGGCGTAAGAATATGTTTTTTCAAATACCACAAAAGCAAAAGCACCAAACCTTCAATCAATGCCAGCAAGCCTTCTGAAAGGATCAGAAAATTGGTCAGCGAAAAATGCTGCGGCCGATAGATGAATTTCAAATAGCCGCGCAGCTGATGATCCTGATACCAGGGCTGTATCACATAGCTATTTTGATTACCCTCCTGATAAAAAGATCTCAGCCGGGCAGGGTCGCGATCTTCGGCTTCCAGGAATGTTATCTGCTTGATCGTCTCATACTCCTGTAAATTCACATCCTCGACTGATTTTGATTCTATCAGCTGCCCCATAATGCGGTTAATATCTGTATGGTGAGCATTGCTGCGTTGTTCCCTGATCCCCTGCACGAACAGATAAACGGCAGTTGCCAGCACCGCATACAGTACGATCGTAAAGCCTATGATAAATTTAAACCTCTTCATAACGGTATCCGACTCCCCAAACCGTGCGGATACGCTGCGGCTGGCGAGGGTTTTCCTCGATTTTCGACCGCAGCATTTTGATGTGCACGGTCAAGGTCTGATTTTCACTGTCACTGTCTGCACCCCATATCTGATTAAACAGATATTCTTTATGCAGGGTCTTACCGGGATTTCGCACAAACAGAAGCAGCAGTTCAAATTCTTTGACATTCAGTTCCAGCGGCTGCTGATGAAAGGATACCTTATGTGCCGCAGAATCAATGCACAATGCCCCCGAATGAATCGGTTTGCCGGAATGCTTCGTATTGAAGCGAAACAGCAGCGCATTTATTTTCGCAGTTAATAAATCCGGATCGATCGGCTTCTCCATGTAATCATCTGCTCCCAGTTCATAGCCGAGCAGTTTATCACCTTTGTCACAGCGAGCTGATAGAATCATGATCGGTACATCCGATGTTGACCGCAGCGCTTTACAAAAACCGAAGCCATCCATATTCGGCAAGGTAATATCCAGCAGGATGATCTGCACATCATGATCCTTCAGCCAGTCCAAGGCTGATTCCGCATCTGCGGCATGCCAAAGCGAAAAGCCCTTCTTTTTCAGAAAGGCATCGATGAGATTCGCAAGTTCGACATGATCTTCAATCAGTAGGATATCAATCACAGTATCACCATCCAAGCTTAATCAGCCAGTCATTCAAATTACGCTCACGCACTCGCATATCCTGCGTGATGTCCCATTTGCCGAGCGCGAACTCATCACGAATGGTACCATCTTCAATATATAAAACACGTTCACAGCGTGAAGCTACCTTCATATCGTGGGTAACCAGCAGAATACTCATACCTTCATGATTAATACGGTTGAGTTCATCCATCACTTCTCCAGAGCTTTGTTTATTCAGGGCTCCGGTCGGCTCATCCGCAAATATGATTTTCGGCTGATTGATGAGACTGCGGCAGATACAGGCACGCTGGAGCTGACCGCCTGACACCTCGTTTACCGCATTCTCACTCACTTCGCTGATACCCAGTTTTTTCATCAGCATGACAGCCCGTTCACAAATATCCGCCCTGCCTGCTTTATGATGCCCTGCTTGGGCTTGATAGGCTGGTAAAACTATATTATCATATATTGACAGATTTTTAAGCATATACATCTGCTGAAAGACAAATCCCATCTCCCGCAGACGCAGATCACTCATTTCGTTTCCCTTCATATCGGTCAGCTCACGTCCGAAGAAATCCACACTTCCGGCAGTTGCCCGATCCATGCCGCTGATCGTATACAGCAGTGTCGTTTTGCCAGAACCGCTGGGCCCCATAACCGCGACCATTTCTCCCTGTTCAATTTTCAGATTTACATTACGCAGCACATTATTAGAACGTTTATTGACTACATAGGTTTTGCATAAATTGGTTATATTCAAAGCTTCCATCATATTTCCTCCTACTCCAAATTATTCATTTCGCGGATATCGACATATTTGATACTGCGGGTGGCAAGGATCGTTGCCAGGATAATGCCGATCAATAACCCTGCCGGATACAACAAGTATGCCTGAACTGCATCAACCTGAATCTGTACCTCAGCTCCCATAATCGCAAAAATCGGCTTTAACAGAAACTGATTGCTTAACAGTGACAGCGGGATGGAAATGAACATTGATGTCAGCACTACTAAACTCATGCGGATAATCTGCCAGCTTCGAATCGCTGAATAACGGAAGCCGATACTCTTCATCATCGCGATTTCTCCCTTTTCACGCGTGATAAACAGTTTTTCCATCAAAAGCGTTATCAGCATGATCACCAGACACAGCATCGCTGTCATCGGCAATAATAATTCATCTAAAATATCCTGAATACCCCCGATATTGGAATCAACTAGCTGCTGAGCACTCATCCATTCATAATCAGGAAACAGCTTTTGCATTTTCACCGCAGTTTCTTCCTGCGTCATATCCGTCTTCATATTCACCATGATCGTCCAGTAATCGAACATTATTTCCTGGCTTAAATCAATATTGGGATTCACTCTGGCGCTTTTTCCCAGCTGCATGTAATCACTGTATGTTCCGGTAATGATCATGGTACGTTCTTTTCCGTTGATCAGCACGGTTACATAATCTCCGATTTCCCATCCTTTATGCTTCATTATATATTCAGAGAATGCAATTTCATTTTCCAGCTTCGGGGCACTGCCGGAAGAATACTGCGCATAGGAAGCATTTTGATCCAAAATCTGCACACTCATCAAATTCATAGTTTGAGAAGCATCCAAGCCTTTAATCTGCAGGAAGAAAATTGCTTCTCCATGAAGTTTTGCATCATAGCCTTCCGCTTTCAATTCCTTTTGAAGCCGATCTATTCCCGCGTTCAAGGCATTCACATCCATATATTTTCCTTCGGATTCCAGTTCGATCTGACGAACATATACGGAGCTGTTGGGATCTAACAGGAATTTTTTCACCATTTCATCGCTGCGCATTGTGTTTAATGTATTCAGCGGAATGGTGATCAAAATGAAGCTGATACAAAATGTAATGATCAAAACTGTATATCGCTTTAAATGACTGAGAATGTCATTGCTTCCTAAATACAGGATGACTGGCATATACTTGCGTTTGTGCAGCAGCAAGCCATACCGTTTGTGATACCGCTCGCCGATATCACCGCCGCGGATCGCTGTAATCGCTGAAACCCGACTTAAACGGCGAGTACAGAAATAACAAAAAGCGAGCACCAGTACAACTACAAAGACTGCGCACAATATACTGACTCCAAGATGTGCCGAACTGTTTTCCATCACCATATTGCTGTTAATTCCGGCAATCATCATTGTACTGACCGGTACACTGATGCCGAGCCCCAGCACAGCACCAGCCATAACGATCGCAAAATATTTCACCAAGTATAATTTTCTGATGGCATTATCGCGTAAGCCGATTGCTTTTAAAATTCCGATTTCCTGATACTGCTCCTCAATAGTAAAGACAAGCGTAAAACGCAATACCAGTAAAGCAATCAAAATCAGGCATACCCCGATCAGGATCAAAAGACCCGCCATGATCATATCAAAGGAATATATCTTTCTATACATGTCCCTGGTCACCGTATTGGCAATGCTGGTAAATCCTTGGTTATCCAGCTTCTGAGTAAAAGCAAAGGCATCCTTGGATACTACATCATATAAACCGATGCCCAAGGTGTTCTTGGAAATATCACGGAAATCACGATCATTCACCAGAAACCGGCTCATCCCTGCCATTTCATTGCCGAATGCCGCATCTTTGGTTTTTACCGTGATCTGAAAAGTCTTAGTTTCATCTCCCAGCTTCAACAAAAAGGTATCGCCAAGCTTTAAATGATTTCTTTCCATCATCGATCCAGACATCGCTATTTCACCGGATTTTAAGGTGAATCGTTTGCCTGATTCATCAAATGCCTGATTGAATTCATCAGGTATCGTACCGACATAAAGTGAATCACCTTTGGTATCTAACTTTTTTTCTTTACCGTTTGCGGAAATCCTCACCGCTTTTTCAGAAAGTGTCCGCAAAGCCTGATAATGATAGCGCTCGATCGCTCCCTTTTGTATCTGCTGATCAAGCCAGGCATTGATTTTTTCGGTATCTGTTTCCGATTTCATAACAATATTGATATCCGGCACATTCGCATAATCAATAAAATATTCCACAGCTGAATTGACAACAAGAATGTTATTGACACTGCTTGCCAGAAAAACCGTAGCTAATGTTATAAATAGAAATAGGATCATATTGACGCCTTTTCTTTTCATCATATCTCTTTGTAATATTCGGAAATTCATAATTTGATTCCTTTCTTTCTCATAGGATAATACAAGTATAACTTGTCAATTATGAAAAAATCCTTAAATCACATATAGAAATATTTTCTTTTGAAGAAATTTAAAATAACTGAAAAAAAGAAGCATACACTGCTTCGATTATGCTTCTGTTTTCTAATGCTTACATTTTTACTTATGCCAAAGCTTTACGCTTTTTATATGCACGATATCCTTCCAGCAGCACTGGGATGAATGAAAACATGATAATACCGGCAACCACAAAAGTAAAATGACTTTTCATAAAGGGAAGATTGCCAAAACAGTATCCCAAGCTCAGAAACAAAGGCACCCAAATCACCGCACCCAAAATATTATATACAGCAAAATGACGATACGGCATCTTTCCAATTCCGGCCACAAAGGGAGCAAAGGTTCGCACGACTGGTATAAACCGTGACAGCAGGATTGCTTTTCCGCCATATAAGTCATAGAAGGACTGCGCTTTTTCAATGTAAGCCGGCTTTATCAATCGATGATTAGCTGTAAGCATATAACCTCCAATCCTTCTGCCGATCATATAATTGACGCCATCACCCAGTATTGCCGCCGCAAGGAAGAGTGCCAGCAGCGGAACTGCTTGAATATTTCCGTTGACAGACAGCGCTCCGCAGGCAAACAGAATGGAATCACCTGGAAGAAACGGGGTGATAACCAAACCGGTTTCACAAAACAGAATCAAAAATAATACCGCATAGATAAAAATCCCGAACTGATCCATCAGTGCGGGAATGTATTGATCAATATGTAAAATAAACGCTATCATATCCATATCCATACCTCACATCTTTTCCTATTATAGTATGAAATAGATTTTTTACGAGAAAAGCTGTCCTTTTTAACAAAATCTTAACATTCAATCAAATCGAATATGGCAATACCCATTCGGATTCTTTTTCAGATAATCCTGATGATATGTTTCCGCCAGCTGAAAGTTCATCAGCGGCATTACCTCAGTAACGATACGAGCTTGATAGCGACGCTGTTCCAGTGCAATGCGTGCCTGAATCTTCGTGAGGTCTTCATCATGCACATAATAGATCCCGGTACGGTACTGAACGCCCCGATCATTGCCCTGGCGATTGTGAAGCGTCGGATCGACCACGTTGAAATATGCGTCTAATACTTTCCGCAGAGATATGCTTTCATCATCAAATGTTACCTTTACGGCTTCACAGGCATTTGTCGTTCCTTGGCAAACAAGCTCATAGGTGAGCTCCCCTTTTTGATCGGCATTAGCGTAACCTACTTCCGTGTCCGTTACTCCGTGCAGTCTAGAAAAATATTCTTCCACACCCCAAAAACATCCTCCAGCCAAATAAATCACATGTTTCTGCATACAATCACTCCTTTTGCCTGTATGGCAATTGCTTAACCCAGCATCTGAGCCTGTTTCAGATAGCCTAGCAAATCCTTGATTTTCACTTTCTTCAGACGTTTTAAATTCAGTTTCAGTTTGATTTCATTTTTCAGGCGGGTGATACTTTTTCCATCCTTCGTAAATTCAATAATCATGGAAATCAGCTCCCGCAGATCCCGCTCATGAAGCAGTGAGGATTGAAGGTCAATTCGAAAGTGGTCATAGTAATTCACATGACCACGCTCATAATTAAACAGCAGCAGTTCAAAATCTTCATGATAGGTGAAATGACAGCGAGTATTGATATCCCTTTCCCCAGCCAGGAAGCGGTTTAAATCAAAATGGATATTTTCCGGATTGCCTTCCGCTAGTTCCAATTTTATCACGTAGTCACTTTTTTCAAATATTGATCCATAGCCGATCCAGAACATATCTAAATCACTGCCGCATTGCAGATGCCACGTATGATAGTACTGATCGACAATGCGTTTAACTCCGTGTTGATTATACGGAGCCAGTATCAGCGCAACCACATTTTTATCATGATCGCCGTGGCGATCATGCAGATCACGTTCAAAATCTTTTAGAGTCATCACCGGTCTCATAAGCTTCCCTCATACTTTCTGTATGTATTATACCAGTCCGGGTTATATGAAAAAAGACCTGATATTCACATGTTTAAAAATTAAGTTTTATATTCACATAAGCTGAAATCTTTTTTCAAATGGGAATAACTTCATATTTAATCAATATTTATACATACATGAAGTAAATTTTTCGATTTGCGGCCATTTGATACAGATTTCATTTCAATAAAAGTATGCTATAATGCAGAAAAGAGAGAAAATCCAAATTAAAAACTGATATAAAAGTTACCTCATCAGCTCAATTTTTAAATTTTCTTTCAAATCATCAAATTATGTAAAAATAGCATCGAGGTGAACACATGGAGAATCCTAACACGGAACCGACTTCCGCAATTTTGGAAGTAAAAGAAATCTTGAAAAAGCTAGGACTGACAGAAAAAGAAATATGTGAAGTCCTGGATAATTTAGAGTTGAAAGAAGATGAATTCTAAACTTCAAAGAAGCAAAAACACTAAAATTTTCTCTGTTACTGCGAACAAACTGCACTTTTCGATAAGGATGCTGCAGTTTTTTCTTTAATTGGTAAGTCCTCGCTACTCAATTTATGTTGTCGGAACCTTATAACCGTACTATAATAAAGATAGGATATTTCATTTATAAAAGGTTTAAGTAGTATAAATTAAGTTTCACTTGGATAGGATATTGCAACGGTGGTACTTATGTGCTAAATCACACATAGTATATAATTCAAAAGGAGGATATTGGGGTATGAAAAAAGTAGTAAGGCTTTTTCTAGTGTCTTTGTTGGTGTTGGGGCTGTCTGCCTGCGGCGAAAAAAAGGCAACCTTGGAAAGTGATTTTGAAGATCACAAGAGTGCTCGAACATTGATCGAAGACACGGTAAAAGAATTACAGAAGCAGGATGATGTCAAAGAGTTGGTGTATAAAAGCGGCGACGGGGATAAAGGAAAAGCATCATTCAATTCTGGAAAAAGCTTCATTGAGATTTATGTTAAGGATAATAAAGTAAGTAAAATTTCATTAACGGATAAAGGAAAATCAGACAGTAATTATTCAGATGATTATATTGCGGCGGTCAATGGTTCCTTGAAGCTGTCCTGTTTCAAATTAAGTACTTCCAATCATAACGCTATCATCAAATATTTCAATAATGGCGGTGGAGAAGAAGAAAATATCAACGGCTACATCGTGCTCTTAAAAGATGGCAAGCTGACGATAAATAATGTTACCGATGAAGCTTTGTCAAAAGCAATTCCAATCACGATCGATCAAATCGAGCTGGTAGATTTTAAATGTCTGCCGCCGAATTCCATCGGTACGGTTTATATGCAGACTCAATTCAAAAACAATTCAACTAAAACCATTACAAGTATTTCTTATAAATATCAATTTGAAAATGATACGCATTATTTGACTTGCTATGATACTCTGCTTCCTGGCGATGTCAGCGCAGTCGAAGATACCTTTGGTCCAAATTCCGGCAATATTGCGGATGCGCAATTGCTGAAGGTTTCGCTGTCCCTGCGCAATGAGGATGGATCAACTACCTACGTCGATTACGATAGCAAAACCAAAGAATATTCTTGGTGGTAGAATCAACAAACTCATTCATGAGACGTATAGATCACGATAGCTTCCATCAAACCTGCAAAAAAAGTCTACCCTCAATTAAGAAGGTAGACTTTTTCTAATCAAAATAGACAAAATATGCGGGGCCGGCATCCAGAATTACATCCTTCTGTCCGATATGAATCTTAATAGCCCCATTTGGCATATCAGCAGTTTCCCGGTATACATCCAGCACCTTAAAATCACCACGAATACGAAATCGTTCGCCCGGCACAAAGATCTGATCGCCGGATTTCACTCCATGAGCATTGACCTCATCACAGGGGCCCGCATCAATCCAATTTTGTTCAAAAACCGGTTTTCCATAACATAACTCGTACGATGCAATCGCTCCGTTTACAAACCCTTGCTGTCCGTTCGCTGTTACTTCATCAACACGATAGACGTTGGGGAATATTATAAGATCTCCAAGCTTGAATATATGGTTTTGATTGATTTTACGGATCTTACCAATCGGTGGAGGCTGAGGTATCCGTTTCAAATAACCATCGACTTTATCTTGGAAGGTTTTCCAATCATATGGTATGCCGGATCGAAGCTGTGCCGGACAATTTTTTCCTGACCAGTCATGATGCTGAAAAAGATGTTCTGTTCCAAGACCATATCGCTTCAGAATATCGGCAGCCAGTTCAGCCGCATTATCACAGGCTTTCCTCATATTTCCGTCGGAATTGATACAAATTTCAATGGCGATGGTTTTATAATTTCCATCCCCATAGCCATCTCCCGCATGCCAAGCAATTTCATTTTCTGGAATTGATTGCGTAATCACATGGTCATCAACGCAGTAGTGCCAGGAAGCTTGGATATTTTTACCGCTGTTTTGCAGATAAGCAGCATGATTGACTGCGCCTGCTCCTTTTGATGGATTTCCGGTCTGATGGATGGTCACTCCCCGCATGCCTAAACGTATTTGTCCGCTGCGAGCTCCATATGGAAGTATTGGAGCATACATTCTTTTTATTTCTGCCATTTTTATTCCTCCTTTAACGTTCACTTAATTCATCTATTCTTCGGTGTACAGCCTTGATACTGTTTTCCACAACAGCCATCCTTTCTACAACGTTATTATGTTTTTCTACTTGTTTTGTAAGATACTCAATCTTGTAATGCATCACCGCATTCGCCTTATTATTACTAATACATGTTGTGATAATCGTAGGGACAGCCACGCAAATTCCGCCGATCATTGCTACTAAAATATCCGTATTCATATTACTCCCCCTTTTTCATGCTTTGCGTACCAAAATAGAATGCGATGACTACTGTAAAAACGGTCATGAATTGATCGCTTTTGATTTTTTGAGTGAGTGATAAATAAGAAAAGACACCGGTGAGGATCAAGGTGACAATACTTTTTACACGAATCAGTTTTATTAAATTTTCTTTCATCATTTTCCCTCCGCTAAGCTGTTCGCAGCCAAAAATACGTCGTCATATAAGGCGGTAGATTTCCGCCATTACCAGAACCCGTATTCGCTGCAGTCGCGGTGTGAACATGTGCTCCGTTACTTGCAGCGGTACCAGATATCGAGTGAGTATGTGCACCGCCGGCATTTTGAGAAGGCGGCACCTGAGTAGGATCACTGGTTCGATAATGTGACATAAACGTATATTTTGAAGATGCCGGCAGCACAGAACCGTTTATCCAATACCAGCCATTGTAGCTGTGATTATGATTTCCTGCTGATGCGGCAGATCCAGAAACAGTATGTGTATGAGCACCGCTGTTTGCAATCGTAACCGCATGGGTATGCGACTGCAGCTCTTTATGACCGCCGGATATACCTGCTTTTTGAAAGCTGGAATCACCTTCATCTACCCCTATCAAGGTTTTTCCTTGCGCATAACGTTCCCACACACCTCCAAAATACTGCGCAGGATTGACATTTTGGATGCTGATATAAATACTGCCAACAGGATATATTTCCGGAGCATTCAACTTTATTCCGTTGACGCGGATATCACCTGCTATGTCCAACCCCTTATCCAGCTCGGGTATTTTATTGATGCCAATGGCATAATTGCCGCTGTTTTTCTTAATTGAGATCGACATAACTCCGGCATTTAAAATCGCTGAATAGGTATAGGTTCCTAATTTATCAGTCATCCTTATTTGAAAATGATATACGTGTTCAGAAGGAAAGTCCCCGATAATATTATTAAATGTAAAGGATCCGTCCTCACCTTTTACGACTGTGATGGATACTTCATTCCCATAAACCGTTTCTTTTTCTTCTTTATAACAATAGGTTACCGATAAAAGATCATTTTTTTGTTCCTGATCGATCATCATTGGATCATAGCTTCCTTTTAAAATAAGCGAGGTTGAATTTTCAATATCATTACGCCGATGTAAACGGATTTCTACCTTAGGTTCAGCATATGGTATGAACTTCAAAAATGCTTTTGTCAAAGATCCCTGGAGATTACGACTGTCGATTGCATACACCGTTATCCCGGTATCCGCAAAGGCTTGGGTTGTATGAATCGTTGTCGCGGTACTTTCAAAAGCGGAGCCGTCCACCATAACACGATATTTTTGAAGTGAAGCAGCGTGCTTTGCCGCTGCCGCGATATCACGTACTTCGATTTCAGAATGTCCTTGAATAATATATTGATTATTTCCGGTTAGACCGACTGTAACCGCATTTGTATCAAGATATGTAAAACTGTTTACATCTGGAGCGCATATGGATTGATCAATCTGAACACTGCCTGTCCCACTCGTATTACCGATGGATACACCATTCACAAAAGTTGTCAGTTGAATATTCATATCCTTTGTTACGGCCGTTGTTAACTGTGTGTAAATTTCATTATTTTCAGAATCCGTCGGCTGAATGGTAATCGTTCCCCGTTTTAGGTTTGTGCGTTGAAAGGAATAGCTGCCGATTGTGAATTGTGCTGTATGTGTAAATAAGTCGCTGTATCCGTTAATCAATAAGTCAAATGCAGTGCCAATCTTATAGGAAGGTTGGTTTCCAATGCCTGATTTTCCCAGCGTAGTGATTGATTTTGCTGCACTTTCACCCAAATAAGCACCATTTCGGCCATACACGCGTACTTTAAAAGTATATGTTTGGTTTGGATTTAAGCCGGTAATGGTCGTTGTCCCATTCCCATTATTTGTATTCAAATTCCAGTACGTACCGGTATTCGCATCATAGAGCTTTACATACCAATAGTTTCGGGTACTGTTCAAGGTATGAGAAACTACACAGGAATTTTCAGTAATCCCGCTGATTGATGATATCGTATAGTTCGTAGCCGCTTCAACCGCCGGGGAGCTCACAGTTCCACTCGCTGAAAAGTTGAATAACGGATACGTACTGACACTGCTTTTGACGCTGATTGAAACAGATCTTGAACTACCAAGACCTACTGAAAAGCTTTGTGAACCATAGCTTGGAGAGTTTGCTCCGTTCACACTGAAGCTGATATTGCCGGTCCACGTCTTACCATTAATTGTTACGGTTGAACCATTGTAATATACACTTCCCTCATAGGTACAATGCCATCGTACGGATGCACTATAATTTGCGACTATATTCGGGTATGAACCGGAGAGGGTCACGGCCGATACATCCAAATAACCGGTTACTCCACTACCACTGCAAGCGCCTGAAAAAGATGCCATATTCATTCCTCCTATTCATCCATCAAGAAAAAGTCCACACGAGATTTATCAGCAGATGCAATAATGCTGAGCTTACCCATTTGAACATTTCCTCGAATGTGAGCATTTTCCAGCTCGGTTGTATCACGATTTACACGAATCACCTTTTTGCCCTGATATTCTACTGCAAACTCGGTACTGTCAATTACGGTATCTGTATCGGTTTCGGATTGATGTACGCGTATCCCAGAGCGGTCAATTTTTACCCCAGTGGTGTAAATTTCGTCGTTATTGGGCGTCCATGTCTTTTTAACGGTTCCATCATTCAGCATAAAGTCTGAAACCAATAGCCATTCCGCGGATGAGGATACAGAAATTGTTACGATAGAGGCGGTACATATGAAGGTAAGGGAATACTCGTGCCAATCCTCATCGGTATACAAAGCATCGCTTTCAAAAAGAATTAACGCTTGATTATTTTGAATGATTTTAATAGAACTTGCAGTCATATATTTCCGTACCTTTACAGAACATGTATAGGTACTGCCCAAGGACAGTCGAACATCCTGCTTCAAGGATCCCTGCTTTAGTAAAAACGCATGTCCGGAAACGGTGTGATCATCTGTATCATTATTTCGAATACCAGTAACATCTGTATTTACAGGTAATTTATTTCCATGTTCATCTATTTCACGATACCAAAAATCGGTTCCGCTCCATCCGCAGGAGTTCGAAAGAAAATTAAAACCAGACATTTCGGTAAGAATTGTCGTAACATCCTTTTTGGTCTGCGTGATTGCAGATGATAACTCACTTTTTGTTGAATACAACTGATTTGTTTCATCTTTTTTGTAATATTCCGAAGAAACAATATTTTTAATATTATCCGGCTGAATCATAACTTCTGCATTTTCAATCCGTATATCTTGCGCTTTTTCGTTTTCCTCAATGATTTGAAGTGACCCTGAAATTTCATCAGCTGCCTGCTGAACCGCAGAAGTAATAACCGTATTTGTTTCTCCTTTTGTATAGGTATTTTTGATAAGCGCTGTATTTGACGCAACATCCCGAATGATTTCATTGGAAGTTTCTTGATTTTGTTTTGTCTTCACATCAAGCGCTGATATCGATGTCTTCATACTGTCGATGGTACCAGATATGTTTTTAAAGGAAGTACTCAAAGCAATTTCATTAAGACCTTCATTATCTGGATACCGTTTGTATTGTACGATCTGATGAGTAATATATAAATTACACCGATTATCAATTAAGGTAGGTTTATCATACATTTTAAAATCCAGCATGCGATATTTGGGATTTATTCTTGAAAGATCGATAAGTTTACAGCTATAAGAGCGATTGGGAATTGCAGCTATTTTTAATTTTTCGATTGCTTCATCCAAAAGCTCTTTTTCATCCGTGATTGCGTCATCATGCCAATAGGCAGAAACAATTTTTTCACTATATTCATGATTTTCAATATATTCTTTGCCCTTGTTGAGCACCGCAAAATTCACATAGGAAACCGCTGAAACATTGCCGTCCTCATCTTTTGTTTCCGTTTTTTTACCATATGCATACAATCTGGTTACGAATCCGCTGCTTGATCCTTTAAATTCCAAATTCTGCAAATTCAATTCATCACTCATATACAAACCCCGCGGCTGAATCAGATCCGGATGAATGATCTTGATCTGTTTTGAAGCGGTATGATACTCATAGACCACACCATATAACTGTTTACATGCCATTAGAATTTCGTAATCAGTGCATCCTTCCATGTCAATATCTGTGTGCCCTACAACTGTACCAGCACCTACGAGCGTCCATCCGGATGGAATAATGTACTCCAGCAATTCCGTAAACCCTATGTTTTTACGAATAAAACGAGGATATATCTGTTTTTTCCATTCATCCATGTCAATTTCAGCCGTGATAGTAGCTATTTCTTTTCGCTGGTTAATTGATTTAATCAGAAAATCATTATCTTCAAATCGAAGTGATGATTCTTCCTTCAAATATGTAAAGTTAGAATCTGATGGCTGAATATCAAAAGAGAGCGATTGCTCGCCCTCATATTCGGTAGTTATACTAAAATTGGTTCGGTTTTCCAACGGCAGATAGCCCTGCGCTGTTTTTATTAGTAACATAGTCCTGCCTCCTTACATAAAGGTTGGATAGTACTTCACGACTACCTGCACACTGGGATCGCTTTTAGTGATTTCATTAAGTCCAGCTTTTAACATCGGAAATCGTGAAATCATCACACTGTCGAAGGCTGAAACATCCGGATTGTCCTGATAATAAATGCGTTTATCGATACCGTCGATGATCAGCGTTTTATCTGTGGGCAGACTCATTACATGAATATCACCCACATAAAAATCATCAATCGCTTGTTTTGATGTGATTTCATAAATCATGTTTGTTTCAATATTTCCCTGATTCATGATTGAATCATTCAAATTTTCCGTAATCAACGGTTTCTGCTTTAACGTATAAAACGTATAAATACCGGTATAAGCTCCGTATGCTTCCTCGCTGATTTTGCCATAGGTAGTTGGATAGCAGTGATAGCGATATCCATCATCCAGATCAAGCACACATTCTTTTTGGGCTTCCGCAGAAAAATTACTGATATCTTCTTCACGGGTAAAGTCGATTACCAATTCACGCTGCTGCGGCTTTAATGACTTTTCGCCCATGATCGGATAGTAGCTGTTACCGCCAAATAAAATATCTTGCGTAAACTCCATGCTTACGGGGGAGAATCGCACAACACTTGCGCGAAATTCTGTAAAATTATGATCATTTATTTTCATTATAGACCTCCTTGAAACGCTATTTCTTCACTGATAAAAGGCGTTAATGCGACTGCCGTTTCACGCCCGTCAATGGAAATGTGATTCTCAAGATTACCCTTTAAAGTTGCTTTTAATTCAGGAACATCGACATGTAATTTTCCGGTAGTCATCAATTCATGTGAATAACTTGATTGTATCAAACCATTTATCTTAAAATTTTCTCGATGGAATGCATCTTGCATCTTATCAACCATTCGATTTACTTCTGATACATCCAGATTTAGGAAAGACTCTAAAACATCAGATGAAATAGCATCAGTCTGTTTTAACAATTCCGGAGTTCGATCATCCAATCCTATTTTGGCACCTTCCATTACATATTGGAAAATTTGACGCACTTTACGGGAAGGTGAATGTATGTCAAAGGATTTTTTCAATCGATCTAGGATTCCCCCAGCTATTCGATCCGCTTTTTTAAACAACGGTTCTTCTTTCTTCTGCATTTCATCTAGCATTGGTATCATTACATCGCCAAAGATTTTACGTGAGCTTTCAGGTAGGTCCTTAAAACTTCCTTCCACTTTATTTGCGACTTTTTTATAGCCTTTTTCAGCTTCCTTTGCTTGTCTGGCAGCTTCTTCGATCATATCATCGGTTATACCGGATTCTCCATTTTTCTTACGCTGTTTTAAATCTTCCAAAACATTTAATTTATCAATTGCATTCTGTCCTAATATTTCTAATGTGTTCGCCGCTTCACGTTCGGCTGCTGCTGCCGCATCCTTCTCCTCTTGAGTTGAATTTTCATTCAGCTTTGCCGTTTTTTCTTTTGCTTTTAAAATCTTTTTGTCAGCATAATCTGTATATAATTTCAAATTATCGGTTATCGATTTTTGTAAATCTGCTGCCTCTTGCTGTTGCTGCTCAGTCCATTGTGAACTCTCGGTTTGATTCATTTCTATAAGTTTCTCTTGTTTGCTATTAATAAATGTTTCCAACGCGCTCAATTCATCATTATTTTTAATTTTTCCTAGCTCTGCTATTTTCTCCCCTTGCTCTACAAATCCGTCAATTTCATTTTGATAGCCAGTGAGTTTCAACTCTTCAGCCTCAATTTGAGCTTGAATTTGACGTTGTTTTTCTTCATCCTTTTCTTTATTCTTTAATTCTTTCAAGTAATCAATATGATCTGTTTCCGCATCAATCTCTTTTTGCAAAGCTATTTTTTTCTCTTCAACAGATTGTGCTTTGGTTACAGCAGATTCCATTTGGACTTTTGCATAATTCTCAGCATTGCCACTGGCAATTAACGCAGCATTTGTTTCATAGAGCGAAATATCATCATAATATCCTTCAATAAGTTTATTCTGCTGATCATATTGCTCTTGCTTTGTATCAGTTTCTAATTCTAATTGTGATAATTCTGCTAAACGAAGATCTCCTTTTTCTAAAGCTTTTTGTCTCCAATTATCATGATATTCAGCTTCAAGCTCAGCTTCTTTGGCCTTCCTTTTTGTTTTTAATTCGGACATTTCACTTTCTAATTTATCCGCTTTAACCTGAGCCTCGGATAATTCTATCAATGCTTTTTTATAAATAGGCAATTCTGCTTCCAGTACAGCTTCAGCTCGTAATTTCGCAATTTTGTTATCAATGGCTCCTGATGCGTTATCGTAACCAGTTACCACGCCATTTTCTATTTTAATCTGTTCTCCTAAAGCACTATTTAATGTAGATATAATAAAAGCGGCTCTATCTTCATAGCCCGCTTTTACTTCACCATTCGCATTTACAAGTTTATTGAGCTCATTATTCAATCCCTGAATATTAACTGCTTCACTTAAATTGGCTGCTAATTGTTCCTCTTGTTTACTTTTTAAATCATTTCTTGCATCAATTTCTTTATTGATCGCATCCATGGCACGCTGATGCTCACTTATTTCGTTACCCATGAAGGATGATAATACTCCCAGAGCACTTACTACTCCAGCAATTGCTGTAGCGACGATAACATATGGACTTGCAAGCATTGCAAGATTAAAGTTTTCTGCACAGGTATTAGCAATATTTATCGTTGCGCTTAACATCCCCATAACCCCATTGAACAGTGTTATGCTTGTTATCGCCGTGGATTGTGCATCACTAACTGAAGCAGTACTACTTGCAAATGTGTCCATATATTGAATAGTTCTATCTAACGTAGAAGCCAAATCACTCATGGTTACAGAAATACTTTCACCCATCATTTGCATTGCCTTCTGTACGGAGATAGATAGCTGATCCATTTGGTTTAAAAATGTCTTTGAATCTATTTCATAATTCTCTATCATATAACCATTCCTTTCTTTTATTAATCAAGATAAAAAAAGAAATCATTTGATTTCTTTTCCCAAATTATTTGTGATTTTATTCTTTAAGTATTTTGTTGATGCCATACGGTTTTTTTCGTAATCTCTTCATAACTTTCTAAAAATGCATGAATTTCAGAATAATGATTATTATCCTCATACAACACTAAGAAAAATGCATAATGATTAGGATATGACTTTTGTATTTGTGTATTTAAAATTTCTCCCCCATTTTCTTGTATTCCCATTAATATTTCATTTAACATGTAATCTCGAATTTTGAATGGTTCAATCCCAAATATACTCAAAAAATTTCTTTTCATAATAATTCCTCTCTTCTTTCATGTTTTCAGCATATCATCTTCTATTTGCTTTTCCAATAGATTTAAACACTTTTTCATCATTAATCTGTTTTACAATATGATTTTTTTAAGTTGATATATTCTAGTATTCAAGTTCAGGGGCATTCATCATCCCAGAAGCAAGGATAGATGCAAAAGAATTAGCAATCTGTTTTTCCGAACGATCATCATTTAAACGATATATATTTTTCATATTTGCATAAAATTGTCTTTGATCCTCAGACATATTCGAAGTAATCGGTATGGATCGGTACATCATCACTTGTTTTATTTTTGATTCATCTGGCAATTCTTGAAAAAGCTCTTTAAATTTCCACCAATGCAAATATTCAATATCATTCAGATCAATTTGATAATACTGCAGGAAAGCTGAATAAATAAGATATTGATCTTGCTCATAGGAAAAAATCGGTTTATTTGTTAATTTCCCATTCACATTTTTTCTCTCTTTCAATTTCATTCCACAGTTATAAAACCATATAAGTTTTTCAACACATGCAGATATATCCTCCGGAACTTTTGGATAGTATATTAAAATAGCTTTTAACATCTTATCCATATAGGAAATTGATGAATCAGCCATCAGCATTTCAAACTGTATTCCCTGTCTGAAATCAGATCGAATATCAATTTCCTTCTGATTAATTTCAACCTTGTTCGGAAGCTTATCCAACAAGATGTTCATGATTCATTTCTTCCGCATGTACCGTCAGATTCTTATTTTTGGTAAATGATGCAATTTCTTGAAAAATAAAGGTTACTAATTCCTGATTTTCTTCAAAATCCATCGTTCTGCCTCCAAATATTTTTTCATACGCTCCATTACCTAGAATCAAATCAATGGTTTCTCTTACTAAATCACAGCATTTATAAACAATATCAGAGATTTCTTCCTGTTTTAAATTTTCTTTCTTTGACTGGCGCATAAGCACTTTTTGTCCCTTCAAAAATTTTTCTGAAGCTCTTTTCACCGATAATGACAATGGATTAAATGAATAGTTTCTTCCATTTATCTGAAGTTTCAAGAATTCTGGCTTTTCCTGATTCTTAAATTCAAATTTACTCATATTTATTTTCTCCCTTTAGTATCCTGTGTAAAAAAGAAGCACAGCCTTCATTGCTTTGTTTTTTTATGCCATTCAAACAAAAGGCAAAGGTTTTCTATCTATCAAACCACACTATCATCTTATCATGGATATCTAGGTACATTGTCGCAATATAGTTATTATTTTTGTCTTATTTTTCTATTTCCGCAGTTCTAGGAATATGTCTTTCCCTTTATAAATTTGATGATTCAGTTTTATAATCATTAACATTTAACTAGCACAAATACAGTATAAAGAATACCAATTTTTAACAATTAATATTTATTTCTGATTCGTGTATATATGAGAAATTAAATTTTATGTACCACACCATTCTATCTGACTATTTTCATCTTGATTTTGGAAAATTTTTATACAAAAATACTTATGTTAACTAGAATAAATTCAAGCAAATATCTGTTTTTAAACACATAATTTATTAATTCTTAAAATAGCTAAATTGAAACCTAATAAAGAAGCATCTGAATGTAATCTAAAAGTATTAGTATAGTAAATATATCTTTATTGGAAATCCTTATTTAATATGCTAATATTAAGATAAAGAGATGAATTTATGAGAAAAACAGCACTTATTTTATTTGCAGTCTTATTTTTATCTTGTATAGTCGGTTGTGGTGGGAAAGAAGAAAAAGACATTCGCTCTATTCTTCTGGATAATGGATTTGAAGAAGAATTTTATGATTTCAAAGATAAGAAAGGATATATTTTTACTAGAGATGATATAACTTTCACTTTTTTCCCAAAAGAAGATAATAGTGGTGCAAAATCATCAACATCATATAACCCAAGTTATTGTGTGTTAAGTAATACGGATCCAGATAAAAATAGTAATTGTGATAAAAAAGCAAAAAAGAAGATTGACAGTCTCTTAAAAGAATTAGATTTAACCTATGAAGATTTAGATATTACTGGAACTACTTTATATGAAAGAGACAACAATCATTAATCTTTTTTATCACTTATGAATATCAGTATTTATGTACTACACATCTTGGCATCCTATCTAAGTCTTAAAAAATAAATGTTAATAGATATGTAAATATAAAGGCTTTCCATTCAATGAAAGTAAAGAATGAATATAATAAACATTAAAATATTTCTAACATGTTCTTAAAATTGATAAGTGATATGACAGAAGATAGATTGGGTGAACTGAGTAATAAAGTGTGATATAGAATATATGTAATACAAACTGTGTAAGTTGAGCTATTTATTCTCAATTTACACGGTTTTTCTTTTTTTGCGATACAAGAAAGTAGAGGAAGAATATATGGCAAAAAAGTCTAAAAATGAACAAATAGATATAGTCAATAATATCACGTAAGGTAATATTGAAATCAATAATCATGGCGGATATTTTTAACATCAAAGAGATGTAAATAGTATTGAGAATAAGATATAAGCTGGTACGTCAGTGTATTAAAACACAATATTTCAAATTAGCGGAAAAAAATTAATAGCTTTTCGATATTACATAAAATAGTTTCAGACATAATCTTTCTCGTATTACCAGAATTAGAAGAAAATGTTATCAGCATTTGCATGCTACGCATTCTTAATTATATATACGTCAAAAGTAGATAAAAGGTGAAGAAATATGCTGTTTACATAATACAAGACGTTGATGTAAATGGGTACAATGATATCTTAGGATTGTGGCTCTGTGAAAGTAAAAGATAAATGATTTTTAAATACATTTAAATAATCAAAACCAAATTATGAAGAAGAACTGGCATATTGAAAAAGAATAGCTCTTAAATTCTATAATTATTATTGTAATTGTTAATAGTGAAGTCAGGATAAAAAATGACAAAGCATAACTTTTAGAAAAATTATACTTTGTCAATAAATTAAATCTTCTAAAAAATAATATTTTATTTCATAGACACAGTCAATATTGCATGATTCATAATTCGTAAGACTCTCAGAGATTTCTTGATACATATTATTATCTACGTATAAAACAAAAATAAAAGCACCATAAATCTGCTGGAAATGAAGCAGTAATAATTTCACCGTCTAATTTTTGTAAATGATTCATAATGTTATTCTATACATCATTCATCCAATTTTTTCACATTGCCAGAAAATTCATTTAACTTATACACACTCTTTTTATCTAACCTTAACCTAGCATATTCACATTGCTTTTCCCTCATTTTCAAGCAAATATTTCCCTCATTTCTTTCAAAAAACATAAATTAGTTGTTATGCCAATTCATATTTTTTTTAATCTTTTCATAGTCTTTTAAAAAAGCACTTATCTCAGAATAAAATCCATTATCTTCATACAATACTAAAAAAAAGTAATAGCTCCAGAATTAGGAGAATAAACTTGTGTACTTAACACTTCCCCTCCATTCTCTTGTATACCAACCAAAATCTCATTGAACATAAAAGTTTCAATTTTAAAATAAGATATTCCAAAAGTACTCAAAAAATTTCTTTTCATAATAATTCCTCTTTTCTTTCCTGTTTTCAGCATATCATCTTCTATTTGCTTTTCCAATAGCTTTAAACTTCTTTTGATATCAATATCATTCATTATAGTAATATACTCTATTGTGTTGGTTTACGATTCACCACGATTATTAATAGATAATTCAACATGTTATGGCATTTTCGACTATCAAATCCACATTAGATATATTCTTACTCAATTCAAGATTATCTTTTTATTCGTAACTCTCCCCTTTCTTTCATAAAAAAAACCACACTTACGTGTGGTCAAAAAATCACTATGATGTAAACGTATCTAAAAATTTCTCGATTTCATCATTATTATTGTTATCTTCATATACAACAATAAAAAGTTCGTTTTCATTACCATAAGTTGCATTGCTTAAATTTATTGAAAAGATTTCACCACCTCTCTCCTGTATTCCACAAATTATTTCATTATAATACTTATTAGTTTTTTTTCTTTTTAAAGTTTTGAAAATACTCAATTCACTTACAAATACTCTTTTCATCTTTTCCCTCCATATTAACTTTCATATTAGGATTATTTCATGTCAAATAAATGTCTTTTTTTCCTTAAATACTATTATTGATGCCATGTGGTTTTTTTTGTAATTTCTTTATAATTTTCTAATAAAGTATTTATTTCAGAAAATAAGTTATTATCCTCGTAAAGCACTAAGAAAAAAGTAGTTAAAGATTGACGAGTACTTACCATTTGAGTACTTAAAATTTCTCCTCCATTCTTTTGTATTCCCATTATAATTTCATTAAACATATGATCACGAATATCGCATGGATCCATTTTAAAACAACCTAAAAAATTTCTTTTCATAATAATTCCTCTCTTCTTTCATGTTTTCAGCATATCATCTTCTATTTGCTTTTCCAATAGCTTTAGACTTCTTTTGATATCTGTTTTTATTATATAATTTCTTTTAGACGACATATACTAACATTCTAGATTAGAAGTATTCAAATAGTACATAGTATCAGATTGTATATCAATTTCCTTTCGATTAATTTCAACCTCGTTTAAAAGCTAAACCAACGGGATATTCACGATTCATCGCTTCAGCAGTAATGAATCGAGATTTTTTTAATATGCTGAACACAGTCAATAAAAGATGGTAATTGCTATTCTTATTAAAAAAGCGGATAATGAATATCCGCTTTGATCTTATTTTGCTGTAAAAGTCTTTGTAGTTGGATTCCATTCCCCTTTTACTGCATCACCCTTGTATAACAGAGCGCCGGCAAGACCCATTGCTTCACCGCCGACACCGGAGCCACTATTATCCACTTTCACGGCTACATGCTGCTGATAAGCAACCACAGAGCCCTCAGTTGTACCCGGCAGCCAGGAATAAACATTCACAATATCGGTCTCACATTCCGCACCGATTTTACGCTCACGTCCAATATTGGCAATAAAGGATGCCACTGGATCCGCTTTATCAAGCTCTGCCACAAATGTAAAAGTAGGGGCATATCCAATCACGGAAGATGTTCCCGATTTCTGGTGAATATACTGACTATCCTTAGTCTTTGCATTTAAAGCTTCTGTCAATTCTGTAAAACCCTGTCCGATCAGGCTCCATACTGCCTGATCGCCAGATCCTGTATTCATATACGATAACATTTCATCGCGCGTAGCGATACCTGCTGCATTTACTGAAGTCATATTTGTTTTCTCCTTTTTTTATTGATGTTCAATTCTACACTCAAAAATAGCCATGCAATCCAACATATTGTCTATTTTTCGTTCTACCGTCGGAAGCTCAATCATTCCTATTTTCAAGTACTGCATATCATCGCCTAATACTGGCAATGCATTATTTTCGCAGGCAGAATCAAAAAATTCATTAATCTGATACATGACATTAGAACCATATAATTCTGTCGCTGCATCCGCTTCTTGGAATCGATACCAGATTGAGAAATACAGACTTCCTGTATATCCCCCGGTAATATCCTGTCTTTTCTGTACTTCACTTTTTAAAAACTGGACGCACATGGAAACACTTTGTTTATGTAAGACTCCAAATTTAATCGGTGAAGGCAGATCAGGAATGGTGTCCAAAAATGGCAGAAGACTATCAACAATACGTTTCTGATCATACATTGTCAAAGATTCTAACTGCTTGTTTTCCAACATGATGATCCTCCTGATGTAATAGAAAAGCTATACTAAAAGTTCAAAATGAAAGAACCTATGTATTCTTATACAGCAGTACGAAGGGATGTAATTCATCCGTTTTAGAATACGCTTTGGAATATTGGGGATGATCTTCCATAAACTTCTGAAGTTTGGATTGGAATATTTCAGTATCGCTTTCATCTTGAAGCTGATAGAGAATAAATTCAAAGAACATGGGATCAATATTTTGTTCATACAACATGAGCATTCGTCGGCATCGACTCAATTCCACATGAAGCTTCTGTTTTTCCTGCTTCCATGCTTCTTCACGAAGCAATAAATCCGCTTTCCCTTCATAGTGAAGCGAATCCTGTAGTGCTGCTTCATCTGTATAGCCAAGTTTTCGAATAAATTTTTCTATTGCTTTTCTTTTTGCTTTTGCAATTCGATCGTTTAATTCCTTATCACTGTACTTCTTTACCTCCGCGGTGGGATAATCCATACCATATCCGCTAAATTTCATTGACTGTAAAGTATTCATAAGCCCTCCCAATTTTGAACATCCTGTGAATTATTTCGGAAGCACAGCCTTCACACGCTTTGTTTTTTTATGCCGTTCAAACAAAAGGCAGAGGAAGAAAAGCTTGTTTTTCTTCCGCATATGTATCATATCATTTCTGCTTTGGTACATTGTCGCAACCTTCATAAAATTCGAAAAAGCATTTTGTCAATTTTTTTATACATATTTTGTCGGTTCATATGATGTTCATCTGCAACGTTTTCATGACGTTTATTTTTTACATAAAGATCGACGATCAAATCCCGCTCTTCATCTTCCAGTTTTGCCAATGTTTCATCCATCCGAGCAATCCGATCACAATAGTTCTTTCGCTCTTTGATACAGATTTCTTCCTCCATAAGCCAATAAACAAAATTGTTTTGCCGATGATGACTTGTCTTTCTTACAACATCGGTACGCGGCGAATTGACACCTTGAAGATGGATACTAATTTCTTCCAGCTTCAAATCATATTCCCGTACCATTCCTTCATAAAATTGTCTGGAACGCAGATCCCTTTTAAATTGTTCTGCCTTGTCTTTTTGTGTAATCATTTCATTTCTCCTCCCACCACCGTTTAATTGAACATTTATAAATTAAATTCAATTATATTGGATTTAATACCATAATATTCCTGCAAATTGCAAATGTCAATGGATATCAATATTTAAAAATCCAATTTAATTGAATTTTAAATATCATTAAATTTACAAATGTGCTATGATTGATGTAAGAAGAGGTGATAGTATGTTTGGTGAAAAGATGAAAGAGGCGCGACTATTAAAAGGATATCGTCAGAATGAATTAGCAAGTCAGATTTCTGTCAGCAATACAACGGTCAATAACTGGGAACGAAATATCAGTAAACCGGACTTAGAGACACTTACGCGTATATGCAAGGTTCTTGATGTATCACCCAATTACTTTTTTGACTTTAAAGATGAAACGTATACCTTGCATGAAAAGCAGCTGATCACACATTACCGCTCACTTGATGCATATGGAAAGAAAGCTGTAGAAACTACATTGAATTTAGAATATCAGCGAGTTCATGCTAGGGTTGAAAACCGTCATTTTCAAAGCTTTGATGATGCATATGCATTTATGATCAGCGGGCAGATGTATGCAATGGGTGGAATGAATATAGAATCCATGAATCAGGAAGAATTGATCGACTTGGCAAACGATATTTATGAAATGGAGCAAAAAGCCTCGAAGTACTTGAAATAGGAGGGCTAACAATGTTCAAGAAATATCAGGATTTATTGGCACAATTTCCTACCGTTGCGGTTGAGGATATGCTACAACAGCTGAGTATTCAAAAGGTCTATATGAACGAGAAGATGGGGCTTAACATGGATGCATTACTGCGAATTTATAATAGGAAGGCAATTATTTTTGTAAAACCGGATTTGGAGGAAAATTATCAGAAGTTTGTACTCTATCATGAAATCGGTCATTACCTGATCCATTACAATCCTGGAACAGAATATCATTTTCTTGCAGAGCGATATCGAAACCGTACAGAAGCTGAAGCAAACTATTTTGGTTGTTATTGTCTGTTGGCGGATGAAGATATCCATGATCTTTGCATACCATCATTGTTGATTAACAAAGGTGTACCAGAAAAAATCGCAAATGATTTTTGGGAATATGAATCGCAAAACCACATAAGCTTAAACTGATCAAATCATTTTTTATTAGCAATTTTCTAGCATAAATAACTGCTTTGGGAATGATACATATGCTGGTAATGTGAGTTGTTTTTTTAGGTGACAGTTATTATAATAATCGTAAGGTTCATTAAATAAGCAAATTAATTTATATACGTAATGCCTCATGCAAAAAATTCAATCAAGCATGAACAGATTTTTCCAAAACGGAATATGAAATAAAATATACCAGCATAGAGAAATCAGAAAAAAATCAATCGGGTATCAACATGGATGAGCATGTTATACATATAAATTATGGGAGGATAAAAAGTTGAAAAAGGTTTTTACAGCGCTTATATGCGCAATTGGTATTGGGGATGGCGGCTTGTAGCAATAAAGATGATAATACAAAATTATCAAATTCAGAGGTAGTTGAATTATTAGAGAAAAAGGGTTACAAATTTAATATTTCAGATGAAGAAGAAACGCATTATGTTTATTTTACAAACATAAATAAAGATGATGAATCTTATATTTGGGTTCAGAAGTATGATAACACATATGTAGGAACGAATTACACGTTTAGCAAAGAAGATGTTAACGAGAAGCATGCCAATATCATCGATAAGGAAGAAAATGATTCAAAAGATGAAAAATTACAATATGATGCTTATTTAGATTGGCTGAATGAAATGGGACTGAAAAAATCCCAAATAATTAATGTTCTGGACTATTATGACAAGAAGCACACCACGAGCAATACAAAAAGTGATGATAGTTCCGATGTGGAAAAACGTTTAATTAATTTGGGATATAAGCTTGAGTCAGATGATGAATCATACATTATAAAATCAATTGAAACTTTTGGTGATTATCAAAATGTTGGGGTATCTGTTTTTAATTTAGAAAATAATACATTTGCTACCACAATTGAAGGAAAGCTATATCTTATCAATTGGAAAGACAAAACTATTACATACAAAACCGGTGAAGCATATTATACGTATAATACTGATACACATTCATGGGTATCTGATGAAGATAATATTGATGCTGAGATAAAAGTTATAAATATATTTGCCAATTTCTTAAAATATTTAACAGCTAATAAAATTTATTTAAACAACTTTGTTTAAGAATAAAAAGACACCCGGTGTTTTAAGCACCGGGTGTCTTGTATAGAAAAAATGTCCTGACAGACTATCCTTTTCTTTACCTATTCTAACAAATTATACGAAGGTATGCAAATGGCAAATCGATACAAAAAAAGGCCGTAGATACGCAACAAACGTTACTGTAGGCAGAGGCTACAACACTGGAAATCCAATCGTAGTAAAGATATATGGCACAACGATTGAAGAGCTGGAAATAATAAGACTCTTATGAAATCTGACTATCTCAAACGAAATAATATATTAATTAATTATATTCCATGATTATGCAAAGCTTTGGCTTACTTCAAAAAGACTGTTGAATTTATCAATAATCAACCCTCTATGAAAGAAACCAAATCAGATTCGGGTGAAAGAGATATACCCCTTATAGACCAATGTTTCCCTTTTCTTTCATATTACTTAACTACATTAAAAAAACAATACCTATTCACATCAATAAAATCAGGTGAATGGATTACTCAGCAATCATTCAAAAAAATGTGGGAATCAATTATCAAGAAAATGAATAAAAAAGCCGTTGAACTAGAATACGATGAATTCATTGACTCCCTGACTCCCCATATCTTCCGGCATAATTATGCCACATTGCTCGACAAAGCTGGTGTCCCGTTAAAAGAGCGGCAATACCTAATGGGTCATGCAAGTGTTGTGATCACAATGGATACATATACTCACCCCGATACAGATAATATGAAAGCCCCTTTATTACTGGATAATTACATTAAAAACACCTCTAATTCTTTGACCCCAATTTGAACCCAAGAGCGTGGAAAAACGAGGGTAAATGTGGCGGATATAGGAAAATTTACATTATCATTTATGAATACATAAAAATAACGGAAACCCTATTAAACAAAGGATTTCCGTATCTTTTTACATGGTGACCCCTCAGGGAATCGAACCCTGGACCCACTGATTAAGAGTCAGTTGCTCTGCCAGCTGAGCTAAGGAGTCATCTATCGGCAAGTGATATATTAGCATAATTGAAAAAAGAATGCAATAAGTGTTTGACAAATTTCTAATTTTCGTTAAAATTATAGAGTACTGCTATGGAGAGTTGTCCGAGTGGTTTAAGGTGCAGTCTTGGAAAGGCTGTGTAGTGAAAGCTACCATGAGTTCGAATCTCATACTCTCCGCCATATAAAAATTGAGTCTTTCGTTTGAAGGACTTTTTTTATTATATAGCTGCATACATGAAAGATCACCACCAATAATAAACTAGTATAGATATTTCCAAATATCTGATAAAATATAGAAAAGGAGATCGATATGCGGAAACGATTATTGCTGATTGTAATGGCTAGTTCATTGCTGCTGAGCGGCTGCGGTCGCATTCTTCCTAATGCAAAGACTGCACCAATTGAACAGGATTCCCATTTCATGTATGCCCGTACCCATCTGGACAAAAAACAAAAAAAAGATTATGACCAGATATTTAATACCCTGATGGATCATAAAGAAAAAGCATCCATTCATGCTGCTTCGGAAGCTGAAATCATTAAGATCTTTGACAGTGTATTAGCCGATCACCCGGAAATTTTCTGGACTTCTGAATTCCGCTACCAGCGAGACAAAGAAAAGAAATCAAATATGATCTTCTATCCAGTTTATGCATTTGATCAGTCAGAAATCAAAGATTTTAACCGGCAGCTGAAATCTATTTCCAAACAAATCATTCAGGGAATAGATAAAAATGCCGATGACTATGAGAAAGTAAAATACATCTATGACTTCATCATCAATCAAACAGAATATGTGGATGATGCCCCAAATTCACAGAATATCATCAGCTCCCTGATTAATAAAACATCGGTTTGTGCCGGCTATGCCAAAGCGGTGCAGTATCTGCTGGCAATGCTGGATATCGATTGTGCATTCATAACCGGTAAAGCTACAGAAAATAATGTCAGCCATGCATGGAATATGGTGAAGATGGATGATGAATATTATTATTTAGATACCACATATGCCGACAGTGATAACGGTCAGAATGTATCTGACTATCGTTATATATACTTCGGTATGACCTCTAATGAGATTGCGAAGCTTTACAATGAGATGGCTCCTCATGAAATATCAAACGCTACTGCGGATACCTATTATATGAAAAACAACTGCTATTTTACTTCCTATGATGAGGAACAAGTAAAGCAGCTTGTGAAAGACAGTGTGCGAGCCGGCAATCGCAGTTTGCTCATGAAATTTGATACGGCAGAAACCATGCAGAGCGTGCATCAGCAGCTGACCGATCAGTATCGGCTCTTTTCTATTCTGGAAACTAACGGCATCGCTTTGAAAAATATAAATTTCTATATGATACCTGAATTACATGCAATTCTCTATTTCTATTAAATGTATACATTTTATGCACAAATGTATACATTTGTTTTTATTTTTGATACTATTATAATGTATTAGGAGGAATTTATTATGTTGAAAGTTTTAGCTTATAACGTACGTGAAGACGAAGTAGCCTTTTTCCACGAGTACGCTGACGTATATGATTTGGATGTACGATGCACGATCGATCCCTTCTCATCCGAAAGTGCATATTTAGCCAAAGGACATGATGCAGTCATCATTCAGGGTAACTGTATTGCTGATGAAAGAGCGCTGGAAATTATTCATGAACTTGGTATTAAAATTCTGACAACTCGTTGTGCCGGTTATGATAAAGTCGATTTGGATGCAGCTCAGCGATTAGGAATCAGGGCCTGCAATGTGCCTGCTTACTCACCTAACGCAGTGAGTGAATATGCGGTTACGCTGGCTCTGGCTTGTGTGCGCAACCTGCCGCTGACAATTCGCCGCATGCACAATTACAATTTTGCAATCAAAGGACTCATCGGACGTGAGGTAAAGGATATGACAATCGGTATCATCGGTACCGGACGCATTGGATATGAAACAATCCGCAATTTTCGCGGGTTTACAGACTCAATCCTCGCCTATGATCTGTATCCAAATGATAAGGTCAAGGAGATTGCAGACTATGTAGCTTTCGATGAGCTGCTGAAACGAAGCGACATTATATCCATTCACTGTCCGCTTACCAAAGATAATTATCATCTCATTGATAAAGAAGCAATATCAAAAATGAAAGATGGAGTCATCTTAATCAATACCTCACGCGGTGCTCTGATTGATGCCCAGGATGTACTGGATGCAGTAAAATCACATAAGATAGCCAAAGCCGCACTGGATGTTTACGAATATGAAAATGGTTTATATTTGAAAAACAATGCGGGTGATGATCTGGAAGACCAGCTGCTGAAAGAATTGATCAATCACAATAATATCATTGTTACACCGCATATCGCTTTCTATACGGATGAAGCAGTGAAGAACATGGTTCAGATTTCTTTATCCAATATTGCGGAAATTGAAAAAAGCGGCTCTTCTCAAAACGAATTAATTTAATGTAACTGCCTTTGTGCAGTTTTTTTGCTGTGCATGAAAGTATGTATAGCTTATCAGCTGTCTATATTCTTTGACTTTTTATAAGATGAGATTTTGTTGATTAAACTCTTTATCATATAAAATGTGGATTACCGAAACCGATAGTCCACATTTCCCATTCACTTACGATGACAGGAATTATGCGAATGATGATAGCGATACAGACATATTCCATATATTGATATACCAATCACAAGAATACATACAAACATAACAGCACCTCCTGTTCTACTGTATGGTGCATCAGAGTACTTGGTCTTTACCCTTGCCTGCAAAATATAAAAAAGCAGAATTCTGATTGAATTTCAAATTTCATGAAATTCTTCAAAAAACTGCTTATTCTCTTTAAAGGGGTAATTCTTGTTCCCATGCTTCAAACAGCATTTCTTCTTTAAGACTTCGATTGGCATTGCTGGTGGAGGGCAGATAAATTACTTCCAGCTGTTGTACTAGACTTGGAAAATGGCGCATCAGCAGATCATGACTTTTACGTCCATTACAGATAATTTTCTGTACAGTCGGATAGGTATATAATAAACCTTCAATATCATTGATTGATTCATTACGGATCGCACTGTCGAGCGAGCCCTCTCGTTCACATTCTCCGATCACATCCCACAAAATCATATGATGATCACAAATTAACTGTATTTTCTGATCATAACAGTCAAGCGTTGTTCCATAATGCTTCGCCATGATTTTCCAAAAGCGATTATGAGCAAAGCCATAGTACTCCTGTTTTTCAAGGGACGTAACGCTGGGCATCGAGCCAAGTATCAAAACGGTTGGCTGTAAACCGATAATCGGATCAAACCCTTTCAGCAACTTTCTCAACTCCCTGCAAATCATGCGGCAAAGCATTGGTTACCAAAACCTCAACAAAGGTACCAAAAGGTATTTCACGTTCACTGGTAAAGGTGATCATTCCGTCAACTCCATCCGGCGCACTGTTCGCTGCCCGTCCCCGATATCTTCCGGTAAGTCCTTCCTGTGATTCTACAAGCACCTCTAAAACCTGCCCTACCCAACGCTGGGACTGATCATAGGATATCCTCTCCTGAAGCTCCATGAGCTGCGCCAGCCGCTGCTCCTTTACTTCTTCCGGAATGGCACCCTCCATCGTATAAGCAGGAGTATCTTCCTCCGGTGAATAGGTAAAGGCGCCCATTCGATCCCAGCAAATTGCTTTGGTAAAATCAATCATATTTTCAAATGCATCTTCACTTTCCTGCGGAAAACCTACGATATATGTTGTTCTAAGCGTCGGAAAAGCAAACAGCTCACGGATTCTTTCAACCAAAGCCTTTACCTCAGCAACACTGCCGCGACGGTTCATCAGCCGCAGCATATGATCGTCCCCGTGCTGCATCGGAATATCAAAGTACGGAACTACCTTCGGCAGCTTTGTCATGCCCATCAGCAGCTCTTCATCAATTTCATCAGGATACATGTATAAAATGCGGATCCAATGAAAGCCCTCAATCTCATGCACAGCTTTTAATAGATCAATTAAGGAGCGCTTGCCATACCGATCAACCCCATATTTTGTCGTATCCTGGGCGATGAGAACCAATTCTTTTACACCTCGCGCAGCCAAACGCTTTGCCTCCTCAACCAATTGCTCCAAGGGCACCGACACATTATCACCGCGGATCAGCGGAATTGCGCAATATGTACAGTGATTAGAACATCCTTCGGCAATTTTCAGATAAGCTGTCCATGGCTTGGATGACAACAGCCGTTCACATTTTCCAAATACCTGAAGCTGATCATCTTCGATCATACTGCCGATAATTTCATGCAAGCGGGGATATTCAGCAATGCTGATAAACGCATCTACTTCCGGCATTTCCTTTTCCAGGTCTGCTTTGTAGCGCTGAGCCAGACATCCCGTGACAACTAATTTTTTACAGTTGCCCTCCTGCTTATAGCGAGCCATTTCCAATATGGTGGAAATGGCCTCTTCCTTTGCGGAATTGATAAAACCGCAGGTATTGATAATAATCATTTCAGCCGTTTTCGCATCATGAACGATTTCATGTCTGCCATTATTCAGCATACCCATCATTTTCTCACTGTCTACCAGGTTTTTACAACATCCCAGTGAAACAAAACCAATCTTCATAACATACCACCTCGAATGTCATTAATATATCATGAAAGTTCTGTGAATCAAAGAAAAACTAATTTTTTAAGCAGAAATCATTGACATCATCGATACAAATGAAATAGAATAATCTGGATTAAACAGTGAAGAAAACCACTTTGTAAAAAACTCAAAGTGGCTTTTTTATAAGGAGGTGTCTTATGTTTAAAGAACAATGCAAGAATTTATTCAAGGATCGCACGTTCTATAGGACGATGATCTTTCTGGCGATTCCGATCATGATTCAGAACCTGCTGGTATCTTCTTTGAATATGATCGATACCTTGATGATCGGCAGTATCGGTGAAAATGAAATAGCAGCCGTGGGCATTGCCAATCAAGTGTTCTTTCTCTACAATCTGCTGATCGGCGGAGTCGGCGCCGGATGCAGTATGTTCATCTCTCAGTATTGGGGTGCCAAAGATATCACGGATATTCACAAAACGCTGGGCGTCGGCCTTTTGAGCGGCTTTGTGATTTCGCTTCTGTTTACCGGTGTTGCTTTGCTCGCTCCAAAACCGATTCTGGCGCTTTTTACCAGTGATCCAATTGTGCTTCAGCTCAGTATTGATTATCTGCATATCGTTTGTCTCAGTTACCTTTTTACAGCAGTATCGGTAATCTTCGCCGCTTCCCAACGAAGCGTAGGCAATGCCAATCTGCCGATGATCATATCTTTTCTAGCCATTTTAACGAATGCATTCTTCAACTGGCTGTTGATTTTCGGAATCGGTCCGTTTCCTAAGCTGGGGGTTGAAGGAGCGGCGATCGCAACTCTGATTGCACGATTATTGGAATGTACATTATTACTTATATTTTCACTTAAGAAAAATTCAGTACTGGCCGGTGGCTATCACGATTATTTCCATTTCACCACAGCATTTTTTCGTAAAATACAGGCCAATTCGCTTCCCGTCATTCTTAATGAGGGCTGCTGGGGCATTGGGACGGTCTTCTATACAATCGCATATGGGCAAATTGGCACTAAGGCCATTGCTGCAACCCAGATCACCAACACCATACAAAATCTCTTCATGGTTCTTTGTTTCTCAATGTCCAGTGCGGCGCTAGTAATGATCGGCAATCAGATTGGTGCTAAAAACCGTGAAAATACCATAACCTATGCCTATAAATTTACGATCCTTGCCTTGCTTTTGGGAGTCATTCTCGGCATCGTCGTCATCTTTGCAGCACCGACAATTCTGACATTGTTCAATGTATCAGAGGATGTACGCATCAGTGCAATCGCCATTTTAAGAATCTTCTGCTTTATGGCTCCGGTACGGGTCACGACAGTGATTCTGATCGTCGGTGTGTTCCGCGGCGGCGGAGACGCCGGTTACGCACTGAAGCTGGAAGCTATGACGATGTGGCTGATCGGCGTACCCTTGGCTTTCATCGGTGCGGTCTACCTGCATTTGTCGGTAGAAATGGTTGCCCTAATCATATCCGCTGAGGAAATCACCAAGCTCGCTGTCGCTTTGCCACATCTTCATAAGCTTACTTGGATACATGATTTAACCGTATCTTCATCAACCTAAATAAAAAAAGTGGGATAATTACATACCCCACTTTTTTGTTATCCTTTTGGATCCTGAAGCATCTTCACAATCTGAATCAAAATAGTCGGCAGCAAAGCCAAGCCATAAATCATAAACAGCTGTTCCATAGAGATGGTTGTAACTGAGAACCAGCTGTGAAGAGATGGTACTAACAGGATGATGTTCAAGAATGCAAAACCTACCAAGAACGCCAAAATACTGTATGGATTAGAGAAAAAGCCAATACGTTTTAAGCTTTCGCGGCTGCGGCAGTTAAAGCCATGAAGCAGACGGGCCAGACACAGAGTCGCAAATGCCATTGTTGCGCCAGCCGGATACGAGGTTTTCAATCCGATGAAATAAGCTGTCATCGTAGCCGCCGCAATTACGATTCCTTCAAAACCGATCTGACGCATCATTGGGCCATTTAAAATTCCCTCTTTCATATCGCGCGGAGCATCGCTCAGAATATCGTGTTTTACTTTCTCCATACCGATTGCAATCGCCGGAAGCGAATCGGTAATCAGATTAATAAACAAAAGATGAACCGGGAAGAAGGGAACCTTCAGCATCAACAGAGAAGCTGCCAAGACACAGATAATACCGGATAAATTACCGCTCAGCAAATACAAAATCGCATTTCGGATATTGGTAAAAATCGTACGTCCAGTGGCAACCGCCTTGATAATAGTAGCAAAGTTGTCATCGGTCAGAATCATCTTCGCTGCGTCCTTGGAAACCTGGGTACCGGTAATTCCCATCGCAATGCCGATGTCGGCCTGCTTTAAGGCTGGGGCATCATTAACACCGTCACCAGTCATTGCTACGATATTGCCGCGGGACTGCCAGGCATCAACGATCCGGATTTTGTGCTCCGGCGCAACCCGTGCATACACGGATATTTGAGGAAGCTTTTCAGAAAGCTCTGCATCACTCATTTTGGTTATTTCCTCTCCGCTGAAGCATAGATCACCATCGTGATAGATACCGATCTGACGGGCGATGCTCACCGCGGTAATTTTGTGATCTCCGGTAATCATGATTGGTTTGATTCCGGCACGGAAACAATCTGCAACAGCCTGCGTACTTTCTTCACGCGGCGGATCCATCAGCGAAGCCAGTCCCAAAAACGTAAATTCCTGTTCATCCTTCAACTCCAAGTCATCCTTGTCAAATAAGCGGCAGGCAAACCCAAGCACCCGGAAACCAGCCTTTGCGAAAGCATGATTTTGATTCAATATACTTTCTTTATCCGCTTCGGTAATTGGATGAATCCCATCTTCGCGCTGAATGCTGGTGCAGCGCATAATCAATTCATCCGGTGCACCTTTGCATAAAATCATATTTTTCTCATCAATACGATGTAGGGTACTCATGAGCTTTCGTTCTGAGTCAAACGGGTTCTCCGCAATGCGCGGATACTTATCACGTGTTGACAGCTCCCCGATTTTATATTTTGCCAGTAAATCAAGAAAGGCAATTTCAGTAGGATCACCCAGCTTTTGACCGCCGCTGATCTGTGCATCATTACACAATACAAATCCTAACATGATCATACGATCCAGCGGACGATTTTCATCCAATTCCAGCGGCTCATGAAGCGATTCATCAAAATACACCTGCATAACTGTCATTTTGTTTTGGGTCAGAGTACCGGTTTTGTCTGAACAGATTACCGAAACACTGCCCAGTGATTCTACCGCTGAAATCTGTTTCATAATGGCATGTTCCTTTGCCATCCGCTGCGTACCGATTGCCAAAACGATGGTTACGATAGATGCCAGTGCTTCGGGAATCGCCGCAACTGCCAGCGCCACCGCAAACATCAAAGCATCCAGAAGCTGTGTTCCCTGCATAATACTTAAACCGAATACCGCAAGACAGATAACCAGAATCATAACTGACAGTTTCTTGGAAAAGTCATCCAGATTCCGCTGTAGCGGTGATTTCCGCTCTTTTGTTTCATCCAGCATCCGGGCAATTTTACCGATCTGTGTATTCATGCCGATTTCCGTTACCAAAATACTGCCGCGTCCATATGTTACCAAACCACTTGAAAACGCCATGTTTTTCTGATCACCTAAAGCGCATTCCTCATTGATAGAAGCACTCATTTTATCAACACTCAGCGCTTCGCCAGTCAAAGAGCTCTCATTAATTTGCAGTGAAAAGCTGTCTATGATCCGACCGTCAGCACCTACAACATCTCCCGCTTCCACCAGCAGTATATCACCGACTGTTATTCCCCGGCTGTCTATTTCTACTTTTTGATTGTCACGAAGAACTCTTGCCTTTGGTAACGATAGCTGTTTCAAAGAATCCAGCGATTTCTGGGCTTTGATTTCCTGAATCGTTCCCAAGACTGCATTCATAGTAATAACTGCCAGAATTACGATCGTACTCTCTTTTTCGCCGCTGATAAAAGATACAAATGCAGCCACAATCAGAATAATGACCAAAAGGTCTTTAAACTGTGACAAAAAAATCATCAGCGGACTTTTCACTTTCCCTTCTTTCAAGGTGTTTGAGCCATACTGTTCCTGCCGTATTTTTACTTCATGCTCATTTAAACCGCAGCGACTTGTTTTCAGTTCCTCAAGGATCTGCTCTTCATCCATCTGATACCAATTCATTCGTTTATCTACCTCATCTTTCTGTATGAGTTTCCACTTTTAGTCTGAACGTTTTTTCAATAAAAAAACAAGACTTATGAAAAGTAAAAAACTCTCATAAGTCTTGTCATAATAACCTTACCAGAACGATACCGTCCGTGATGTTGATAAGATTCCGTCTATAAACAAACGTCGACTACTCCCTTATTGCGCATATCATAACAAATTAAATAGCATTTGTAAATCATTTTTGTGAATTTGGCCGGTATTGAAGCAGATCGGATACACTTACAAACTGATAACCCTGTTCCGCAAGAACCGGCATCATCTGGGCCAACGCGTCTGCGCTTGTTCCATAGATACCGTGCATCAGAATAATCGAACCGTCTTTCACAAACGGTAAAACCTCCTTCTTAATTGCTTCAGCATTTCGTGATTTCCAGTCTAAGCTGTCTATCGTCCATAAAATATTTCTGCGGTTAAGGATTTGACTGATATGTTCATTAGATGCACCATAGGGCGGGCGAAACACCGTTGCTTCTTCACCGCTTGCCGCGTAAATCGCATCCTGTGTCACATAAAATTCATCCTTGATCTGACGATCTGTCAGTTTAAGCATATTTGCGTGGGTATTGGAATGATTTCCCAGTTCATGCCCTTCACTTACCATTCTGCGAATCAGATTGGGATTTTGGATGGCTCGTGATCCAAGCATAAAGAAAGTTCCGGTCGCATGATATTTCTTTAAGGTATCCAAAATCCGCGGGGTCGATAAAGGGTTGGGTCCATCATCAAAGGTCAAAGCAATCATCGGTTTATTTGGATCGATTTTTTTCTTTTCCGGCCGCTTTGGCAGATCGTTAGGTGCAAGTCCTTTCACATGCCCATTTTGAAGCTTCATAAATCGTTCATTTCCTGTATAGGGAAAGGTAAATAGTTCCTTCCCCTTACGATAAAAGGTAATGCCGGATTGCGTTAATTGAAAATCCTGCCAATCAATATCCGTTATTTTTTTCTGCTGCACAATGGCTGTGAGAGCGCTCATATAATCAGAGCGCAGAATATCCTCCAGCTTCACCAGCTGCTTGCTTTTTCGATCAAAGCAAAGTGATATCACCCTAGTTTCTAAGAGTTTCTTTTCCATACTGTAATGGTGTAAAGTAAACTGAACCTGATCATACTGATTCCATAACTCATTGCTTTTGTAATCTAAGGTATAGATTCCCTCATCCTTTGTCTCATTTTTGAACTGTTGAATTTGTTTTTCAAGAATTGTATTAAAATCTGTGCTATCAAACCGAGGATAATAAAACTGCTTAAATATCTTATTTTCATCGATTGAATAAGATTTCGGTTTACCGGCATATTTTTGCGCTGAATGATATTTTTTAAATTCTGCATACGGATCAGAATTCAATCTTTTCGTAATCCATAAACAAAGCACGATACATATTATTAATATGATGATCAATATTCCAATCATGATTAATAGATGATTCGAGTTTAAATGTCTTTGCCTCAGTCTTCTCGCCGTCATATTCCACCTCTAGGTAAAATATATCACAGAATGATGTATTTGTGATAAATCCAAATACGTATTAAGAAAAACTTTAATAATTTATTAGAAATTTTATATATAATTTTCGATTATCCGCATAAACACTATACTTTCAAGCAATTTGAAGTATAGAAAATTATTCAATTTACCACGAATTTACCACGATTGAATGAGCCTTGATATGACAATAAAATAACACTAAAAAGCAGTCAATCCTAAGACTAACTGCTTTGTGTGTATGGATATGAAATTGTCAAACTGGAATTGTCACTTCCGGCATAAACAAAACGGATGTCCTGCCGGATCAAACATGGTTACAAAATCATTTCCTCCAAATTGACTTTCCGCTTTCTTGGCTCCCAATGATTCCGCTTTCTTAACCATTTCTGCAACATTATCAACCTGAAAATCAAAATGCATCTGTTTTTGTTGTTTTCCTGTATCTTCTGGCCATACAGGAGGAACATAATCTTTTTCCTCAATAAACAAAAAAACAATCCCCGAAGAACTACTGACAGCCGGTCTTGCAAATAGTTCACACATTTCCCAACCTAATAATTCTCCATAGAATCTTTGCAATTTTCTTTCATCATCACAATCAACCATAACATTCCCTAATACCACTTCATCTACCATATTTTTAACATCCTTTCAAATTCCAATTTATCGTTCTCTATAATATAAATTATATCACGCTAGAAATGAACAGTCATTCTTTTTCAGTTATCTAATGAAAATTTATTAGATATAGAAAAAGACACTATATTTCAAGTGCCATTCTCTTATACACCAGTATTCTGCAAGCAGGTAAACACAGGTTATTCCTTAATATCCTTTTGTTTGGGAAACTCCGTTTTCCCATTTACTTACCGCTTGACGGGAAACATTCAATTTCTCAGCGAGTTCCTCCTGAGACAAACCATTCTGTTTTCTTAATTCTCTCAAGTTTTCTTCAAATTTCATATTGATCACCTCGCCTACATTGTATGGGATACAACAGCATTCACACTACCAACCAGCATTTGCATCGGTGTAAATAAGTGTCAACTTTGCGTTGCATACGCTGTAAAAAGCTTTTTTTATCTCAAATTCAGTAAATATTCCAATCAATCGGACGCTCTTTGTGTGCTTCTAAAAAAGCATTCGTCTTTGAAAAATGACGGCATCCGAAAAAGCCATAATCAGCGCTGTAGGGAGAGGGATGCGCACATGTCAGGATCAAATGATTAGGATTTGTAATAAGTGCAGCCTTCTCCCGGGCATTTTTACCCCAAAGCAAGAACACAATCGGCTTTTCCCGTTGATTCAACAAACGGATGACCTGATCGGTCAGTATCTCCCAGCCTTTTCCCCGATGTGAATTGGCGATCCCGCCGCGTACTGTCAGTACCGTGTTCAGCATCAGCACACCCTGTTTGGTCCATGCCGTCAGCTCTCCATGCGATGGTATCGGCATTCCGATATCATCATGCAGCTCCCTGTAAATATTTTGAAGACTCGGCGGCGGGGTAATTCCCTTTTTCACCGAAAAGCAAAGTCCGTGTGCCTGTCCTTTTCCATGATAAGGATCCTGTCCCAGCAATACTACCTTCACATCTGCATAGCTGGTATATTTCAAAGCATTGAAGATGTCATACATGCTGGGATAGACCGGCCCCCGATTATACTCATCCACTAAAAATTTACGCAGCTGCTGATAATAATCCTTTTGAAATTCATCCTTCAGCAGAACGTCCCAATCATTTCCGATATGTACCACAATTATCTCCCCTTTCGCGCCGCCTGAATCGCATCATATTTTTCCTGAAGCTCCATCCAGCGCTCTGTTTTCAGATCCAGATCTCTTGTCAGCTTTTCCCGTTGATCGGCAAGCACCGCAATTTCATCAAATTGATCCTGCCGTGATTCCATTTGATGGTCGATATCCGCGATCGCAGCCTCTAATCCGGCAATCACTTCGTCAATTGATTCAAATTCACGTCGTTCAGATGATGTAAAGGAGGGAATCGAAGATCGTTCCGCACGGCTTTTGCCACGACTTTTATTCACTGTCTGCAAATCTGGCTCAGCCGCTTGCCGCGCAATATAATCGCTGTATCCCCCGGCATATTCACGCAATGTACCATCTGCTTGAAATACAAAGAGTGAATCACAGATTCGATCCAAAAAATAACGGTCATGCGATACCGTAATAATAACCCCGGGGAATGTATCGAGATAATCTTCTAAAATCGTCAGGGTCTGGATATCCAAATCATTTGTCGGTTCATCCAAAAACAGCACGTTCGGTGAAGCAATCAGCACCTTTAGCAAGTACAGCCGCCGCCGTTCACCCCCAGACAACCTTTTGATCTGTGTGTATTGAAGCTGCTTGGGAAACAGAAATTGTTCAAGCAGCTGAGCCGCAGTACGCGATCCATCCGTTGTTTGAATCTGATCTCCCTGATTACGGATATAGTCAATGACCCGCATTGAGAGATCCATCTGATCATCTCCTTGATGAAAGAATCCCAGCTTAACAGTTTCACCGATAACAACTTCTCCGCTTAACGGTTCTAAATTATGAGAAAGAACATTCAGCAGGGTCGTTTTCCCACAGCCGTTTGGTCCGATGATACCGATGCGATCCCGTTTTTTTACCCGAATATTAACATCATGAAACAGAATCTTATTATCGTAGCCCATGCGTAAATCGGTGATCTCCATGATTTTGCGCCCCAGCCGTGAGGTGATGGAATTTATTGACTGCATGGTTTCATCCTGCTTAGCGCGGCATTGCGTACGAAGCTCATAAAAACGATCGATCCGGCTCTGACTTTTGGTACCTCTTGCCTGAACGCCGGCTCGCATCCACGCCAGTTCTTTTTTCAAAAGCTTTTGACGCTTCTTCAGCTGCACAGCTTCCATTTGACTGCGCTGTTCCTTCATCTCAAGGTATGTCTCGTAATTGCCGTCATACAGATACAGATTTCCCCGATCCAATTCCATGAGATGATCGGTAATACGCTCCAAGAAGTAGCGGTCATGCGTCACCATTAACAATGCTTTAGGATATTTCATCAAATAGTGCTCCAGCCATTCCACCATGTCATTATCCAGATGATTGGTCGGCTCATCCAATATGAGCAGATCACATTCGCTCACCAGTGCACAGGCCAACGCCACGCGCTTACGCTGTCCCCCGGACAGAACTTCAACGGTTTGTTCATAATCCCGCATGCCCAGCTTAGAAAGTATTGTCTGAATTTCAAAGGTACAGGCTTCCCGCTGTTTTTCATTTACTGCATCAAGAACGCACTGATAGATCGTTTTACCCTCCTGAAAACGAGGATTCTGGGGCAGGTAGTGAACCCGCAGCCCATTTTGCTGAATGATCCTTCCTGAATCCAAATGCTCTTCCCCCGCCAAAATTCTAAGCAGGGTGGTTTTTCCAACTCCGTTCACTCCGATCAGTCCCAGCTTCATTCGCTCTTCGATGGCAAAAGAAACATCCTCAAGGATGCATTTTTCATTTTGATATTTCGTAATATGTTCAGCTGAAAGTAACATAAAAACACTCCTTTAAAACACTATCATCATATCACAAAGAAGCCTGTTCTCCTATGAAAAAAGCAATGATTACCGGTTGGTCTCATTGCCTTGATTTCTTACAGAGATTTGAAAAACGCTTTTAAATCCGCTTTATCAGAAGCAGACAGCTGAGAATCCTTAATTCCCTGAAGTGCTCCTTCCAAAGCATAAAGCACACGGATACATACTGTATCATCCATCGTTCTAATTTTCAGAAAAGCTTCCTTCGATCCGAGTTCTCTTAACGTCTTTTCATCATAGATACCGGCCGCATACAATTTTTCTTCAATGTAGCTGCCGATATTCATTAAATTGTGAAGTTCGCTCATCAGATCAGCCGCAGCGGGTCCTTATATTCCCCGTTTAACGCATCCGCAACGGCTTTGCATGTATAAAAACCGCGATACGTATTCAATCCGGCCAAAAAGCCAGGATCCTGTTTTAAGGCCTCCAGTCCTTTATCAGCAAGCTTTTGAATATAAGGTAGCGTGGCATTGCTTAATGCGATCGTGCTGGTACGCGGAACCGCTCCCGGCATATTCGCTACTGAATAATGCAGCACTCCGTACCGTTCAAAGATCGGATCATCATGCGTGGTGACATGATCGCTGGTTTCAATACATCCGCCCTGATCGATCGCTACATCAACGATTGCACTTCCCGGCTTCATGGACTGCACCATGTCTTTGGTGACAATCTTCGGTGCTTTGCCGCCTGGAATCAATACCGCACCGATTACCAAATCAGCACTCTTCAAAGCCTGACGCAAATTATACTCATTATTGAAAATGGTATGAATGGTACCTTTGCTGATATCATCAATATACGCCATGCGCTGTGCATTGATATCAAAAACCTGTACGTTAGCGCCTAATCCGCTGGCAATCTTCGCGGCATTCAGCCCAACCATGCCGCCGCCGATTATCACAACATCCGCAGGCATTACACCGGGAACTCCGCCTAATAGAATACCTCCGCCGCCGTTGGCTTTCTGCAGCATCCAGGCCCCGATCTGCACTGCCATTCGTCCGGCTACTTCACTCATCGGCGTAAGCAGCGGCAATGTATTTTGCTGGGTGACTGTTTCATATGCTATTGCGGTTGTTTTCGATTGAATCAGCGCCTTGGCAAACGGCTCGTTATTCGCGATATGCAGATATGTGAAAACCATTTGATCTTCACGCAAATACACATATTCACGCTCTAAATACTCCTTTACTTTTACGATCAGCTGCGCTTTCGCAAAGACTTCCTTTCCGCTAGTGAGCGCCGCTCCTGCTTCCTGATACTCTTTATCCGAAAACCCGCTTCCAGCGCCCGCCATGGTTTCTACCAGCACCGTATGTCCGCTACGCGTCAGCGCCAGTGTACCGGCAGGTGTTAAAGCTACACGATTTTCATTATTTTTTATTTCCTTAGGAATCCCAATAATCATGTTATTCACTCCTTTTCTATTTATTATACGCTACCGGCGGACAGTTTACAACGCGCATATCTTTATCTGTTTTATCGGCAACGATGAGCCTTTTTTAATATCCTATGATCATCAAAAATGCAAGTAAGGATGTTCGTGCAGTATCCCGCAATCACGCAAGCTTAGTCAGCGTACATAAAAAAGTCCAAATCCCCCTAGATTATGAAATAATCTCTATGACTCCCCCCAAAGAAATCATAAGAAAGATTCACATATGGGGATTGACGAAAATCTTTATGAGTGGTATATTTAATAGGCATTCGATAGTTTCCTATCGAATTTCACATACATGGGGTTTTAGCTCAGTTGGGAGAGCGCCTGCTTTGCACGCAGGAGGTCATCGGTTCGATCCCGATAAGCTCCACCATTTATCTATCAGGAACTGCTCAGCAGTTCTTTTTTTATTGTCAGGTTTTGATTTCAATGTCATAATAAATATATTTGAGGAGGAATTCTTTATTATGTTATGCATTGCTTATACTCCATGCAAAGTCTAGATTTGGACGATCCATGCATGGAGAAATTCTTATTCGTCCGATAGACTTTGCGATTTCATTGTTTAAACAAACATTAAAGGAGTAAAGTCTTATGAAAAACTATAAAATAATGTATCACGATCTTCACGCCTTTCTGCTGTTGTGGAGTACTCAGTCATTATCTCAGCTCGGCAGTTCTATGACAAATTTTGCCCTGGTGATATGGCTGTATCAGAAAACCGGATCAGCGATGAGCACAGCACTTCTGACGGTTTGTTCCTATGCGCCATATGTCTTATGCAGTATTTTTGCCGGAGCGTTAAGTGACCGTTGGAATAAGCGCGTTACGATGCTGATCAGTGACAGTTTTGCGGCAGTATGTACCATTCTCATCTTTATCCTGCTGAAAAGCGGTCATTTAGAAATTTGGCATCTGTATATCCTAAATACCTGCAACGGACTTATGGATACCATACAAGGTCCGGCTTCAGATGTGGCAATCAGCATTCTCACACCGAAAGCATATTATCAGAAAGTCAGCGGTATGCGGTCTTTCTCCAACTCACTGATTACCGTGCTGACACCAATGCTTGCCACCGCTCTGTTCACACTGTTAGGCATGGACGCGGTAATTGCATTCGATCTGTTTACCTTCCTGCTCGCCTTTTTGACCCTTTATTACTTTATTATGATACCGGATGTATCAAAGGATCATCAGGAAACCGCAGAGGGAATTTTACAGGCGAGCAAAGCCGGACTGCAGTATTTAAAAAAGCATCGCGGCATCCTTGATTTAATGTTATTTCTGGCTTCGATCAATTTGATCGCATCCATTTATGATGCAGTGCTGCCCGCCATGGTGCTCTCGAAAATACATGGGAATGCGGCCGCATTAGGCATTATCAATATGTGTGCCGGTTTCGCTGCTTTAATCGGCAGTATTCTGATATCGCTGCTTCCGTCTCCCAAAAGCCGGGTACGCGTGATCTGCAATGCTCTGCTAGTATCCATGAGCACTGAAAATTTCTTTTTGGCATTTGGCAAAAGCGTACCGATATGGTGCGTGGGCGCGGTTTTAGGTTGGTTATTCGTACCGATCATGAACGCGAATATGGATGTGCTGTTTCGTACGAGAATCCCGATTACGATTCAAGGACGAGTTTACGCAATCCGCAATTCCCTGCAATTTTTCACCATACCGATCGGTTATCTGACCGGTGGATTCTTGGTCGATCATGTAGTCGAACCATTGATGAAATCTCTCCCTACTGATCATTTTCTGCACCAGCTGTTTGGCCTTGGCAAGGGCAGCGGCGCTGCCTTCTTATTCTTTATGATCGGAATCGGAGGTGTATGCGTTTGTTTGCTTTTCCGAAAAGATAAATATATTTGGCGATTAGAAAGCAATGATGAACACATTATTTCATCATCAAATCAGTAACATGAGCGCAGATATACCTCAATAAATATAGAAAAGCGGCGAGATAAACTATCGCCGTTTTTTGAATACTGACATATTTTCATTATGAATATAAGCAATTTCTATTACAAAAATACTGTTGATGATACAGACTAAGCTAATACATCCTTATCGTGATTCAAAAGCAGAAACATTGTTTATGAGGGAATGAAAAAGCCGTTTTATCGATAAAGCCGGTTCCCGTTCTGATCAAAACACATGATGTGACTTTGCTGAAAACCAAAGGTTATTTCTTCACCCCTTTGAAAACGTTCCGTTTCGCCATGAAGAACAATCGTACGTCCTTGCGATTCCACATGAAGCATTGCCCCGCTGCCCAGTTCTTCTACCAGCCGGATCGTCCCTTTCATAAAAATATCACATGCTTCAGACCCATGATTGACATGGATATGCTCACTGCGAACAGCTCCTAAGATTGGCCCATCACCCTCTAAAATAAAGCTTTTATCGATCATGCGTCCGCCGAATATATTCAGTCGGTACTTATCCATAAATGTCGCTGCAAATAAAGTTTCAGGATTCTTATACAACTCCTGCGGTGTTCCGGTCTGCACGATCCTTCCTTCCTTCATGAGTATCATTCTATCTCCAAGCGTCATCGCCTCTTTCTGATCGTGTGTCACATATAAAAAGGTCGCATCACTTTTTTGATAGAGATCAGCAAGCATTAATCGCAAATCGCTTTTCAGCTGTTCATCGAGTGACTGAAGCGGCTCATCCATCAAAAAAATACGCGGCTTGCGAATCAATGCCCGTGCGATTGATACCCGCTGCTTTTGTCCTCCCGACAATGCATAGGCACGCTTATCCAGTAATTTTTGAATATGCAGTTTCTCACTGATTACATGCAGTGCTTTTTGAAGCTCTTCACCATTTGGATCCAAACCGTATAATATGTTCTCACGTACTTTTAGATGATCAAACAGCGCCGCATCCTGGAATACCATCGCCACTCTGCGGCGATCAGCCGATACCTGTTTCATATTTCTGCCATCCATAAAGACCTCACCGCCGGTTGGTTCAAGCAGTCCGGCAATGATCTGGAGCAGCGTACTCTTTCCACACCCACTAGGTCCTGCGATCACTAAAAATTCACGATGATCACTTTGCATCTGGATATCGTGCAGTACTCCTTTGAAACCGGGATACTGCATTTCAATATGTCTTAATTCCAATCTGCTCATAATCTACCTCATTTAGAAATATTATAATATGGATTCATAAAAACGCAAAGTAGTTCACTCTGTTTCCGCACATCTATGTTATACTTTTCTTAACAAAAAAAGGAGATTTTATGGAAATGGAAGTTTGTTTTGAGAACACTTGGAGTGAGGAAGATAAACAGTATTTCATCAAGCACTACCTGCCGAAGAATCGCTGGATCGACTGGATCCTGTTAATCATCGCTATTCTGTTTTTCATCACCATACTGTTTGACATAACTAAAATGCACAAGAAATTCACTGATTTCATGATTACCTGGATCGTAGTAGTTCTGCTGATCGCAAATTTCCTTTTATCGAAAACAATCACCAAGCGCCTTTTAGAAATGAAAATTCGCAAGCACGCTTCCGTCATTCTCAAAGCTGAAGGACTATTTGTTGATGGGAACTGTTATCCTGTTGATCAGGCGGTTATCAGTAATCAATTCCTGTTTTTTCGCATCAGGCGGAAAGTGCTGATGCTGCATATCAGTGAGGCAGAAATCGCTGATGTTCTCAAAATGGTAAAAGAAGTCCATTCATTTTCGATCATCCAGACATCAAAAACCTTCACAATTACGAAATTTGCCCTGCGAAAAGGCGTATACTGAAAGAAGAAAGGAAGATGAACAACATGTTTGAAGAATTAAAAATCGAAGATTTTCAAGAAAATATCTTTACCCTGCTGAATAACGACTGGACCTTGATCACGGCTGGAGATGATAAACAGGCAAATACCATGACTGCCAGTTGGGGAGGTATGGGTATTCTTTGGAATAAGGCCGTCGCAACAATCTACGTAAGACCACAACGCTACACCTATCAATTTCTGGAGAAACAGGATACTTTTTCACTTACCTTTTTCACTCCTGACAAGCATGAGATACTTGCCTATTGCGGTTCTCACAGCGGAAAGGATGAGGATAAGATCGCAAAATGCGGTCTGACGCTTCAATATGATGAGAACACCCCTTATTTTAACCAAGCTAGACTGGTGCTGATTTGTAAAAAGCTCTATTGGCAGGATATGGATCCAAATCACTTTCTGAGCGATGATATTTTAAAAAATTATCCAAAGCACGATTATCACCGCATGTATATCGGTGAAATCACAAAGGTTCTCGTAAAAAAATAGCACACTCGCATGAGTGTGTTTTTATATGGACTTCACAAAGCCGGAAAAATCTTTCCAGCCGCGCAGTGCTTTCCCGTAGATTGCCAGAAAATGAGCAGCTAAAGAAGAATCATAATCATTGGTATACGGCAGCGGTTCTTTGCATAACAGCTGATAAATGCTTCCGTCAACCTCTCTGGCTGCTTTCAGCCAGTGCCTTGCCTCCTCGAACTCCATATCCTTATAGGCATACAGAACTTTGGTATAGCAGGTAAAGGCATCGTGCTCATCCAGCTCCTGAAGCAAGCGGTATCCGCTTTCCTTATCTTCCAGAACCAAATAAATGCTCAGCAAATAATGACTCACTTTAAAAATATCACCGGGATTCAGCCGTTTGATTGTTTCCAGATGCGGCCGCGCCTTTCTCATGAATCCGGCATCAAATAAAGCAACCGCATAAGCCGTTTTACTGCGAAAGAATAGGTGTGTTTCTTTATTCAAATAGTAGTCCTGCATATCCTTGGTGAAATAATCCTGTCCCAGACGAATGGCTGCCAGCTGTGATGCCTGTAAAAGTGCATGCAGCCGCTCATCAAGCTGTGTGGAATAAAGACCGACAGCTAACTGCGCTTCGACACAATGAGGACATTGATCCACTACCGAGCGGGCTATCTCGTAACGGTGCGTACAGCTGCGAACTCGTTTGATTCCTTCCAGTTTCGTAAGAGCAGCCTGATATTCATCCACCGTATCAAATTCCAATTCCTGCTGTTCAGCCAGAAAATGATCCAGCGATAACTGATACGTCATCTCCAGATTTTTGGGAAATTGGCTCACATGACATCCCTCCAGTAAACACGTTTTTAATTATAACTTTTTTATCCGGCCGGCTCAATCATTTTTGATAAGATTTACCCTTTTCATAACATTTGTAATGGTTACTTCCTGAAGCACTGTATCGTCTATGATACTCGATGTGCGTTGCCGGGCAGCTTCATAATATTTCAAGGATACCGCGCGATAATCAATCTGTTGATGATCGTTCATCACCTCAAACCACAATAGTTTATTCGGCTCGTCAAAGTCATGATAACTGATAGATAAGAGCCGGCATCCCCGGCTTTTAAACTGGGCTAATAAACGGGCTTTCAAATCAGACATCGGCACATCATGAAAGTGATCTTCAAAGATACGGATTGTTTCTCGCAGTTGAAGCGGTGTACGTACCAGCCGTTGAATCGGCTCAACGGTTTCCACGACTATTTCTTTTTCATTTCCCTGCCGCTTTAAAATAAGCAAAAGATGACGGGCATGGTCATGATACACACAGTCATGAATACATTCTATCGCGGTTCGGCAAACCGGACAGCGGTACTGAAAAAAACTCCCGTCCAGAATTGCCTCACGGTGCTTCTGATGAAATTCGGGTATGATAAATTGTTCACTTTTGACATATGCCTCATGACCGCAATTCGGACAGGAAACCGGTACAAGTATCGTTTTCATCGTTTTATTATACCAGAAAAATAATAGTTTACGACATTTCTTAAGCATTCTTTTACAGCCTGCAAAAGCGAACCTATTTCAATTTAGATGTGACTGGTTCAATCACATTGTCTGTACTTACTGACAGACTCATATTCTGAGCAGATAGTCCTAATCGACTAAGCAGCCTTTAAGCGATATTTTGATCGCAAAAACAGCTGCTATAAAAAACACCCCTGCGGGTGTTTTTAGATTGCTCTTGTATACTCTTTCAGCCACGCCTGAATATCCTCATCAAGATATGGAGCGAGAGTATCATAGACATGTTTATGATAATCATTGAGCCATTTCTTTTCATCAGCATTCAGCTGACCTGCATCGATCGCATCCAAATCAATCGGGGCAACTGTTATTGTCTGAAAATACATGAACTGACCATATTCATTGGCTTCGCCCTTGCGGGTGATCAGCTCATTCTCAATACGGATACCGTGACTTCCCTCTACGTAAATACCCGGTTCATCCGTAGTGATCATTCCTTCTTCCAGAACACAGCTGTCATTGCGCTCCGGTACGATCTTCCAGCGGAAACCATTCGGTGATTCATGCACGTTCAGCACATGACCAACACCGTGTCCGGTTCCGCAGCGGTAATCAATGTTTAGATCCCAGATCGGGCCGCGTGCCAAGATATCCAGATTCACACCGCGGCAGCCATACAGAAAACGCGCCTTCGCGAGATTGATCATACTGCGCAGCACTGCTGTGAAATGAGTTTTCAGCTCATTACTGAGCGGTCCCAATGCCATCGTACGCGTGATATCGGTAGTCCCTTGGAAATACTGTCCGCCGCTGTCCACTAACAGCATTCCTTCCGGCTTCAGCATCGCATTGCTTTCTTCATTCGCACTGTAATGCATCATTGCCGCATGTTCCTTATAAGCAGAGATCGTGTTGAAGCTCAGATCTAAGAAACCTTCCTGTTGTCTGCGGCAGGCTTCCAGATAGTCGCTGGCACTGATTTCACTGATTTCCATATGATTGATATTCGTTTTCAGCCAGTACATGAATTTTGTAAAAGCAACACCGTCTTTAATATGTGCATCGATCGTATTATTCAATTCAGTTTCATTTTTGACAGCCTTCATCAGCTGCGTAGGATTGGCGCAGTCCAGAATCTGATCTGGGTTCAAATTTTGATAAATAGCATAATTCACACTGGCGCCATCCAGCATAATTTTGCCGGAGACTGATTTCACATCTTCATAAATAGCTGAATAATCACATATTTTCACTCCCATATCCGCAAACTGGGAACGGATGTCCGCATTCAGCTTATTGCCGTCTAAATATAGCTTGGCGCTGTCAGCGGTGATCAGAGCATATGCGAGCACGACCGGATAACACTCGATATCACTGCCGCGCAGATTAAACAGCCAAGCAATATCATCCAAGCTTGTGATGATATGCGCATCACATCCGCGGTCATTCATAATTTTGCGAACATCTGCGAGTTTTTCGGATGCAGCTTTGCCTGTATACGCAGAATCTAACAGGAACGCCGGTCCATCCGGCAGCCCCGGACGATCATTCCAAATCATATCGACTAAGTCCTCATCCGCATGAATTGTGATTCCGTGCTTGCCTAGGGTCTCTTTTAATTGATTGCCCAAACGGCTGTTCATGACCCTTCCGTCAAAGCCCAACACACCGTTGTCCGGAATTTGATTCAGTAAATACTGAACCATGGTTGGAGTATCCGGTTCGCCCATTTTCATCAGCGTAATTCCGCTGCCTTCCAGCTGTGCCGCTGCCTGTATGAAATAACGGCCATCCGTCCATAATGCCGCATCCTCTAGAGCGATGATCAAGGTACCGGAAGAACCGGTAAAACCGGACATATACGTACGGGCCTTGAAATGATCGCCAACATATTCTGTTTCATGAAAATCCGATGTAGGAACCATATACGCATGAATTCCTTTTTCTTTCATAAGTGAACGAAATTTTACAAGTCTTTCTTGAATCATGAATCTACCTCCTTTATTCAATGCTTCTATTTTACTCCATGTTGAAAAAAATTGATACTCACATCCTTGCTTTCTCCGTAAAAAAACCAGAAATGAATGATTCTCACTTCTGGTCTTATTCATTTGGATCCAATTCCTTATAAAATTCTTGTTTATCTATTGGCCGTGCATATAGGAAGCCTTGTACCATATCACATTCTGTATCCTTAATCATTGCGAGCTGTGCTTCATTTTCAATTCCCTCAGCCACAACCTTCATAGACAACTGCTTGGCCATCATGATCATATTGCGTAATACAATCTGATTACGCTCCATATGATCATTTTGATCGAAGAATACTTTATCCATTTTAACAACATCGACCGGAAGATCCTTTAAGGTATTCAAGGAAGAATAACCGGATCCGAAATCATCAATCGAACATGAGAATCCGTTATCTGCCAGCTTCTTCATGATCGGCAGAACCTCCTGCACATTTCGAATCAAAATATTTTCGGTCAATTCCAGCTCCAGAATGCCATCCGGTATCTGATATTTCTCTTTGATCGCGATATAGGTATCCGCGAAGTTATCCCAATAAAGGTGCGCTCGCGAAACATTCACGGAAATCGGTACGATGGGAAGCTGTCTTTGTATTCGATCCTGAATATCCTGACAGACCTTTTCAAACACATACTCATCCAGCCTGCGGATAAAGCCGTTTCGCTCAAACAGAGGTATAAATTCTCCCGGTCCAACAAAGACTCCGTTTCTCAGCCATCTGACCAGTGCTTCCCCGCCGACGATATGCTTACCGTCCAGTGTGAACTTCGGCTGAATCAGATACAGAAATTCCCCCTTCTGTAAAGCCCGGTTCATATCTTTCTCCAATTCGGCATCCTTTATGAGCGTACTGCGCAGCTGATGATTATAAAAACGGCAATTTTTCTCCGAGCGTTCATCTACACTCTTTTGAGCCATGCGTGCCCAATCGATCATACTGCTGATTTCAATTCCGGACGTTTGACCGGTATCCTTCTGCATACAAATACCGATCCGCGTATTGATGGAGCGATTTTCATCAAGGCCTTTCGCTGCCAGATCTTGGATGCGGGAAGCAAGCTCTAATATTTCATCCTTGGATTCACAGCATCCCATGAGAATAAAATCATCCCCAGATATACGGCAGGTGATATCTTCCGGCTGTGAAACCTGTCTCAGCATATCCGCCATAAACTTTAAGACTCGATCACCATAATCATAGCCTTCCATATCATTCAAAAGCTTAAAACCGATAATGTCGATGTATAAAACAAAGGCATCCTTAGAACTGCGGAGGATACGATCGCCCTCCATGAGGAATTTTTCATAACGGTAAAGCTTTGTGAGATTATCATAAAAGGCCAGGTCTTCCACTTCCTGATGATGCTTTTTATTACTGCGATAGAAAACGTAACCAACCATTGCCAGACACAGCATAATCAATACACACAAGCCAATCGCATTATAAATAATAGTATTTGCCTGACTCATTACGATATCACTTGGAATAATGGAGATCAGATACCAGCCATCGACGGATTCCATCGGTACATAACAATAGATGTACTCTTTATCCTGGTAGTGAAACTGGACAGAACCGGAAGACCGATACTTTAATTTTGATTGAAAAATGTTGATCTTCTCTTCATCATTTCCCTCTAAATCAATGATATCAAACAAATTTTGAAAAGTACGGTTACTATTGCGGTGCAAAGAACGAATCAGGACATCACCCCGGTCATTTACAATATAGGAAAAGCCGGTATTATCAAAAAAGGAAAGAGCGAAGCTATCCACAACTGTCTGCACGGTGCGGGATTTCAGGGCGATCGCCTGAGCGCCATCCGCAAAGGTAAATCGCTCATACACCGATATTGTTTTAACCCCGGTGAATGAGTCATAATACGGTTCCTGTATGCCGCTGTCACTCATGGATAAATATTGAAGCCGCTGTTCTTCGGACAATGTATACACACCGTCTGACTGATCTGAGTACGTATTGCTGTTCATCAGATTACTGCAGTAAAAAGACGTAACATCTTCATCGAACAGTTCAATGATTTTTTTAATATGATCCGTATCGTTTGATTTCAGCCGGCTGATCTCATTGACAAATAAAGAAAGCGTATCATAGTCTTTCTCAATATACGTATCCAAAGCATGACGTCCCTGGGTAGTGACCTCCAAAATATCAGTAACGGTTTTCTTCCATAACTGAGTCTGAACATTCCTGATAAAATAGAAAGAAGTTATCACAATACATAAAGCGGAAACAATCGAAACAACCGCCATGATCAATCTGAATTTAGTTCGCATGACCGTTGTCCTCCCGGAGCTGCTTCAGCTGCTCACGCAGCTGACTAGTCACCTCAGCACTGTTAGCTCCCTTTAACAGCATTTCTACACAAGTCCGCGTCAAATTCCAAATCGGATAGTCCAGATTATCATCGGATCCCAGAACACTCCTGCCGTTTTCCATATAAGGGCTCATAGGCGAAATAGCCGGATCCTCGGAATTCCGTTTCTCTTCCAGCGGACTGAACGAGCTTAAACTGTTGACAAATTCCCACATAACATCCTTTTGAGTCAGATATTCTACAAACTGTTTTGCCTCTTCTACATGCGTACTATCCGTATTTACCGCAACGCGGGTATCAATATTCATGACCATGACACTGCCATCGGCCAAAATTGGATAAGGATGAATTGAAAAACTGAACTTCAAATTCAGATCGCGAAGCCGGGGAGCTGCCCATGCCCCTGTCAGCATAAAAGGATTTTCACCTTTGGCAAAATCAACCAGATCATCTTTGGTCTTTTCAGTCTTCAGCGTTTGTTCCACATTGACGTAACCGCGTTTCAGCATGGTTTCTACCAAATCAAAACCGGGCTGCAGCGTGTCCGCAAGATCTGCTTCACCGCGATTAAACTGTTCCATCTGCTTTGCGATATCTTTTTGCTGATAAACGGAATACATTCCCCTGCCGATCGCAATCGTCTTTAAGGATATATCATTATTGGCAATGATCGGTGTAATTCCCTTTTTCACGAAGAAATCACAAACCTTCATAAACTCCTCTAAGTTGTTCGGAATGCGCTGCTTATATTTTTTCAGCAGATCTTCATTGCAGTAGAGACCAAAAGCAGAAATGGTCGTCGGCACATAATTCACCTTCCCATTTACAAGCATCTGACTCTTAACCAGATCACTGAAATTATCAAGGGTAGAAAGATCTGAAAGATCAGCCAGCTTTCCGTTTTTCGCCAATTCCAAAACCGATGCTTGGTCAACCATAAAGATATCGTCAGCATGGCCGGTTTTTATCCGTTTTTCCAAAATATCATAATAGTCGATCCCCTTGATTCCCTCATACATGATATTCGTATCCGTGTGCTTTTCCATATAGCCGTGTAATGCCTTCTCAATGGCCTGCACATTCAGTGCTTCATATTTAAACCCGAAAAAAGTGAGTCTCTTTTCGGCTGTTTGATCCTGCGTGTTTTCCGGTTCATAAAATGATGATGTCCAAGCGCTGCAGCCGCTGACGATCAATAGCGCAGCTGCTGTCAAGCAGATCATCCATGTATTCTTTCCTATCCTCATATCGTGCTCCTTTTACCGCCAGCTCTATCATTCATGATTTATATATCTTATTGATTTTTGGAAATCACAATATTTTTATAATTACAAAAAGGCATGAAATCGTTTTCTATATATCAAATTGTATCATATCTATTCTTTGAATACAATGTATATAAAGCCTTATATAAAGCGGTAAAACAGCCTTTCAGAGGCTTGTGAAAAAAGGAAAGCTCACCCTCCTGGGGCGTTAGTACAAGAATTTGAAAAGATAAAAAAAGCCGCATTTTCTGCGACTTTATTTTACTTATGGCTGGGGTACTTGGATTCGAACCAAGGAAATGCCAGATTCAGAGTCTGGTGCCTTACCGCTTGGCTATACCCCAATGTCGATAACACACATAATTTTAATTGGTATACATGCATTTGTCAACAAGAAAAATACCTTTTTTTCGGTTTTATGAAATTTTTCCAAATGAGAAATCCGCTTTCTTTTTCAGTGGTTTTGTTGAATATCGCTTTTTATTATTATATAATATGAAATTGGACGAAAGGATGACCTATATGAAAAAAGTAAGAGTACGTTATGCGCCTAGTCCAACGGGCTTTCTGCACATTGGAAACGCGAGAACGGCAATGTTTAATTATTTATTCGCAAAACACTATCAAGGAGATTTTGTATTACGTATCGAAGATACGGATATTGAGAGAAATGTGGATGGCGGGGAGCAATCCCAACTGGAATATTTGAGCTGGCTCGGTATCGAACCCGATGAATCCGCACAGAAACCGGGAGACTGCGGTCCTTATCGTCAGATGGAACGTCTTGATATCTATAAGCGCATCGTTGATGAAATGCTGGAAAAGGGATTGGCTTATAAATGTTTCTGTACGCCGGAAGAATTGGCCGAGGTCAAGGAAGCCCAGGAAGCTGCTGGTCTGGCACCGATGTATAACCGCCATTGCGCAAATCTGAGCAATGAGGAAATTGCTGCGAAGGAAGCGGCCGGACTGCCGTATGTAATCCGCGTAAAGGTACCAGAGGGCAAGACATATACATTCGATGATATGATCCGCGGCACAATATCTTTTGAATCCAAGGATATCGGAGATTGGGTGATTGTAAAAAGCAATGGCATCCCAACATATAATTTCGCAGTTGTCATCGATGATCACATGATGAATATCAGCCACGTATTCCGCGGTGAAGAGCACATTTCCAATACGCCGAAGCAGCTGATGATTTATGACATGCTGGGTTGGGAAGCTCCGACCTTTGCGCATATGACGCTGATCGTTAATGAAAATCACAAAAAATTATCAAAGCGTGATCATTCTATCATGCAGTACATATCCCAGTATAAAGAAAACGGGTATCTCCCGGAGGCAATGTTCAACTTCATGGCCCTGCTGGGCTGGTCTCCTGAGGGAGAAGAGGAAATCTTCAGCAAGGAACAGCTGATTGAAATGTTCGATGAGCACCGCTTGTCCAAATCACCATCGGTATTTGATGTTGAAAAACTAAAATGGGTTAACGCAACGTATATCCGCAATATGTCGCTGGATGATTTCCATGCCCACGCGTTGCCTTATTATTCAGATGCAATACACAGCAATGTCAATTTAAAAGAGGTAAGCCGGGTGATTCAGCCACGGGTCAATACATTCGGGGAAATCAAAGAAGCCGTTGATTTCATCGATGAGCTGCCGGAATATAACTGTGAGCTATACATCCATAAGAAAATGAAAACTACCCCGGAAATAGCTTTGAAGGCCTTAGAGCTGACATTGCCGGTCATGGATACGATTGAAGACTGGAACAATGAAGAAGAAATTCATACGAAGCTGTTAGGAATTGCCAAAGCGCAGGAAATGAAGAATGGTCAAATTTTATGGCCGATCCGCACCGCTTTATCGGGAAAAGCATTTACTCCGGGAGGTGCGATAGAATTATCCTATCTGCTGGGCAAGGAAGAAAGCATCCGCCGTGTGAAAATAGGTATTGAAAAATTAAAAGCAGAATAAAGAAGCAACGAAAAAGACTGCTGTGTGACAGTCTTTTTTAGTTATCTGCAAATTGTAATTAGGCGCGAGTTACGTTAGCTGCCTGTGGGCCACGATCACTTTCAGTGATTTCGAAGCTTACAGTTTCGCCTTCTTCTAAAGATTTGTAACCTGAACCCTGGATTGCTGAGTAATGTACGAATACATCTTTACCATCTTCTGTAGTAATAAATCCAAATCCTTTTTCTGCATTAAACCATTTTACTTTACCTGTGTTCATTAATAGGTACCTCCATTATGTGCATTCCCAGCTTCGTAAAAAAATTTTCACATTGCATAGAAAACTGTTTAACACAATTTTCGCTATGTGAAAATTCTGATACAGCTTAAATACATGTTAAGAATATCACCCTAAACTTGGAAAGTCAAGCAATTCAATGAAATATGTATAGCTGACAATTTTTTCCTATCGGCGGCTGATTATTTCAGCTTAACCAACTGTTTTAAAGCTGCTTCACTAATCGGATTTCCCCATTTCCCATCGATGTGAGTACCGCTGCCGAAATGGATTTCCGCCGGATGATTTTCTTTCACAAAGGCATCGACATTCTTTAAATTCAAACCGGCTCCGGCCATCACAATCATTTTACCTGCCATCCGCTGCTGGATCATCCGATAAGTAGAAGCTCCGGTGATGACACTTTGCTCATGCCCCGAGGTAAGCATCCGATCGATCGGCAAAGTCTCAACTGCCAGCAATGCCTCTTCCAAATCAGCAGTGCGGTCAAAGCTGCGGTTTAAAGTCATCTGTAAATGTCCCTTATTCGCAATCACCTGCTGTATATAATTCAAATTAAGAGTATCCCCTTTAAGCGCTCCAAATACAATTCCGTTCGCTTTGCTGGCACGGATGTAGGAAAGATCCTCCAGCATAATTTTCATATCATTGTCGCTGAACTGATAATCTCCGCGCGTTTTCAGCATAACGTTAACCGGAATCCGCACCTGCTCACATACCTGATTGATCATCGCATGCGATGGTGTAAGTCCTCCCTCGCTGACCGCCGTCACCAGTTCGATGCGATCGGCGCCCAGCCGCTCCAGCTCCAGTGCTTCATCAAGCGTAGATGCAATTACTTCTATTAACATTGTCAAATCCTCCCTTTTCTCTATATATAGTATAAACCTTACCTCTCCGCATACCTAGAAAAAAACACCAATTTGGTGTTTTTAGTGCGAACAGCCCAGCATCGCACATTTTACAATGTGTCCGACACCGTGTTCATCATATTGGATTTCCATATGTTTCTTTGGTTTGGAAGAAATACAGTCCTGAGCATTAAAAGCAATCTTCCAAGACTTTTCTAAGCCGGCCAGCCGTTCCATATTATGACGAGCCGGCATATAGGTATTGTCCAGCGCCCAGGCTACCCGATAGTGCTTCATTGCGCATACCCGATCACCCTGCAGCTCCATAATAATGCCGTATAAATTGTGCGGAGCCGCACAGTCAGGATACAGCATCATAAGCTCCCGCACCCTTGTCTCACTTTCCTGATAATTTCCTACTCGGATCATTTCACGAATTTCTTCACTGCTGTCATCCAGCTTCTGCATTTTAAATTCCTGTTTCATACCAGCATCTCCTTTGACAATCCTATCTTAACAAATAAGCTGTGAGAAGGGTGTGAGAGAACCGATTTCCGTGTGAGAATCCTGTGAGATTATTCATCAGCCATCCGATAACCAACTCCGATTTCGGTGAAAATATAAGACGGATCAGCAGGACTGGTTTCAATTTTCCGCCGCAATCCCGCCATCAAAGCACGCAGCGCCTGCGTATCCGTTCCATAGCTGCTGCCCCAGATTGTTTTCAACAGCATCTGGGTTGTCAAAACCTTACCGGCATTTTGAGAAAGCAGCACCAGCATACTGTATTCCATCGGTGTGACATGTATAGCCTGACCGTTAAGAGATACGATCCGTTTCACATAGTCGATCTTCAAACCGCGAACTTCAAAGCTCATTTTTTTGGTACCGGTATCCTGCTTCCGATGACGAAGCGCCGCTCGGATTCTTGCCATCAGCTCCATTGCGGAAAAGGGTTTTGTGATATAATCATCCGCCCCGCCATCTAAAGCAGCCGCCTTTTCTTTATCCTGATCGCGCGCTGATACAACAATGATCGGCAGTTGGGACCATTCACGGACATGCCGGATCATGTCCATTCCATCCATATCCGGCAGACCCAGATCTAACAGCATGAGATCGATTGGCTCACTGATCAGCATGCTCAACGCTTGTTTCCCGCACGCAGCGCATTCACATGGAAAATCTTCATTATGCAGGCAATACATCATAAAGTTACGAATCTGCGGATCATCCTCAACTACCAATATTCTTACTTTTTCATATTCCATCAGAAACCTCCATCGGAAGAGTAAAGCCAAAAATCGCACCCTTTCCTTCTTTTTTATTTTCTGCCCAGATACTCCCGCCATGTGCCTCAACGATTGATTTACATATTGTTAAACCTAGCCCGACCCCCTTAACCGCATCCGGATGCTGATATTCCTTTGTATAAAACATATCAAATAAGCGTGATCGATCCGCATCACGGATGCCGTCACCATGATCTGCCACAGTAAAACAAATATTCGGTTTTTTTACTTCAGCATGTAATTCTATGCTTCCTTGGGGTGCGTATTTTAAGGCATTATCCAAAAGATTGATCAATACCTGACGAATCAATCTAGCATCCATAGGCACCATCACCACGGCACTGGGAATGAATACTTGGATCGGACAGGCTTCTGTCCGCTGCCGAAGTGCTTCTACAGCACCGGCCACTACTTCCTCAACTGCCTCAAGCTCCTTGTGCATTTCCAGTTTTCCCTCTTGAATACGAGTAAGACTCAAAATATTTTCTACTAAAGTGTGTAGCCACTGGGAGCTGTTATAGATTCCCTGGGCCAAATCAAAGCGCTCATCCTTTTGATCACTCATATCCATGACCATTTCCGCCGTTCCCATAATCCCGGTCAGCGGCGTTCTCAAATCGTGAGAAATCGCCCTGAGCAGATTGCTTCGATAGCGCTCCTGTTCTACTTGTTCCTGTGTTTCCAAGCGTTTTTGAGTAGATTGAATACGATCTATGGCTAACGCTATACTCTCGCTCATGGAGTGAATAAGACTTGCTTCTTCCTCATTAAAATGCTTAGCGCGAATGTAGGGTATCCGCAAAATTCCAAGCAACGTATCCTGTCCTTGGATCGGCCATTCATAAAATTCTTCCCCCCGCACAAAGGTATGTGCCAACTGATCTTTGCAGCGGTTCAGCATTTGCCGCTCCCGCGCCGTCAAACTGCGATATACCAGATGATCACCGTCCAACTGCTGTACATATTCCTCCTCCCAGCAATCATCTTCATGTATCAGTAAACAAGCAGTGCTGCAGCCTAAAATCTGACTGATAACGGAAACAGCCGAAGCCGCAATTTCATGCATATCATGCGCTTGGCTGACCTGATTATTAAGACTGTATAGAGAGCGAGCCTGTGCCTCCTGTAACCGTGCCTGCTCTTCATTTCGCTTCGCCAGTGAAGTGATCGCGCTGGTGATCAGTGAAGTGATGGTCATAAATATCAGAGTAATTATATAATTGGGATTATCAACCGCAAATGTATAATACGGACTGGTGAAAAAGTAATTAAAGGCAAAGGCTGCGGCGAGGGAAGCGATCAGCCCGATCCAATAGCCGTCAGTAAAACGCGCTGTCAAAAGCACCGCCAGGATGTATAATACCACAATGTTAGCATCCTGAAAGCCAGCTGCCTTAAATATATATCCCAGCAGTGATGCCCCTGCTATTAATATCACGGCGAATAGTCCTGAAATTACTGATTTTTTCATGTTCATCCCCTCTTTATCCCCCATTATAGCATTGAAGCGAATCGGCGCGTGTTAAGATGATATTAAAAAGCTGCCCTTATGGCAGCTCCTCTCGCTTATGGAAATATGGATTTTTCCAAGACACAATTTGTTCGATTTGCTCATTTTTCAGTAATTTAGGAGTTAAGCGGAAAAGAATTGGTAATAAAACTCCCATCACCACACTATCACTGAATTTTAATACCGCAATTCCAAATAAACAGGAAAGCCAATTTGGCAGACCGGCGGTCAGCGCCAAATCATAGAAGTGATGCTCCCATGCACTGTCCGGTACGCCAGCCGTACGCCACAGCGTCAGTATGGTCGAAAGCAATGAGCTCACTGCCAAATAGCAAAGCAATGACAAAAACAGTCTTGTCCATGCGACTTTTCCCTGCTTTCGCATTAGAATACCGATGCTGAGCGCCGCACTGGCACTGACTGCATAATAGACGATCGAGCTGCTGTTATAAACAAATGCAGCCTGATAGAAATTGGTCGCGAAAGCGACCAGCAGTCCGGCAGAAGGCTCAAGTATCAAAGCTGCATATGCGGTTCCGATATTATCAATCCACGCCGGCAGATGAAAGATGTGCGCTATCTGGTACAGGCCTAGATTCAAAGCAACTCCGATCAGCATCACGATCGCATATCGCTTAACCATGCTATTTCTCATGAGATTCACGCTCCTGACGTTCTTTCAGATGCTGCTCCTCCCGACGGGCAATATCACGATGTACTTCATCCAAGAAGCCGCCGGTCACAATACCGGCTGGCATCGCAATCACAGCTACCCCGAACAGCGAAGAAATCATACTGATGAACTTTCCGACATCCGTATGCGGATATACATCACCATAACCAACCGTCGTCAATGCCGTTGTCGCCCAGTATAATGCATCAAAGAAATTATCGAAGGTAGACTTCGGCTCATAAACGAACATGATCAAAGCTGAAACCAGGATATAGAATACCGCGATCAGCAATACCGACAACAAGGTCTTACGTTCATTTTTAAAGACATTGACAACCTGCTGAAAGCTTCGTGAATAATGAATGATCTTGGTTAACCGCAGCAAACGCAGGATCATGAAGCTCTTAGGAAGCAGACCGATGGATGGCAGAATGGATAAAATATCCATGATTGCATAGGGGGTAAAAGGATACAGGATAAATGCCCATGGAGAATGCTTCTTCACTCGATAATCATGCGTCATCCACCGCAAAACATAATCCAAAAATAATAAATAGACAGTTACTGTTTCCAGGGTACTCAAATAAGGATTCATCTCACGAAACATCAGCGGTACGATACTGACAAATGCGATACCCATGATGTACCAATCATATATTTTACTGAGTTTATCGTGCTCCTGAGCCTTTTCAATCAGGACATAAATATGTTTTCTCATCATGTTACCTATTGAAACATATAAGCAGCAAGCGGCATCAGCACGTTACCTAGAATAATAAAGAATAAGATTACATAGAACAGGCGACGGCCGTAATAGCTGGCAAACGGTGTATCATTATCCTTCGTGCGGATGCGGTTGGTATTGATAACCACAAGTGCTACCGATAAAATAATCATAATACCAAAGAAGTTCACATATTCTAAAAGACCCAGATCCATGGCATCCGGAAGCAGATTCGCTCCAACCATAATATTGGTAACCGTACCAAACAGTGCTGCGGGAATCATGCCAAGCGGATCGACATGATGATAGCTGCAGATAAACAGAGCGATCATGACCCAAGTAACCGTGCCCACCAAAGCAATAAAGCATTTCACATAAAGTCCCCAATTAGCACGGTTAATTTCAATCGCCGTCATGTATTCGGACATCGTAATATCGCCGTCAATGGTCGGATCACCAGTGCCTTTCAAGGTTACACCGGTAACGCTGGAACCGAATCTGGTCAGGTCATAACCAGTGATGCTGAGGTTAGGATTACTGCCGCTCTCGGCAATATCGCCGATGAACGAAACTCGCTCAACCGGATAATTGGACATGACATACATTCGCAGCTGATGAGATTCCAAAGGAAACCGTTTGGTCCAGAAATTTTTCGTAACCGTTACATCTACCCTTACCTTTTGGTAATGAATTTGATCGTCATGATATTCCTTAATTACTTCCATTTTATTCACAGTACCCTTATAAATCTGAAAATGATTTTTCATGTCCAGCTCTGGATCTCCCTCCCACTTGAACCATATATTGTAGGAAGCGCGGAAATTGGAGCCTTTGATGTTAATTTCCTTCAAATTTTCAATATATGTACCGACATGCACTTTCGTAGCGTTTCGGCCTTTTTCCAATACAACCTTTTCAATGCTTTTCGGTGTTTCCAAATACTCGGTCCAGTAATCATTTTCCGCACAGCGATCCCGGTACAGCGTAGTTATGGCATATCCGATATACATGACCGCAATCACGATAATCAGCCAGAGTGAAACTAGAAATTTACGTTTCTGCTTCTTGTTTAACTCCTTAAATCTCATACATATCCCTCTTTCATTTATAATAAAACATTCTTATAACACTTCCTTCATATTTTACTATACTTATAAATAAAAATCTATTATGGATTTTGCGTTCATAATGCCAATACGATATAAATAAAAAGCAGCCTTCGCTGCTTTAGGGTTCGATTGTCTGTAAAATCTCTCGTAAATGATTCAAATCTGTTTCATCCGGATGGGTGGAAGCCAAATCAAAATTGTCTATCATATCCCTCATTTTCTGATTTTGGGGATCATCCTCCAAAGCCTTTTGGTAACGCTCCCGAATCCCCTGAGGCATTCTTCCCTGACACATAAATGTACCGATAATCGTATTGTCTTTGGAAATCCATGCTTCCACATTTTTTAAAATGCGGTCAAAATAATCAGAAGATCCGCCAAATCCGGCAGTTCCGAACAAGAATATCTGCTTTTGGTGAAGCTGCTTCAAATACTCCTGTAAATCGTTTGAACAAGTTCCTTTATCTGTCCAGAATCCAATGGCTATGCGACTTGCAAGATTCTGTGAAGCTTTTGGTTCTCCAAAGTATATACAATCTGCTGATCCCCAGATCTTTCTTAATTCTTCAGCCAGCAGCAATGTATTACCCGTCGCGCTTTTATAGACAATTTCATAACTCATAGAATTCACTTCTTTCTACTGTTCACTTTCATTTAACAGACGCTTCATCAGCATCGCGTCAATATTTCCGCCGGACATGACTAGTGCCACTTGCTTTCCGCCGATCCGTTCCCGCTGTTCCATGATCGCCGCGGTACAAACTGCCGCCGCCGGTTCCACCACAAACTTTTCTTTCGTCAGCATATGCACCACTGCTTTTTCAATCGTAGCTTCCTGTACCTGAATTAAATCATCGACATAATCCTTAGCCATTTCATAGCACAGCCTACCGATTCCTCCGATCAATGCGTCACAGATCGACGGCTCACTCTCACATTCTTCATAAAACACGTTTTCCTGATACGATTTAATCAGTGCCGGACACGCTGCGGTATGGACACCGATCACACGAATCGAAGGCTTCAATGCCTTCGCCGCTACCGCAACCCCGGTCAGCATACCGCCCCCGCCGATCGGCGTCAAAATGGTATCAATTTCCGGATTCTGTTTCAATATTTCAATTGCCATCGTTCCCTGTCCGGCATATACCATCGCATCTTCATAATAGGAGTCAATAAAGGTCATATCGTGAGTACGGATATACTTCATTCCTTCTATATGTGCCCCGTCATAGTTTTCTCCCATCAACAAAACCCTGCCGCCAAAATATTTGATCTTATCAATTTTACTTTGCGGTGTCGTTTTCGGAACGATGATGACCGCTTTTTCAATGCCCAGCAGCTTCGCCCCATAAGCAACACAAATTCCATGATTGCCGCTGGATACCGTTGAAACTCCCCGTGCTTTTTCTTCTGCATTCAAAGAGAGCATCTTGTTCAGACAGCCTCTAATTTTGAAGCTTTTTGCGCTTTGCAGACATTCCAACTTAAAGTAATAGCTCGTTTTTTCATCACTTAAATACATGGAATGTTCAAGCGGCGTTTCGTAAATATACGGTTTGATACGCTGATAAGCAGCTTCTACATCTTTATAGGTAAATGACTGGCTCATAAAACTCTCCTTTGTACGCATTGTTAGCTATGCTTCTTTATAAATTATAACAAAGTTCAAAGGAAAGTAACACCATCTTTTCCCTAGATCAGCCCATACTGGCGAAGCTGGGCTTCAATCTGCTGCTGATTAACTGAACAGCCGGAACCGCCCAATGAAATGGCTGGCTTTGTTTTACCATGATAGTCACTGCCACAGGTAACCAACAGATCATACTGCTTTGCCTTCTCATAGAAATACTCGCAGGTCACAGTATCGTGATAGCTGCTGAATGCTTCTACCCCATCAATGCCCAACGCAGCCAATTCATCGAATTTCTCAAAATGTTCTTTCAAATTTACACCAGGATGCGCCAATACCAGTACTCCGCCGTGCGCATGAACCAAATCAATCACTGTTTCCAGATCCGGAAAACGGGTTTCCGTATAACACGGCTTCCCCTGCGAATAGAAGTCCCAATAAAAATTTACCAAAGGATTATCACTGCGGCTTCCGCCAGGGCGATAAGGCTTCAAAAGTTCATGATCGGCATATTCCGGCCGACCTAACAGCACCTCTGCGAAAAGCTCACCCGGCCATACATCACTCAAACTGGATTCTTCCATATCCTGTTCACTGAGCTGAAAACCCATTTGATTTGTCAGCCAAACACGTTTCCGTGAATTTATGATTTCCTGCGCGGTGATATCCTCTTCAATTTTCTGAAAGTCTCGCTGATGATGATCTATGCCATATCCAACCACATGCAAATCAATGCCCTTCCATGTGCAGTCGATTTCTACGCCGGGAATAGCGATGATTCCCATTTCACGGCATAGCGCAAGCTCTTCATCAATAACCGAAACAGTATTATGATCGGTAATTGCCATGATCCGAATACCGCTTTGATGACATTTGATGACCAGCTCCTCGGCGGTATATTCTCCATCATCAGAATAACCGGAATGCATGTGCAGATCGATATAGTTTTTCATATAAAAGCCTCCCTTTTCGCAACTATATTTTAAATCGTGAGCTCTCTATGCTCAGGGTGATAAGTCCTTTGAAAATGAATTCATCCATATTATCAACAAAGATAAATTCCGGCAGATGCTGCTTCGGAATATATGCTTCGACAGCCTCTTGAAAACCATCCTCCTTCAAGCGCGGTGTATACAGCACGATACAATCAGGATTGACAATTGCGATGATACTGACTGCCTGCTGTACCAATAGCTTCATCGGATCATGATCGCGAAGCTGTTCCTGCTGTGCGGCAGTACCGATGGGAAGAAATCCCAGCTCTCCGGCAAAATGCGTTGATCCATAAACGATCGCATCATTTAGGTAGAGACCACAGCCGGTCTGGTGATTGTCCGGCATATAAATAAAAGCTAGATTTTTTTCATTGATCGTATGAAAATGCGCATATCCGAGAACAGCTGTATTCATATCATTCTCTGCTGTTACATGGATCGGGATAACACTTTGAATAGCCGTTTCGATATTCATCCCATTTAGCGAATCAATGTCACACTCGCTGATCTGTCCGTGATCGACAACACCGGGAACTGAAACTGCCACATATTCGAAGGGAAAGCAGTCCCGCATATCCCGAATAAAATCCAGCATATCCGAAAAGACAAAAGAATCAAAGCTTCGTTCTTCATTCCCAACGATCTTGTAGTCGAGATCGATTATCCGAAATCCGATCCTCGTGTGATGATTGAACATTTGCATATGGATCAGACCAAAATACATATAGCAGCCGCGTATACGGTAGCGCTTGGCCTTTCTTCCTCCCGTAGATTCACAATCCTCCACCCGCTCTATGTAGCGGCTGTCCATTAATTCTTTTAAGATATTGGTAATGGTCGCTGCGGATAGCTTGGTCGCTGACACGATTTCGCTCTTGGTCGCAATCTTATTCAGAATCAGAAAATCTTTTACTTTCTGAATACTGACATGCTTCATGCCCTTTGATTGATACACATGATCACAGCCTTTCGTCAACTCTTGATGTAAGTATATTTTTATTGTATAGGAGAATGTATGAAAAAGCAACTCTTTTTCTGCAATCTTTTTATAAGCAAAAGAAAAAGCACATTTCTGTGCTCTCGCTTGTATCATCTTAATGTTTATAAATATTTCGCTAAAAATTGAAATACAGTATGATAATACGTTTCAGGATCAACATCAGCGCTTTGACCGTGACCGGCTTTCGCTACAATCAGCAGTTCCTTTTCTCCATGGTAGCTCTTATACAGTTCTCTTCCCATAGAGGTCGGTACATAGTCGTCAGCACCGCCATGAATAAACAGAATCGGAAGGTTGCTTTTCGCAATTTGATCAATCGCACTGGCATCATAGAAATTATAGCCTGCACGAAGCTGCGATACCACCGCTGCAGCCGGAAGGAATGGAATATCCGGCAGCCCAAACCGTTCTTTCAGCTGATTTTTAAACATCGCTGATGCAGATGTATATCCACAGTCCTCGACCACTGCTTTTACATTGGCAGGCAGCTTCTCTCCGCTTGCCATCATTACCGTGGCGGCTCCCATAGATTCTCCATACAATACAATTTCAGCCTGTTTATCCATATGAACGATCTTTTCAACCCAGTTCACAACATCGTCCTTTTCCAGCCATCCCATACCAAGATAGGTTCCTTCACTTTGACCGCGTCCCCGCTGATCTGGAGTAATGACATGATATCCTGCCTTTACAAAGGGAACGATTGCCGGGGCGATATCCCGATTATCCACGGTATATCCATGAACCGCCAGTACATAACGATGTGAATCCTTGGCTCCGTGATAGTACTTCGCCCACAGCTTCAGCCCATCATCGCTCTGAATATGCAGCTCCTTTGTTTCCGCAGTTTTTACCCATGCATCATATTCCTGCTGTGCCTGTGTATCCTGCTTTCCGGTATAGACACCATCACCCATTGAACCGATTCGTCCCTGATCATCTACAGCCAAGGCATAATCCACCAAATAATTACCCGCAAAACCCAATCCGCCAACAAACAGCAGTACCACAACCGCAGCTATAATCAGCCAGAATTTCTTTTTCTTCAACATATATTTACCTCTCTCAAACTGAAGTATTTTATCAAATATTATTTTGATTGTCAAATAAATAAGATACACGCAATTTGAAAACAGTATTATTATTTCTGTCTGTGTCTGCAGTCATTGCTTGGGAAAAAGCTGTTTTAAATGGCTTTAACATATAGGGCAGTATGATCATATGAAATTATGAGAAAAAGGACTGCTGTTAATTTGCCGTCCCTTGATAAAGCTCCCATAATTTTTTTGCGACACCGTCTTGATCATTATCTGCGATTACCGCTGTCGCCGCGGCTTTTAATGCTGGTACCGCATTCGCGACCGCATATGCTTCATCTGCTATTTCAAACATCGGAAGATCATTGATCGCATCCCCAAATGCGACAATACGATCACAGCTTCCCATAGTTTTTAAATGCTGGATCGCTTCCGCTTTAGTAGCTTTGCGCGGCATAATCTCCAGCCAGTACTCCGTCCGATACAGCTCCTGCTGAAGTGTGCAGCGAAATCGTTCATCACCTTGCATGATCTGATAGACAATTTCAAGCTCTTTCGGTTCCCCAATGCAGGTAAGATAAAACATATCTCCGTCATACAGATTCCGATCATCGCTCAAAGGCCGTAGCCGGGGATCGTCAAGCCGCTGATTGATGTAATGCTTTATACCTTCGTTTTCATGGTTTTGATTCCAGGAGAGCTTCTCCTGCTGCTCTATAAAGGAATACACCAGCGGATGCATATGGTGTTTTCGCAGCAGAGATACAATATCCCCACGTTCATCGCTCGTAAATTTACGGGAATACAATATTTCTCCGTCTTCATGATTCATAATAAAAGCACCATTGTATACAATGACCGGTATGTTGGCCAGCAGTCCTTTGGTAACCTTGCGAGCAGAAACCAAAGAACGGGCAGTCGCAAAGGTAAAGTGCATGCCGGAGGCGATTAAATCGTTTATAATCTTAAGGCTTGTTTCACTGATACAGATATCTGTATTCAACAGCGTACCGTCTAAATCAGTTACATATAAGGTCTTATTCATGCTCGGGCACCACCGCATAGAAATGCAGATTCTGATTGCCGCTGTTGATCAAGCTGTGCGCATGACCTTTAGGACAATAATGACAGCTGCCCGCCGTTACAGCTTCTTCTGTATCATCATATCGAACTTTTCCGTGCCCTTCGGTAATAAAAATAATTTCACTGTTTTTCACATGAGCATGAAAACCGATGAAAGCGCCCGGTTCCAGCATTCCCTTCATGATCTTCACATGTTCATCCTGATACATATGAACATGGAACACTCCCTTACCTCCTTGAAAATTCATTCGCTCAACTTCTTTTATTGAATTAAAATCAAGTATCATATCAATCATATTCCTTTCTGATTATCACACGGCAATTTTTCAAATACAGTCAGTATGACGCCTTTCATAAGCAGTAGCTCTCATCCAATGAAACGTCCATACCAACGCTGAAACGAAGGTAACTGCGCCTATAAGGATCAATGCCCACTTTCGCTGATAGTGTATCAGCACATGCACCTCCCCAGCTGTTGAATTTGCTTTGATAAGGGCTATCAAAACAGCGGGCAGCGGTACAAATAAAATCATTCGGATATCATTCATCATCCAATGCCTTGCAGCCTCGATTTTTAATCTTGCCAGCCTTCGCATCCATGTATGGTGATAAGGGGCATACACAAAATAATCAGCATCTAATTTATGATGTTGAAGAATTTTCATGACGCGCTCATTTATTTGCTCTTGATCGAGCCGGCGCAGGCGATTCAACATTTTTGTGTACTCATCAAATCCCTGGTGAAATAAGAAATATCGCGATTCAGGCAGAAAGAACGCTTTTTGATCAACTGCCAATAAATTGCTGATATAAGGTATCCGGATGTGGCTGCCATCCAGAAATATTTTACAATGAAAAAGCGGAATCTGTTTTTGAAGTGATTCAGCCTGCATTAAAAACAATACCTTTTCCATCATATCAACGGTACGTTTTGAACGACTCTTTACCAGATAAGTACCGCAGAGGGAAGAATAAACTCTGTTCATCCGAATCAAATTCATATACACTGTCCCTCCTGCTTTCCAGTTATGCATATTCTACCTTATCGTTCATTATTTGACAAATATGTATTATAAAGCACGCTCCCTATATGCTTGAAGAAACGCATTCTCAAATTTTATGTAAAGCCTTGGTAATCAATTTCTTGCTTATCAGTCAAACCATGATCAACCATGTCAGATTGTGAGCGAAACCTAGTCAATACGTCATGATTAACCAAGCTGTCGGAAATAACATCTTCAATACAAATTTAGAAGCAATATATTCATATTACATGGATCATAAATGATAGCATTTACAAAGGCACACCGCTTTGCATCATTCCGCTCAATTACACACAAGCGGTGCTATTATTAAAATATCATTTTTTTCATTTTTATTGACATAGAAAAAAACCTCTTCAATTCCATAAATGAAGAGATTCCTTTTTTAAATCTTTAGCTGTGACAGCCTGTTATTCTTCTATGTTAATCCGCATGCGATAAAGTTAATTGCTGATCATCAAGCTCTTTATATGTGCGCAGAATCAGATAGACAGCTGCGATAAAAGTGCATAGATCAGAAACAGGCATGGAATACAGAACCCCGTCTAAGCCATAAAACAGAGGCAAGAGCAACGCAAATCCGACACCAAATACAATTTCACGGAACATCGAAAGAACCGTCGATGCCAATGCCTTACCCATTGCCTGCAGAAAGATAAAGCAAGCTTTATTGATACAGGCAAAAATAATCATGCATAAATATATGCGGAAGGCTCTAACTGCAAACATGGTATAGTAGCTGCTTTCTTGGGCTGCTCCAAAGATTGAGATAATTGAACGTGGAAACAGCTCGACTAATAAGAAGGCAGCAATCCCAACGCTTGCTTCTGCGAGCAATAACTTAGTAAAAAGCTTTTTTACCCGTGTGCGATTCTGCGCTCCCATATTGTATCCGACAATCGGAATACACCCAGCAGCCATGCCTACAACAATCGATATAACGATTTGAAAGAACTTCATTACGATACCAACGACTGCCATGGGAATCTGTGCATACTGCGGCTGTTTGAACACAGCATCGAGTGCCCCGTATTTCTGAATCATATTATTGATTGCGGCCATCGCGATCACTAAGGAAATCTGCGACAGAAAGCTGGTGATTCCCAGCAGTAAGGTTCGACCCAAAATTGAATAGTCAATATGAAAGTTTTTTATGGATGGCTTGATCACTTTCATATGCTGAAGATACCATACCGCAAAGGCTGCGGTAACAATCTGTCCAATTACGGTAGCTGTGGCTGCGCCCATCATTCCCCAACGAAAACCAAAGATAAAGATCGGATCAAGGATACAGTTGATCGCTGCTCCGGCAAGGGTTGAAAGCATCGCAAATTTTGGACTGCCATCAGCGCGGATTATGGGATTCATCGCCTGTCCAAACATATAAAACGGAATACCAAGGCTGATATAGAAAAAATACTCTTTCGCGTATCGGAAAGTTTCCATATTTACAGTACCGCCGAATAACGTGATAATCTGTTTTTGAAATATCAAAAATACAAAGGTCAACAATAAACTGCAAACAATACTCATGAGTACTGCGTTGCCAACACTTTGCTTCGCCGCTTCTACTTTCCGCTTGCCCATACTGATACTGACAAACGCGCAGCAGCCATCTCCAATCATGACCGCAATTGCCAAGGCAACCACAGTCAGCGGGAAAACTACTGTATTTGCGGCATTTCCATAAGAACCGAGATAACTCGCATTCGCAATATAAATCTGATCGACTATATTATAAAGCGCACCTACCAATAAGGATATAATACATGGCACGGCATACTTCTTCATTAATTTACCGATATGCTCGGTTCCTAAATATTGATTCGCTGTTTCCATATTGATTTCCTCCTAATAAAAAAGCGCATAGTTTAACGGTGCTGGATTTACGCCGTTGGCTACACGCTTATGTCTTTTCTTATCATCTGCTTATATATTTTATCGAAGCGATATATCGTTATTTATGAATAAAAATCACCTTACTTCCAGGACTTTTTCAAAAAGAAAACGCGCAGCCCATGCACAACTGGAATTACGCATGATCGCTACACGTTATATGTTATAGTATATCGGATTTCAAGAAAAAATTCAAAGTGAAATTTGAAAAAATTTAAAATTTTAAAGCAGATATCCTTTGAAAAACATAATGTTAAACAGGCTTGATTTTCATGAAAGACAGTGTCTGGAATAACAAAAAGCAGTTATTATAAACTTGAAAATCGAAAGGTCGCAAAAATTTAATAAATGGGTTTACATCTCTATATCTAATCAAGTATACTGCTTAGTTCTTTGATAGTGATAATGTTACATTCACTTCGCCTTTTCCAAGAATTGATTTCAGCTCATTTTCTGAACAATTTTTGATTTCTCCTAGTTTTGTAAGCTTCCATGTATTGACATCGTAATAAATAATAAATTGATTGCCTTCATATAAAATCAGATCACCTGCTTTGGTTGTAAGGGATTCATCCGTTCTTGGAAGCGTTGTACCAATCTCACCGACTTTCTCAAAGCCGTTAAAATCTCGCATCGAAATCGTCAGATCGTGTTCTTTAAGCAAGGCCAGCAAAGCTTGGGTGCTTGCGTGATCAATAAGATCTGTTTCCAGAACATGATTATTGATTTTTAAATAAAGCTTTGCTTTGGCTTTCGTTTTATCCTCAGAATGTGTTGATGTTAGAGCGGAAATCCATTTCTGCACATCTTGCGGGCTGGATTCCTTTGAGAATCGTCTGCCGCTGAGCCATTTTGTATTCGGCACAAGGGCCTTTAATACCTCGGCACTGGAGGTGATATCACTGCTTCCCGACGTACAAAACGGAATGATTTGTTTCTGTGAAAAATCATAGCTTTCGAGGAAGGTATGAATAATCTTTGGTGCGTCTCCCATCCAGATCGGATAGCCGAGAAATATCACATCAAATGCTTCCATGTGATCGATTGACTTCAAAATTTTCGGACGGATTGATGAATCAGCCTGCTCACGGCTTGATCTGCTGTCTGTATCCTGATAATTTAGGTCTTCCTCGGTATATGAATTTTCCGGTTGTATTTCATACAGAGTACCTTGGGTTTCATCTGCAATCATTTCGGCGATACCCTCAGTCGTTCCGGTGTTGGAGAAATAAGCTACCAAAACATTTGTGTCGGTTTGCTTTTCAGTTAATTGTTCTTTATGTTCATCCTTAGGTTTCTTATCGGTTTGAGTACATCCGGTAAACCCGCTTATCAGCAGCGTGATAACTGCTAACATACATATACGTTTCATTCTTTCACCTCCGTATCTAGTGCGCGGCCTCATGAGTTCAATACCGTATAATGTGCTGATGTTCGACAGTATTGATCCGCAAATAATCGAGCAGTTGTATGCAATCAATATCTACAAAATGCTTTTACAGACACATGCGATAAATTTTCTCAATATCAGCAGATGATAAGGTTTTTATACCAGATAGTGATCTGCCTCCGCAGGCATGTTTTGCCATTTCAGCGAAATGCTCGTCAGTAATACCCAGTTCGGATAAAGTAGCTGTCAAGCCTAAGGTCTGAAAACAAAAATCAGATACTGCTTCGATCGTTTGTTTCGCACCAATCATCGGGCGTATGGCTTTTTCTATACCGAATACCGCGGTCCCAAGACGATGAATTGCCGGCGCCGTTTCTTCATCTAATAGATAGGTCAGCCAGCGCGGTGTCAGGATTGCCAATCCATGACCATGGGTTATATCATAATAAGCAGACAACTCATGCTCCATGGCATGACAGGCACAATCATGCATCATTCCCGCATCAAGTATACCGTTGAGTGCCAAGGAAGATGCCCACATCAGATTCGCTCTCGCTTCATAATTCTGCGGTTCTTTCATTGCAATCGGTGCCCATTTTACAACCGCTCGCATTACTGCTTCTTGAAATTCCAAAATCATATCAAATGCAGCATCTTGGGAAAAATAGTAATTGTCCAAAACATGATTAAATATATCAAAGCTGCCGCAGGCTGTCTGATAAATGGGAAGGGAATAGCTGTATTCCGGATTTTCAAAAGCTGCCCGGGGTATCAATGCACTCCCTCCCAAGCCGATTTTTTCATTGGTATCCATATTGGATATAACTGCCCATGCATCCATTTCCGATCCCGTTGCGGCATTGGTCAAAACGGCAACGACCGGCAATGCTTTTGTGATCCAAATTTTTTGTTCAACCAGCGGCCATACATTGCCATCCGCAGTTTCCGCAGCTGCGGCAATCCCCTTGGCGCAGTCAATGGTACTCCCTCCACCGACTGCTAAGACTACATCAATATCTGCCTGCTTACAGATAGCAGCTCCTCGATTAACAGTTGTATGACGAGGATTGGGTTCCACACCGGACAATTCAGTCAAGATGAATCCTTCCTTCACCAAGCAAGAAAGTACCGTATCATAGATACCGTTTTTCTTGATTGATCCGCCTCCGTATACCAGCAGAACATTTTTTCCAAACTGCCGAAGCTCAGCCGGTAAGTGCTGTATCTGCGCTTTGCCAAAATACACCTTATCGGGATTATGATACATGAAATCATTCATAGCTAACTCTCCTTTTTATATTTGTTTCCCTAATTCATATGCTTCCAACAAGGCCGGATGATCAAGAATATCCCCGGCACCATCAACACCACCGGCAAAAACAGTCTTTTTCAGCACAGCTTTATCAAAGCAGTCGACCCATCCCTCAATCGTTTTTATCGACCCTTCCACCGTATGAATACCATCTTCCGCTGCTGATGAAAGAAAATAAATATCACGGAACTGATATTCAGAAGCATACAGAGAATTTGCCCGATCCAGCAGTGTTTTCAATTGTCCGCTGATACTGAAATAATAAACCGGAGATGCGAATACGATCACATCGGCATTCTTCATTTTTTCAGTAATTGCTCTGCTGTCATCATCAATTATGCACTGTTTGGTTTTCAGACAGGCAAGACAGCCTTGGCAAAACTGAATAGATTTATCGGTGAGTACCACCTTTTCCACAATATTACCTGCTTCTTTTGCACCACGGATACAGGCATCTGCTAAACATTCTGAATTGCTGTTTTTCCGCAGGCTGGATGATATAACCAAGACATTTTTATTCATATTAAACACCCTCTCTTTATACTTCTGCCGACTTGGCCCAAGCCTGCAGTTCTTTCTCACTCACCCTTGCTTCAAATCGTCTGCCGATCTTCAGATCTGCTCCTTTTACAGAACCGACAAGCTCATGATTCACATTATCCATTTTGCTGCCGCCGGATGTCGCAAACGGTATGATCGTTTTGCCAACCAGATCGTAACCTTCTAAAAACGTATTGATAATGGTCGGAGCGACATACCACCAAATTGGAAAGCCTATGTAGATTACATCGTAGGATTCCATATCCGTTACCGTATTCGCTATTGCCGGTCGATAGGTCTTATTCTTCATTTCCTTACTAGATCTGCTCAGCTCATTCGTCCAATCCAGATCTGCCGGTGTATACGGCTCCTTTGGAAGTATTTCATGCAGATCTCCATTTACTGCTGATGCCAGCTCCGCCGCCAGCTGTGCAGTGACACCACTTGCACTAAAGTATGCTACTAATTTTCTACTCATAATTTCTCTCCTTTTTTTTGCTTGATAACAATCTTTTAGAAACTGGTCTTCATCAAAGAACATTCACGCAGTGAAAGCTCCTCTTCCCTTGACCAAACCTTTTTGAACAATACATCGTCATTTAAGACCACAAACTGTGATACAAATTCTCCTAAGGCTTCTCTGCTTGCGCTTTGTTGAATTACCATGTAATGCCCTCCTTTTAATCATTTTCAAATACATTCGAATACTATATTGCTATCACACATTTCTAAGCTATCTTTCACATTATCAGCCAGCTTTTCTTGCTTGTTTGCATTATACATCCTGGAGTTCACTCCAAAGCAAGAGGTTTTTTCTAAAAAGTGAATTTCCCCATGTTTCTTTATTTACATGCTATAAATTACCTTATGACCTGTAATACTCTTTCAAAACAACGCAGATGATTCTCATGATGCAACTGATCATTTATAACACATAAAAAAACGCAGTTCTTTCAAGAACTGCGATGTTAATAATATCCTTCCATACTATCATTTACATTGAAAATAAATCATTCAGCGCTTCACTCATCGTCGGATGTGTAAATATTTGATCTCTCAAAACAGTATAATCTGCGTTCAGATCCATCGCCAGCTTGACAAGGTTGATCATCTCGTAAGATTCTTCACATAAAAGCATTGCACCTAAAATCTTATTTGTCTCTACATCGATGACTGCTTTCAATAATCCTGCCGGTTTCTTCAGCACTTGCGCCTTTGGAATCGCCATTGCCGGCAGTTTCATAACTTTTATTTCAAAACCGGCTTGCTTTGCCTCACGCTCATTCATACCTACTCTTGAAAACGGAATTTCCATGAATACGCTATATGGTACATGCTGTCGTGATTTTTCACTGTAAGTTTTTTTACCATCGAGATAATTTGAAACAATGCGGTAATCGTCCAGCGATACATACGTAAATTGAAGACCACCTACAACATCACCCATCGCAAATATGTTTTCAGCTGTCGTCTGCCGCCATTCATTGGTCTTGACCGCTCCTCGTTCAGTTTGTTCAACACCGGCTGCTTCCAGATGTAGTCCTTCCACGTTTGCTCTGCGCCCAACCGCAATCAATACAGCATCTGCTGACAAGGCGGTCAATGAACCTGCCACTTCTACCAAAACATTTCCATCAGAGGTGATTTCCTGAGTGTCCGCATTCAGCAGAAACTGAATTCCCTGTGCTTCCAGATTACCGCGAATTTCTGCCGCAATATCCTCATCTTCTTTGGGAAGAAATATTCCACCATGCTGCAGCACCGTAACCTTAGAACCGAAATTCGCATACATAGATGCAAATTCCAAACCGATATAACCACCGCCGATGATGATTAGATGCTTAGGCAGTTTATCGAGATTCATTAAGGTATCACTGTAAAACACATATGGATTATTATCAATTCCTTTAATTGCAGGGATTACAGATGAGGAACCGGTATTGATAAAAATATTGGGTGCCTGCAGTTCTTCGATTCCTTCTTCTTGCTTTACCGCTATTGAAGTAGAGCTTAAAAAGCTCGCTTCTCCATTAATAACCGTAATATTAGGATGATCAGACAGTTTATGATAATTCTTTTTACGCAGTTTAGCAGTAAGACTCCGCTTTTCTTCAATTGCTTTTCTATATAACACTGCCTTTTCCGTAAAGGAAACATCGTTATGCAGTTTACTTTCAGCAGCGCTGTGTACCAATGATTTGGACGGAATACATCCGACATTGATACAGGTACCGCCATACATCATATCTGATTTCTCAATCACCGCAACTTTTTTTCCCTGTTTTGCTAAATGTCCGGCTAAGGTTTTACCACCTTTTCCAAATCCAATAATAATCGAATCGAATTGTTTCATACTTCAATTCCTCTCTTTCCAAATATTTTATCATTTACATCTTTAATGGTTATTTCAGACAATTTATTCCGGCACGCTTCATCCAGTTCCAGTACGATGTCATCCATGATCGCTGCCATATTAGATGAAATCAGACATCCGATATCCATGCTTCCTGAATGCCAAGAGTTTGATATGATGCGTTCATGAAGCGCTTGATAGACCATCAGTAAAGTAACTGATTCACTTTTATGATGAAATCGATAACCGCCGTCACGGGAACCTTCGCGAGTTTCCAACAGATCAGCCTTTTTTAGTTTTGATAAGACCTTACGAACCCTGGCAGGGTTGGTACAGACATTGACAGCAATTTCATCACTGGTCATCGTTTTGTCATGATGATTCAAAAATACCAATGCATGCAGTGCAATCGTAAATTCACTTGTCATCGTTACTCCTTTCCCGCGATTTGAATATTCAAAATCGGACAGACAGTGCATCTGATTACTGTAATAGTATCAGTTACAGTTAAAGGATACAAGTCATTTGACTAAATCTTAATACTATGAAAAAGGATCAATCAAAGGCTAAGCATATAAAAAATCCTGTCTGATAACAGGATTTCCTCATGAATCAGCTTCAAAACCCATGGCATGCTTTACTTCCAGCATAGCTTCATGCGTTGTAAGCATCTCTAATAATGCAAAAGCAACATCCGGTGCCGTCTGCGGACAATAAGAGGTGATAACATTCGCATCGATAACTACCGGTTCATTCACCACACAAACATTGTATGCAGCTAGTTTTTGCTGCTCGATTCCCTGATGCAGATGATAGGTAGTTGCTTTTCTTCCCTTCAGGATACCGCTGTTTGCGAGCAGAAATGCCGCCACGCAGACAGAAGCGATGGGCTTACCCTGAGAATCAAACTCCCTGATCAACTGCTTTGTTTTCGGATCAAAACCCTCATCAAAAAAACCAAATTCACGAAATCCTCCGGGTATTGCCAATGCATCATAATCTGAAACAATAATATCATCAATCAAGATATCCATTTGAATCGGCACCTGAAAAGTGCTGATAACAGTTTTCTGAAACCCACATGTTACTACATCAATATCATGACCAAAATCATTTCTTGCCCAACCAATAACATCAATAAACACACTGAATTCCATAGTTTCAAAAGCTTTGGGACATAGTAAGAGCACCTTCATAGCACCGCCTCCTATTCTAATTTTTTTACTCTAGCTGATCTAAGCACTAATTCATAACCATATTCATAAAAAGTAATATCTTCATCGATTTTTTCCTCGTAGATTCCCTGTGCCCGAATAAAGTCATTCTTCTCATAAAGCTTGATTGCCGGCAGATTGCTGTCTACAACAAATAAGCGAAGTACTTCAGCATCCTTACTTTGTGAAAGCACCGCTGCTTCCTGTAATGCAATACTGCCGATACCCTGCCGCAAACAATCAACATTTACCCCAAATCGATCAATATAAAAAGCGTTTTTTTGAGATAATGGCCATTCTACATATTTCTCACCATCATTTGAACAGCATAGTGCAAAAGCTGCTTTGATCACAGCTTCATCCTCGAGAACATATAATTGTTCATTCTGAATATCTTCCTCAAGAAATTCAGAAGGATATACATCATCCCATATGAAAATTTGATGCTTTATCATATTTTCAACAAGCTTTTGATACATCTCTTTCAAGAACGTCAGATCTCGAATATTGGCCTTTCTTATGATCATATCAACTCTCCCATTTTATTTACTTGTCATATTCTTGAAAAAACGAAATAACAAGCGGTGTCCCAGCAATCTTACTTGAAGGTACTGCTTATTATCATAAAATTCTTAAAGCGGCATCTGTTATGCCGCTTTTTAACTCATTCGTATACATGAAACTGTAATCACTTTATCTAAAATCTTTTTTATATTTATTTTTGTGTATTCATAGAAGATCGGGTGCGAAAGTTTTCTTGAAACACATCGATGATATGAGAAATTTTTGTAAGCACCGCAATTTCATCAGCAGTCCATTTGCGCTTTCCAAAACATTCATCATATCCGATAAAGCCTTTGCATTCTTTATCTTTTCTAAACGAACATAACAAGGTGGAATGAGCATCCTCTTTAAAAAGCTGATCCATTGATTCAAACGGTATGATATTTTCGTCCCTGTTGAAAAATATATAGTCGTTATTTCTAAATTCATCATTTTCATATATTTCACGTATTGGAATGCGCTGTAATAAAGCTGTTTTAGAACATACACCTTTATTACACCATTCATATGTGTTATCGGCATATTCACTATCTTTTGTGCACTTAATAATATAAGTGCGGCTAACTCCAAAATGTTCTTCCAGTATTTCTAAAACCCCCTGCATAGATTCCTCAAAATCATAAGTTCGGTACAAATGCTGAAAGATCTTTTCTACAATTTTATCAGTATCCGCAGAGCATTTCCCTTTTGAGTCAATTTCGGTTCGCATTGACGGATAAACATTTCCAACAGTTTCCGATAACATAGCATCTGTATAAACAGCAAAGTTATTTTTGCCATACAGCTTTGCGTGATATAAAGCTTTATCAGCATGACCGTATAATTCCTCAAAATTATTGCCATCCTTCGGATAGTAAGCAATGCCGATACTGCAGCTTACATTAACGGGCTTCTTATCATGCCTGAAAAGGTTTCGAAACATCGTTAACAAATCGATTGCTTTTTGCTTAGTTGCTTCCGGATCGGTAATTGCTTTCATGAATACAATAAATTCATCACCGCCGATGCGGCCTACTATATCCTCCTGGCTCATCCATTTTTTCATGCCGTCAGCCATTTCACGCAGTACCAAATCACCTGTCATATGACCATAATTATCGTTGATATACTTAAAATTATCCGCATCGATCATCAGCAAGGCGCAGTCTTGATCACTATGCTGATTCAAGTAATCCTTAATTTGCGTTTCGATTCCTTCCCGATTATACACATCGGTAAGATCATCTTTCTCTGCCTTATGTGTTAAATGCTCTATTTTCTTACGCTCATCCGTTATATCAAGACCAAGACTGTAATAAGAAGGAATCCCATCCCAACTATCTTCTCCGCTGATATAGCAAAGGGTTACCGTCCATAGTCTTTCTTCCCGCTTACGGTTATAGCTTCTAGCTTCAAATACAACATTATCACCAGTTTTCTTTAATTCATTCACCAGACGAATTGTACGAATTTGATCATCCGGATGCAAATAAGAACATGTATTATGCAATTCATTTACAAATTGATCTTCGGTATAGCCGATCATGTCTAAAAATATACCGTTGTGCCAAAGTACGGTGTTGCAGTCTTTAGCATCAATTCGAACCATTCCCGCCGGTATCGTTTTTAAAATTGCTTCTCGCTCCTGATCTTTCTTAGCCAATTTATATTCAGGACTATACATATCATGTGACAACTCAATGCGGGAGCGATGACCTTTCCAGTTTAATAAACGATTCTTGATCATAAATGTTCGATTTAAGTTGGGATTAAAGAACTCCCATTCATATGTTTCATCTTTTTTTAGCTTTGCATTAGTACAAAAAGGACAAGGTGTCGTTCTGCCTTGAATTACTTCATAGCATTTTCTGCCGATCACCTGTTCTGGTAATGCCTGTAATACTTCACAAGCACTGCGGTTTACATACAGCAGTTCATAGGTATCCATATCACTAATGTATACATTACCGGTATACTCAGCCATCATCCATTCAAAATTATCACTTCGCTCATTCGTTATCTGGCACAATTCCGTTTGCTGCTGTATGATATCGTCAATATTTGTATATGAAAAATTCACGATCACACCATATTCCTGATTTGTAATCGTGCCGCTTATGCGAACCCAAATTTTTGTTCCATTTTTAATTGGAAATCGGATATCCGTTGTCGCATAACTCTTTCCCTGTTCCCAAGCCTTCGTAAAAACTTTATGCAGTTTTTGAAAATCTTCATTTAAATTTTTAAAATATTGCTTAAAATCTACAAAGCTTGCCGCAAATTCCTCTGCAGTATACCCGGTCAATTCATAAAAAATAGGATTACCCCAAAGCATCGTAAAGGAGCTATCCAAAATATTCATACTGATACCAGTTCCCATTATTTTTAATATTACCGCTTCTTGCTTGGTTCCTGCATTCCCCATTGTCTACCTCCAAAGCACCAAATAAATCATCCAATTGCTATACATCTTAATTATTATAATGTAATTATAACATATAACAATATATCCCATGATATGATTCATACAAATCCAACACATTATTAGGCAAAGTTCATGTCACTTCTTTTTATATAACAAAAAGTGATCATTCAACATTCATCAAACAATCACGAATAGCTTATCATTCACTGGAAGAAGCCAATCTTTAATAGATATAAAATACTTTATGAAATTGCTTTGCCGATTCTTTTATCCAGTCTCCAATGCGGAGCTATACCATCTTCTCCCCAATATTCATCGATCGACACGATTTTGTTATCTTTTACTTTAATGAAAGAAGTGACATGAAAAGACAGCGGCTGATCTATAGAGAAAACATGGACTACTGTGATTATGAAATCGTCAATCTTTTCCATTCTCTCAATCTTCCCATCCCATTGATTGGGATATTCACAGTTTGCCTGAATAAATTCATCCACTGTAAAATGTTCATTTGTGTTATGCCACCTGATCCAAGCATCGGAAGCAAAAAATTCTTTCATGCCTACAGCATCCTGCTGTAATGTTACTTTCCAAAACTGTTGAATATCCATACTATTTTCTCCTAATCCGTTATATCTATTATTTCATTTATCTCTTTTCTAACAAGTTACACCTTTCAAAAACAGGTAGCTGTCAGAAGCTGATGCTGATCCTAAACATTCCGCTCAGCTTCTCTTTGTTTTAATACAGGTAAAGGACAAGTCATGCAAATCAAGTAATTTGATATAATGATAAATTTTCATATAATTGTTTTCTTAAACACTCACTTGTAATTACACAATGAATACTCTTTTATCTGTATGAAAAATGTTCAATTCTTTTTCGCATAGTTTGTTTGATATTCGAAAAACATCATCTTCGTATATTCTCTATTCTAATTTCATTTCCAGAAAATCATCGAACGCTGATCATATGAAATTACTGCCATTGATTTATCATGCTTATATGGAAAAGCTTCAAAGAAATACATTCATTTTTAAAAAGGTTTGCGAGTCAAAAGTACGACCGTCTCGACTGTGTTTTCAGAATTCGGAAAAAATGTGTTTCCTTCATTCCCACGATAATATATCGGGAAACGAAACTGTATGCTCTTTAGAATTTGACCATTTTCCAAAGGCTGAGGATATATTTCAATCCGCTTAATAAAGCTTTGCAGAAATTCCTTTTTCTCTATTTCTGTAAACTTATCATATATTATATCAAATAATTCAAGAAATTCAAATATTCTCTCCTGTGAAATCTGTTGCTCGTGAATCCCTTGTATCTGCATTTGCACCGTTTCTAAAGACTCTTGTGCTTCTGCAATTTCATCATAAAGTGAATTCATTCGATTTTGCATATCGCTATATTTTTCTTCATAATGTTTATCGGAATAATCGAGCTGGTCTATTTGAATGCCTAATCTTTTCTTTGCTGCATTAAGTTGTTTAATATGGGTATTAATAGAGTTTTCCTCAGTCTTATATATTTCTAAATCTGTACTGACTTCTAATTTTTCTTTTATAGATTTATCAAATCGTGAGTTTTTTACTATATGTCTGATAACCTCAACAACAGCATCATTGATTATATCCTGTTGGATTTGCTTTCTATAAGTGCATTTATGCCCATCATACTCCATACGATGTTTGCAGGCGTAATACCAATAATCTCTATAGAAACTTCCGTCCTTTTTTCTTTTTCGATTTACACTTCCGTATAATCCTGCACCACATTCCGGACATCGTAAAATGCCGGAAAGCAAATGCTGATGTTCCACACTGTAAATTTTTTCGTTTTTTATTCCTGTCTTTTTTCGCTTGTCTTGAGCTAAAAGCCAGTCTTTTTCATCTATAATCCCTTGGTGAATTCCATCATAGACCATATAATCGTCCTGTTTCACAACATGAGACTGACTTCTACTGCCTTTCATTTTTTCTGTTTTTCTTCTGCCATAAGCAATTTTTCCGCAATAGATAGGATTATCCAATACAAGTTTAACAAAATGAGCTGTAAATGTATCTAAAGTGCCGTTTTGGCGCTTTTTCTTTACAAATCCTTGCTGATTTAAATATTTTGCTACAGTGTTAGCTCCCATCGTAGTATGAATAAATTTATCATATATAACACGAATAACTTCTGCTTCATCTTCTGCGACTTTTAGTTCACCATCAACCAATTTATAGCCGTAAGGAGCAAATCCACCATTCCATTTTCCTTCTCTTGCTTTTTGTTTTCTGCCCTCCATCGTTTGCACGAGAATGTTTTCTCGCTCGATTTCCGCAACGGCAGATAACACAGAAATCATCAATTCCCCGCTATCTTTTGAACTGTCTATTCCATCTTCTACGCAAATTAAATTTACGCCATAATCCTGCATTTGCTGTAAAGAATTAAGAACATCCGCAGCATTTCTTCCAAAGCGGGATAACTTAAATACCAAAACGTAATCCACACTATCTTTACCGGAAGATATATCGCTTAACATTTGTTGAAATTCTAATCTGCCTTCAATACTCTTTCCGGACTTTCCTTCGTCAGAATATTCTCCGGCTATTATAAATTCCTGAAATTCAGCATATTTTCTGAGTTTTTCTTTCTGTGCTTCAAGACTGAAGCCATCCACTTGCATTGATGTAGAGACTCGAGTATAAATATAACAGCTTTTATTTTTCATTTTTTGAACTCCTTTTTAATTTTTGTATTAATATTTTACCTTGACTTTTTGCCACTTTCCAATGTGCCGCTAAGAGGAGCCTAAGCTCCTCTCGGTGGTTTTTTATTTATTTCACACTGATGGGCAGGGAAGAGTTTTCTGACATCTTCCATGGTCAGTAATCTATATTGATTTCCGTATTTTAAATACATTTTTGTCATTAAATCGATGAATCTATCATATTCTGCATGATTCATCGTCTCATTTTTTAAATCCATTATCTTTCCTCCCTTGAGTTTCGTTCTCTTTTTCTTTGCCAATTTTCAAGGAGCTTTACAATAACTTCTGACATATCCTTAGATGTGTAATTTTTGGGGAAATACTTTTGTATATCCTCTTTTGCAAATCTTACCTGTTCCTTCTGATTAGCTTTTTCTTCACTCATAACCACATAAATTGCGTCTTTACCTAAATGACCTTGCCTTGATAACGAACGCAAACGCTGTGCTTGTGAGAGTGAAGGCGTTGCATCTGTATATTCGATTTCATCAACAAGATGTTGCTGTTGTTCCTTTGTGAGATATGACAGCTCAACAGCAGGAGTTAAAGCGATTCTGCCATCATCAACCATACCCAGCAGCTCCGGTATCAATTCGGTTAAGCGGATATATCGGTGCAGGGTGTCTTTACTTATCCCGAAACCTTCAGCTATGGTTTCACTGTTGTTTAACCTTTTCGCAACTTGCGAAAAAGTTAAATCAGAACGGTATCCTTGTTTTTTCAAAGCTTCCAATTTCATTTTGTAAGCAAAGGCTTGTTCACTCGGTAAAATACTTTCTCTGTGGATATTAGCATCAACCATCATTGAGACAGCCTGCTCATCGGTTAAGCTATGCACTATTACCGGAATATTATCTATTCCAAGTTCTTTGCAAACCGCTAATCTTCTGTGACCGCTGATTATTTCGTATTTACCCTCCGAAGAAGAACGAACGATAAGCGGTTCTATTGCTCCTTGTGTTTTAATGCTTTCAAGCAGTTGCTCCTTTTCATCACCGTCTCGCATTTTAAATGGATGGTCTTTAAAAGGAACAAGCATATCTGCTTTCATATATTCAATAAATTCTTTATCTGACATTTTTAACCTCCGTATATATTTCTCTTTTTCGGTAAGTAAATATCTAACTCTATCAGTATTAATACATTCCGTTTTCAGGACTTTAAGAAATCCGAAAATCAGAACTGAGAGAACTTTTTGAGATAGATAATGTTCGGCTTACCTTGTCCTTGTCTTTTTCGTAATATTAAATTTGACTGTTCCAATTCACGGAACAGCTTGCATATCTTTTCGTGACCGAAATGCAGTAGTTCTTCTGCCTGCTTCACAGTAAAGAACTGATACACTCTGCCGTATTTATCTACCCAAGCGTTTTTAACGGATAAGTGCATACGGTCAAGCAGAAGTCCGTAGAGCATTTTTGCGTCTGTTGATACATCCTTGTACCTGTTATCTGTAAACAATGCTTTCGGGACTTTGTAAAAGACGAAATTCTCAGCTTCGCTAACCTTAAAATATTCATTCACGGCTTCACCTCCAATCTGATGATTTTTTGTATTGATTTGGTGCTGAAATTAAGGATTTTCTTTCCTGTAAGAGCTTTAAATTTTCAAACCATATATTTTCCTTAATTGGTTTCAAGGTGCTGTTGTCCGCTTTTATTCGGTTGATAATATTTCTGCCTTTTGGATTTAAACTTAGGGCAACAAACAATATCTGCCCGAAAGCTCTGTTTGCAATCGAAAACACATTTTCTGCACTGACTGTTGTATGTTCTTCTTCCGTTTTCCGTGCTTATGAAGAACGCCCATTCCAGCTTTTGTGATTTTGTCAGTTTCGGCATATCAGAAAACCTCCTTTCACTTGTTTGGACTGAGAGATGAAAAAGTCAGGGTGTTTTTAAAAAATCTCTTCACTTGTTTGGAATTAAAACTTAAAATGACACCCTGTTTTTAAAAAATCCCCTTCACTTGTTTGAACTGGGAGCAATAAAATGCACACCCATTTTGATAATTTTTTATTTGCTTGAAAAAATATCCCCTCACTTGTTTGAACGGAGAAAGCAAAAAGTCAGGACATTTTCAGAAAATATTTACCTCTCTACTTGTTTGAACCGGGAGGAGATTTTTTGTAGTCTGTTTTGAAAAATTTCAAAAAAATCTTTCAATAAGTAGCCATTGAAAAGGTGAAAAATAGCAAAGATTTTTGAAAAAACTGAAAGGAATATTTCCAAAAATGTATATCCAAATTTTGCAATTGCTGTCGTAGCGAGCAGACCATTTGGATATCCAAACGGTACTCGTTAGGCTCAACCGCCTAAAACCGAATTGCTTAAATTTAAAATAAGCAATAAAAAAACACTTATCATTATCGATAAGTGTCGGAAGTAAGTCTTATATAAAGTTACGAATTATAAAAGTTAATTGTTAGATTCGTTTTACCAATTGTATTGAAAAAGCTCTTGATATTCTGATAAAAAAAGAGTATACTATTTTTATCAAAATGCATTGGAGGCGGATTATGGGTAATTTAAGCCTTGCTAATAAAATAAAAAGCCTTATTGAAGGTGCAAAAACGGGTACAGTTTTTGTATCGGTTGACTTTGCAGAACTTACTGAAAAGTCGAGAATCGGTGTTATATTTTCACGCCTTGAAGCAGACGGTATAATACGCCGAATTTTGCGTGGCGTTTATTATAAGCCGGAATTTAATGAATTTCTCGGTGAATATGTTGCACCATTGCCAGATAAAGTTGCCCACGCTCTTGCTCGTAATTACGGATGGACTATTGTTCCGTGCGGAGATACTGCATTAAATCTATTAGGGTTGTCAACACAAATACCGGCTGCTTGGGTTTATGTGAGCGACGGCAAATATGAAACATATACCTACGAAAATACAACAATTAAATTTAAGCATACTACCAATAAAGAAATTTCAAAGTTATCTTATAAAACCGCTTTGGTAGTTCAAGCTCTTAAAGCCCTTGGCAAAGATAATGTAAAAGATACAACAATCGCCAAATTACAAAGCACATTAACCTCCACAGAAAAAGCGGCTTGCCTCAAAGAAGCAAAAGCCGCAACCTCATGGATATATGAATATATTAAGTTGATTTGCAGGAGTTAACTATATGAGAAATATTGCAAAAATTAATGAAAAAGACCGTAAGGCTTTATTTCAAAATACGGCAGCGAAAATGGGACTTACCAATGCCATTATTGAAAAAGATTTTTGGGTGTGTTTTATGCTCGACTATCTTTTTCACCGTTCTGAATGGAAGGATAATATCGCTTTTAAGGGCGGTACAAGCCTTTCAAAATCTTATGGACTTATTGAGAGGTTTTCAGAGGACATAGATCTCATTCTTGATTGGCGTGTTATTGGATTTACCTTGAACGAGCCTTGGGAAGACCGCAGTAATACAAAGCAGGATATTTTCAACAAAGAGGCAAATCGCCGCACAGAAGAGTTTTTGAAAGAAACCTTTATGCCGAGCGTTATTGCTGATTTGCAAGCCGAACTTGATATTTCAGTTAATTGTTACATAGAAGAAAGCGATCCGCAGACAGTAGTTTTTGCATATAACCGAAGTTTTGAAGATGCATCCATTCTGCCGGTTATCCGTCTTGAAATCGGTGCTCTTGCGGCGTGGACTCCGGCTGAACTTAAGCCCATCACTCCCTATGCCGCAATTCAATATCCCAAGCTCTTTACTGAACCGACAACAAATATTTTAACGGTGCTGCCTAAAAGAACATTTTGGGAAAAAGTCACGATTTTACACCGTGAAGCATATAGACCAGAAAATAAGACATTTCCTGCAAGATATTCCCGTCACTATTACGATTTGTATTGTATGATGAACTCATCTGTGAAAGACGACGCTTTTGCAGACATTGAATTACTTGATAAAGTGGTTCAATTTAAAAAGAAATTTTATCGTTGCCCTTGGGCGAAATATGAGGAAGCGAAGGTTGGCACAATGAACCTGATGCCGCCTGAAAGAAATTTGCAAGTTCTTAAAGAAGACTATGAACATATGCAGAATATGATTTTCGGCGATAAACCCGATTTTGAGGTTATCCTTAAAGGCATCGAACAGTTAGAAAAAGAGATTAATGAAATTTAATTCTTATTATCCTGCCACTTGTTTGAACTGGGAGCATTACTGCTATGACAGATAAAGAATTGAAAAATTTAAAGGATATGCTATGGCACTCTGCCGATGTGCTTCGTGCAAGTGCCCATTTGGCTGCAAATAAATACGGTCAGCCTATCTTAGGACTTATCTTTCTTAGATATGCTGATATTCTATATAAACAACATAAGACAATTACAGAAGAGTGAGGTAAGTAATATGGCCTTGTTGCAAGATTTAATTCAACAAATAGATGATCCTGCACTTAGAGACAGGATTATGAAAGAGACAGATAAACTCGTCAAGCAAAAAAAGTTCGGGCTTGTTTTTGAGGAGCACCTTCCTGAGTGTACTCCGTTATATGATATGGAGATTCATGTAGGCTCTAAGGTGGCAAAAAAGACAGGATATGTCAATGACATATATACTGTGCTGAAAATTGATGATGACAAAGTAATCTGTGAGAGCCGTGAAACTAGAGAAGAGGCTACCTTTGATATTGAAGAAATGGTAGTAGTGGCTGAATTTGGTGAGCCTATTTATCCTACTCTTAAACCACTTGATTCCGTGGAGAATGCTCCTGATAGCGATTTATGGCATACATTGATTGAAGCTGATAATTACCATGCTCTTCAATTATTGGAATATCTCTACGCCGGAAAAGTGGACTGCATTTATATCGATCCACCATATAATAATCGAGAAAAAGACTGGAAATATAATAATGATTATGTAGATCCAGTTGATAATTGGCGTCATAGTAAATGGCTTTCTATGATGCAAAAACGATTAAGGTTAGCAAAAAAAATTCTAAACCCATCCACTGGAGTAATTATAGTAACAATAGATGAAAATGAAGTTCATCACCTTGGAATGTTGTTAGATGAAATATTCCCTGAGGCTGTGATACAAATGGTGACAATCGTAATTAACCCCAAAGGAAATACACGAGGAAGATTTTCTCGAGTGGAAGAATATGCAATTTTCTGTTTTATGCCAGATGCATATGTTATACCGAGTAATGACTCACTATTAGGAGAATCCGAACAATCAAAAAAACCAAGATGGAAAGGACTTCTTCGCTCTGGAGCTGACTCAAGAAGAGAAGACAGCAAAAATCTATTCTATCCAATTTTAATAGATGCTGAGAACAAAAAAATAATCAAAGCCTTAGGAGCATTACCATATCCAGAGAAACCAATATTAGGTGAAAAAATAGAAGGATACGAAGTTGCTTGGCCGATAAGATCTGATTTATCAGAAGGTCGCTGGATGCTAAGTACTGAAACATTTAATGAGCTGTTGCAAATGGGATATATCTCTTTGGGAAAGTATGATTCTAAACGAAAAACATGGGGTTTATCCTATTTGAGTCAAAGTTTAAGAAACCAAATACAGAATGGAGAAATAATCATAACTGAAAGAGATGAGGTCACTAATACTGTTAAGGTTGAATATGCATCTGAAAAATCTAAGCAAATTATGACTGTATGGCATAGGAGTTTACATGATGCTGGAGCTCAAGGCTCTGATATGGTATCAACTATAATTGGTGAGTCGAGAGCTTTTTCGTTCCCTAAATCTTTGTATTCTACAAAAGATGCAATCGCGTCAGTAGTTAGAAATAATAAAAAAGCTCTAATTGTAGATTTTTTTGCAGGCTCCGGAACAACATTAAATGCTGTTAATTTATTAAATGCAGAGGATACCGGAAGTCGTCGATGCATCCTAGTAACAAATAATGAAACATCAAATGAAGAAGCTGTTGAATTATCAACGAATGGATTCAAGGTGGGAGATCTAGAATGGGAAAAACATGGTATCGCGCAGTCAGTTACATGGCCTCGTACAAAATATACTATTAATGGTTTTCGTGATGATGATTCTGAATTAGAAGGCGAATATTTCACAAGCATTTTAACAGAATCAAAGAAGGAACGAAGTGTAAGTCAAATAGCCTTTATAGAAAATCCTTTGAGTATGACACTGTCTGAAAAAAAGCAATTAACAGCACTGATAGCTAAGGGCGTTATACCACAAAGCTTAATCAAACAGGACACGAAATATATTATTTCAGATAATGAAAAGCATACAATTTCAATTTTGTTTGATGACACTGTCGCAGATGAATGGATTGAAGCACTTCAAGGAATGGATCATATCACTAGCTTATACATAGTTACAAAAAACAAAAAGATCTTTTCTGCATGTAAAAAAGAAATAAAAGAAACGTTGGGCGATATTGTCATTAGTGAACCGGTAAAATTACCTATGAAAGTGGGATTCAAAACTAATGCTGCATTCTTTAAACTATCATTCTTGGACAAAACATCCGTAGCCCTTGGCCGACAGTTCAAGGAACTACTCCCAGTTCTATGGATGAAAGGCAATGCTATCGGCAAGTGTCCTACAATAGAATCAGAAGATATACCATCAATGATGATTCTGCCACAAAATAAAATGGCGATACTTAATGATGAAATTTACTATTCGGAATTTGATGAAGAACTTCAAAAACACCCGGAAATTAAAACAATATTTATAGTCACTGACTCTGAGACTGCATATAGAGAAATGATACGCCATTACGATGGTAAGGATTGCTATCAGCTGTACAGAGATTATTTGGATAATTTTAGAATCAACACAGGGAGGTAAATATGAAGGTAGAATTATTCGCATTTCAAAAAAGAGCCCTCGCTGATATCCGAATGAAAACAGCTGAGGCTATGGGAAGCTATCAGAGAACACACGCACCACAGGTAGTTTCTTTTACTGCACCAACCGGAGCAGGAAAAACAATTATTATGGCTTCTCTTATAGAGAGCATATTCTTTGGTGATGAAGCATATAGTGAGCAGCAGGATTCCATAATTGTGTGGCTTTCCGATTCGCCACAGCTTAATGAACAATCAAAGCTAAAGATTGATGCTAAGGCAGACAAGATTCGTCTTGGTCAGTGCGTGACTGTTACAGAGGATTCTTTTGACAGAGAGGTATTCGAGGATGGGCATATCTATTTCTTGAATACACAGAAGCTATCAAAGACATCCAATCTCACAAAGAATAGTGACGGCCGCACATATACGATTTGGCAGACTATTTCTAATACAGTAAGAGACAAGAGCGATAGACTATACTTTATCATTGATGAAGCACACAGAGGTATGCAAGGTCGTGAGGCTGGTAGAGCAACTACTATCATGCAAAAATTTATAAAAGGTAGCGAAGAGGATAATATCCCACCAATGCCGGTAGTTATTGGAATGTCGGCTACATCTCAAAGATTTAATGCACTTGTAGAAGGCACATCATCTACTATTCATAAGTCTGTTGTTACCGCTGATGAGGTGCGTGCGTCCGGTCTGCTTAAGGATAGAATTGTTATCACATATCCTGAAGAAGATGCAGTAAATACTGATATGGCTATTCTTCAAGCGGCAGCAGATGACTGGAAGGAAAAATGGGACCACTGGACTCAATACTGCTTTGAGCAGCACTATGCCTATGTCAATCCTATCTTGGTTATCCAAGTTCTTAATGGTTCCGGAAGTAAACTTACTGACACAGATTTAAGCGACTGCTTGAGCAAAATTGAAGAACGTATCGGATTTAAATTTGAGAACGGACAGGTTGTTCATACTTTTGGTCAGACTACATCTGCTGTAACAGTAAATGGATTAGACATCGAGTATGTGGAGCCTTCCAGAATATCTGATGACAGAAATATAAGAGTTGTTTTCTTTAAGGAGAACTTATCGACAGGCTGGGACTGCCCAAGGGCAGAAACTATGATGTCTTTTAGACATGCTACAGATGCTACTTATATCGCACAGCTTCTTGGCAGAATGGTAAGAACACCTATGCAGATGCATATCCAAGTAGATGATATCTTAAATGATGTTCATCTGTATTTGCCATACTTCAATGCCGATACTGTTAAGGATGTGGTAGATGCACTACAAAGCAGTGAGGGTGGAGAAATCCCTACCGATGTATTTGGTCAGACTATTTCCGGAAGAAAATTTGATACATTAACTGTAAAACCTAAAAAGAAAAAACAAGAAAATGTTAATCCGAATCAAATCACTATTTTTGATTTGACTAACACAGATCAAAACGATAATACGACAACAAACGAAACTTCTGAATCTGTAATACTGGATGATCCTTCTCAGGAAACTACAAGAAACAGTGATGAAACTATGTCAAATACAAGACCGTCTATTGCCGGTTCTGAAAGAGTGAATTCATCCGTTGTTTCTACAGAAGATGACCATGTGGGAGTATCTGACAACACAGATGATGCAACTCACGAAAATAATCATCAAGTACCTGAAGAGCATGTTTTAGAAACTCTTCAAGAAGAAGTTGAAGTTGAAGACTTGTTTGACAGAGAAGAAGTCATGAAATTCATTAATGACGCAGGATTATTGTCTTATAATGTCCGTTCGGTTACTGTGAATGACTATTTAGTTTCTTTATTCAAAATGGCTCATCTGCTTACAATCTCTAATCTTCACAAGGAAGCAATCCGTGAGGTACAGTCAGAGATTGCTGATATGATTCATTCATATATTGAGGAACTGAAGTCAAATGGTAAGTATGAAGATTTAGTTCTCCAAGTTAAGCAGTTCAAGCTTGCAACACAGATTTTCGATGCCTTTGGAGAAACTGTGGACAATTATTATGTCCATGATTTATTCACGACTACAGATACGGATGTAGATCGTCAGTTTAGAGTGGCAGATAGTAAGCTTAAGAATGAAGGTATAGGAAATGTGTATGGCAACAAATACATGGATATTAATGATCCTAATGGATTCAAGATTGATGTCATTTTGTTTGTTGCCGATGACGATAACTTAAAGAACTTACATAATTATGCTGAGAAGCGATTCCATGACTTGAATGATAAATATCGCAGATATATAGCGACAGTGGATTCTGACAAAATAAGAAGACTGTACGATACAATTGTTTCAGACGGCGATGTTGTAAGTAAGCACAATTTCCGTTTGCCAGAGACTATTCAGATTCCACATGATAGTGATGGAGTTGAATATAGAAATCATCTTTTTGTAGATGACGAAACAGGATTTGCAAAACTAAAGCTTAATACTTGGGAAACTGGAGTCATCGAGGAAGAAGAAAAACAGGATGATTTTATCTGCTGGATTAGAAATCCTGTTAGAGCGCCATGGGCTCTTTGTATTCCATATGAAATTGACACAATCACTAAGCCTACATATCCTGATTTTATCGTTGTACGAAGAGATGATATACTCGGATATGTAATTGATATTCTTGAACCACACAATTCTGAATTTAAGGATAACCTTGGTAAAGCTAAAGGTTTTGCAGAATATGCTCGCCAGAATCCTGGAGTTGGTCGTATTCAGCTTATTAGAATGGGAAAAGATGCTGCAGGTAAAAATAAATTCAAGCGTCTGGATATGTCGAAGAGTGCTATCAGAGATAAGGTCTCTCATGCAATGACAAACGATGAACTTGACCATATTTTTGATACAGATGGATTTTTTATGTAGAGGATAAAGCAGCCTTTGATTCAAAAGTTTCTCTGCTCATGAATCACTTTGTGGATATGGCGGTTCAGGGATATGGCTGGATTGGTGCAGCGTAAGGATGTCGGATAAATAAAACTACATTTTATTAGGTCTTAGGGTGTCCCTAACGAGGTATTTGTATATGGATATACAAATGCACTGCTCGCTGAGAACACGCAAGCGAAAGCAGTTTTACCGTTTGTGGGTATACAAATGGTCTGCTCGCTAAGATTGCACATCAATTTTATTATTTCAGCAAAAATAAATAAAGCACATTGAAAAGAGATTTATTTTCTCTCGCTCAATGTGCTTTTATTCTAACTTAGATGTATTTAATTTTAAGATTTTTCTGCTTGGCTCCTATAATTTTCGGAATGATTTCATCTACGCCATCAGTATATTTGCCTTGTTTTGATAATTGATTTTTAAGTCCGATAAGTGATTTTAAAATCAAAATTCTTTCTTCGGATGTTAAGTAGAGATGATATTTTTTCATAGACTAAGCACCTCATCCATAACAATTTCAGTCGCTTGATTACGAATATTATTCATCTCTCCGACCCATATCATCGGTGATTTTGCTTTCAAAACTTCATTGACTTTGTCCTTCTCGGCAAGTGATTTTACAATGCTATCAAACATTTCTTCTGCTCGTTTGTCAATCTCACTTAGGTGTTCATACAATGTTCCTGCTGTTAAATAGTTGTAGTAAATCACCTTATGATTTTGCTTTAAGTATCTGCGATAACGCTGACCCCACAGTCCGATTTCATAATTCGGATTGTCTTCAACTTTAATGTTGGGGATGAGATAATCGCCCTGTCGTACATAACCTATACCTATGGTTTCATAAATTGTTTGCATAATAAATCCTCCTGTAATTTGATTGTACTATCATTTTACAGAAGGATTTTTACATTTACCAATGTGCCGATTGCAGATTAGAAATTAAAATCTTTGAACTTTTATATCATTTTAAAATACCTTAATGCTTCCGCAATCAGATTTTCTTTATCCACCGGACATTTCGGTTGCTTACTATCATCACTCTTAGTTTTGTTATAATTTTCTCGTTCAATGATGCCATATTTCTGTTTTACCTGTGCAATGTACAATGAAGAAACCTTGACGTTATACTTTTCAAAAATATAATCCTTAATTTCTTGATAGGTTGCTTTTGTCTCAGAAGCCGTTAAATCAAGCTCGTCCATATCTATTGTGACGTCTACATACGCATCCGGATTTTTTCTAACCAAGGAAACAACCGTCTCCACATGATACGTCTGCGGAAACATATCTACAGGTTGAATCGCCTGCACTTCATACCCATTTTCACAAAGTACCTTCAAATCACGAGCCAACGTTGCCGGATCACAGGACACATAAACAATCTTCTGCGGTTCCATTTTTATCATGGCTTTTAAAGTTATCTCATCGCATCCCTTCCGCGGCGGATCTACAACAATTACATCGGGCTGCTGCTGCTTTTTCACAAGCTCTTTCGCATAGCTGGCTGCATCGCTGCACACAAAATTAACATTATCAATATTATTTAATGCCACATTTCGTAACGCATCGGCAATCGCTTCCGGAACAATTTCAATTCCTGTAACCAATTTAGCCTGGCCTGCTAAAAATAAAGATATCGTCCCAACCCCACAGTAAAGATCAAGCACCTTCTCCTGGCCCGTCAAATCAGCATACGCAAGAACCTGCTGATACAGCTTAACTGTCTGCACCGGATTGATCTGATAAAATGATTTGGAGGAAATATAAAATTTTAATCCCTGCAGCTCATCTACGATATAACCATCTCCATAAACGATATACTCACAATTGCCCAAGATCACGTTATCTGTACGCTGATTCAAATTCACAATTACGGTTTTCAGTTTTGGATACACTGTTTGGATGTGCGCGATCATTTCATCAAGATGAGGAATATCGCGATTTCTGCTGATAAAGACAACCATCGCTTCCCCGGTTGAGAAAGCATGCTTGATCAACAGATGACGCAGATCCTTTCCGTTCTTATAAACCTTTAAATCTTTTTTGATGACCTGCAAAATTTCATTGATTACTTCACTTTGAATCAGACATTGTTCAATATCGACAATATCATTGGAGTGGATACGGTAAAAACCGGTCTTTACTGAACCATGTTTTACATCCACCGGAATCTGGCCTTTGTTTCGATATGCAAAAGGTACCTCCATATCCAATACCGGATTTACACGAATCGGCAGCTTTGCGATGCGAGTAACCACATCCTGTACTTTTTCTCGTTTAAAATCCTGCTGGGCTTCTCGATCCATATGCTGAAGCTGACAGCCACCGCATTTCCCATAAACCAAACACTTTGGTTTTATGCGGTGTGCACTTACTTCCAGCAGTTCTGCAACTCTGCCGTATGCATACGTTTTTTTATCCTTCATGATTTGAATTTTCGCTTTTTCACCGCGGATAATTCCTTTCACAAAAATCGGATAACCGTCAATTTTCACAACGCCCTGTCCATCGTGTGTATAGTTTTCACAAGTGCCGATAACAAATTCATTTTTATTCATCATTTCTACCTCTTAAAAAAGGGCTTACGCCCTTCTATTCTCCTGTTTCGCCAGATGGCTGCTGAGGAACTTTCGATGTATCGGGATTCAGCAATGAATTCGCTACATCTTGATTCTTTGGCTGACTAACCACCTGCAGCGCCGGCTCATTCTTAGATGCCGACTTCGACTTAATTACATATATCTGCGCCGTTTGAGTCTTTTCATCCGGGATCACATTATACACATTGATTTCCAGATCATACATTTGAACCTTGTTGGTATCCGTAAAATATGTTTTAATCGGCAGAACGGAATTGACGGTATCATAAGCCTGATTAGCGATAGCCGTGATCTGCTCCTGATTCAAATCATCACTGGTATTTATATTCACCCGTAAGGTTGCTGTTTTTAAATTGACCGAAACAGATTCCACATGATCAAACGCGAGCTTACTTTTCAGTGTTTTCACCTGCTTATCTGAAATCGCCGGGTCGAGTGCATCATCAAAACGGTTGCCGTTGATCGGCACACCGGTCTTTTCCATTGAACCAAACAGAATATATATCAGTATCAATACAGGAATCAGCAAGACGATAAGACCCGCCCATAATATGTAATTATGCTGTTTTTTAGTCTTCTGGGTTGGCTGTTTATTTTCTTTTGAAGGTTTTTTACTCATATTATTCACTGAACCATAACGTTTAAAATTCATACTTATGATTCATGTACTCACACTCCTATCAATCTCTATTTTACAAGAAAAACGGTAGTAATGCTATCTTTTCTTTAATTCTTCCTGTATCAGCCTATTTGTCAAGGCCGGATTTGCCTGTCCTTTGCTGGCTTTCATAACTTGTCCGACCAGAAAACCGACAGCGCGATCCTTACCATTTTTGAAGTCTTCAATCGACTGCGGATTGTTATTGAGCACCTCATTAATGATCTTCAGCAGGGCCGATGAATCGCTCATCTGTTTCATACCTTTTTCTTCAACGACTTTCTGCGGATCCTTGCCATTCATGATTTCTTCAAATACGATTTTCGCCTGCTTGCCCGAAATCTCCTGCTTTTTGATCATATTGATCATATCGCCGAGATATTTTGGATCGCATGGATTTTCCTGAATTGTCAAATTCCGTTTATTCAGCGCCGCGTTCAGCTCGGTGATTGTCCAGTTCGCGATCAGCTTGTATTCCTTGCAGTATTTACATACTTCATCATAAAAATCAGACAGCTCTTTCACCGCTACGAGCACATCCGCATCACGCTCCATAAGACCGTATTGTTGAATATAGCGTACCTTCCGCTGCTGTGGAAGCTCACCCAAGTTTTCCTGAATGCTTTTGATCCATGCATCATCCAGCCGGATCGGGAAAATATTAGGCTCGGGGAAATACTTATAATCCACATCCCCCTCTTTTTTACGCATGGAGATGGTTCCGCGAGATGCTTCATCATAGCGGCGGGTTTCCTGTGTGATGGTTTGACCATGCAGCAGCAAATCACTTTGACGAGCCATTTCAAACTCGATTGCTTTCTGCACATTGCTGATAGAATTCAAGTTCTTGATTTCCGTTTTCGTACCATAGCTTTCATAGCCATAGGGGCGAAGGGATATATTGACATCACAACGCATTGATCCCTCTTCCATGCGGACATCACTGACGCCAAGATAATAGAGCATTGTGCGCAGTTTTTCTACGTAGGCAGCTGCTTCTTTACCGGAACGCATATCCGCTTCGCTGACGATTTCCACCAGGGGTGTCCCGGCACGGTTAAAGTCAATCATCGTTCCATTGGATAAATGGAATTGTTTTGCCGTATCCTCTTCCATATGGATACGGTTGACCCGGATCTTCTTCGGGCCATTATCCGTATCGATTTCCACAAAGCCGCCGCTTCCGATCGGGTGAAATTGCTGCGTAATTTGAAACCCTTTCGGCAAATCTGAGTAATAGTAATTCTTGCGGTCAAACTTGACTACCGGATCAATCTCACAATGCAGCGCTGTAGCTGCCCGAATTGCCAATTCAATCGCTTTTTTATTCACTGCCGGCAAAGTGCCGGGATGACCTAAATCCACTTCATTGACGCAGGTATTCGCTGCTTCCCCAAAGGCTACCGGTGCGCTGGAAAACATTTTCGTTTTGGTTTTTAATTCACAGTGGATTTCTATTCCGATTACTGTTTCAAAACTCATGCTTTCACCTCCGCAGTTTGATCTGCAAGTCCGGTTTCTTTTTCAATCGCAGCAGCAATATTCAACAGCTGCTGTTCTTCAAACGGTTTTGCCGTCAAAGAAACTCCGATCGGCATTCCTCCGACAAACCCCAGCGGTACTGTGATGCTGGGATAACCGGAGAAATTTCCCAGCAGCATATGATTCTCTGCAACCAGATAGGTTTGGGACAGTTTTTCTTCACTTGTATCTTCGGCATGGGGAGCGATCGAGCCCGCAGCACATGCGATCACCGCGTCGTAGTTTTGAAGTGCCTTTTCCAGCTCCTGTACGATTAAGCGGCGAACCTTTTGCGCTTTGCGAAACAATCGATCCTGATTTTCCACAAACAATGAATAACTGCCGGTAACAAAACGTTTGCGCACGGCTGGGCTGAATCCTTTGGTACGGGAATTGATCATGACTTCTTCAACCGAAGCACCCGGCTCGCGCATGCCGAAGCGAATACCATCCAAATTGGAGTGATTGGCGGTTGCTTCCGCATTCGCAAGTATTGAATAGGTAGGAAGCAAGGCCTGCATCAGGTCATTACGCAGGGTAATATGTTCAATGACCGCACCCTTAGCACGCAGCGATTTCATGAGCGTATCGAATTGCTTTAAGCTTTCTTCATCCTTGACCGCGTTCTGCACATTATCGAGAATTGCTATCCGTTTTCCTTCGATCCGATCATCCAAATGGTTAGAGTAATCCAAAACCGGTTCAAAAGAGCTGGTCAGGTCGCGGTCATCACGGCCGGCCAGAACCTGTAATGTTACAGCGGCATCTTCCACACAGCGAGTAAAGAAACCAACATGATCCAAACTGGATGCATACGGAATAATACCATAGCGGGAAATTCTTCCATAGGTTGGTTTCATGCCTATCACACCGCAATACGCAGCCGGTTTACGTACCGAATCACCGGTATCCGTTCCAATCGCCATCGGCACAACACCACTGGCAACCAAAGCTGCGCTGCCGCCGCTGCTGCCGCCGGAAATACGAGTTACATCCCATGGATTGTTTACCTTGCCGGTATAGGCATTCAAATTGGTTCCGCCCATCCCCAGCTCATCCATGCTTGCCTTGGCAATAAAAATTGCTCCCGCATCGCGCAGCTTTTCGGTTATCGCCGCGTCATAAACCGGTACATAGTTATCCAGGATCCGGCTGGACGCTGTGGTGCGAACATCCTTTGTCGATACATTATCCTTTAAGGCAATCGGTACGCCGCGCAGCAGTCCTTCCGCCTTAGCATCGGCCGCATCAGCTTGCTGCTTGGTATCCTCATAGAAGGTGACGACGGCATTCAACACCGGCTGAAGCGCCTTTGCCTTTGCCAGCGCATCTTTCGCATTTTCTGCCGGTTTTTGTTTCTTATAATCTGTGATTCTCATTATTTCACCACCTTCGGAACAAGGATATGTCCTTCCCGAACATCTGCCGCATTGCGCAGCGCTGCTTCAGCTGATAACACATGCGTGACTTTATCCTCGCGGATGTAAGAAGTTTCTGCTTCAAACGGATAGATCATCGGTTCTACTCCATCCGTATCGATTTTCTCCAGCAGCTCCATTTGCGATACCAGCACTTTAAACTCTTCCTGAAGCTCGTCGATCTCTTGATCACTTAAATCAAACATGATCTGATGGGCAAGCTTTTTAAAATATGCGCGATCAAATGTTTCCATATTCCCTCCTATTAAATCAACATTGTAACGGTGATCTTACTCGTACCTTCCTTACGGTTCAGTACGGCAATCGTTTCACGGTTGCTTTGAACATCTACTTTCAGTACCATATCCTGATTGCTTAAATCATTCAGAAGTGCGTTCAACCGCTGGATCACCGCAACACATTCCACGTGATCCTTGGCTTGTATACTGACGGTAATCCGCAGCTCATCCAATTTCTTATCATTAAATCGGCCCTGTCCGATAAAGCCTACGTCTTCCGGCAGGAAATCCTCGATTGATTTGGATATATTTTTAAATTGTGCCAGCGTTGCACTGTCGAGTTCCTCGGCTCGGCTGCTTGGAAACATGACCCATTCCTCATCAATATCTGAAAATTCTTTACTGCGGCTGGTAAAATAAGCATCCGCAAAATAGCTTCCCGGCAATGTTTCATCAGAGCTGTTGGCTAAGAACAGCGCGATGTAGATTGGCATATCATCCCCTACCTGAGGTTGCTTACGCAGATAACTGATTAATTTCCGGCCTGCTTCTTCTCCATATAAGCGCAGTTTTTTACTATCCATTTTTGTTTTCTTTTGATAAGGGACACCGGCCTCCGTTTTCGCATCCTCACTAAATGTATCCTGCAGTACCAAAGCAACCGACAGTCCCTTGATTTCTTTATTTTTTATAAAATCAAGCTCATAGATGTCCGTAACAATGGCCGGATTCTTTACCATGCCGTTACCGGTATCAAAGGCTTCATCCTTTTTCGGGTTTAATCCATTGCTATTATCTTCTGACTGTGAAGCCAGTAAATTTTTGGTTTTAGAATATGTCAATACCTGACCTTCCTGTACCAAGTAGGAATCGGGACTGAAATGATCCTTACTGCGTGACATAAGTCCTGCGCCGATTTCATATACATCATTCATCGAACCGGATGTTTTACGATGATTGACTCGGGAATCACTGGATTCAAACGGCAGCTGAATGTCATAATCACCCGCTTCAATGCCCTTCGCATCAGTTATTTTCGTATCGTCACTACTTCTTTTGCAGCCGCTCAATACCAAGAGTGCGCCCAGTCCGGCAATCATAATCTGTTTATATTTCATACTTTGATACCTCCTGCTGGAACGCTGCTTCATCCATCGTCGCAACCCCCAGCTTTTCTGCTTTATCAAGTTTGCTGCCGGCTGCTTCTCCATAGACGACATAATCCGTCTTTTTCGAAACTGAACCGCTGACTTTGGCTCCTAGCTTTTCTAAAACCGCTGATGCTTCATTACGGCTCATGATACTGAGCGTTCCGGTAAGCACCACCGTTTTACCGGTAAACATGCTTTGCTGAATCTGCTCCTGATCACTGTCCATGCGAAGTCCATAACCTTTCAGCTGTGCGATCAATTCCATATTGACCGGTTCTTTAAAGAATGTATAAATTGAATCAGCAGTGATTTCACCGACATCGCGAATCTGAATCAGTTCCTCTCTGGTAGCTTTCATCAAGGCATCCATCGTCTGAAATTGATGCGCCAGTATCTTGGCGGCCTTTTCCCCGACCTGATTGATGCCTAAGCCATACAGCAGCTTTTCCAATGGCTGCTGTTTGCTGTTTTCTATTGCTGACAACAGCTTATCTACAGATTTCTCTTTGAAGCCTTCGAGCTGTAAGATTTCTTCCCGACGCTCTTTTAAGGTATAAATGTCTTCGATCGTATTCAAGAATCCTTCCTTATGGAATAATTCTACTTTTTTATCTCCGAGTGTATCAATATCCATCGCATCCCGTGATGCAAAATGAATCATACTTTCTACCACGCGAGCCGGGCAGTCCGGATTGATGCAAAAATGCGCCGCCTCATCCGGATAGCGGACAAGCTCACTTCCGCAGATCGGACACGCATGGGGAAATCGATAAGGTACTTGGATCCCCGATTCCCGCCGTTTTGTAATCGGACGCACCACCTCGGGAATGATATCTCCGGCTTTGCGGACGACGACGATGTCATGAACCCTGATATCCCGCTCCTTAATCAAGTCCTCATTATGCAGCTGGGCAGCTGATACGGTCGTACCGGCAACCCGCACCGGTTCAAGTACCGCATTGGGTGTGATTCTTCCGGTTCGGCCCACCGTCAAAACAATATCCAGCAGCCGGGTTTCCACTTCTTCAGCCGGAAATTTATAAGCAATCGCCCATTTCGGAGTTTTTGCGGTATAGCCAACCTGTTCCTGAGCCGACAAATCATTCAGCTTCAGCACCATCCCGTCAATTTCGTAAGGAAGCTCATTCCGCTTTGCGGTAATCTCCTGAATAAATTCCCATGCTTCTTCAATGGTATGGCATAATCGCCGGTTGGGATTGGTACGGATATGCAGATCATCCATGGCTGCCATCGCTTCCCAATGGGTTTGATAACCGAAGCTTTGCGCATCCATAAAATAATACCAAAATGCATCCAACCCGCGGCTTGCGGCAATCGAACTATCAAGCTGTCTAATACTGCCGGCTGCCGCATTACGGGGATTCGCAAATTCCTCTTCGCCCTTTTCCTTGCGCTGCTCATTCAGCTTTTGGAAGGATGCCTTTGGCATATACACTTCTCCGCGAACCTCCACGTCCCCCATCAGATCGATTGCCATTGGGATACTTTTGATCGTCTTCACATTTGATGTTACATCCTCGCCGACTAATCCATCGCCGCGTGTCACTGCCTGCACAAAGCGGCCGTCATGATAATGAAGAGACATAGCCAAGCCATCAAGCTTCAATTCTACTACATATTGCGGATCAGCAGTAACCGCGCGTACTCGTTCATCGAATGCTCTCAAATCGTCCAAATGAAAGGCATTGCCTAAGGAAAGCATCATCCGCTTATGGGTTACTTTAGTAAAACCCTCCAGTACCGCGCCTCCGACCCGCTGAGTCGGTGAATTTTCATCCATATACTGCGGATTTTCTTCTTCCAGTTTTGTTAATTCCTGCATATAACGATCATATTCCTGATCGGTCGCACTGGGATGATCCAGTACATAATACTCATAGGATAAGCGTTCCAGAATTTCTCTAAGCTCCAATATTCTTTTTTCAATATCCACAAACAAGACCTCCTATTTTTTGGCGAGTGAAGGATGATCAGCCATGATTTTTCTGATACCGTACTTACGGTCAAATGCAATTTGAGCCAAACCTTCTTTCACATTGATGACAACCCCTTCACCAAATGCAATGTGTACCACATGATCCCCTTTTCGTATAGGTCCTCCGCGTTTTTTAGCCGGTCTTATAGATGCTTCATCCGGCATATAATCCGGCATCGGCTGATGCATCTGTGAGGAAAACGGCGTTTCCTCTTCCCGATACCCATAGGAACGAGCTGTTGCCTTCGGCGGCAATCCGACATCCTCTAAGTAATTTTCATCGATCTCACGGACAAATCGGCTGGTGCGCTTTACCCGATCCAGCACAAAGCTGTACCCCTGAGAATCTGATAAATATAAATGCTCGCGAGCACGCGTAAACGCAACGTATGCCAAGCGTCGTTCTTCCTCCAAGGCTTTTTCTCCGCCTTCACTGATGGATTTTTCACTTGGGAAGATACCCTCACACAAGCTGTATACAAATACATGATTAAATTCCAGCCCTTTCGCGGCATGCACCGTCATCAGCTGTACAAATTCACCGGTATTTTCCTGTTCCTTATCCGTGTATAATGAAATCATCTGTAAGTATTCATCCAAAGTACCCTCAGGATTATTCTGTTCAAAAAGATCAATATCATTGATCAGTTCCTTAATATTTTCAATTCTTTCTGTTTCTTTATCCTGTTCCAGAGAAAACAGATAGCCGCTGTCCTGAATTACCTTTTCCAGTAATCTGGATATTGACAGCGCCTCACGCTGGGCACGGCAATCCTCGATCACCCGAACAAATTCGTCAATTGAGGTCTGTGCTTTTCCCCGAGCGATCGGTCCCTCTTTCAAAAAGGCATACAAGGTAGATTGATGAGCTTTTGCGCCTTGTTCGATCAATTCCATCGTCTTGGCACCGATGCCGCGTTTTGGGGCATTGATGACGCGTTTTACAGCTAAATCCTGAGCCGGATTATCATCCAGCAGCAGCCGCAGATAGCTTAACGAATCCTTAATTTCCGCGCGGTCATAGAACCGAATGCCGCCATAGATGCGATAGGGAATCTGAGCATCCAAAAGAGTTCGCTCCAACGAGCGGGACAAATAGTTGCTTCGATACAGTACCGCAATATCTCGGTAGCTGATGCCCGAAACATGAAGTGCCCGAATTCTGGCACTGACCCAAACCGGTTCATTTTGTTCATCGATTGCGGAAAAATGAATGATCTTTCCGGTATCATCCTTGCGGGTAAACAAATCTTTATCGATCCGATTTTTATTGTTTTTAATCAGCGAGTTCGCACCCGCCAGAATGGATGGAGTAGAACGATAGTTCTCATTCAGCACAATGGTTTTACAATCCGGAAAATCCCGTTCAAAGTTCATGATGATATCCACCTGTGCACCCCGCCATGTATATATCGTCTGATCCGGATCACCGACTACGCAAAGCCAGCTGTGATCACCAACCAGATAACGGATAATCGCATACTGCAGCTCATCAACATCCTGAAACTCATCTACATGGATAAACTGAAAACGACGCTGCCATTTACGTCTTACTTCTTCATTATCTTTCAAAAGCTGATAAGTAAACAACAACAGATCATCAAAATCCAAGGCATACATCGCTTTCAGCCGCCGCTGATAATATGCATATACCTCAGCCTTTATCTGTTCTCCCCGCCAATCTTTGGCAAAATCCTTTGCCTGATCGGGATCGACCAAATGAGTCTTATTCTGACTGATGTAGCCGAGCACACTGTTGAAGCTATAGGTTTTCACATCGACATCGAGTTCCCGATATGCTTCTCGAAGGATCGCCTTTTGATCATCGCTGCCTACGATCGTAAAATTGCGCGGATATGCTAATTCATAAATATCCTCACGAAGCAGACGTACGCAAAATGAGTGAATCGTTGAAATCTGGATGCCGGCTGATGCATCCCCCAAAATAGCTCGCACCCGCTCTTTCATCTCATTGGCTGCCTTGTTGGTAAAGGTTATCGCCAGGATGCGGTGCGCATAAACTCCGCACGATTCCAGAAGATAAGCGATTCTGGTCGTTATGACACGTGTTTTTCCGCTCCCTGCACCTGCAATGATGCGTACGTGACTGTCTATGGTGGTGACAGCCTCTCGTTGTTGTTCATTTAAAGTAGATAATAACGACACCAAATCACCTCCGCCTTATTATACTATACTTTCAAGTGAATTGCTTCCGTAATCCTAAGCAGCAGTAAAAAATATTTGTGAATATTTTGAGAATCACATAATTCTTTTTAAAATTTTTTATCGTTTTTATGAAGCATCTATACTATAATAAGGATACTTGTGAGGTAACGGTATGAAAAAAGAAAGTAACAAGGCGCGGTCCAAAGGCATACAGCTGGATTTCCTGCTGTCCCTGATGTTTTTGATCTTTGGCATCGCACTCCTATATTCGGGATTCACCTGGAAAGTGATCCCTTCGGCATGGATGATCGTGATTGCGATTGTCTATATATTGCTGTTTCTGATTTTAACCATTGCGATCTTTGTGAGACAGCCGGTATGGGCAAGACTGCTGCGCCGCATCTTTGTCCTCATCTTGTGTGCGGTGGTCGGTATCGGCTGCATCTACATACAAAAAGCCAAGGAAGCAATTAATAAAATCTCTGCCCCGGCGACTACCGAAGAACAGGTACTCATTTTAGTGGCAAAGAGTGCTAAAATGAAAACGGATGCGGATTTAAGAGACAAGACGGTCGGCATTCAAAACGGAACAGATAAAACAAACGGCGTCTATGCCAAGAAGCAGTTAAACAAAGCTGCCTCCGGAATCGAATTTGAAGAAGACAGTGACTATACCGCCCTGCTTCAGAAGCTGATGGACGGAGGACTGGATGCGGTCGCTATCTCAAACAGCCGTTATCGCGCCGCTGCTGACAGCATACCCGATCTGAAAGCAAAGACAAAAACGCTGACTACTTATACATATAAACGGAAAAATATCGCAGGTTCATCCAAAGATATTAATAATGAAGTCTTTACCTTCTATGTTACCGGCATCGATGAAGTAGGTGACCCGAACCTGGATCTTCACAGCGACGTCAATATCCTGATGATCGTCGAGCCAAAAGCGCAAAACATCACGATGGTATCCATTCCCCGGGATGGATATATTCCCAACTATGAAGCCGATAATGCCAATGACAAGCTGACGCATACAGGCATGTACAGTCTTAACGATGTCTTAAAAAGCGCAGAAAATCTATTGGGCTTTTCAATCGATTATTATGTTAAAATCAGTTTTAGTTCGGTCATCAGTATTGTGAACAAGCTGGGCGGCATCACTGTCAATGTTCCGATATCTTTTTGCGAACAGGATGAAAACCGCAGTTTTGAACAAGATGATCTGATCTGCTTAAATGCCGGCGAACAAAAACTGAACGGCAAACAGGCGCTGGCCTTTGCCCGCCATCGGCACAGCTACGTCAACCAGGATTTAGGAAGAAACCAAGCGCAGCAGCAGGTTATGAAAGGCATGATGAAAAAAGCAATGTCGCTTTCCGGCATTTCCAAGTTGGATGACCTTTTAGATACCGTATCCAAATATGCATCTACCAATTTATCCAGTGATCAGATTTCAAATTTTGCCTCCGCACAGCTGGAAGGCAAGAAAAATTGGACGATCCGCAGTATTTATCTGGATAAGGGGGCATTCGATACCCGCATGACTGCCAGCATCGCCGATTGGCCGCAGGATGTATATCTGTTTAATAAAACCGAGATCAATCAGGTGCGTGATGCATACAAGGGTGCAGAAAATCGCGGTAAGATGAAAGCTTTCAACTTTGATTTGCAGGATCTTTATGCAAACACACCGAAATCCTCTATGGATTCCAATATTGTCTGGTCTGATCAGGCACAAAACCCGCATTAGCGGGTTTTTTTGTGTTATGGATGGAAAATAAACAGGAAATCTTTTCGTTCTCTTTGTAACGATGTTCCATCCAATCATCGGTTATTCATGTTCCTCATATTTCACCTGATTCTACCTAAAAGCAGTCCATAAGCTGACAAATAGGTATTTGCTTGAATTTGTTAAAATATGTGAAATAATTAATTATTCTTCTGTAATCAATAGATATTAGGTTATAATATATACTTGAGGTGATTATATGAAAGAAAAACACCCTGTTAAAAAGATTATTAGAAAATATATCTGGGATTTCCTATTGACCCTGATTCTGCTTGGATTCATGGGATTCTTCTACTTTCGGTTATATACATTCGCGATCCTGCCGACGAAATGGATGCTTGTATTATTGCTGATATTCGTCTTAATTTGGGCAATTTTGATGCTGTTAAATTTTATCCGCATCAAAAAATGGATCATGTGGTGTAAGCGTGTTTTTATTGTGATTTTATGCGGTCTGCTCGCTTATACCGGTTTTCTGATCGGCAAAGCCGAACAGACTACAAAAAAGGTGACCACAGCCGAGCTTTATTCACGCATTAGTATTGCGGTGATCACAAAGAATGATGCTTCCATCTCAAAGATCAGTGATTTGAGTAATTCAAAAATTGCGCTTCAAACCGGCAACGATAAAGCTGTCAGTACTTTTGCGAAGAAAAAACTGAAAGCAGAAAAAACCTTAAGCGGGGCAGAGTATACCTCCTATGAGGATTACAGCTCGATGATGACTGCATTGCTGAACGGGGAAGCCGATGCGATTATCATGCCCGAAAATAAATATACCCAATACATCGAGGATAATGAAGTCTATACAAATGGCACGAAAATTATCAAACGGTATGTGATGAAACAGAAAAATCAGGTATCCACGAGTAAAAAAGATATTCGTTATGAAACCTTCACAGTCTACTTGACCGGTATTGATGATGTAGGATCCCCTGACCAGAATACCCGCAGTGATGTCAATATGCTGCTGGTCGTATCACCGCAGTCCAATCATATTGAAATGATATCCATTCCCCGTGATTCCTTTGTGCCGAATCCAGCCCTTGGAAATGTGAATGACAAATTGACGCATACCGGAAATGACGGACCGGAAAATACCGTAGAGGCAATGGAACAGGTCCTTGGCATCGATATCGATTTCTATGTGAAAATGAGCTTCACTTCGGTCATTGATATCATCGATGCAATCGGCGGTATTGAGGTCGATGTTCCGATCTCATTCTGTGAGCAGGATGAAAACCGCAGCTTTGAAGCAAAAGATTTAATTTGTTTAAATCCCGGAAAACAAAAGCTGAATGGTAAACAGGCTTTGGCCTTAGCACGCCATCGTCATTCTTATACCGATATCCAGCGTACCGAGGCACAACAAAAAGTAATTGAGGGTGTTGTCAATAAGCTGATTTCGATTGCCAGCGTTTCTAATGCCAATAAGCTGCTTGATATATTACCGAATCTGATCAAGACAAATATGCCGATGGATCAGATTACGAATTTTATTTCTTATCAATTGGATCACCTGAAGAAATGGTCATTTGATTCCATTACCTTGTCAAATGGTTCAGATGGTATGCTGATGACAGCAAGCTATGGTGCTCAGCCACTCTACGTCTATCTGTTAAATTATGATGATATTCAGAAAGTGCTTGATAAATATGCGGAGCTGAACAGTTCCATGAACTTTAAAAAGTTTGGTTTTGATTTACAGAATCTGAATAAGAATCGCTTAACGCCGCCAAAAGGAATTACCTGGGCCGGCAGTGATACCTCCGCTTATGCCGATAATACACCGGCAGAACCGGAAACACCAACAACGCAGCCTACGACGCCAAGTGAAGAACCTTCAAATCCAGAAACCCCGAATAACGGTGATCAAAATACACCGACTGATCCGGGCAGCGGCAATACACCTGAGAATCCAGATGATGGATCTGATACACCCCCTGATAACAACGGCAGTGATGTCGGAAATAATTCCGGTACCAACTAAATAAAAAAAGGAGATTTCACATTCAATCTCCTTTTTTAATGCTTATCAGAATCCGATAAATCGCGCACCTGAATATGTCTTAAATCACGCAAATAGTCCAGAATAATCTCTTTTGTGGCCGATTCACGATAGTGGATATTCAGCTTCAAATAATCGTTTTCTCGTTCGGCAATTACCAGCATCCCTTCATAACCTTCCCCATTCTCATAAATGCCGGTAAGTGTTATATCTCCACTGAGAATTCGGAAGTCCGGATGCTCGATCACTTCCGGCTTCGAAACCGCTTGTGCCCGCAGCATCCAATTCCATGGCTCATCACTGTTTCGGTAAGGGCCGTTTAAAATCAATTCCTCCTGGCTCATAATAAACCGTTCACAAAATCCCGAAGCTGGGATCAGCCAGTCTTGAAAGGGATACTGTACGATCTCTTTGCGATATCCGATTCCCCTGTCATCATCCTTACCTCGCGGAATCCATGCTTCACATCCCAATAAATTACACAGCTGATGATACACAGATGTCGGCAGCTCCATATCAGGATCAAGACGATACGCCGCATCCAAATAGTCGATAATCTGCTGGGCTGCCTTCGTGCTTTCCTCATTCATCATAGTATAGTCATAATAACAGTCTTTCCAAAGCAAGTTTAACGCGCAATTTCGATAAAACTCGGCATCACGTTCTGGTTTATTCCAGATAAAGATGCGCTCTGCAAGTTCTTCAATATGATCATAAGAAAATGCTTCATACGATAGATACCCCATAGGTGTTACCACATGGTTCTGCTTAGATTTCGGGATGTACGCATGCATCCCCCAGGCAATACAAAGATCCTGCGGCTCTTCCCGTTCTTTGATAAATGTCGTTATTTCCTCCAGCCAGCGATGAAAATGATTTTGCTTTAAGTTTTCAAAATCACGTTTTTCATAATATTCGGTTGTGTCATATACCTCAAAAGCCAGTCCGCTGTTCATCAAAATATCATCATACAGATTTGCCACAAACGCATGAAACCCCGGACCGGCCGCATTGGTCTCTGCCTGAATGCTGATAAATTCATTTTCCAGTGAACACTCGATCATACCTTCCGGACATACTTCCATGACCGCACTGTCCTGATATTCTCGATACTGCATATTGTTCTTTTCTGCCAATGCTTTTAAATAATCGAAAAAGGCTTCCTGATCCTGCCCATCCTCCAGTTTTCCTTCTAATGCCAATTCAATTGCCATACCTAACCTCCTTGGTTAAAAAAATGCTGCTTAGCAGCATTTTACGTCATTATTCAGCCGCAATTACGCGCCAGACCCCGTTTTCATCCGGAATGACCTGAAGCGTCATCGTCGTTTTTAACTGTTTCTCTTTTAATTCACCGCTCTTATATGTAAGCTTTAGCTTTACATAATAACCGTCATAGGTCTGATCGTTATAGATCAGCTGAGTTGCTTCCACTTTGGTAACACTGTGTTTTTTCACATAGGGCAGCGAATCCTTACCATATTGATTCACGACCGTTTTGTAGTTTCCATAATAATAAGATACCGCAAACTGCTTGAACTCTTCACGGGAAGCCTCCGGGATAAAGGTAAGTCCCCCGACATCTTCATTGCCAGACTTATTAGACAAAGTAAAGAACTGATAAGCAAAATTAACACCGGCAAGCTCAGCCTTTTTCGCTTCATCACTTCCGTCTAAAGCTTTAGAAAGCTGATTGTATACTTTCTTCATTTCCTCAGTCGGCTTTTTCGGAGTTTCATACACACTATTCTCCACGATCTTTATTTTTTCTTTTGGAGCTTCATCTTTTTCATCTTTGCCGCAGCCGCCTAATGCCAGCAAACTCACAGCGCAAACGATCATGAACTTCTTGGATAATTTCATAAAATCCTCCTGCACAAATAACAGAAACAGTATATCATATTTTTTATTGAATTACGCTTCAATTAAGCTTTTAACATAATTTACGATATTTTCTTCATACTTGCCTCCGCCGCAGCACATTTGATCATTTCCTCCGCCCTTCAGTTGAAATTTATCACAGAGCTTATTAAACAAACCCTTTACATCAAACTCAACATTCTGATTTCGGGCTATGACAATGCGGCTCTCATCAAATATTTTGGCAATGAATACAATTGCTTTTTCGTAATGACCGATTGTATATTGAGCAAGCTGAGTCAGTGATTTTACATCAATATCATCAAATGCATATATGATTACCGGCTCAGTTGTTTCACAAAGCTCTTTGCTCTTACATACATAATATTTTTGTTTCCATATGACCTGATCGCGAGTTAGATTCTTCACCTCGTTCAGCAGCTTATGAATGCCGGTATTAATATACAAATGGGACAAGGCCAGCGTGGAAGATGCCTCATCCAAAACCTCGTAGCGTCGCTGCAGGCAATCCAGCAGCTGATCACCGCAAATATAAAAGATCTTATAACCCTTGGCAGTTTTCTCAAAGCGCAGAATTTTGATCAACTGAATATAACGCAGACTTGGCACATGCATGCATCCGCACAAGTTATAGTCCAGCGTACCGATTCTAACCACGCGCAGATCTTCATGATTCAAACGGTCAGCCGGTGCATACTGGCTTGCCTCAGCTCTTGAGGGATAGCTGATGGTTACCGGAAGATCATCGCGCACCAGCCCGTTGCAGAGAATTTGCAGCTCTGAAAGCTGTTTCTCAGTAAATGTTGAAAAATCAAATTCAATATCGTTTTCTTCATCGCTGACGTGATGAGAAAGCGTATGCACTTTATAGACATTGCTTAACAAAGCGGATATCAAATGCTGTGCAGTATGCACCTGACATTTGCGAAACCGCTCATGTAAATTGATCGACAAACGAACCGGCCCCTCCAGCTTACAGTCCAGAAGATGCCAGACCTTTCCGCCTTCCTCTTTTAAGGCAAGCACTTCATGGTTGTTGATTACACCGATATCACTTGTCATTCCGCCTTTTTCCACAAAGAAGATCGTTTCTTTCAGATGATGCCAGAAATAACCATTTTCAGGAACGACTTCTTCGACCACGGTTGTCAGTTCACTTAAAAAACAGTCATCAATTAAACGATTAATCATAATGTACCTCCTTGCTTATATTGCCATTATTGTAACACAGTTTGGACATGAAAGACTGAAAACTTCTTTCGATACCGTATTCTTTGATCACTATAAAAAGTACTATTCACTATTTTTTATATCTTGATACAAGTTCGTATCATCCGTTCATTATTCTATGAGATAGCTTTATCAAGCAAGTATACAGGAAGCAAGCGATATATGATATAATAGACAAACACGAGGAGGATACATATGAATCAGATAGCCGACCAATGGAAAGATTATGAATGCATCGATGCCGGAAGCGGAGAAAAATTGGAACGATGGAAGGATGTTATTTTGCGCCGTCCTGATCCGGCAGTGCTTTGGCCGATCCGTAAGGAAGATCATGAATGGATTCAGCCGCACGCACACTACCATCGTTCTAATAAAGGCGGCGGAGCGTGGGAATACAAACAGAAGGTAAAAGACAGCTGGGTGATTTCTTATAAACAGCTGCGCTTCAAAGTTTCCCCGACCGGCTTTAAGCATACCGGCCTGTTTCCGGAGCAGGCAGCTAATTGGGACTTCATGATGAAAAAAATTCAGGATTGTGACCATCCGGTTCGCGTACTAAATCTGTTTGCTTATACCGGAGGTGCAACCATGGCTTGTGCCAGTGCCGGAGCTGAGGAAGTCGTTCATGTCGATGCCAGTAAGGGTATGGTGAACTGGGCCAAAGAAAATATGGAACTTTCTCATCTGCAAGATCATAAAATTCGTTTTATTGTTGATGATGTACTGAAATTCGTAGCTAGAGAAAAACGCCGGGGCCGCACTTACCACGCTATCATTATGGATCCGCCTAGCTATGGACGCGGACCGCAGGGGGAAATCTGGAAAATCGAAGAACAGCTGTATCCGCTTATCTTTGCATGTTTGGATATTCTGGATGATGACCCGCTCTTTTTCTTAGTCAATGCATATACAACCGGATTCCCGTTGACCTCACTTTATAATATCCTCAGTGAGAGCGTTCTGCAGAAGCATCCTAAGGGACGCATTGAAACCGGCGAAATCGGTCTGCCAATCAGCCGCAGCAACCTGACGCTGCCCTGCGGTATCTACGGGCGCTGGGTATCCCAATAAAATCTGTTTTGCTTTCTGCGGTTATTTGCATATACCCTTCTCATAATTTCGCACCAATAAGCGTACTCTGATAATACTTCAAAGAATACGCTTTTTTGTTGTATTTCATTCTATTACCCTTCATTTATTCATAGCCCAACGATCCATTCTATTTTCAGAATTTTCACCGCAAGTGTGCAGATTCTTTTTCATGAACCTTAAGGAAGCATCTTTCTCACCTATATCAGTATACCTTTCATATTTTTACCAATCAATCATGATACATAAACAAATTGCTATTCTCATTGATACTAAAAAAGCCTTGCTTTCATAAGCAAAGGCTCTCTTAGTTATTCCATTTCCATAAAGGTTTTGATTTGGTGGATTTTATCTTTTGTATCGGTATAACCGAGGTCAAACCAGCTCTGCAGCTTTTCTCGATCCTGCGTATAACGAGTAATGCCGTAGTCGGCACTTGGACGAAGTACCAGAGCCTTGCCCTGCGCTTCCAGTTCCTGTACGATCCGCCATTGTTTCTGATAATTCAAATGTCTGATTTTCAAATTGTTGCGCACCTCTTTATTTCCCGGGTAAACAATACTTGCGGCTTTTAGCTGCCAGCCTGGAGCCGGTTTGCGCACGTAATTTTCTTCCTTTGTAGAAATAAAAATATGCTTTCCCATTCCCTGACGGATGCTCTGCTCGATTGGAATCATGTCAATCAATCCGGCATCCATATACGTACCGCCGTTAAACTTATAAGGACGGCACAATAAAAACAGCGCACAGGCAGCCTTCACCAATGTCTGTTCCTTAGGATCAAAATAGGATTTATCAAAATATTCGATCTGATTCGTCTTCATATTATATAAGCCTATATCCAGCTTCGTCGCATTTTTCATGAACGCATCATAATCCAACGGTGCATTCTTTTCTATGAACTCACATACAAAATTAATACCGAACAGTCCGCGCTCATGGAGGATTGGAGATAATCCCATATTCTTTTTATTCGATGCGGCATCTACTCCGGTAACCCGCAGACGTTCCCGCTGCTTAGATACAAACGGAAGCAGGTTTTCCGCTCCGGCACTAATGCCCACACAGTAAGGAAAATTGATATTTTCATCGAGGAAACACTGCAGCACACCAGATGTATAAGCTGCCTTGGTTCCTCCCCCTTCACAAATCAAACCGATTTTCTTCGTCATTTTTTTCACCTCAAGACTGATTAATTATACTATTCTTTATTATTTTCGTAAAGTTTTACCTAATGCTTTTCGCTTTATCAATAAATCGTCCAGTTTGCGATTCAACTCAGAATTTTCCTTATCAGCGCTGACTGGTTAGCTTTTAATACACTTGCTTGAACACTTCTAGTGAGACAATGCTGTAAAACAAAGCATAAAATTTTCTAACGATACAGCTTCAATATTTAGCGTCATGTATCACAAAAAAAGGAAGTTTGTATCACGCCAAACTTCCCCGGATATCGTTTCCCATATCCTTTAACAGCATGTTCCTATGATGAATAAAGTATATAAATAAAGAAATGATAAACATGAAAATCGGCAGTAAGTATTTGATTTTATCAAAGCCAATAGCAACATCATGTTTGCGGTGATCATGATCTAGTCAATGAATCATCTTTATCTCTGCCATTCAAAGTTTTCGTTACCCGCTCCGATCTCAAAATGACATTTTGCTATGCCCAGATCGACCTTTGAATAGGATCCGATCCCTGCTTTTGCCTGAACATGATTTCCATGAAGTGAAAAACGGAATTTTTGCTGATTCAGCGCAGTTGGTGCCAGCAGTGCACAGACAACCCCCTGTTGAAACCAATCAGGCTTTTGATCCCAGTTATCTGTAACCTTTTCCTTCGGCTTTGATACATGTGCTTTGCCCTGCTCGGCTCCATACCCGATCGCAATCACGAGATGCAGCTTTTCACCCTCACCGATTTCATAGGCAGATTTCACCCTTTTATAGGTCAACCCGACCCAGCATGTATTCAACCCGAGCTGTTGTGCCCTCAATACGACCTTTTCACCATAATATCCACAATCCTCATCACGGCCCTTTTTACCGATGACCGCAATGTAATTACGCACACCAGAAAATTTCCCATAATGTGCCATGCGCCCACTGAAAGCGATATCCTCATCGAGAATCAACTGCATATGCAGACCGCTTTCGCAATTACATTGATTGATATAGGATTGCAGTTCACTGCACACAGCGCCCTCAATTCGCTGATCTGTATAAGCGCGCACTGAATGACGCATCTTGACGGCTTCCATAATATTCATATTTTCTCCTCCTGTTTACTGATTGTATTTCATGATTGTTTTCTGCTGAATGATCGTTTATTCATGATAGTTTGCCGATCCGGCAGTTTCATCATAATATCCTTTGCATGGTTCAGCATTTGTATCAGATGATCAAACGATTCCATGTCCGCGTCAAAATAATAATAGTTTTTGGTCGCTTCCCTTCGCATTTTGATGATGCCCGCCTTTTTTAAAATTTGAAGATGATGCGATACCGCAGGTCGGGAAAGATTGGTATTTTCAGCGATATCATTGACCCGCAGACCAAAACAACCCTTTGTCTGCATCATTACCAGTATAATATGCTGACGGGTTTCATCTCCGATCGCCGTCAGGATTTTCTGGCAGGCTTTTATCTCCGTGGAAAGACACTCAACATCCTGATCTAAATTCATATGCATCCTCCAATCGTTTAACAATATAAACCATTGTATCACAAGCAACCGCAATCTGCTCAATGGTAAAGAAAATCGAGTCAATCGCTGTTTTTCAAATACAAAAAAGATGCAGGAAATATATTTCCTACATCATAGGTGAAAAAATATTCAATACACCCTGAAGCAGACGCCGCGGCCAGGAAACCTTCTTGCAGTCCTCCATCGTAATGCGCTGACATTTGCTGAGGGTATCCAGATAGTCTTCCTTCAGATCACAGACAACTTTACTGCGATAGAACCAAACCCCGTCTTCATAGTGCAGATAATAGCTTCGATAATCCATATTGACCGTACCGACAATCGCCATTTTATCATCGACAACAAAGGTTTTGGCATGGACAAATCCCGGTGTGTATTCATAGATTTTAACCCCGCTTTCGATCAAATCGCGATAATTGGACTGCGTGACCGCAAATACATACCATTTATCGGGAATATGCGGAACCATGATACGCACATCAATCCCATTCTTAGCCGCCAGAATTAACGAAGTCTTCATTTCCTGATCGAGCACCAGATACGGCGTTTGGATATAGACATATCGATTTGCCCCGTTGATCATATTGATATGGGTATACTCACCGACGTGTTCATCATCCGTAGGACTGTCGGAAAACGGTTGAACATATCCGTCATTTTCAATGGATTCAAATTCCTTCGGATCAATCTGATAGTCCAGAAAATTATCCTTGATTTTTTCATCGTAGTTCCAGAATTGTAAAAACATCAGGGTAAAGTTCCACACCGCAGCCCCTTCCAGCATCACGGAACAGTCCTTCCAGTGCCCGAAACGAGAACGTACATTGATGTACTCATCTGCCAGGTTGATGCCGCCGGTCATACCTACAACACCATCGATTACGAGAATCTTGCGGTGATCACGATTGTTCATCTGCATCGCCAGGCGCGGTTCGATCGGATTGAACACCTTCGCTTTAATACCGAGGGAGCGAAGCTTTAAATAATATTTATCCGGCAATTTAGAAATACAGCCGGCATCATCATATAATACCCGCACATCAACGCCTTCGCGTACTTTCTCGATCAAAATATCAAGTATTGTATTCCACATGACTCCTTCTTCAATGATGAAATATTCTAAAAATATATAATGCTTCGCTTTTCTTAGCTGTTTCACCATTTCCTCAAACTTCGCTTCACCAATCGGGAAGAAAGTCGTACGGGTATGCTGATAGATCGGGAAATCGGCATTCTTCCATATGTAATTGGCCTGCTTATGGGCGATGGGATCATGCGCTTCCAGTTCATGAAGAATATCCTCTTCTTGGGCAAATATGCCGGACAGCTCTTCTTGTGAATCATGATCACGCTTTCTCAGCGCTTTCGGTACCTTTTGTCCCCCAAACAACAGATAAATCAGTCCGCCAAAGATCGGCAAAGCGACTATGGCGATGATCCAGGCCATCTTATAAGTCGGATTATCATTCTTGTTGAGGATGTAAATACTCATAAGAACACTCAGACATAACAGAAACAGATAAACCGCAAAAAAGTGCTCGCTCAAGGTGAGAACCAGTCCCAGAATCACAGCGAGCTGAATAAATATTAAAAATCCTACGATGAATGGTTTGCTTTTAAAAAAGCTCAGTAACCTTTTCAACAAAATACCACATCCCCTTATTTTAGTGTATTGAAGTAATTTTGTAACATGGAAACAATCTGATCAATACCTTCTTCACTGATTTCCGTATCCTTTTTCGTACAAGTATGTTCGACGACCAAGCTGCCTTTGTTGTCAATATCACCTCTGGCAATCGAAATTCCTTTCGTAAAATAACCCATTGGAGACTGTACCTGCATATCGGATGTTAAAACCGATACGCTTGGTTTCTGTTCGCCTTTGTATTTCTTCATGATCTCGGCAGCGGTCTTCTTATTGCCATTGGTTGCGCCGAGCACCAGCTTTTCACCCTTGCCGATACAGTTCAGCAAAATGATCATCGGATTCTTATTCACTTCCTTTAACGCATCGGCAACCAGCTTAGAACCGAAGTGCCGTCCATCATTACGATCCGTGAATACGAATGCCACCTGGCGGCGCTGCTCCTTTGTTAAGGAACGCGCCAGCTCGATCGCGGCCAGCATGCCCGATGTATTACGGTTCGCATTATGCTTATTGGGAACCCCGCGAAACAACAGAATAAAGATCATGATGAAGATGATGACTGAAACACCGCTCAGCGTCAGGTAAGCATAGGCGTTCAAGGCCAAGGCAGGCAATACATACAGCAATCCCAAAAACAGAAAATAAAAGATGATCACCGGACCGTATTGCGGAATTGTCGCTTTTGCGGAGCTTTTGGTTCCATCCAACGGATAATAATGCAGCTTAAGCCAGAAAATACGTCCTGGTGTATCATAAGGCACCATTACCACATAGCGGGTCGATTTCAAATTTCCAAAAATCAGATTATGTGCTTTTAAAATTAAATTTCGTTTACTTTGTACCTGAGAGCTGTATCCGAGTTCTTCAAACTCTTCCACCAGCGATTCTCTTACCGCTGCTTTCTGTTTTGCATAAAAACGGCAGCCTAGGTCATCAATATAGATTTGACGCAATTTTTGATCCATAAACTTCCTCCTACTTAAGTGTCAGCTCTGACAAATGATGAATCGAGATTCCTTCAAGAATTTCATCGGCTCGATGGATTCTGCTGCTTTCTAAAAGGTCAGCCGGACTGTGAGCATCAAAGCCGTAAACCGCTTCACAGCCATAGCTGCTGGCAATTTCCCAGAAACGCCGGTATGGATATGCCGATACTTTTCCATCCTCATAATATCCGGGAGTCTTGGTAAGTCCCTTTAAATTGATTTCCAGCGGTACCTGATAGCGCAGGGATGCTTCACAGATTTTCTTTGAAGCTTCCACGCAGCTCTCATTAAAGTCACGGCGTCCCAGCATAAAATAGTCGGGATGAGCCAGATAAGAAACAAGGCCGCTGGCCATTCCGGCTTCAATCTGTGTAGCATACATCATGACATCCTCATCATCACAAAGATAATCATAGCCATATCCATAAGGATGCTTCATATGCTGTCCCAAAATCATATAATCGCATGCCTTCCGCATATCTATCAGATAGTCCTTCTGACTGTCATACCACTCAATCTCAAAGCCTTTATAAATCTGTATCTGATCCTGATATTGGTTTTTTAATTTTTCGATGCTTTCCAGATATTCAAATACCTGATCACCATCCATGCGGTCTTTTGGCATACTATATCCCGGATATCCCATATGATCGGAAAATCCAAGCTTTTGGAAACCTGCCTTAATTGCCGCTTTCACATATTGTTCATCCCAGCCATAAGCATGACCGCAACGGGATGTATGCGTATGAAAATTAAACGTCTGTTTCATAGCTGTCTCCTCATCTTATAATCCTTATTATAACGCATTCTTTTCACCTCGTGCCACCCAAATGTGTAAGTAAGCGCTTTTATTCGTAATTCTTACAAGCTTGTTTCAAATTCTTATGCAAAACAAAAAAAGATTCTGGTTATTGAAACCAGAATCCTTCATACGTATACTTATAAATTCGATAAATAAATTTTTCGGCCTGAATGGTAAATTTCGCAATCAGTTCATGATGAGCATCATATTCTGTGAACGTATCTGCCATACCGCTGTCAACAATCAAATTGCCTTCATATTCCTGTGCGCTGCTGACATAACCGGAATAATCGACCGGCATTGAATCAACTAGAGTAAAGGTACGCGCTGTTTCATCAACCAGATATCGATAATAATAAGAAGCATCGCCTTTTACTGCCGTTCCGGTACCTGGATAATAAGTTTTCCAGTCAAAATCCGGACGGGTGGCGGATATCGTATTATTGTTATTGAACATGTATACATAATACTGTCCTTCCGGCAGATCATCATCCGCCACATAGGTAACAGTATGCTGACCCGACTGCAGGACAAATTCACCCTCCTGGCTTAGTAAATTGCTGTCATAGCCGCTGGCGGTCCAGAATTCTTCATTACCGATCATATAGTCTATGGATGGGCTTGTATCGTAATCCTTTATCTTAATGATCGTTGAGGTTTCCCGAGAGGATAACAGGATCGAATGATCATCCATCAGCTGAAGGGTATTGATGTGCATCCAGTCTAAGGTATCCGCGTCCTTTGGCAGCGCCGCAGTTTTTTTATAATCGCCGAACAAATCCGCCAGATCGAGTATTTCATGAATTTCTCCGGTCTTTAGGTTCAGTCTGATCACCAAATCCTCTTCGGTTTCAGATGTGGTATCGGTTGCCAGTATCAGAATATTGCCTGTTTCATCAAATACATAGTCGTGATGTATCTCATAGCTTCCGGTCTTATAGACTTCTTCCACCCGGCCTAACCGTGACAGCTTTGCCATTTTGTATTGTGAAACACTCATATACAGATAATCCTCATCAAACAGCATCCGATGAGAACGATAGCCGTTGATTGGCATCTCCGATCGCAGCACGCCTTCATTGTCATACAAATAGACAAAGTCTTGATCGTCACTGTCATTTCCCAATACCGTATACAAGCCATTGCTTAATGCCTCCGTAGAGGTTCCTTTTTCCAATTTCAGCTGGACATCCTCCTTCCCCTTCAAAGGACCGGCATGATATGTAAAGCTCTTTTGATTCACGATATTTCCGTTTTTATCGGTCAGCTTCAGCGTAATAATGTTATCCATATCGGGAATCAGACCGATCAGCTGATACGCATGATCGGTAGTATAGCCGCTTTTATCATCATTCTTTAAGGTTCGGGTAAAATCCGAGATATTCGAGGCTTCGACATGAATCGTATAAGTGACGCTCACTGCTTCCTCGGTTTTAAAATAGATATTCAGGGCATTGGTATTCGTCTGATACGGATCAGCGATAGCCAGAATGTGATCAAACGTATAATTGCCCAGCCATAAATACTGATCAATCTGACGCTGCGCTTCATTGGAAAGTGCGGTATTATAAGGCTTGGAGGTATCATTGGTGTAGGTAAGGGTTTTGTATACTATATCTTCACTCTGGTCAAAGTCTGCGTACACTGAATACTGGGCTACAAAGAATAAAGCAGTAAAACAGACAATAGCAATAAGTATCCGTTTTCCATATGTTAAGAATCGTTTCATCTTTTCCTCCTTACGTTTCCAGAAGCTTGCCATCCTTGATTGACAACTGAACATCACAACGATCAGCAACCTCTTTCGCATGGGTCACGATGATGACACATTTATGCTGTTCATGAGCAAGCTTCAAAAATAAATCTACAATACTGGAAGCACTGCGACTGTCCAAATTCCCGGTAGGCTCATCTGCCAAAATCAGTTCCGCGTCTTTGGCGATGGCTCTGGCAATTGCTACGCGCTGCTGCTGCCCGCCGGACAGCTTTGATATATCACGGACACATTCTTCCGGCTTTAACCCAAGGCCGCTTAGAATTTCCAAGGCCCGGCCTTTTTTATCCGCTGGATTTTGCTTAGCGATATCCATCGCACAGACAACATTCTGGCAGGCATTCATATAAGAAATAAGATTATATGCCTGAAAGACAATCGATACATATTTTTGCCGATAGACAGGAAAGCCGATGGACTTTAAGCTTTGGCCCTGAAAAGTAACCTGTCCCTCCTTTGGCTTATCCAAGCCGCCGGCCAGTACAATGCTTGTCGTTTTCCCGCTGCCGCTGGCTCCAACGATCGCATAAAGCTTCCCCTTCTCAAATGTATAGGAAGCATCATCAAAGATCAAAACCTGTTGGGAACCGTCCTGATAAAAATAAGATACATGATCAAATGCTAGGATTGTTTCCATATCAGCTCTCCTTTCTGATCAAGATTTCTCTTGGAGTCAGCCGTAAAATGTAAACAGCCGGAAGCGATACCGCAATGACACAGATCAGTATGGTAATACTGGCCAGCTCCGTGATATTGACAAGATTCAAAGAAACATCAAGCTGTGTATCACTTGGCGCCTGGAAGGCATTATCCATACCCTGCGGCCTCTGTACGGAGTCTGTGTCCGCGCTGTCTGCCCCAATAGATGGCATTTCTTTATTTACGCGGCCGCCTCCATCCAGTCCCATCTGTTCAGCCGATGAAGTACCGCTTACCAGCATATTGCCAATCACATTGGATACCATTTTACCGGTTCCCAGTGATAAAACAAAAGCTGCTGCGGCAATGCATATCATCTCTATGAAATGCTGTCCGATGATTTTAAATTTGGGCTGTCCCATTGAAAGAAAAATTCCAATTTCATAGAAGCGGCCGCGAATCGTCAGAATCAAAATCAGACAGAGGATGATACTTCCGGCCAAAATAACCACCAGCAGGAAAATCGTAGCGAAGGATTCAACATTCTCCAAAGTTTGCACATTGCGCTGATATAGCTGATCATTCGCATTTAGGGTATACTTGTCAAAATCAATCGTCGTTTTCTCTTCTGCCAATTCCTTAAAAGCATCCACATGCTTTGGATCATCCAAATAGAAGGTAGCCGCGGTCAACTCTGTTTTACTGCCGTTGAGTGTTTGCGCCGTTTCATAATCAACATAAATGGTATTGTAGGGACTTTCCCGATTCATTCCCATCTGTCCCATACCATTTGCACTGGCTACCTCAAAGATTCCTACTACTTCCAGTTCTTGTTCAACCTCATCAACCGTAATGCGAATCTTATCTCCTAAACCCACATCATTATCCTCAGCCAGAGTAGCAGATATCACAGCATGATCAGTTCCGCTATCCTGCTCATTGAGGAGCCGTCCGGCAGAGAGTGTATATGTCTCATCGGTAAAATAGGACAGCTTTTCCATCGATGTGTTTCCGGATATTTTGAAGTCGGAAGTGGTTTCACTATCTTCCTGATTTCCTCCCATATCCTGCTTCGGCATGTGATCGTCCGATACTTCCACGGCGGTGAGCGATTCGCTGCTTGCGCCTACTTCCACGGTATACGTATAGGACGCTACATATTTCAAAGATTTTAGCTGATCCGCCATCTCAGTTGTGATCATGGGCATGGCTGAGCGGATTGCTTCACCCTTTTTTCGATTCTGCATCAGATTTTGCATATTGACTGAGAGCGTCACATCATTGCCTAATGACTCCCGTACCTGCTGCATCGATTTGATCGAGGCACTGTGGATGGACAGGCCGGCAATCACTAGATTTGCAATCAGAACCATCAGCAGAAACAATAAAAACGTCCTGCCTTTGTTCTTTTTAATACTGAGTATTGCATTTTTGAACATAATATTTCCTCCGTATCTATACTTTACCGAAGGAATATAGATGTAATTTCTTAAGAAATTGTGAAAATATACTTAAGAATCTTAAGAATTATGGGAATTGTGGAATGTTTTAGGATGAATATGGAAAAAGCGGATAAACACTTGCTTTATCCGCTTTTTTGTGAGCAATAACCGTCCCTTAGCGAAGCGTAAATCGCTCAATAAAGTTTCCGTCTTCATCAAACCGGCAAATAATCGGAACTCCTGTTTGTAGCTCCAGCGATAAGATATCCGCTTCATCTATTTGTTCAATATACATAAGCAGCGCTCTTAAAGAGTTACCATGAGCCGCTACCAAAACCTTACGGCCGCTGAGCATTGCCTGCTGGATGACCTGCTGATAATAAGGAACGACTCGTGCTACCGTCATCTCCAGACTCTCGCCGCGGGGCAGATCCGTTGGCTGCACCGTTTGATATTTTGCTTCCCGATTGGGACATCGGGCATCGCCCGGTTTCAACAAGGGCGGCACAACCGCATAGGAGCGGCGCCACTGCCGAACCTGCTCCTCGCCATAGTTTTTTACAGTATCCGTTTTATTGATCCCCTGCAGTGCTCCATAGTGACGCTCGTTCAGCCGCCATGTTTTCTGGATGGTGATCCAGCTTAAATCCATTTCATCCAAAACATCCCATGCGGTATGAATTGCCCGCTTCAAATACGATGTATAGCATACATCAAATTGATAGCCGTAATCCTGAAGCAGTTTTCCCGCCTGCTTCGCTTCTTCATGCCCCTTTTCACTCAGATCAACATCCGTCCATCCGGTATAACGATTTTCCCGATTCCAGACACTTTCCCCATGCCTCAGCAATACCAGTTCCATAAGTTATCCTCCTATAGACCAGTATATGTAAAAATTCCTAATCGGCGAAAAAAAGACAGACGATCGTCTGTCTCATAAATAAGCCTGCAGTTGTTTTAGGATTGCCGGGTAGTCCACCTCGGAAAAATCAGTAACATCAGCTTCAATCAGATGTCCGAGCTGAAAGGTATCATAACCGCGGGTGGTACAGCGATCGATGAATACCGAATAACTCAGCAGACCATCTGCCTGCAGGCGATCTTTCATAACATCCCCTTTATGGTAATGGGACATGATGTGTGATAAATGTCGTGTCGGATCAAGATCGCGTTTACGCTGACGCTCATATAATATATTCAAATCAGCCAGCAGCCGAATTGTGATCGGTTCATAACCATACCGTTCACATAAGGCAGCCAAGCGAGGCCGCTGTTTCTCACTGAACGGATAATCGGATATGATCCGCCGGCCTTTCTTCATATATGTTTCTATTTGTTGATAGTAGACCTCCCAGCTGCGCAGGGTCAGCTGCTCCTTCTGCTTCAGATCGTCAAAGCCTTCCTCATCAAAGATCGCCTCTTTGATCACATCCTGAGAAACAATGAGAAAGTCCGAAGCGATGCTTACGATCTGATCACATAAATAGGATTTTCCGGTGCCGGGATAACCGGCCAGCAGAACCATTGTCTTTTTCATTGTTTCCCTCCTTTATTACAATTTAAACAGAGAAGCTTTTTCCAGGATGATACGTTTGATATGCTCATTTGCCGGTGTAAACAGCTTACGCAGGGACGTCAATGGAGTTGCGCCCGGGAAAGAGGCATTGACCTCTTCAATGTAAGATTTGTTGAGTTCGGTTCCGACATTGATTTTCTTCATGCCCTCACGCACACAGCGCTTCATATCCTCATCGGATACGCCAGTCCCCCCATGAAGCACCAAACCGACGCTGCCCAGCTTTGCTTTGAGCTCATCCAGCAGCTCATAGTTGATTTTCGCTTTAGATTTGTACTGCCCGTGGGTCGTACCGATCGCAACCGCAAGCGCATCAACATCGGTCTGATCAACATAATAGAGCGCATCCTCCGGCTTTGTATACGCTGCTTCATTTTGAGCTACTACAACGCCTTCCTCAGCACCTCCGATTGCGCCAATCTCACCTTCTACAGAAACATGATGAGCACGTGCATAGGCTACGACTTCCTTCGTATTTTTAATATTTTCTTCCATAGGCAGGGAAGAACCGTCATACATAACCGAGGAATAGCCAAGGTCGATTGCTTTTTTCAATGCTTCAACACTCTTGCAGTGATCCATATGCAGACATACGCTGATGCTGGATCCTTCCGCCAGTGCCTTCACCGCCGCAATAAGCGGTTCAAAACCGATATATTCCGCCGTTCCAAGCGAAGTTTGAATAATGATCGGTACCTGTAATTCTTCAGCCGCATGAATCATGCTCGGCAGCATTTCAAAACAGTGCAGATTAAACGCTCCAACTGCTCCTTTTCCTTCATTTTCTTCAAACAGTTCCACCAGATTCTTATACATTGTTCGATAATCCTCCTTTTATAGATTCGAGCGCATGACTTCTTTTGAGATTCTCATCATGTCATCGATCTTCGTTAAATAATACTGAAGCTTCTCATCATCCTTCATAACCGCAGCTTCTTTCCGCTTGATGTTATAGAGTTTCAGAAGCGTGCGGTAGCCGTCACTGACCGCTTTTTTCTCATTCAGACTGGTTTCCAGATAGGAGATCGCCTGATCGTATTCCTTAGCATCACTGAAACATAAGCCAATCTGATCCAGACATGTGATACGTGCTTCACCGCTCTTTGATGCGAGCTCCTCGATCAGCTGCTGTGCTTTCTCTACCAGCTCATCATGATTGACAGCCGGTTCATCAGTTTTTGTTTCGGATACAGTCTTTTTTTTAAAAAACATATCTGCTCACTCCTCTTTTTAGAACAGTCCCAGCAGCGGCTTCAGCAGCCAGCCATAGAACAGCCCGCAGACGATGGTATCGACATCGGTGCAGGTCGCATTGATAAAGCCGATATCTGCCAGCATCGGTGAAAGCAGCGCTGGCAGCAGCGTAATGAATAAACCATGAATGATACCAGAAATGATCGCACCGCGCGTACCGCCGGCCGCATTTCCGAAGATACCAGCACAGCCGCCTGCAAAGAAGTTGGTCATCATGCCCGGAAGAATCATCGGCAAACCGAACATCGGGAATAAGAACATACCGATGACTGAACCGATCGTAGTGCTGACAAAACCGATAATCACAGCGTTTGGCGCATATGGGAACAGAACCGGACAGTCCAGCGCAGGTACTGCATCCGGTACGATTTTCATTGCGATACCGCGGAATGCCGGTACCAACTCAGCTAACAGCAAACGAACGCCGGCAAGCAGAACATAAACACCTACAACAAACTGAATTGCCTGTAAAAATGCATATACGATATAGTTGGTATTACCGGCATACTTTGCACAAAATTCCGGGCCGGCAAAGAACGCGGTGATAATGAATAACGGAATCATAACAACCCCGATCGATAAATACGTATCCTGTAAGAATTCCAATCCCTTCGGCAGATTCAATTCCTCGGTGGATTTTGATTTTCCGCCGAACAGCTTTGATACCAATGCGGTCAATACATATCCGACTGTACAGAAATGACCTAAGGCAATATCGTCATTCCCGGTAATCTTTCGTACAAACGGCTGAGCAATCGCCGGCATCGCTACTGCAAAGATACCGCCGACTACACCTCCAACTACGATCAGCGCTGCCCCGCGCAGACCACAATAGTAACCGAATACTGCACAAATCGTAGACATCCAAAGCAGTGCCTGACCGGTTAAGAAGATATATTTCCATTTGGTAAAGCGGGCAATGATGATATTGACAATGAAAATGGCACCCAGAGTTAAGGCAATTTCACTTCCCAGTCCCAATTCATTCATCGCCTGCCCATTGATCGCTTCAATAGACGGCACCAGTCCCTGCATCCCGTATCCTTTGGTAAAAATCGCACCAAAGAAGGTCAAGGCCTGAACGATAACTGCCGAACCTGCAGATAATACCATGAATCCTAAAATCGTTTTAAATGTTCCGGAGATCGTCTGACCTACCGATTTGCGCTGAAGCACAAGACCCAGCAGCGCAATCAATCCAATGGTGATCGGAGCCTGTGTCAGAATATTGTCAACGATAAAATTAATGACTTCCATATTTGTTCCTTCCTTTCAAATCCCTTTTAAATTAATCCTTTTTCCTTTAAAAACGGTGTGAGCTTTTCCCTGATTTCATTTTTGTCAACCAGACGATCCAGGAAAATCTGCGGTGTTTCGATGGCAAGATTTTTAAACTGCGACTCAAAATTCTTACCCGACAAAATCAGATCTGCTTTCATACTGCGGGCGCTGGACAGATCACAGTGATCCAGATCGGCCTTGACCCCCAGCTCCTTCAGTACTCCTTCCACAGTCATTTGACAAGCGAAGCTGCTTCCCAGACCATTTCCGCAAACCATTAAAATCTTCATATCGGTTCCTCCTTCCTAATAAATTCCTAATTTGCTACTCACTGTCTACTAAGGCGTGCAGTTCAGCGAGTGTATGCATGCTGCTGATCGGTTCAATATAACCCTTTTCCACAAATTCTACGATCATCTTCAAGATATCAAGATGCGTCTTCGAATCGGTTGCCGCAAAGCAGATCATCACCTTTACCGGCTCCTCATCTCCATCAAAATAGACCGGCTTATCCAGCGTAATCAGCGAAAATCCAATCTTAACCGCTCCATCCTCAGGACGGGTATGGGGAATCGCAAATCCTTTTGAGATAATAATATACGGTCCGTATTCCTTTACCGAACGGATGATACCGTCGACATAAGACGGTTTTGCACAGCCGTTATCCACCAGCAGCTGCCCTCCGATTCGTATTGCTTCTTCCCATGTTTCCGCCTTGACATTCAGGCGGACATTTTTTTCATTCAAAACAATTCCTTCCATAATTACCTCCTACTTACGGCTCTGATATTCCAGATCACGGATAAATTCATCATAGCTGCTTCCTTTCATCAGCTTGTGAACCCCAAATTCTTGGATCAGATACGTATATAAGCTTTTAAAGACATCCTCCCACATCGCATAGGCGCTTTTTGGAATATTCAGAAGCAGTACAACCTGCACCTTCTCCTGATCCCATACGATCGGCTTATCCAATACCGCTACTGCTACATTTGCTTCATCCATCTCATTTTCAAGCGCATGCGGCATCGCTACCATACTTCCCAACTCGGTCGTCGCCATTTCTTCCCGACGGAATACCGACTGTTTCGTCGCTTCATTCATATAATGAAGCTCGATCATTCGATTGGTGATCGTCTCCAGCACATCCGTTTTGGTACGGCAGTGAAGCCCCCGCATATAGAGATCCTCGCGAAAAATATTTTTGAGCTGAAAGCTGTTTGTTTCAGTACGATCCAGTACCTTTTCCACATGCTGAATATCTTCACTGTCCAGCAGCAAATTGATACGGATGATTTTATTGCTGTGAGCGCCTTCCATCGGTACGGTCGTCAAAACCAGATCACAGCTGCTGATCAATTCCTCGGTTACTTCATATAATGGACAAATTTTCAAAATATGAATGCGGTTCTGGAAATGCTGCTTGATTTTCTCTTTCAGCAGCATCGCTGTGGCCATTCCCGACGCGCATACGATGATGGCATTCACCGTTGCGCTTTTTTCATTCAGTCCCTTACGCTCCAGCGCCGCGCCGAAATGCACAGCCAGAAAACCAATTTCGTTCTCATTTGTCTTGATCGTGAAGATCCGTTCAATCATCTCACTGGCTTTCACTGCCAGTTCAAAGGCAAACGGATAGGCATTCTTCATCGAATCCAGAAATTCATTACGGATATTCATGTGGAAGCGCATCCGATGAAGCGCCACATTTAAGTGAACCGCCAAGCCGTTGATCAGCTGAGCGTCATCTCGCAGATCAACTCCGGTTTCGTTACGGATATCCTCCAGGATAGAACGAATAGAGCTTTTGAATTCGAAATCATCGCCGTCACGATTGAAATCGGTATTCAGAAATTTTTTACTTGATATCAAATGCTGGGTCAAATAGTAGACTTCATCACCAAGATCATAGCCCATGGCGGCTCGAATGGCTTTCACAATATCTCGGGCGCTGAGAAACTCATTGGATGCCTCTAAGATCTGAATGCTTTGAGCATCATAGTCAACTCGCTGTTCATCCGTAAACCGTTTCATCATGATTACAATATGAACAACCAGATTTTTAAAGGCAATATCAGTTAATCGTATCTGATATTTCTCCATCACCTCCAACAGAATTGCGCGGATTTGAGCGGTATCCTGAGAAGGAAAGATATCTTCATAGAATTCAGTATCCTCCAGTGAAGTCAAGTGACTGCGGTTAAAAATAAACTCGGAAATACAGTAACGAATCTTTGCCTCATCACCTTGAATATGCACACCGCGGGCTGCCGACAGCAAGACCTTAAGATCAAAGGGCTTCAGAATTTTATCGATCGTCTTCATATCCTTTTTTAAGGTCGACATACTGATGAAGAGTTCATCAGCCAAATCCTCAGGATCAATCGGAGCGGTTCGATTTTCTAAGCTTCGCATCAGCAGGAGGTGAATCACATACATGGCACGATCGCGTGGATCGCTTGGAACGACACGGCTATTGCTTAAGGTACTGCTTTGGTCATCATCAATGCTTTCCAGAAAGGTTTGAAATGCTTCCTCATTCTGGACGATCAGACGATATCCAAGTCCTGCCTCCGCCGCAATGGCAGCGCCGTTGGTTTTCAGCATCGCATCCAATTCCTTCAGATCTGAACGTACGGTTCTGGATGAGACCCCGACGGACAAAGCAAGCTGTTCACTGCTTAACACTTTTTTATTTTCCGCCAGCATATGCAGCAGTTTTAAAATACGTTTGTTATAGAGATCCATCCTGCTTCCTCCTTACGCCTCGATTATAATATAGCGCTTACAGTAATGAAAGTTCGCAAATTTCCACGGCCTGCGGAAATCCTTGGTAAAGAAAAAAGTGACGATTTATCATCACTCTTATCATGTCATATAACTTCCAGGTTTTCCAGCTCTTTTAGCAGTCTTTCATTGACCGTTCTTTTATCCGGAACAGACAGCTGAGAGCCATAGCTTTCCACGGATATCGCAGAGGTCATCGAACTGATTTTCAAAGCATCCGCAAATGAATAATCGTTTGCCATGCAATAGGCAAAGGCACCATGGAAGATATCACCGGCACCACATGTATCAACGGCTTTCACCCGATAAGCGTCCATTGCGTGAATGCCTGTCTCATCCTCGTACAGTAAGCCTTCTTCCCCCATCGTTACAGCAATGTGATGATGATTCAGCTCATGAAGCTTTTTAAAGAGCGGCGGCCATGCATCCGGTCGATCCTTTTTAGCATAGATGTTCGTGAACTGATATGCAAAATCCTGAGAACAGATAAGATAATCCACTCGCTTGGAAAGCTCTCTGGCAGCCTCACGCAGCGTTCCGGCATCGATGATAGATATTGCATCCGGATACTGCTTCAGCGCTTCAAAGGATGCGGCGGGTTCATGACCGTCGACTAAAATGACATCCACAGGCTGATTTGGCATATGAAAAGCAATCGGTTCTGTACTTTGCGGACAGTTGAAAATAGTCCGGTGTCCGTTTCTGCGATTCGCAATGATGCCGCTTATACTGGTTTCCAGCCGAGAATCCACATAAATACAGGAAGTATCAACATGTGCTGATTCCAAGATATTTAAAATTTTATGGCCGTAAATATCATCACCGATCCTAGCCTGCAGTACGGCATCCGCACCCCAGCGTGCGCACAGATAGGAAGCATTGCCGGCCGGCCCGCCCATGCATTCTATTTTCTCCATGATTCGATATTTCTGATTCTCCACAATCGGTTCATCGATCGGAAAGGTGATGTCATAGGCTGCCTGTCCAATACATAAAATACACATTTCCATCCCTCATTTCTGCTTTCATTATACCGAATCCCAATGAAAAAGCGAAACCGCAAATTTCCGCAGATACCGGAAATGCCGTTTCGCCTTTTATGGTTCGTAAATGCAGTAGCCATTGCGGCCTCGCCGTTTCACTTCATACAGCGCTTCGTCTCCGCGCTGATATAAAGTATGAAAATCCATGCCGTGATCGGGATACATCGCCACGCCGACACTGATGGTTGCACGTAAGGACGGATATTCAAATATCAGATTCTGACAGATTTCCGTCAGTCGCTCTTCCATGAGCGTTGGTGAACTGATTCCTTTCAGAACTGCAATAAATTCATCCCCGCCAAGCCGTCCGCATAAATCACCGTCACGGATGATCGCGCTGATTCGCTTTGCGACATCCTTCAGCACGCGATCGCCGAAATAATGGCCGCGGGTATCATTGATGTGTTTGAAGCAATCTAAATCCATAACCAATAATACATGCTGTTCATGCGGATTGCTTTTAATCAGTGCTTCAAACTGACTGATCAGCTCATGACGATTCAGCAATCCGGTTAATGGGTCTGTTTTAGACAGCCGAACAAGCTGAAGCTGCTCCTTCTTCGTCGCATCGATATCCTTGATCAAAATACTTGCTTTGATATGATTGCTGTAAGGATCCTGTACCAGCTGGACACTTGTCTTGGCCCAGTAGAGGCTGCCGTCATCCCGGTATCTTCGGTGTTCCAGCTTAAATTCCATGTTGCCTTGGTAGAACTGCACCATTAAATTTTCTCGTGAGAACATCTGCAGATAGGCTGCTTGATCATCCTCATAGACAAAATTTTCACTGATATAACGCGACGCGCTGGTAAAGGTATAATTTTTCAGCATCCGTGCCGCCGCCGGTCCGGTAATACTTTCAAAGCTGTCATCACTTAAATCATATTCATAATAAGCAACCGCTTTTTCTTTTGCTTTTTCAAACCGACAACGCCATTTCTGATACAGAATTTCCTTTTCCCGCGATGCTGTCACATTTTCATGTGAAATAATCGTTCGTTTCATCTTTGGATCATGTTCATGAAGCATCGTATAGCTCAATGAAAACCATTCGCTTGCTCCGTGCACATTATACAATTTCACGACCGCAGTACCGCTGGTATCTCCCTTGATCATACTTTCATAAAAATCAATATAACGCTTTCTACAGTCCTCATCACGAAACAGCCGTTTGGCGACGCTGTATGGTGCATCTTCACAAATCATCGGAAGTCCATATTCCTCAGCCATGGATTTCGGCAGCACCAGCATCCTTTGTTCAATATGAAATACTGTGAAATCCTTACCGCTGAGTTCAATCATTGCTTCATATTCTTCATGCAGATGTGCATATGCCTGTTTATATTCATACTCAGAGCTGATATCCTGGATAGCCCAGATAACACAGCTTTGCTGATACAGCTTTCCAATCAGCTGATAGTGCTTCTGGCTTTGAGGCACAGCTGTACCGCCGATGACTTCCGTTTGTCCCCAAGTAATAAGCTCATCGTGCACTTGATGAAGATCTGCCGAAGGCATCCATTGAGCTATATGCATCAAAGGCGTATCAGTCATGGTCAGCAGCGCATCATTTTGATATTGTACGGTAAATTTCTCATCAAGAGCAGTTATGCATATAGGCTGAGGAATCGCACATAAAACCGCTGAAAGATCGTCCAGCGGCTTTTGCTTCAAATGTAAATTTGAGAACGATGAGCGACTATCCATCACAGCCTCCCTACTTTAACTTATGAATGCTCCTTTGGTGATTATGACAGGATATTTCATAAACAAATTTCAGTATAAAGGATAGAAACCTCGAACCTTGTCGAAATACAAAGAAATGTATCAAAATTCTTTCTTCTCATAAATCCGCCAAGAGGCACACAGCGACATCACATAACAAACGGCTGCCAGCCCCATCGCCAAATAAGGCAGATAATTCTTAATATCATTCAGAACATGAAGAATAGCAAGTCCCGTATTCTCGAAGAATGCCCCGGTACTGAGAAAATACCCGCCAACCGCACAAATCACGATAATCATCATGCTTATATAACGTCCTTTCATCGCTCCGAACTTATAAATAATCGGCATGTAAACAGACAGATAGATAAAGATCACTGAAATGACGATGCTGTTTTCAAACAGCATATCGCCGACATTGCTGTCAGGATGCAGCACGAAATTTACCAACAGACCGAAGATCAGGGCAACCGTCACCAAGAGTCCTATAAAAATGTAGCGAGCCGTTACAATATCGCGGCGGCGCACCGGCAAGGTGATAGCCAACTGATCCCAATTTGAGCGGACATCAAACTCAAACATATTCACACTGACCAGCAGACCGATGAAGAATACGACAAATACCGTTACATCAATGCCCAGAAAGCTGTAAAAAAACATCATCGCCGCGCCGATCGCCAGAACTGATAAAAGTCCTTTCGAGGAAAGCAGATCCTTGATAATCAAGCCTTTCATAATGTTTCTCCTTTCACATACATCAGCATAATGTCATCTAACGTTACTCGGTCAATGACCGCATCCGGCATCTTCTTTTGAAAAGCATAACGATCCTTAATCAATACTTCATAATGATCCAGAGTTTTGCGGTAACGAATACAGCTATCATGATCAAGCTGTTCAAAAACGGCTGGCTTTATTTTTAAAAGACCGGTGTGGGAAAGCAGATCATCCTTATTTTCACAGAAAATAATCTTTCCTTTATGAATAAATGTCACATAATCCGCAATCTTTTCAATATCTGAAGTGATATGGCTGGAAAAGAGAATACTATGTGTTTCATCCTGAATAAATTCCAAAAACATATCAAGTACTTCATCCCGAATAATCGGATCCAAACCGCTGGTCGGCTCATCCAGCAAAAGCAGCTTGGGATTGTGAGCCAGGGCTATCGCAAGCTGAAGCTTCATTTTCATACCCCGGGAAAAGGCAGATATTTTCTTGTCCCCGGGCAGCTCAAAACGTTCTGTCAAAGTATTGAACTTCGCTGTGTCCCAATTTTTATAAAAGCTTTTAAACATCCGCTCCACATCTTTTATTTTAAAGAAACTGGAAATCGAACAATCATCATATACAACCGCAATATCTTCATGCATCTGCAAGCTGTCCTGTTCAATCGGCTGACCAAATAGATAGATTTCACCGCTGGTCTTTTTCACCACATCGAGGATCGTTTTGATCGTGGTAGTTTTACCAGCACCGTTTTCTCCGACAAATCCCATGATCATACCCTGGGGCAGTGCAAATGAAACATGATCCAACGTAAAATTCTTATATTCTTTTGTCACATTCCGCAACTCTAAAATGTTTTCCATCTTAATCCTCCTCGTAAAGAAGATGCAGGATATCCATTACTTCATCGGTACTGATACCGCTTGTTTTTGCCAGATCCACCGCTTTTTGCAGACATTCCTCAATTTGCCGAAGCTGCTGTTCCCGAAGCATTTCCTGATTGCCGCCTGCCACAAAGCTGCCGCGGCCGGTGGAGGTTTCAAGAAAACCCTCGCGTTCCAGCTCTTCATATGCCCGCTTGGTCGTAATGACAGATATATGCAGTTCCTTAGCCAGCTGGCGCATGGATGGAAGAGCGTCCCCTTCCTTTAAAGAACCTGTCATGATCAAATTCTTTATCTGCATGCTAATCTGTTCATACAGCGGCTTATCACTGACATTACTTAATATGATATCCATAATTCACCTCTTCCCAATATTGTATATATTGGTTATATACAATATATACCCTATACACAAACTTGTCAACTGTTTGCATGAAAAAACGGACTGTCGTCCGCTTTCAATTTTATTTTTTGTAATACAAATTACATTATTAAAAATGTCTCACAATCAGATCAATGATAAAGATAAGACCCACTCCAATCATCAGAATAGCCAAAAAGGTCAGATAAAACAACATCTTTTCAAATTTCTCACGCATACGCACACTTCCCCTCAGTTCATCATATGCCCATGCGTGGTTTTCGGTGTTATTGTGCGTTCAGAAAATCAATGACATCAAACAGTGAAGCACAGCGATGCTGAATCACCTGTTTCAGCTCCTCATCAATCGGAACCAGATCCTCAATAAAAATACGGTTCATACCTGCTTTCATAGCAGCGATGGTTCCCATCTTCGAATCCTCAAGCACTAGGCATTCACGGGGATGGCAGTGTACGCTTTCCGCTGCTTTCAAAAATATATCCGGGGCCGGTTTAGCATGTTTGACTTGATCCCCGCCGACGACGGCATCGAAAGTATAAGGCTTGCCAATGCTCGCCAACAGGGTATCGACATATGCTCGATCACTGCTGCTGGCAACTGCTTTTTGATAGTTATGCTCATCCAGATAATCCAGCAGCGCACACAAACCGGGTTTATTTAAAATGCCGTCATGCGCCTGCGCAAGGATCAGCTGACTCCTTACATTGCTCACCTCAGGTGAAATTTTCCTTATTTCCGGATATTGTGTCAGTGCATATTGAAATTGCTGCGGACCACCGCCGGTAATCATATACAGGAATTCATCAGAAACCGAAATATGATGCTTTGCACCTACTTCCCGCCATGCCTGCATCGCCAACCGTTCGGTATCAAACATAAGTCCATCAAGATCAAATATAACTGTACGCATTCCATATACCTCCTATATGTATAACAGACCGTATTCAATGAGCAGCACCGCCAGTACCGCACTGATTGCCACGCTCAGTAATCCCTTGCCCCTCCATGCCATCACCAGCGCCGCAAGCATGCCACCCAAGGCAGATAAGCGATGATCGGTGGAATAGAGAATGACCGGAAAGGTCATTGCCCCCAAAACCGCATATGGTACATAAAACAGAAAGGATTTCAAAAAAACACTTTTAATTTCCTTTTGAAACACCGCCAGCGGCAGCATGCGAATAAAATATGTAACTCCCGCCATAACGATCATATAACCTAAATATTCCATGCTCATGAAGGATCAGCCTCCTTGATCGGAAACATCCATGCCCCAAAAGCAGACGCACCGACCGCGCAAATAATAATAACAAAGCCGCTCGATATATCTTTCAGCACCGGCAGATAATAGAAAGCACAGCTGAGCAGAATGGAGAAAATGAGCACTTTTCGGATTGATGCGATTTTACGAGCCGGAGGAATGATAATCGCCAAAAACATACCATAGATGGCAATACCCAAAGCAGAACGCAGCAGATCTGGAAGCAGTGAATTGGCTACCGCACCCAGCAGTGTGCCTGAGCTCCAACAAAGAATCGGCAGGGTCATCAGTCCATACATGAACCATGAGCTAACCTTGCCTTCCTGTCCGCTTGCCAAAGCAAAGATCTCGTCAGTATTGCCAAATGCCACGATACAGCGTTGGACGGTTGTGATGCCAGGCTCCAGCTTCTGTGACAACGAAAGCGACATCAGCGCGTAACGCAGATTGATCGTCAGCTGCGTCAGTGCCATCTCAAGCAAGGAACCATGCGCGATCATCAGCGACAGACCGGCAAATTGACCGGCGCTAGTCAAATTAGTAAGTGAAATCAGCACCGCTGCCAGCGGCGGCACACCCGCAGCAGCTGCCATCATACCAAATGTAAAGGATACTGAAAGATAACCTAATCCGATCGGTATACCATCCTTCAAGCCCCTTTGATAATCCTTTTTTGCTTCCATATATACATCCTTCCCAAGTAAACATATCGTCTTATATTATACAACAAAAAATACTTCTTCACGGGCAGATGTATGTTTTTTTCAAGAGAAGCACACAATAAGAACGGTGATTTTATGATACAAGCTCTGCTCAATCTCATGGCATCGCTGTGCCATACCCATTATTTTGTATATGATCCAATGTATAGGGGTCTTTTTCTGAGCGATTCACTGCTGAAAGAATTTCATCTTAGCTCACGGGAAAATGGATGGAATGGCTGGATGAATATTACCTATCCCCAAGACCAAGCAAGCCTACAAAATTTTATTCATCTCCTTACACATCAAAAACATGCATCACTCAATATTCACTGTTATAGCCGCAGCGGCAAAATCATTCCCCTCACATTTCAGGCACAAACAATTCAGTTTCAAAAGCAAACCTGTATCGCCGGCATCATCATATCCAGCTTTAGTCGCCACATAGATCCAATCAGCGGCCTGCGTGATGCCTTTCATTGTGAAAATATCTGTAATGAATATATCGATAAACCAGAAATCGATCAATTTTTGCTCGGTATACTCGATCTCGACAATTTTCAGTCCTTTAACGATACATTGGGTTATACCGCCGGCAATCAGCTGCTTCGAAGAACTACCGGTTTCCTTCAATCGGTCCTTCCCGAAAAAGCAAAGCTGTTTCGGCTGGAAAACGATCAGTTCGCTGTGCTGTGCACAAATTGTTCTTCGTCAACTCTGCAAGGATGGGTGAATGTTTTGAATCAGCTATTCATCGCAAATGAAATGCCTACGATAAGCTGCGGCTTCGTCAGTTATCCAAAAGACGGGCAGGAATGGCATCGGCTTCGTAAGCGCGCACAGTTTGCGATGAAACAGGCCAAGCGAGACGGTAAAGCAAAATCACGTTCCTTCTCACTGCCCCTAGAGATCCAGCAACATCAAAGCGAGCAGCTAAGGGTCAGCCTGCGTCAAAGCATTCATAATCAAATGCAGGGCTTTTATCTCATGTATCAGCCGCAGCTTACCAAGGATGGCAGGATGAAAGGAATGGAAGCACTGCTGCGATGGAATCAGGAGCCTTGTGATACCTTTGTTCCCATTCTGGAAGCAAGCGGTCTGCTGTTTGAAATAACCGGTTGGCTTTTCAATCAGGCACTGCGTGACTTCGCAGTGATGAGAAAAGAAGATTCATCCCTTTCCATCAGTATTAATCTTTCTTATCCCCAGCTTTTAGAAGATCACATAACAGAAATCATCCATGCAGTGCTTTGCCGCTACCAAGTTCCGAGCACCGCCCTCATTATCGAAATAACCGAAACCCGCATCGCCGAAAATTTTCTTATCGTTAAGCCCATACTGAATAAGCTGCGGGCTATGGGTATCCGCATCGCCATGGATGATTTTGGAACCGGGTATGCCTCTTTGTCTTTTCTTCGTCAAATGCCGATTGATATCATCAAGATTGACCGTTCCTTTGTCATAAACCTGGAAACTCATCCTGCTGACAGCATGTTCATTCGACTGATTACCGATATAGGCAAGGAGCTGGGCTGCGCAATCTGTTTAGAAGGCATAGAAACCGCCGGTCAGCTCGCCCGGCTGTCCGATATTTCTATCGATACGATCCAGGGCTATTATTTCAGCCGGCCGCTTGTAAGGGATGCGATGCTGGAATATTTACACCAACAAAAAGACCGCTGATCAGCGATCTTTATTTTCCTGTAAATGAAAACCGGAAATATCATGACAAGTCAGAAGCAAGGCCGATTTACCATCCCACAAAATCAAAGAAGCGTCAGCCAGTGACCATTTATTCAAATAAGAATTATAAACCTCCAGCGTATGGTTGCATTTTCCGTTCACCAATCCTTTAAGCGGACATTTCTCACATTGTGTATCACGATTGAAGAAAGCCTTGTGACAGGTATCACCAAGTTGTACTCCCGGCACCAAGTCACGCGTTTTCTGATTGATATACAGCATTTTCAAGGTATCCGGCTCTACCACATAAATCCACGAATTCTGATTATCTAAAATCGTCCGCAGCCCGGCAGCCGATTGTTCAAGGCGATGCTTCATCCGATCCTTGATCAAAAATATGCTTAACATACCGGCAATGAAAGTAAGCGCATTGATCTGTTCTTTTGTCCAAAAACGATTTTTACGGCATTCATCAAAACCAACATAGCCTTTAAACTGTCCATTATCCCGAATTGCACACTGCAGCATAGAACGTATACCCTGGGGTGCAAGGATATCATATTGCTGCTTTGGCAGATCATCGATATTGCGGCAGTAAAAGATATCATCCTCATTAAAATTATCAAGATATTTACCGCCTAAATCGGACGTATAGGATACATGCTGAAGATTCTGCTTTTCTGGTTCAATCTGCGCGTTGCACCATTCAAAGGTATTGGAGCAGTATAAATCATCCTCAGTGTTTTCAAATATATACGCACGGCTGACATCAAAATATTCCCCGACAATCTTTAGGATGTTCTGAATTGCCGATTCTAAATCTATGGATTGATATAATATTTTAAATGTATGCTCAATCAGATTTTCCATAATGGAGCGCTGTTCAGCTTCATCAGAATCGATACGATTACTGATTGCTGTTTTATGAAAGACATTAGGAAGAGTACCCGTATCAAATAAAGACGCTTTATCACAAATGACATAACGATTCTTGCCTTCATTCTTGGCTTTATATAAGGCGAGATCAGCTCGATGATAGAGTTCATGAAAAGATGTGCCGCAATCTGGATACAGCGCGATGCCTATACTGCAGGATACTTCAAAAGGCATTGCATCATCGGCAGACAAACAATGTACCGCATGGATAATTTCCTTGGCCTTCTTTTCGGCATCGCTAGCTGAATGGATATTACAAATAAGTGCGATAAATTCATCACCGCCGATCCGTCCGACGACATCACTGCCGCGAAACAGCTGTTTCAGATTCACTGCGGCCTCTGATAAGAACGCATCTCCAAATAAATGACCCATTGTATCATTTACCTTCTTGAAATCATCAATGTCGATAATCATAACCGCATGCTGATCCTCAGACTGGTGAATCACCTCTTCGATAAAGTCCTGTGATGCTTCTTTGTTTAAAAGCTTTGTCAGGGAATCCTGCTCTGCCTTTTGTTTCAGTTTTTCCGATTGTTTTTTCATCCGGTCAATATCAATCAAAACCCCAACGGCAGAAATTGCCTTTCCCTGTTCATCAAATTGCGTCGTCATCCGAGCCTGGCACCAGATATATTTATCATGACTGTCGCGGATTCGCACATCATGAACCTCATAGGGATGTCCCTCGCGGATGCGTTTGAGCGACTCCTTTATTTTCACACCGTCTTCCGGATGCAGATGTGATCTCGCCGTAATCCGTTCCGTATTGTTTTCATTCATCGGCGGATAACCGAATTTCTTTTCCCAGTTACTCGAAAATGTAAAATGATCCTCTGCAACATTCCATTCAAAAATTATGTCATTCGTTTGATTTGTAATGATCTGATGCTTTTCCAGAGCCAGACGCAGCTCTTCCTGGGCAAGCTTGCCTTCGGTTATATCGACCAGAATACAGTGAAAACATGGTATTTCATGGTCTTTTCGGATCAGCATTCCTTTATCCAAAACCCAGATGATACTGCCATCTTTGCGTATAATACGATATTCAAGCGTTTTCGCCGGTCCCTTTGCCATCTGACTTGCTACATCATCAAGGGTTTTTTTATAATCGCGGGGATCAATCAGTTTCTTAAAGCTATTGTGCAGCTCCTGCTCGATTTCTTTACGCGTATAACCTATCATCGTTAAAAAACCATCGCTCATTTGAAGCAGTGTCAGATCATCATCATACTGACAACGAAAGATACCACCCGGTAAATTAGCGGTCAATCGCTTTAAATCCTCATTGGTTGCTTCCAGTTCACGATTTTTTTCATCGATTACCTGTTTCAATAAATCCTTACTTTCATTTTGGAACGTCCCCATGATATTTGCATGTGTACGCTCGGGATGTTCTATCAGAGATACGTGAAAGCTCTTTATGCGAAAGCCTTCCGCCATTTCTTCCAATACTGCTGAACTGTGAAGCTTCATCTGCTGCGTTCCAGCTTCAAATTCCTTATCCTGAATCTGCATTGTCATATACACCTGACATAGGACATCACTCAGCGGTACTGCCGCAGCTTCCTCACAAACGATTTCATATGGAAACCGCTGCAGCTCTTTTTCTTGTTTCAGCATGGATACAAGCTTATCATAGCTCTGATATCGCGCACCGAAACCCGGACCTATCCACATTATGTTCGGATCCAAAGCAGCTATGACAAAATCCATATCCCGATCCACGAAATATGCCGTTTCTACCTGCTTTACAAATTCAATCGCCCGTTCTTTCAGATTCATAATGATCCCTCTTTATGACTGTACTGCGAAATACATTTATTATATTCATAGGATTACAAAAATATGATCTTCTTACAGTTATTATATCGACTTACAATTCCTTAAGCAATGAAATTTGCTTAAGGTTTTCCTTTTTTTAAGGATAAAGCAAATCAGAGTATCAAAAAGCGATGCTATCATTGCTTTACAATAAGGCGGCACCTTTAATTAATATTGGCTGTTTATGTAAAGCCTAATAGAAAAGCAGTAGTTTGTTTTTATGAATAAAATGTAATTGCTTTTGATTTTTTCATATGCTTTAAAATCATATATTGACTTCATCTAATGATGTATTCATATTACTTTACCACATACACAAAATAAAGCTTCTTATCATGGATAGTGATAAAAAAACACACTTGATCAAACAAGTGTGCCTTACTATATAACTGGTGCCGACTATAGGACTTGAACCTACCACCTACGCGTTACGAGTGCGTTGCTCTACCGGATGAGCTAAGTCGGCATAAACTGCTTTCATATAATAGCATATGTTGTGAAACAATTCAATTTCTCACATATAAAATTTTAAATTTTTTTATGTTTTTTCCATGCTTTCTTCTTTACTAAAAGCGCTTCCAAGCATATACTGTAAGGTGCGGAAAGAAGTGATACCTATGTTATTAGCTGGTGCTCTCGCCAATGGGATAGCAGTATTCATCGGCAGTTTCATCGGCGTAATCATCAAAAAAGGTATTCCGGAACGCATCAACACAGCTATGATGCAGGGATTGGCGCTCGTCGTATTATACGTCGGTATCAACGGTTCCTTAAAAGGCTGTGACGTCGTCGTGATGGTAATATCCATTGTAGTCGGAGTACTAATTGGTGAATGGCTGAAATTTGATGAAAAAATTATGGAATTTGGAACCTTTATTCAGTCTCATATTCCCCATAAGGAAAGCAAGGATGATACTTCCGTAGCAAAGGCCTTTGTGAACAGTACGCTGTTTACCTGTGTCGGTGCGATGGCAATCATCGGTGCGCTGCAAAGCGGCATGACCAATGTACATGAGACGTTATATGCAAAAGCATTGATCGATGGGGTTGTCACCTTGGTCATGGCTACGACGCTTGGATGGGGTGTTGCATTAAGCGGTTTTTCCCTGATTATTTATGAGGGTACCTTAACGTTATGTGCTCATTTTGTTGCCCCATACCTATCCACGGTGATGATCAATCAGATGACCTGCATCGGATCCCTGCTTATTATTGCGTTGGCAACCAATATCAAGGTAGCAAATTTTATATTAGCGCCATTCCTTTCGATTTTCCTAACAATGCTTATGGGTTTATAAAACATCACAATGAAAAAAGAGTCAACAAGCTTGGTGCTTATCAACCCTTTTTGAGATACAAATATTTGTATCTCTTTTTTTATCCATGATTTTTCAAAATATCGGAAATTCTTGGAATGATTTGTTTCTTGCGGGAAACGATGCCATCCACAAAGTACAGTTTATCTTTGATCAAATCCTTGAATGCTTCCTCCACAACCCAGCTCTTCTGTCCGACAAAGACCAGATTGCTTCCTTTGCCCTCGGCATTGGTAAAGACCATCAGCAGAAGATCATATTTATTGGCATTGTTTATTTTCTCTACATAAGTAACAAATTCTTTTTTGATGATCTCGAGTTCCCGAATATCCAACAGATTGATCTGGCCGATTCCGATACGGTTTCCTTCAATCGAATATTCCTTAAAATCATTATACAGAATTTCGCCAAATGACTTCCAACGCAGTGTTGCCACTGCCTCAAACATCTCCTGAGCAAGATCATCCAAATTGATTTCTGCGATTTCAGCCAACTCTTTGGCAATGATTTTATCGACCCCCGTAGATGTCGGTGAATTAAAATTCATCGTATCCGAAATGATCGCACAGCACAGCAATCCGGCGATCGTCTTAGACGGTTCCAAATTATTTTCTTTATACAACAGGGCGATGATCGTACACGTACTGCCCAGAATTTGATTTCTAAAATTGATTGGATTCAATGTTTCAATATCACCGATGCGATGATGATCGACGATTTCCAGAACTTCTGCACTCTCCAGGTCATCAACGCTCTGCGACCGCTCATTATGATCCAGCAGAATAAATTTTTTCTTTTCATAATTGAATAAGTGGAAACGAGATACCGCTCCGATCACATGCTTATAGTCATCCAAAACCGGGTAGGAACGAAAACGGGTCTTGGACATCTTTGCCGATACATCATCGACAAACTCCCGTTCGTGGAAACACATTACGTCGCTTTGCATCACACATTCAATCGACGGTGTCTGATAGATTAAGCGTGCTACCTTAATTGCATCAAACGGTGTATGCAAAACCGCACAGTGCCGCTCTTTTGCCAATTTCTTGATATCCGCATCAACACTCTGTGAACATACCAGGATCATGCAGGAAGCACCCTGTTTAATCGCTTTGCTCTGAATTTCCTTGTTATCGCCGACCACGACAATACTGTCAGGAAGTACATTTTCAACGCTGCTCATATCCGGTGAAACCAAAATATGAACATACCCGCTTGATTTATATGCCTTAGTATCCACGATCACATTTGCTTCCAGCGTTTCCCGGATGTTCTCCAGCGGTGTATTAATCATATATTCACGGATATTTTTAAAGTCAGTCATTAAAACATTGGATAAGTTGGACATAGAAACAACGCCTAATAAGTGATGCTCTTCATCCACTACAAACAATGACTTGTTTTTGATCTGGATAATCATATCCCAAGCCTTCTTGATCGTCATCGCCTTATCAACGGTTACTGCCTCATCCTTGTCGATATCTTTCAGCTTGCACTTCGCATTATCTACCAGCAACGGTTCTGCGGCGTGAAATTTCTTTAAAACAAAATCAGTTTCCGTATTTAAATCTCCCAACCGGCAAGCGATAGCGGGAAATCCCAGCTGCTGCTTGAGTTCCGCATATGCAATCGAAGCACAGATAGAATCGGTATCAGGGTTCTTATGTCCTGTTACATAGATCTGATTTTCCATAGTACACTCCATTCTTTCCTTTAAATTCATGTTCATTATACCGTAAGCTTTCAAAAATTGCATCCTGCTTTCCTATAAATGAATGCGCTTACGGCTTTTCGCTTCGTTTATACAATCCTAGAAAAAGAAAATGTCTATTTCTCTTTCGGAGACTTAGACATTTGATAAAACACCGGCAAATATAATAAGAAAGACAGCGACATGAAGAAGATTGCAATGAATATCATACCGTCGCGGTATGTCGCTTTCATGAGCGGATCAGCAATCAACAGAACGCTTACAACATAGAAAACGGCTGTACTGAGCTTTCCAAACCACTTCGCTCCATCCAGCTTACGATGAGCGGTTTTCATTGCGTACAGATTTCCTATCAGCATGGAGCTCTCTTTGATCAGAAACAGTACGATCAATAATCGCATCAGCGGAAACTTTATAGCCAATACTGCAATGATCGCCAACTGCATCAGTTTATCGGCAACCGGATCGATCAGTTTTCCCAACTGGGTGATCATATTAAATTTACGGGCGATGAAGCCGTCCAGAAAGTCGGTAATTCCCCCGATCAGAATAATACCGGCAGCGAACAGATAGTCCTCACGGGTAACGGCATTTGAAAACACATAGAGGAACGCCGGAACTAACAGTATCCGAAAATAGCATAATAGATTCGGAATGGTAAACAAATCCTTTTTCACTTCATCCACCTCGCTTTTTTACATGTATGCATTTATATAAATTTTTTTGATACCAGTTTTATTTTATCATAATCAGATAAGATACCCAAGAAAATCATGTCTTTATTATACTACTAATAATCATGTTGAGGACTGAATTAAGATTTCTTTAGAAAAACTTAACGCAATAATTAAGAAAAACCTGCCACAATAATAACGTAAGGAGCGTAATAGAATGAAAAATAAAAAAGATGGGCTGATCATCGCCGGCTTGATCATCCTGACATTGATTCTGCTATATGCCATTGTCCCTGCCGGCCATCTATTCGGCTCTGAAACCGACTGGCTGAGCCAGCATATCACGATTTCTGATGATATCCGGCAGCAGTTCTATCAAACACATGATCTGTTCCCTGATTATATGCGGCAGATCGGCGGCGGACAGAATATCTATTTTCTGTCTTACTATGGTTTATTTCGTCCTGATGTGCTGATTTCCTTATGCTTGCCCTTTGTAGCGATGAAGGATATCATCATCAGCGGTATGATTATCTCCTGTCTGCTGAGTGTCGGCATCTGTTATATCTGGCTGCGGGGACATCACTGTTCAAGACTTGCCGCTGCTTCGTCATCCTTCTTACTGATCTCGAGCGGGCCGATTCTCTTTCATGCCCACCGACAGATCATGTTTGTGAATTATATGCCATGGCTGCTTTTGGGGCTGCTGGCAATCGATCGCATACACTATAAAAACAAAGGAAAGCAATTGCTGATCATATGTGTAATTTTGATGATTCTCAACAGTTACTTCTACAGTGTATCTGCTATTCTTGTACTATTTATCTACGATTTGATCCTGCGGTTTACTCAAGATCAAGCATTCGAATGGAGGTCTTGGCTTAGTTTTTGCTTGATGATCTTGATTGGAATACTAATCTGCGGTATCCTGCTGTTCCCCACCCTGGCAGCGATGCTGGAGAGTCAGCGCAGTGGAACTTATACCTCCCTCCTTCCATTACTTATTCCTGACAGTACGCTTAAAGGTCTATTTTATCAGGCATATGGTGCAGGGGTTACCGCCGCTGTATGGGTGATGCTGGTTCCCGGATGGCTGCATTCTAATCAGACGATGCGCTGGCTGAGCCGCCTATTAACGATCACTTTTCTCTTTCCGATCATCCCCTTTCTGATGAACGGAATGCTATATGCCAGAGCGAAAATCTTAATCGTTTTCCTTCCCCTGATCGTTCTCTACACCGCTCTTTATTTGAATTCGCTGAATCAAAGACCGTTGAAGCTCTGGCATGTTCCCTTTATTCTACTGCCGGCTATTGCATCACTGCTGGCAAAGGAAAAGACATATTATTTGGCTGCCGATATGATCATCTCCTTGCTTGTGCTATGGATGATGCAGCAAAGTCAGAAACAGCAGGGTATCCTTGTGATCAATCTCATCGCAGCATTCTCCTGTATCCAACTCAATCATACTGAGAACTTTGTAACCGAAAAAAAATATGAAACGATATATGATACCAGAAAGGCCAAGCTGATCGGTTCTTACCTGGACGATCACAGCCGCTTTGAGGATTTCACCAATAGTATGAATACCAGTAATTTGATTCAGCATGAAAATATGTTGAAACCGAGTTCCTACTCATCCTTGAAGAATGCCGATTACAATACATTCTTCTATGATGTATTAAAGAATCCGATCAGCATTCGTAACCGCACTGCTCATGTTTCCAGCAATAATGTCTTTATGCAAGGCATGATGGGCTGCCGGTATGTGTTCACGAAAAAAATTCTGCCCGCTGGGTACACGGAAATCGCCCGCATCAAAGCCGGTATCCTCGCAGAGAACCCTGATGTGATGCCGCTTGCCTATGCTACCAGCGAGCTGATGAGTCAAAGTCAGTTTCAACAAATTCCCTATCCGATGAATCTGGATACAATATACAACCAGGCTGTTGTTCCAATGAATGGTATCAAAAACAGCTATACTTCAAAAATAAAACCGGTCGAAGCATTGTTTCAGCTGACTTCCGGAAAGCATGTCACGATTACCCCGCGTGCTGACGGTTATCTGATTGACGCAAAGAAAGATACGAAAATAACTGTCCCGATGATTCCGCAGACAAATCAGCAAGTATTATTCATTCAATTTGATGTGGAAGCAGTAAAAGTTTCGCCGAGCCGAAATATCAGCATTACGATCAACGACATCAAAAATACGCTGTCCAGCGTAAAAGCGATGTACCCTAATGAAAATCACACCTTCCATTACACACTGTCATCCAGTGAGCCTTATCATAAAGCAGTCATACATTTCTCAAAAGGGACCTATCGCATCAGTCATATGCAATTTCACAGCATGGACCTTCAGGCGATCGAACAGCGAAGATCGCAGGTGGATGAAGTAAAGCTGTCCGCATTAGAAGGAAAAGAAGTACTGAAGGGTGATGTCAGCGTATCAAAAGACGGCTATTTGATTACCAGTCTTCCCTACCAAAAGGGATATAAAATTTTAGTAGACGGCAAATCGATAGCTCCGGTGAAAGTGAATACCGCATTTGTCGGTTTTCCGATTCAAACCGGCGATCATAATATCGTTATATCATTCCACGCCCCCGGTAAAACACTTGGTTGGGCAGCGACCGGAACCGGCATAGTATTATGGATGATCACATCTTATATAAGGAGGAAACAGCATGCGTAAACAGGAACAGCTTAAAGAAGCAATACGCTATATTTTTACCGGCGGATTGACCACCGTAGTAAACTTCATGATCTACTGGCTATGTACCCGCTTCTTTCATATATACTGGATGTCTGCCAACGTCCTGGCATGGTTGGGAGCGGTCATCTTTGCTTACTATATGAATCAGCGTTATGTCTTTCACAGTAATCCGGCTAATGCCTGGAAAGAGGCTGCCCAGTTCTTCTTCCTGCGGCTGCTCACGCTGTTAATAGAAACCGTATTATTATATATTACGATCCAGTGGCTGTTGATACCGGATATGATTTCCAAAGTCATCGTTAGTGTTATCACCGTTGCCGGGAATTATGTATTTTGTAAGTTTATGATTTTTTATCAGAAACAATAAGGAGGATATAACATGGATAAAATAAGTGTAGTTGTACCTTGTTACAACGAAGAGGAAGTATTGCCGTTATTCTATACAACAATAACGGAAACATTACATAAAATGCGCGATATCACATATGAGCTGATCTTTATCAACGACGGCAGTCAGGATGGAACCCTGCATTTGCTGAAGGGAATTGCGAAAGAGGACAGTCACTGTGTTTATTTGTCCTTCTCCCGCAATTTTGGAAAAGAAGCGGCGATGTATGCCGGGCTGCAGCAGTCTGACGGTACGTATACAGTCATCATGGATGCCGATCTTCAGCATCCGCCGGTGCTGCTGCCCCAGATGTATCATGCGGTCAGTAAAGAAGGCTATGATTGTGCAGCAGGCAAACGTATGGATCGTGAGGGCGAAGGCAAATTGCGCAGCTTCTTATCGCGCAGCTTCTATAGAGTCATCCAGAAGCTCAGCAAGCTTGATATGAGTGATGGTGCCGGGGACTTTCGTATGATGAATCGTACGATGGTAAACGCCATTCTGGATATGAAAGAATACAATCGCTATATGAAGGGCTTATACTCTTTTGTCGGATTTGATACGAAATGGATTCCCTTTCACAATATTCAGCGTCCGGCCGGAGCGACAAAATGGAACTTCCGCAGTCTGTTCTCCTATGCCTGTGAAGGAATCTTCTCTTTCTCTTCTACCCCGCTCACCATTGCTTCTACGCTGGGTGCGATGCTGTTTACCACATCCATGATCTTGGGCATGTATATCCTGATCCAAACCTTTGTATACAGCCGTCATTTAAGCGCTTGGCTGGGTATGATGTTTATTATATTGCTGCTGAGCGGTATTCAACTGTTCTTTGTTGGAATCATGGGACAATATCTGTCACGTGATTATATGGAAAACAAGAACCGTCCAATTTACATTGTAAAAGAAACTAACCGCAAATAGGGTGTCGGATTTGATGCTGTTATCAAGCCTTATTCTGTTCTGCTCTACTATCGTACAGATTCAGCTCATGCCATATAACAAAAAAACTCCAGTAAATTACTTACTGAAGTTTTTTTGTTTTGATGCCATTTTTTATAAGAAATCCAATTCTCATAAGGGAACATGTGGTACAGATGATCTTTTACTTTCATCTGTGACTGATACGGTTTAAATAAATCATTCTTTTGTTTCAACTGCTTCTTTGACAAATGCTTGCTGTCTTTGATTTTACCAATATTTTTTTTCTTGTAGTATTTACCAAAATACATAAGTCGATTTTCAAGCTTTTTATGAAGACATTCCTCTGTTACCATCTGGCTGGTCATTTTATGATGTATATGTCCGTATTCACCTTTAGGATTATGAGTAACGATCATAGCCCATTGCTTATAGTCCAGTACAGTTTTGATATCCTGTTTAACAGCATCCCGCGAGGTATTCCAGTTATCGCGCTTACCATTGGTTTTATCAGGATACTTCAGCATGATATACGGATTACCGGTTTTCTTCATCACCGCTTTGAATTCTTTCATCCGCTTTTTATTGTTGCCATTGGTAATGCAGATGATCAGATATTTATGGGTACGAATATGATTACCCGCCCAGATCGTCTCATCATCGGGATGGGCTACAAACATCACCCGATCGATTCCTGTCAGGGAAAGCTTATCAAGGTCCTTCTTATGTATCGAAGCAGCAACCTTTGTCTTGGCTTGTACGTTTGGCGCCTGTATGACGATTCCTGTGACAAGCAGTAAAGCAGTTAATGCATAAACAGCTAACTTTTTCATTTTTATCACCGTAATCATCCTAGCATAGATAAGGGTTAACATTTCAAAAAGAAATCTTAACAATTCTTAACTACGCTATTCTCTAGTATGTCACGATTTTGAAAAGGTATGATGGCGAGAAAAAAGATTACCTATTCGGTAATCTTGATTTTGAAATCATAACGACGGCTGGACTGCTTCACTTGGATTGTGTAAATACCCGGTTTTTTTGTATCCACTTTCGATAAGTCCATTTTTACTCGATCCGGGTCAGTAACACCCTTAAAGTAGTAGCCGGGATCAGTTTTCAATGTCCCACCCTGCTGATAAGTAAATACCGCTTTTCGCGGCGCTAAAGCTAAACCATTCGCACCAACATATATCATTCCTAATAATGATAAACAGATACAAGTAAGAACTGCATAAATCGTATATTTAAAACGTAATGTTTTCATATACAGCCTTTAATAAGTAATTTCTTTTAAATAACGGGAAAGAGCATCCTGCCAGGTAGGAAGACGATCAAACCCATGTTTATCCAGCTCTGTCTTATTCATGCGGCTATTGCTCGGACGTTTGGCTTTGGCTGGGAATTCATCACTGCTTACCGGGGTGACAGCCACATTCATACCAACCTGTTTAAAGATTTCACATGCAAAATCATACCAGCTGCATAAGCCTTCATTGGTCGCATGATACGTACCGTATTCCTTTGTCACAATCATATCTACAACCAGTTTCGCTAAATCATATGTGTAAGTTGGAGAACCAATTTGGTCATTCACCACTTTGACCGCACCGTTCTGCTTGCCAAGCTTCAGCATCGTCTTAATGAAATTATTTCCGTTTACACCAAATACCCATGCAATGCGAATAATGAAATGTTTTGGCAATGCTTCAACAGCCAATTCACCCTCATATTTCGTCTGCCCATATACATTCAACGGATTTCTTTCATCATACTCGTTCCATGGCTTTTCACCCATACCGTCAAAAACATAATCAGTAGAAAAATACATGATCGGAATATCAAGTTCTCTGCATACATCGGCAATATTCTGAGTACCTTCTACATTGACCTTTCGGCATACTTCTGCCATATCCTCTGCTTTATCTACCGCTGTCCAGGCAGCACAGTGAACCACCGCATCATAATTGCCGGAGCGAATCACATCATTTACCTGTTGGGAATTTGTGATATCCATTTCATTGATATCCACACCAACCGCTTGGATACCACGTTTTTCTGCTTCATTAACTACATCAAAGCCAAGTTGACCCTTATAGCCAGTTACTAAGATTTTCATATGCCTCACTCCATTTTCAAAATGAAACTCTATACTCTTCCTTTTTCTTTATACATTTTATCAAAATAATTCTGATAATCCCCACTTAATATATTCTGCCACCACTCTTTGTTATTCAGATACCATTCAATTGTCTGCTGAATACCAGTATCAAAATTGTATTTCGGCTTCCATCCAAGTTCCGTTTCCAATTTAGTTGGATCAATCGCATAGCGGCGATCATGTCCTTTCCGGTCTTCGACGAAATTGATTAAACTTTCTGGTTTATCTAATGCATGTAGAATTGTTTTTACTACTTCAAGATTTGTTCGTTCGTTATGTCCGCCGACATTATAGATTTCTCCTACTCGTCCATTGCGAATGATTAAGTCAATTGCCACACAATGATCATAAACATGGAGCCAATCTCTCACATTATCTCCTTTTCCGTAAACTGGAAGACTCTCATCCGCAAGTGCACGAGAAATCATCAAAGGTATTAATTTCTCAGGAAAATGATATGGCCCATAATTATTTGAACAGCGAGATATGGTTACCGGCATGCCATATGTACGATAATATGCTAAAACAAACAGGTCAGCGCTCGCTTTGGCACTTGAATATGGACTGGATGTATGAAGAGGAGTTGTTTCGGTAAAAAACAAATCCGGGCGATCCAGGGGCAGATCTCCGTAAACTTCATCAGTAGATACCTGGTGATAACGCTTAATACCATATTTATTACATGCGTCCAACAGCGTGGTTGTGCCCATTACGTTTGTTTTCACAAAAATTTCTGGATCTTCAATACTGCGATCAACGTGTGACTCCGCAGCAAAGTTCACAACAACATCAAATTTCTCAGTTTCAAACAAATTAAAAATGAAATCACGGTCGGCTATATCACCCTTAATAAATTTATAGTTTGGTTTATTCTCAACCGGTTTACAGGTTTCCAAATTACCTGCATACGTAAGTTTATCTAGGTTTACAATCATATCCTCAGGATACTTTTCTACCATATAATGGACAAAGTTCCCACCGATAAAGCCGGCACCACCAGTTACTAAAATTTTCATATTATTTATTATCTCCTTTATAAATAAAATTACAGTCTGCTTCCGTTAATACCAATCCGTTCTTGTCTTTATCGGATAATACAGGATCAATACCATTCAGCAGGGAACCCCAATCTACATTTACTGTTGGATCATCATATCGAATTCCGCGATCGTGTTCCTTAGAATAGAAATTATCTACTTTATAGCGAAATTCAACATTATCCGAAAGTGTTAAGAAACCATGAGCAAATCCTTGCGGAATAAAAAACTGCCGTTTATTTTCTTCACTCAATTCTACACTCACCCATTCACCATAGGTAGGACTTCCTTTACGTATATCCACTGCTACGTCAATTACTGAGCCTCTGGTACAGCTCACTAACTTCGACTGAGCCATCGGATCATTTTGCCAATGCAAGCCCCTTAGTGTCCCCTTCTGCGCCGAAAATGACATATTATCTTGTACAAATTCCACATCAATGCCAAGTTCCTTGTATTTTGCTTTATTGTATGTTTCCATAAAATATCCACGGTGATCACCATGTACGTCTGGATCAATAATCAAAACTCCAGGTATTTTTGTTTCTGTTACTTTCATCATTCACTGACTTCCTTATCTATATATTTACGATCCATAATCTTCTTTAAGTATGCGCCATATTGATTCTTTTTATAAACTTCGTAAACCGTTTCTAATTGTTTGCGATTGATCCAACCATTATCATATGCAATCTCTTCCAGACAAGCAATCTTACGATGTTGATGTTCTTCAATCGTTTTGACAAAATTAGTGGCATCCACTAAGGATTCATGAGTTCCTGTATCAAGCCAAGTAAATCCATCACCCAACAAAGTAACTGATAATTCACCCTTCTCTAAATATATGCGATTCAAATCGGTGATTTCCAATTCACCGCGAGGGCTTGGCTTCAGATTTTTCGCATATTCAACTACTTTATTATCATAAAAATACAGGCCGGTTACAGCATAATTTGATTTAGGATTTTTCGGTTTTTCTTCTAAAGAAATCGCTTGATCCTTTTCATCAAATTCTACAACACCAAAACGTTCAGGATCTTCCACATAGTATCCAAACACCGTAGCGCCTTTTTCTTTAGCAGCTGCAGCACGAAGACGCTTTGTCATGCCATGACCATGGAAAATATTATCACCAAGGATCATTGCGCAACTATCATTTCCGATAAATTCTTCGCCTAGGATAAATGCTTGCGCTAGTCCGTCTGGAGACGGCTGTACTTTATAGCTTAAAGAAACACCAAATTGACTTCCATCACCTAATAAATCTTGAAATCTCGGTGTATCATCCGGTGTAGAGATAATTAAGATATCTTTAATACCAGCATTCATTAAAACACTCATTGGATAATAAATCATCGGTTTGTCATAAATCGGCAGTAATTGTTTACTTGTTACTTTGGTAAGCGGATAGAGTCTTGTGCCACTCCCTCCAGCCAGTATAATTCCCTTCATATTGCATTACCTCCTAATACCTTATTATTATAAACTATGACGTAACGTTATAGTCAAGCTATTTCTTAGCTATAAACACTCCTGCAGATTTCGTTATTTTAAGATATCCCTTCTCATCCATTTTTTTTTGTAGAAAACGTCCAAATTTATTAACATCTTTACCAAGGATCTCATTTTGATTTCCATGGCAGCTCATAATATAATTAATTAGAGGCTTCACATCATACACTATCAACTCATCTGGATAGACATATACTTCAATATTTGAAAAATAAGGTTCCAATAAAGTTCTGCCCTGTTCTAAGCCAAACCGCTCAAACAGATCATTTTTAGATAATTGAATTCTAGGATCATATTCTTTTACTAATTCACGTATCTCCCTCATATGATTTTTGCCATAGGTACTGCAATACAAAGTACCTGCAGGGGATAAAACTCTTGCTATTTCTGCCAATCCTCGTTCCAGATCATCTACATAAAATAAGACGTGGTTAGCAATCACCGCATCAAAATATTCATTTTTAAAAGGTATACTCTCACAATCGATGGTCAGATAATTAAAATCATTCTTAAATTTTTTCTTTAATTCTTCTACCATTCCTTCAGATTTATCGGATAAAAATATTTCACGGTTTCTTGCATCTATCTGCATCTGTTCCCATAAGGCTCCATTCCCAGCGCCAATTTCGAGTAAACGATTCACCCCTTTAAAATCAATTTGCTGAAACAACCATTTAAACCAGCCAGTCTTATTCACAGAAAACAAATTATGCAGCTGAATGCGGATATTAAGATTAGCTGTGTTTTGATAATGCTCGACTAATACATTTTCTGCTTTGATCAGATTAATTAATTCGATGATTCGGTTCCATTCGAAATCTTTTTGGATTAAGGATGTTGAGATGTTTTTTAAAGCATGCCGAAAGGTATCCAGCTGCTGAATCTTCTTTGTGATAAGTTCGATCTGAAAATTTATAGAATCTTCCATATTCTTTTCTGAATCATCCAAAATCAGTGGAAATATTTCTGAAATAGAAAAACCCAGCTCACGCAAAGATAAAATTTTTTGAATGCGCAGCAAATCCATATCCGTATAAATCCGATAGCCGTTTTCAGCCACAGAAGATGGCTTTAAGAGCCCAATTTTATCATAATAACGCAATGTTCGAGGAGTAACTCCTGCTAATTTCGAAAATTTTCCAGTAGTATAAAATTGAACATTTTGTGACATATTTGCTCCTCCTTAGACTTCTATATTGTATACTCTCTTACAGTATATACTTTCTTTCAGAAAATAAAAAAAGGATTTACTGAAAATCCTTCATAAATCTCCGAAGTCCAACACTTCGGGTGCATGATTCACTCTTTTTTCAACTGGCGGCATACTCATATACTCTCCATAATGTCTTGTTAAAACATCATCATATCTATTGATAATGTTAGCCTGAATTGTTTCAAACTTAACTTTTTTAAGTGGAAAAAATTCATCTATTCTTAAATAACATTTTTCAAATGAAGATGCTTCAAAAGTAGCCAGAAGATCTGAATGCTCATCATGATTGTATTTTGTACAAATTTTCAAAGCTTTTTTATAAAGAAATCGCGGAGTTATACACAAAAATTTTAAAATATAATGTACAATAAAACATATTCCTTTAGCTGCCTTTCCCTTAATACCTGTCAATGGTATATAGGGAAAAGGGCTGCCGCAAAGGTAGAGTAATTTATATAAAATCCACATCCGTCTAAATAGCCTACGTTGTTTTTTTTCGTCAGAAGGAAGATAATCCAATGGGAATATATCGAGATCAATCATCATATCACATTTTAATTTCGTAGCAGTTGAGGGAACAAACTTCGTTCCCTTTCTCTGTAAATGGGTAACACTGCAGGCGTAATTGTTGTTGATAAGTGGTGTTAATACTTGGTAGTTTTCACCGATCTCGGCTTCATAAACCTCCAGAAATTTATCATAGTCTTCTCTTGGCATAGCTACATCAATATCATCATCCCAAGGGATAAATCCCTGATGCCGCACCGTACCAATCAAGCTGCCATAAAACATGGAGTATGATAAATGATATTTTTCGCAAACATTGATGAAATCCTGTAAAACAGAAATTTCTATTTCTTGTAAATGTTTTAAAGTATCAGGATCATATTGTTTATAATTGCTTATCATGTTTTTTCCTCCATATTCTATAAAATAGTATCATAAATAATGATAAAATAAGAATAAATTGTGTCAGCATTGTGATTAAAAAGGATAAAGCTGCGCCATTTACACCGAATTTCGCAACTAGTCCAGGAGCTATGCTTTTCATTGTCAACCAACTTCCCATATAACAAAGCAACAGAAAATAATGTTTTCTGAATATCGTAATGACATTATCTAAAAATGTTGAAAAGGCATTGATCCCGCCTGCAACTATAATGATTAGTAATGCGTCTCGATAAGGAAGCAGACCATCTCCAGTACCATATAAAATGGATAATACTGGAATTCCTATGAAATATGCTCCAATCATACATGCCAGCGTAGAAGCAATTATCACAAGCAGAATCATGCTAATTTTTTTCAATATTTCCTTAAGCTGACGGTGATAAAATAAACTTGATAATTGCGTTAAAATGGGGCGAAAGACAAATACAATCAAATTCATAACAAATGCGATCATAAAAATAATACTATAATAAGTTTGGGAGCCGGCAGTCATTGTACCGTTAGAAATATATGTATCAATCTGAAATTTCGGGGTATTAAAAATATCATTTATCAAAAAGACATTAAGAAAGAGCGGTGTACATATTAAAAATAATTCTTTCATTTCCTTATAAGGAGGCACTTTCTTTATTTCTTCAATCTCATATTTCTTCTTGAATGTCCGATATGTTCGAATATCATAAAGATAGACCATAATCCATTCTGTCATCATTAAGGTCAAACATGAAACTAACAAATTTTTAAAGAAAATCATGGACAGGACAAACGTAGTCATAGATGCCATGACTTTGAAAGCAATGGATTTACCAGACAAATCTAAACGATCTTTTTGCTGATAAAGTCCCTGATACACATCCGAAAATGCATCGCCGGCTCTAAATATACACAGTGATAAAATAATAAAATAAGTGTAAGAATCATAGTTTCGTAAAAAAATGTAAATTAAAGAAACTACTATCATCATGAAAAGAGTGAATAAGCGAAACCAAAAATAAACATTAAACGTATATTTTGATCGTATATCGGTCGCTTGATATAGACGAACCTGATAAGTTCCTACGGTTAACATTAATTGTGCTATGGCAAATCCAACACTAAATATATCACCATTTTTAACCCCCAGTATTCTATTAACAAATAAAAGAAGCATAACAGACAGTAAAGCATTTAAAAAACTCCCGGTGATATTCCAAAAATAGATTTCTTTATCTGTAGGATGGGATTTCATATATGCCTCCTTTCTGAACTAACTGATTATCGCTTATTTTTATAATCTACAATATCCAACACATGATCAGCAGTTAAATTCCAAGTAAAATTGGATATCACTTTTTGATAAGTCAATTCAACACCACGATTTCTTCTGGGAATGCTGGTTACGGCTTCAAGCAGGGCAGGATAAACATCCTCAACACGATTATTATCTATGATGGTTCCATAGTTATCATTTTCAATTAGCTCTGGAGCGCCGCCTCTTCTCGTTGTCACAATATAATTTCTGCATACGGCTGCTTCTAGTAAGGATGTTGAAAAGCCTTCTGAATCTGACGGCAAGCAAAAGATATCCGTAAATTTTAGTAAACATATTATATTTTCAAAGGATAATCTTCCCAACGGGATAATGAAATCACTTTTTTCTTGTTGGCAATAATCAAATAAATCACCATCACCAGCAATAAAAAGATAAACTTTATAACCTTCCTGATGAAGCTGTTTAACTGATTCAATCAACTGAATTATCCCTTTTTCTTTCAATACTCTGCCTGTATAAGATATTGTAACCGCATCCTCTGGTATATGAAATCTTGAAGCGAAATCAGGCTTACAGGAATCATAAATTTCTAATATGCGATTAGCGTCAATAGCATTGTAAAGTACACCCTTTGCTTCTATATGAAAATGCTTTAGCCACTGATTACTGGCTTTTGACACGCCATAAAAATCAGTATTATACATTTGGACAATTTTTGTAATAATATGCTCAAATCCATTTCCCATAAGATCAAGTAAAGGATTATGTACAGTTAAATGACTTGTTCCATGATCAATTACAATGGATGGTATATTCTTTTTTTTAGCAAATCGAACCCCATAAACGGAATGGAAATAAAACCTCGTATTTACCATAACAAAGTCAAATGAATCCTTCATTAATAAAGAATGTAATCTTTTAAATTCAGAATTTCTCTTTAAAACCGGAAATCTTCCTTTCAAAATTTTCAAGCACGGCATTCTATAAATTGTTATGCCTTCCATAACCTCACAGCTCTCCAGATCTTGAACGTTTGAGGTAACTATCGTTACTTTATGTCCACGATTCATGAGTTCTTTTGATAAATTATATGTATAGTTCTCAACCCCGCCTAAATGCGGCAGATACTGTGCTGCAAATATTAATATACTGTACATTTTATTTATCTCCGGATTTTTGTTCAACTTGACTTTTCAAGGTAGAAATTTCTTGAATCAAAAGAATTATTTTTGTGTTTTGTCCAGAAACGATGATACTAAGTGATATTGTAATAAAAAACAATGTAATAAATAAAATACCAACCAATATGTTCGAGATTGTCGTAAATCCGATCAAGTCAGCAACAAACCATAAGAATTGGGGAATGATGGCTACAGTGAAGATCGCACACGTCGGAAGCAGCCAAACAAGTGCATACTTTAAAGGTATTCTGCCTTTTCTAAGAAACGCAAAAATAATAATAAATAAAACCAGGGATGTCACTATCATCGTTATGTTTAGTTTATCCAGCATGATCATACCTCCTAATCTTAATTATAAGTATATTAAGCAAAACATTAACCATATAATATGCATTCTTCCAAGTATGAATCGAAGATTTACCACCTTCTCTTTCATACATTTCTACGGGTACTTCCCTTACTTTATATCCTTTTCGCAGCAACTCTGTCGTAGTAATCGGCTCCGGATATTCTACCGGATACGCACTTGCAAATTCTTTAATCACTTTTTTATTTGCTGCACGATATCCCGATGTAACATCATAGACCTTCTCCCCACTGACAAAGCGAACGAGGGTTGAAATCATTTTTATCCCAATTCTTCTAGCCTTACTAGATTTGAATTCACTATTGGATCCTTTCACAAATCGAGATCCGATTGAAAAATCGTAACCCTGAAAAAGTGGAGATATAAGATTTTCTAAGCAGTAAATATTATGCTGCCCATCACCATCAAATTGAACCGCAATATCATAATCATTCTCATATGCATATTTATAACCAGTTTGAACTGCTCCACCAATTCCTAAATTATGAATCAGTTTTATATGTGGTATCTCTCCATCAGTTAATATTTTTTCTGTATGATCAGTTGATCCATCATTAATTACGAGCACATCGAGACACATTTCAAAACCCTTTGAAAATTCTTTGATCTTTAAATATGTATTGAGGATATTTTCCTGTTCATTATAGGCAGGAATAATTAGTAATATTTTATTCATTTGAGGAACCTCCCTCTAGACAAATCCTAAAAATATGCAATACGCTACTAAGCAGTGGAAAATTAATATGAAGCTTGTATATTTATATTCGTATTGATGTAAATTGTATACTGACTTTCCTTTTAATAAAAGCAGAAGCAAGATAACAATTGGAATGAAATATCTTCCCTGAACACCTAAAATTATATCTCCGCCAACACCGGTCCAAGTAATATACAAAGCAAAAAATATTCCAATAACCATGATTGCTGATAAAACTAAGATCCATGCTTTTTCAAATTTCTTTAGATAATACTTTGTTTTGCCAATATAAATTGATAAGAACATCGCAATAAAATAAACAAATATGAGTGCCCAATACACATCAACATTTAACCATGAAAGAGGTCTTCCGATAAAAGAGTAGAAGTAGAATTCTCCAGACTTTAAAAGTGTGTTTAACATGACCTTTATAAAATAAATCGGATTATGTAGGACCAAATTCACTTGTGCAGGCGTATTTACTCCAGTTTCTAGGATATATCCAGCAGAAGACGAAACACCTGAGGAAGGAGCTGTAAGCAAGCGTGAATAAATAAAATATAAAATTGGTCCTAAGCATAAGAAACCCAAAACATAGAGCCATTGTTTCTTTGTAAGCTTTTTTAAGGAAGGCAATATCAATAATAAGCCAAAGACTGGCAGATAATTATATTTTCCCAATAAGATTACAACAAAGAGAGAACCCAAAATAACAATATCCTTTGTAGCTATCCGATCATTTTTAAATTTCATTTCCAATATGTAGGCAATGACAAATATGGTGACTGCATTGATCATACAGTCAATCGACATAGAAACAGCCTCTTGAATCATCATAGGACTTAACAAATAAACAAAAAATAGAAGTTTTGCATAGGGAACCTTTTTTATGGATAAGGAACCCAATCCGATAAATAAGAGTGCGTTAAAGAACCGTCCCATCAAAAAGGCGCCAGTTATTGATAAGTTTAAAACTCTGCCTATAAATATGCCCGCAGCTGGTATCATATAGTATACAGAATTATAGCTCGTTAATAATGTACTTTTTACAACTTCATCATAATTGGTGTTGGAAAATAAATTTTGATAAAATATTCCGTAGTCATAATGTGTTAAATTACTGTACGCTTCTGGTACATAAAAATGGTTTTCATTTGTAAAGCAAAAGGTAGAAGTCAAATAAGCTTTTCCGAAATGTGTAACCTCATCCGGTACTGCATTTGGTATGATCAGGAACATATAAAGCATGCAGATCGGCAGTGCTATGATAACAAAAATTTTGGATAAGTCCTTTTTTGCCATAAGTATCAAATTAACCATATAGGATATGAATAATGGTGTAACAATGATCAAGCCTATATAAATAGGGATTTTTATCATTTGATAATAAAAATAATAGTTAATAGATGACATCAACAACAAAATAACAGTTAAAAATAACATAACTTCAAGGATATATGAAAGTTTGAGCTTTTTTAATTTTTGAAATATTATATTTGTAATTTCACTTGTTGATACATTAAAGTTGAAAAGAATAAAGGTGCTTAAAACAATCAGTAATATAATAAGTAGTCCAGTAAGAATTGTTTGATGATAAATCTTATTTTGTCCAGAATATGAAAATAATATATTTGCTTGATCGTTGTCGTCATAAGAAACCAGAAATTTGATTGGCTGCTCTGAATCATTTCGCACTTCCATCTGGAACTTCTTCCGAATATCTTGGCTGCCGTAATCGATATGATTTAATTCAATATTTCCTTTTGTAATACCTAAATCGATATCTTCTTCGTACAACTTATTATGATCTTTCAAAACTGTGATATGTACATTCTGGCCTGCACGGCTGTCTGCTAATTCTAATTTCAAAGAATCCAGACGATTCATTTTAATATCAAATGGAATGTCTAAAGTTTTACCTCTCGATAAAGTCTCCTCATGTATTTCATTTTTATTAACACTGTATCCCGGTTGATCTATTTGTACGATCTCTGAACGATTCATAAAAAATAACAATCCGAGGATAACTGTAAAAGATATAAATACCAAACATGTATTTATCCCCTTCTTATAATTTAAAAATTTACTTTTATAAGCTGCCATCGTTTCCTCCCGGGTATTTCATTTTCATTTCCCTTATACTATACCAGCATTGAGATTATTATAAAACAAAAGTAAACCATCCCTTTAATGCCTACTTCTCACAGTCTTCCTTTTTTATTTCTTCTATATACTGTTTTAGACCTATTTCGATCGGACGTACAAATGATTTACATACAGACAAAATGCGTTCATTATTCAAAACAACTTTTTTAATATCTACACTTCTAGCATCCTTAAAAATAACGGATGGCTTCAAGCCATATTCTTCCAATAAAGATATCAGATAATTCTGTGACACTCCGACACCTGAACTGATATTAAAAACCTCTTCACAGCCTTCATATTTACTTAAGCAATATATCATATCACATACATCCTCAATATGAATATAATCCCTTATTGTTGTTCCATCTCCCCATATTTCAATCACTTCATCATGAAGACTTTTTTTAATCGCAGCATCGATAAACCCTACACCCTTGTGATAATCCTGACCTGGACCATACGGATTCGCAACTCTTGCAATTAATATGTTTCCATTAGACTGACGATTCATTGTTCTCATAACATTTTCGATACACAATTTCAAGCACCCATAATGATTAATTGGAACCGGATTTTGTTGTTCAGTAATCGGCTGATTTTCCTGTATTCCATAAACCGTTCCGCCGGAAGAAAGAAAAATCAAACGAAACTTATTTTTTATCGACAATTCTGCTAATTTCACGCTTTGAATAAAATCTTTTTCATATCCTCGCATATAATACTCTCCAGAGTTACCCGGATTGATCGTACTGACCGCATGAATAACCACATCCATTTTTTCAACAATGGTTTTCAACGTTTCATCATCAAAAAAGTCTCCGCATAAGTAAACAACCTGGTCCGATTCCCTTTGAGGATATCGAAGATCAAAAGAGTAAACATGCTCTTGTTTATTTACAAAATATTGTGAAAGATTTCGTCCAATAAACCCATTTCCTCCAATTATCAAGATATTTCTATCTGTCATGATTTTTTATCTCCCTCAGAATATAGTTTTTGACTTTTTTACCCTCTTCCTCCCAGCTTGTTTTCTGTGCAAATTTATATCCTTTCTCTCGAATGATAGCTAGTTCCTCTTTATGCTGAAAATAATAGGCCATTTTATCCGCAATTAACAACGGATCAAAATCAACTAGAATCGAATTTTCTTCATTAACTAGCCAAGTACTGTTTTCACCAACCGAACAAACTGCTACAGAATTTGAAGCCATTACTTCAAGCGGAAGCAAAGAGAGGTTTGTATTTGATAAAATTAAACACATATCACATTGTGAGTAGAGATCCGACAATTTATTTATCGGCATAATTTCAAGTGAGCGATAGGGGAAGGAAAACTCATATTCATCAACACTTCCTCCGGCAAATACAACTTCAAAATTAGGTATTTTTTTTGATAATAATTCTAAAGCCAAAATACCAATTTCAAAATCTCGCCGAGATGTGTTCTGACGGGCATAAAAGAAAACACGATTTACTGAATCCTTTTTTTCTTTTGAAATATACAGGGTTTTATCAAAAGAAAAAGCAAAACTTTCTGCCTGCATATTAAAATCGTTAATGCAAATATCTTTAAGCCAGTCGCCAGCTGTTATTCCCTTGAAACCGAACTTATACGTATTTTTTGCAAATTCGTAAAATGATCCAACTGGGAAAAAATAAGGCTCATAGTCCTGTATGAAATAGAATTTTTCCAGTGTATTCTCAAATCTTTTAACAAAATAAGCTGTATGCCAAGCAGTCGCTATGGTGGCATGAGCAAATGATATAAATGATGTACTGTAGAAGAATTCAATTCTTGTATCAATAACATCTGAATAATGCAGATGTACAAACTCGGTTAGCTCTTTATTATCATAAAAACGAGAGGCATCCAAATACACGCGGCTATGCACATGCTCATCTTCAATCATACTGATAAAACGAAAAATGTTTATATGACCTCCGCCACCAACTCCTACATCAGGAATAATCCAGTTTAAGAGAATATTTCCCGTTTTCATACTTGCGTCATATTCAGCCTGATTAAAGGGGATTGTTTCTGTATTCACAATGAATTCCAAATCTTTTAATAAATTGATTTTAGCAGGAACAGGTTTATTTAAAAGTCGATTGAATACAGCCTTGACTCCTCCGGTCTTGAACATGTGGATACCATTTTTAAGCTTCTGCAATATATTACTCATATTTGATTGCTCCTTTAACTATTTCTCTGTTTAAATTGCTGAGAGAATTTCCTATCCAATTTTATCTGTTTATCCTCATCCAATAAATGATATTTGCCGCCTAAATATCCTGCCTTAAATTTAAAATAGTTTCTAATAAACATATAAATAATATTTTTTATTTTTTCGCTAATACTGAGTTCTGAATGACGTACATAATTTAATTCATACCAGCAAATCTTAAGATACTCTTTCAAAAGCTCAGGGACAGATCGGGCAATCCTATACTGCTGTATATTGTATAAACCTTTGTATTCATCATAGCAACGGGTAAAATACTCTTTCAATGGATAATTATGCGAATGGATAACTGGAGCATCGTAACAAAATACCTTCTTATAACCTTTTTCCATCATTTTTCTCATCCAGATTTGATCCTCTGCAAAATTTACATCATCATAAGGATAAATCTCAAAAATTGATTTTCTAACACAAGAGTTATTATCCGAGAAAAATGATATGTAACCTCGATATGCATCATTTTTCAGAAAGGCAGACTGATCATCCAGCGATATTATATTTGTCTGATCACCAAATTGACGGAAACACTCAGTTATATTTCGAATTTCGAATACATTACAATTCTCAAAATCAGGATAATGTGCTCCAAATCCTCCAACGATATCTTTATCCAGATACATTGGACGGACAAGATTTTCAAGCCAGTTTTCATGGGCAGGGATCGCATCTTGCGTAATGAATACAATGAATTGACCTGATCCTTTTGAAGCTCCAAAGTTTCTGGTTTTACCGTGTCCAAATTCCGCAGCAGGAATTTCATATAAGGTATATCCATACTCTTTTATAACAGCGATACTATCATCCTTTGATCCAGAATCAACACAAATAACCTCATAAGTTAATGAGGTTTTTTGATTTTTAATCATCGCTAAACACTTTTTGAATTTTTCTCCGCCATTTTTCACCGGAATTACAATGCTTATATCCATTTCATCACTCCCAAATATTATACTTCCTCTGCAAATCCCTTTTCTAATCTGACAAAAATCAAATAACCAATAATCAATAATACTGCACTTGCAAGGAACACACAACCTAATAGTAACATATCCGGTGTTCGATGATATAGGAAAATATCACGATAACTATTCATAATGTGAGTTAGTGGATTTAGATTGATCAATGTTAAAAATATTTTAGAAGCGTTCGTAAATTGAGCTAAACTATACAAAATTGGAGTACCATAAAATAGCATATTCAATACAAAGGTAACTATATACTCGGTATCCTTGATATATATATTAATTGCACTCAGCGGCAAAATTAATGCTAGAGACAACATTGTCTGTATAATAGCAATAATCGGAAGTAAAATCAAATGCCAGCTTATTCCAATTCCGTTGATCAGTACAAAGAATAAGACTATCAAACAGGATATGAAAAAGTTAATCACTCCACTTATCGCTACTGAAAGCGGCAGAATTTCTCGGGGGAAATAAACTTTTTTAATGATTCCTGCATTTGCTCGAATCGATGTAGTGCCTGCCTGTACTACAGTTACAAAAAAGGTCCATGGAATTATACCTGTTACTAGATAAATCAAATAATTATCAATGACATTTCCCATTAAATATGGAAACACAATTGCATACACTAAAACAGACAGAAGCGGATTGATAAAAGACCAGAGAATACCCAGCGCGGAACCCTTATATTTTCCTCTGATTTCTTTACGGATACTCGTCTTTAAAAGTTCTTTATAGGAAATAATTTCTCTTAATCGATTCATGAAATCACCTGATTCCCCTCTATTTTTATTTGGATTCTGTCTTGAGTAATTATTTTTTGATCAAAATTATTATATAGAATAGCATCAATACTATGTAGTCCGGTATAATTATTTAATTTCACCGGGCAATACCATCCACATTTAGCATTCGGAGCCGCACCACCGTACATATCATGATAAGTCATCAAAACATCAGGTCTGCGCTCTCGCATTGCGGTGGCAATTTCCATTCCATCTAAATAAATTTTTAGTGTGGTATTTGCAATATTACACAATGCCCAGCCGCGTACCATCAAAGGTTCTGATACATCCACTACTATTTCATTCATAAGCGGCTCATCAAAATGGATTTGGCCTTCCACTTTTTCGACTGGACCTGTTTGACTGCTGTCATGATCCTCTATCATTTTATCAAGATAATGGTCGATGACATCAGCAGGATCGCCATCCATCGCAACTTCTCCATTATAAAGCCATATTGCTCTTCCACAAAGTCTCCTTACCGTATCAAGACTATGAGAGACGATTACAATGGTTTTATCACTATCCCGTAATTCAACCAGCTTAGAAAAGCATTTATCCTGAAAATGCTGATCACCTACAGCCAATATTTCATCAATTAACAAAATTTCAGCGTCTACGTTAATCGCCACTGAAAAAGCGAGTCGCATATACATTCCTGAAGAATATGTCCTTACAGGATTATCAATAAATTCTCCAAGCTCTGAAAAAGCGATAATATCTTCCATGCGATTTTCGATTTGTTTTTTTGATAAGCCAAATATAGCAGCATTAAAATATATATTTTCCCTGCCGGTGAAATCAGGGTGAAAGCCTGCACCTAATTCTAACAATGATGTTAACTTTCCATTTGTTATAATAGAGCCCTGATTAGGATATAAAATTTTAGACATTAATTTAAGCAAGGTTGACTTCCCGCTGCCATTGCTTCCTATCAATGCAACTGTTTCACCGTGCTGAATATTAATATTTATATTCTTCAATACATGATGAACTTCACTTTTTGATTTGTTCCAGAAAATCAAACGTTCTTTTAACGTATTTGGTTTATCAAAAATTCTTTTGAAATTTTTAGACATTTGTATTACCTGGATTGCAATATCGTTCATAGTTACCTCCTGCTACTTAAACCAATTAATAGTAGCATATATTTATGTCCTTGTTAATCATATCTTTTTAGTTTAACCCTTTTAAATAATCATTTCAAGTATCGATAACTAACTGTTAATAAAAGAATCCCCGCCCCGTCAGTAATTGATTCAACTTTAACTTAAGCAAATCGAAAAATGATCTTTGTCTGTAAGTATTATAAAAATCAGCATAGACTTGCGTGTTTGGCATCTGTTTTAATACATCAATGCAGGCTTTTCGAACTGCGTCAGTTACAGTATAAGTACTCTCTTTCATTATGAAAGGACAATTCAGTACGATAAAATCATATGGCAGACGTTCAAATTCACGATTTACATTTAACATTTTTCCTAGATATAGACTTTCTATACAAAAGATTCTAAAGCTGAATCCTTCATGCTTCAAAAAACGTGATAGTCTAAATTCAAATTCAGATGTACATTTTATACTGTCAATTCCATTACCAAAAAAAGATTGAAATCGATTATCATGAATAATGGCTTGATTAAAAAACAGAAAATTACTTTTTAAAATACATTCATTCTGATCCGTCTGCATGCCATATAAAGCTAGTGCATCACAGCTGTCATCCATTGTTTGAATTATTTCTTCAATTGGATAAACAGGACCGAAACATGAATTGTCCATTAAAACCAATTGATCATAATCAAACAGATTAATAGTCGATAAATGTTCACGCCAAATTTCAAAAGATTTATGCTTTTTCAAATGCTCTGCGTATACTATTTTTTCTTTTGCAAATTGAGGATCCACATTTAAATGCGAATAATCTGTTGCAAAAATGATGGTTTCAAAGCTGTCACTTATTTTTTTGATTGTTTCGATATCCATGTCCAAGAAACCATTTTTTTTCAAGCTGCTGTATATAAGAAGACGTTTTTTATTCTTCATCTCTTCTTTCTTCACAGTAATTGCATTATGAACAATCTCATAATCATATCCGTTTCCATTAACAAGATAAACCCAAATCCGTTCAATTGCATGAGCTGGTGTAAAATCAATTTGTCCATTTTCATCCGGAAAATCATATTGACTCCAATCTAATTCAAATATTTGATGCACAGCATTTGATTTTGCCCAAAACATCGTACCAGCTGGAAATATCGGTTCATCTGGTAATGTGACAGCTATTCCCATATCCGCCAATAAAGTTTGCGTAGTATCTTTGGTTCCATTCCATCTTGCTGCCAATTGTATTAAAGGGTAAACCTCTGGCATTACTAATCCTAAATGTTCATCTTCCTCCATCCGGCTGAATAATTCGCAAAGATGTTGGGTACTGCCAAATAAATTCTGATACAAATGATGACGCCAAGCGTCTCCCCATTCAACAGTTTCAGATTTTTTTGTATGCAAGTGACATATATAGTCATAATTTTCAATGAAGGAACCTACTTGCTTAAGAAAAGGGAGCACATCTCTGCCACGATTTTCATATACATCAACCTTATATTGCAAACAGTGATCAATCAACTCAATTTTACTTTCGATAATTGCCTTTTTCTTTTCGCTATCAGTGCTGATCCATAAATCATACGAAAAAGGCATAAAGTTCAATGATTGAATAATTTCATCAAGTATATCAATGAAATATACATGTATCTGTATAAGTATCCGTTTATTGAAAGACTTCACGAATCCCTCATGTATATTACTAGTATGAATCATAGTTAAATCATGCCTTATTTGCTTGTTATAATAGTTACTCATAGGTTCCTCCTATTCCCAAAGATCTATTAATTTTTGTATATAATTTTCAAATTGCAAATTTAACACAGCATAATTTCTTGCTGTATTTGTCATTGTTTCAATTTCTTTTGAATTTTTTAACGACTGTAGTGTTAAATCAGCTAATTTCACTATATCAAACCTGGATATAAGAAATCCTCTGCCGTCAGCTAATAGAGAATCTGCACCCCCAGCATGTAAAAATGCAAAAACAGGCACCTTATTGAAAACTGCATCAATCATAACATTAGGAAATGGATCTTCTCTGGAAGTTAACCAAAAAGCACTTGCACTTTTAACCATACTATTATAACTATTTTCAGGTAATAAAGGAATAAATATAAAATATTTTTCAAATCCAGCTTTTTGTATTTGCAATTTCAGCCAGTAATAGAGTTCGGTGTCTTCATAATCACCTATCCATACAAACTGATAATCTCTTATTCCTCGCTTTAATATTTCAATTGCCGCTGAGCAAAATAAATCCGTTCCTTTCCTCAATGAAAATGTTCCCAATCCCAGGATATATTTCTCGGATACCAAAATTTCACTCGCCCTATCAGCATTCTCTTTTTGAAAATAACCCTGCGGATAAATATAGGCATTGGATGTTTCACCGTAAAGGGATTCAAAATCCTTTTTCACACATTCTGCAGGAAAAACGACTGCATCAGAATAAAGCCTGATATCTTCACCATAGCGTCCGAAATTATAATGCTCAATAGACGTCCGCATTTCATGGATGAGAGTAATTATTTTAAAACCTTCAGTTTTAAATATCTTTGCAATATTTCCAGATATAATCGTATTCAGAAGCACTCTTGAATACCCGATCTGATAAAAGGCTCGAATAAATGTTGAAAAAATATCACGTTTGGATTGCTTTAAGCTTTTCTTTTCAAATAAATCAGTTAATACAAAAACTGGTATTTTATCTTGTTGCAGCATATGGAGCAAGATACCGCCATTTTGCGCTAAAACAATAACTTGCTCACCGCGATCAATAAGACTTCTTGCTATATTGCATACTAGAATAGGTGCACCAGTTTTTGTTAAATCATGTGATACCAGCACAATACCATTTCCCTTTATACATGAATATTTATTTAAAATAGCCTCGCGGCAGTCAGTTTCTGATATTAAGGGAATTATTTTTATGTGAAAGCTTGCAAGATCAATTATGTGTTCGCATGGATCAAATCTTATAAATTGCACAGTTTCATGAAAGAATATTACCCCTTCATACATTTTATTTGAGTTAACAGAAATCTTAACTGTATTTTTTTGTGTGAAATTTTCATCAGATGCATAATAGACAAATATAACTTCATCTTCACTAAACTGTTTATTCATTTTTAACTCTAAATAGGCTTGTTGAAAAGGAGATGAAAATTGGAAGATAAAAAAAGGATCATCAGATGTTGTCCGCCAAGAACCATTTCTTAATACGACATTTTCTGTTTTCAATAGTTTGCCGTATTTTACATCAAAGGTATTCATCACAGCATCCGGTGGTATCTGATCTTCTTTTACATGTAATTTTCTCATGATATTCTTCATATATGAATTCACCTCGCACCCCATATACAATCCTTATTTTTTATAAAATTGCTAGAACATCTCCGAAAAAGGATGTAACAGAGTAATATTTTATTAAGTGTGTAAAAAGTCCTCTTCGAATTAACCGAAAGAATTTCCGTTGTTCTACACACTCCACTCTTAACTTCATAAATTCAAATCTCTCAAGAGCTTCTTTTTTATTATGAGTATACAAGTCTCTATCTTTCAATAGAAAATCAAGCGCTTTCTTTTCTTCCTTTAACACTTTTGCTCTATTTTCTACACGATATTTTTTTGATTCCTGTGCTTTTCCGTCAATTACATAATTTAAACCAATCGCATTATTGGAATGAATCCGATAATGAATCAAAGACCGATTATAAAAATAAAAACCATTTTGTCCAGCAGCCAGAAGGGCAAGCTCCCAATCATGTGGAAGCATATTCTCTGTCAATTTTACGTATTTCTTTACAATTGCAGAACGCATGGCCATACAGCATCCCTGACTTATATTTTTCTTCATTAGTATGCTCAGCGGCACTGAAATGCAATCATTTTCATCTACTTTAATATCCAATAAACCATGATTACTCTTATCAGCATGCTGTTTTACTTCAAAACCTTTTCCATTTTCATCTATAAACGAAAAGCTGTGACTTATCATCAAAATTTCATCATGTTGAAAGAATTGAACAACTTCCTCAACCTTTTCCTGATTCCAGATATCATCCTGGTCACAAAGAAAAATTATATCACCGCTGACCATTTGAAGGCCTTTTGTAAAATTTTTTCTATATCCTATATTGACGCTATTTTTAATTAGCATCCAAGGAAGATCGTGATCACTAATATAAGTTTCTATAATGGGAACTGTATGATCATGAGACAGATCATCCAAGATTATTACTTCATCAAGATCATACGTTTGTTTTCTTAAGCTTTCCAATTGCTCATAAATATAATGTTCTCCGTTATAGGTTGTCACAACAACTGATATTTTCATAAATAATCCTTTCTACTTCATAAATTTAAGCAAAAAATATTTCAAATATTCATATGCAGGATTCATGGTTGTTGAATATTTACAATAATCTTTTTTTGATTTCTTTATAACTTGACGCACATCAAAGAGTGACATCGTTTTAAACTCAGTTCTGATTTTCCAAAATTCAATAAAATCATCGACTAAAGTTTGATAATTTCTATCCGCATTATGAGCTATTAAATATTGTTTTAAATCTAAATAACCAAATAATAGACGTTCTCCGTAGTTATCTACTTTACCACATGAAATTCTCCTTTTCAATTTTACAAAACGTTCACAGATACCTTTATCCACTCCGACTAGATTTTCTCCATGCTGTCGATAATAAATTAGTTTTTCCGATGAAATATATATTCCATTATCACAAGCAGCAATATAAGACAACCATTGATCATGCAGCATATGCTTTGAAAAAGGTAGTGCCTTTTCGTAAAGTTCCCTTCGTATTGCCATTGTGGCCCCTGTAACAAAGGGCTTTTTCAATACTCTGTGAAAAATATCATCTTGATCTTGCGTTTGATTAAATCCTATTGATGAATATAAATCACCCAGCACATTTTTATCATTGTCAATCAAGACAGCATTTGTACAAACTAAACTGACATGATCATCTTTTTGAAAATAAGACATAATAACTTCAGTTTTATTTGACATCCAAATATCATCCTGATCGCTGAAAAAAATGATATCCCCCTTGGTCAATTTCAGTGCATTTAAAAAATTATTGCACACGCCTCTATTTGAATTCTTAACAATTCTATATGAGATGCTCTGTTGACACAAAAATTGTTCAGCGATAAGAAGCGTGTTATCCTGTGAAAAATCATCTGATATGATCAATTCATCAACTGAAATAATTTGGCTGCAAATACTCTTTAGTTGTTTCTCTATATATTTTTCGCCATTATATGTACATAAAACCACAGAAATTTTCATTCATCGATCTCTACTTTCTATCCTGCTGCTCATCCAAATATTTTAAAATTTCCTTTAAAGAATTAATACTGTGCTTGTAAAAAAACTGATTCTTTTTACGGGATTTTTTAAATGCCTGATTGGTAGAAGCATCTTCATAATGAAGTATTTTAAGGTTTGGATTATAAATCATTTTGAGTGACTTGGCCTGACATTGGAAAAACAAAAATTCCTCTTCTCGGTACATAAAAGTGCGATCATTAAAACCATCGAAATTCTTTATATATTCGGGAGAAAATACTAAACAGCACCCATTTAATAAAATGCCCTTATGTACTTTAAATATTCCAGGATCAAATTCCTTATTCCTAACTTTTCTATCATGCCTACGATCAAGAAAAAACATGATCATATTCCGAATAAAGAAATAATTTAATATCACAAGTAGTCTCTGCTTATATAAATCATATATAACTGTTTTTCTTGTAGGTATTCTATACTCAACTTTGTAAAAATCGTTATTCGGCAGACAAATTAAAGGTCCCATTACTGCAAAATGACTTTCTTCATAATTATGATAGACTATTTCACAAAAATCATCTTGAATCATTTCAGTATCATTATTCAAAGCACAGATAAAATCAGCCTTTAATTGATTTTTGCAATATTGAAATCCAATATTATTACCTCTGGCAAATCCTAAATTAGTTTCTGACAACAATACTGTAACTCGATTATCTTCGCAAAAATGCTCTTTTAATTGAATTCCGGTACCGTTTGGAGAACCATTATCAACTACAACGATCGCATAATTATCAGTATCCACTAATTTTTTTATCGATGCGATACAATTCATTGTTTCATCTATCACATTATAGTGTAAAATAAGAAAACACATTTTATATGTATTCATACACAATTCCTTTCAACTAAATGCGCTCAATTATTTCTGCTAATTGATCGCAGAAAAATTGATTATTTGCCTTATATGGTTTAGGTGTAAATTCATTATTTTTCATTATTTCTTCTTTCAATCCATTTACAGAGAGGGTACCCTGAATATAACCGTAATTTTTAAATTCCTGAACAATTTCTATCTGATGATCATTTTCATGTTCATTAAATTCAACTCTTCTAGGCACCGCAATTACCTTTTTATGTTGTAGAAGAGCATTTAAAATTGCTCCAACTCCCCCATGGGTAATAATTAAATCTGCCGATTTTATATAGTCATTAAATTGATCGATACCAATAAAGTCCATCAACTTCATATTTTCTGAATAGTATTTTGTATGGCCTATCTGGGCTATGACTGAATCAGATATTACTCCATCATTTATTAATCGATCGATTTCTTCAAGTAATCGCACAAAACCTTTATCTTGTGTCCCTAATATAACAAAAATCATAGATTAAACTCCTAAAATATCCATCCTAAGTAAATAGCCTTAGGGTATAATTCGAGCATGCTTTCCCATTGAACAATGAAACAATCTGCTATTGGATAAATAAATCTACCCGATAATGTTTTAGTATGGATATTAGCAAAGGTTTCAATGAAAATAACTTTCTTTTTAAAAAAGTGAGCTATAAAACACATAGGTACAGCTGTATGAGCACCAGTTGATATAATAACATCAGGTTTTAATTTAAAATACAGATATAAACTCCTGATACAATTTATAGGAAAAATGAATAAATATGTCAGTAAATTATGCTTAGTGCCGTACATTAGAAAGCTCATCTTTTTTTTATAAATATCTTTAAGCGGAATATTTGATTTTGTGTACTCCGTTATAAGATGATAATCATAATGATCGAACAGTGTATGTAATTGCAGCAGTTCTGATAAATGGCCACCTGTACTGCTAATAAAGATAATTTTCTTCAAATGCAATCATCCTCTCTTCAATTTATATCTATTATAACATGATTCAAAAGAATACACTTAAACTTTCCCTAACATATCTATCTGCCAAATCACATTAAATAATCATTCATTTTTAGATGCTGCAGACTTTTTCATGATCGCCTTTATTGAAAGGATTACCAATAAACAAAAAGGCGATCATTCAATCTGATACGCCTTTTCAAGTTACTTTTCAAAAAGCATGAACATACGCTTTATTGGATCAATTAATATTGATTTTATTCAACTTTTGTATGTAGAAATCTTCTAATTCATTTGCAATCTGCATAGATATTCTCTTGCTGATGCACGAATAGCTCTTTGATTTCTCAACCGATTTAATAAACGCAACTAACTGGTAACGTATTCCCTCTCCATCTAATTGATAAAAATAACGTTTATTATTTGTGGAATCTTCAAATCGAATTTCAAAGTAATCCGTTTTCCACCAAGGTGCTGGTACATAGATATATCCTTTTGTTCCGGATATGATCAGCTCACCCTCTGATTTGATACCCTTTGCAACCTTTATAGAAGCAACTGCAGTCGGATATATATAATCAATTTTTGTAAAACGATCAAACATTAGTTTCTCATTTACCAAATTGGAAACAACATTTTTATAGGAATATTCAGTTCCCAGTAACTGAAAAATCGGCAGCATAGCTGTAGGACCCCAAGAACACATGCTGTTCCATGTATTTTTTAAACTCTTTTCATCAAGATTATCGATTTCCCGTAGACTAGTACAAGTAGCTTCAATCGAAACCAATTGTCCAATTATGCCTGTCTTCGCCAATAAACAAAGCCGTGAATAAGCGGTAGAATACGCGGTTTTCAACGATTCCATAAATATACAGTTTTCAGCTTCAGCAAGTGCGAATAATTCTTGCGCTTCTTCTTTTTTCAGTGATATTGGAGATTCACATAAAACATGTTTACCTAGTGAAAGCGCCTTCTTAGCATATACATAATGAGTTTCTGGATGAGATGCTATATACACCGCATCGCAGCGATCCAGTAAGCTATCAAAATCATCAGTAATAAACGTATCATCATTTAGATGAAAATCAGCTAAAGTTATTTCCTCACCGCAAATACCAATAATATCAATTCCGTTTACGAATTTACATTCTCTGACAATTTTCGTTAAGAGATTTTTTTCTCCAATGATACCAAGTTTCAATTCTCTTTTATCTGATCTAAGTTCTGAACTAGATATACCTTCCGTACGATCTAAATAAACTACCTCACAATACTCATTTAAATAGTCAAATTTCCCAACCCAATCGGATCCTACAGTAAATATATCAATTTCATGACGGATGATATCATCTATTTTTTGTCCCTCATACTCTTCAACAATAATTTCATCAGCCAACCCAGTTGCATATACGGATTCAATCCTTTCAATCAAGGATTGCTGAACATTTATTTTTCCTCGAGTTTTATCAAAATCATCTGCGGTCACACCAACAATCAAATAATCACCTAAAGCCTTCGCACGTTCCAATAGCCGGATATGTCCATAGTGTAACAGATCATAAGTTCCATAAGTTATTACTTTTTTCATATGCTTCCCTAAATTATCTTTCTTTTCTGCATATCCAAAAATGCATTGATGAGGGTTTGATTATCTTTTTCATTCAGTGCTCCCAAATGACCGATTCTGAACACTTTTTCGGATAAATCGCCTCCATTTGGACAAACCCATATTTGATACTCATCTTTCAAAACTTTAAATATATTTGTTGCAGATGCAGTTAACGGATGCAGTGGTGTAACTGCGTTTGACAAAGATTCACTAAAAATTTCAAAAGGCAGATTTTCTATTTTCGACCGGAAGTCTTCTGCTAATTTTTGTGTACGAGCAATTTCCGAATCAACCCCACCATTCATTTCAATGTTCTTTAATCGTGTATGAATCTGTCTAAGGATACCAACTGCCGGAGTAAAAGGTGTTTGACCTCGTTCCGCATTCTTTAGAGCGGATTTCAAATCTAAGTAAAAGCTTTTACTTTCAATTACTTCAATACGTTTCTGCGCTCTTTTGGATAACACAAGAACTGATACACCCGGAGGACAAGCCAAAGCCTTTTGCGATCCAGTTATAAGAACATCGATTTTCTGTTCATCCATATTAATTGGATCAGCTAAAAAAGAACTGATCGCATCTACGATAAAAAACAAATGATTTTTCCGACAGAAATTACTGAGCATCTCCATATCGTAAAGTACACCGGTAGAGGTTTCATGCATATTGACCAATAAGGCAGTATAACCCATATTTTCAAAAGCACTCAAACGCTCCTCCGTTAACCTTCTTCCATATGGAATTGTTAATTCTGTAAAAGGAATTTGATGCAGTTGACATAAGTCACAAAATCTCTGCCCAAAAGATCCACCGTTAATAATTAATACTTTATCCGCTTCAGATAGAGTATTCATTACGGCTGCTTCCATGGCCGCAGTGCCTGATCCCGTCAGAAAAACAGCTCTTGAATCTTCAGAAGCATATGCGTATTTTTTTATCAATCTCTCATTCTCCAGCATAATTTCTGAGAATTCAGGTGTCCGAAAATATGGTACTTGTTCATATCCTACTTTCTGAATACTCTCATCGCTTGTAACTGGTCCTACTGTGAAATTCAACATATAGTCCTCCCGTTTTATTTTCGATTTTTTAAATTCCATATGAATACTTTTTGGCGGTTTCCCCATATATATTTTTGGAATAATAATTTAATAGAGGGCTTTTGAGCCCATTTTTTTACAATTTGACGGTAATTCAATTCGTCATTCATTAAATCTTTCATGAATAATTCACGGGCAGGATTGTATTCAATATTCTTTCTTAATGGTGACTGGTATTTTAGTGCAGTGTCAAAATCCAATTCATGTCCGTATAAGTATTTTTTCGAATTTTCCAAAAGCTCCCTGCCTTTTGAAGTATTTGCTAAAATTAGAGATGCTCCTTCATTATTCCCGTATAAATCAGGACAATAAATATGCACGCCCCATAAGTCTCCTAATGTTATATCTGCAAGCCGATCAGGAGATGTAAAAGGACAGTGATAACATGATGGCCGATTCATAAGATGACTGAGCCAAATTGACCAATAAGGATTAAACCATCGATCCTTTTTGAATCGCTTCCCATTTTCAAGTTCTAGCATCATTACCTCAAAATCCCACTTATTCTTATCTTTATATCGATAATCTACGAATGAGATTTCATTTCCATACGTTTTCTTAATATCTGAATTCATTTTCTTCATATAAAGAGGTGAGGGTACACCTTCACAGATCACCTCAACAGTTGTCAAGTTCGTTTGATCAATATTCATCAAAAAACTCTTTAGACCAGCAATTTGACAGGGAGTTCCTGAAAACAAAACATTTTGTTTATCCAACAAAAATTCACGTACTTTCTTATACATATCATTCATAGAGCTTTGCGAATATTTAGACTTGCGAAATCTTGCTGTATCTTCGACAGTAAATGAAAAAGAATGATTTACACGTAATCCATGTGCCTCTGCTCCGAAAACTACATAGCCTGTTTTATGCCAAGCTTTAACGATCGCACTGAAAGCTCCTCCAGAAGTGCTGTCTTCCTTTATGTGCTTATCCTTTAAAAATCCACCAAAAGCTATTTTTTCATCTCTATTTTTAGAAGGCATATTTTCATATGGACATACTTTGTGACATAGATTACAATGTATGCATTTTTCATTATTAATATGTGGATAGCGAAAACCTTCCTTGTCCGTTATCATTTCTATAGCAGAATGACCGCAAATCTGGACACATGCCTCACAGCCAAAGCACTTTACTTTTTCATGATCAAACAAATAACCATTCATTACTGCTCACCTTGATAACCGTTCTCCAATTCATAATTCATAAATTCAAGCGCTTTGCTACGAGCTTGTGCAATTCTTGCATGTACATCTGAGTAATCAATTTCATTCGCTGTTCCTTCATCACCAGTTACCAACAGACGATCTTTAATCCCAAACAATTCCAATAATTCTTCAATTTTTGTATCACACTGTTCTCGTGAAAATACATAGAACGGTTTTTTGAACTGGACACTGAAAATCATGCCATGATAAGAATTTGTAATTACACATTCAGCATATTTTACCAAGGACAAGAATTCCTGAACACCAGCTTCATAAAACATTTTATGTTTCTGGCTATTCACTGCACGCAAACTGATTTCTATAATTTTCCAGCCATTTTGTTCAGCTAATTTAACAGCATAGTCTTCCATTGCTTTATTATACCTTCTTGCATAAAGCAGCAGATATTTATCATTTTCTTGTCGATTATCAGTGATTACATCATAATCACTTGGTTCCAATAATAGAGTTGGATCAATAACTTTTTCTACAGGTATTGATGTATGCTCACGTACGTAATTCAGCATTGCTTTCTCCCGCAAACCAATCGCTTTAAAATTTTGAAGTCTTTGATTCAAAACATTATAATCCTGTTTTGAAAAATGAGGATCTCCAAAACTAGCTGCAAATGCAACACTATAACCATTTTTCATACATGGATAATTGGCATAAAAACCATCGTCAAAACCAAATTCATCTATGCAAAAAATGGTATCACTGCCACATACAAAACCTATTAGCTCTTCTTCTTCAACGACATCATTGAAATTAGCTTTCGTGTACTTTTTCTTTGATCTTTTGAATTCATGATGATAAAAATGATCAAATTTTTTATAATTTATTCGTATGGCAGGCAAACTTAATTCACACATCATTCTCGCTTCTTCATTGGAATCCCACATATGATCCATAGGATTCAGTGGATCCTTGTCCTTTAAAATTTCAGGGCAGTAATCGATTAGTTTAGATTCCCATCTACCGTTTCCTATTTTATCAATAGCCTTACTCATTGCCCAGGATTGTAAAGCAGATCCATAATTAGTGAAGTTGCAATGTATATTATAGCTAATAATTCCAAAAAATTTCATATATATTTCTCCTTTATAATCTTGCAAAAAGAATCTCCTCATATTAATAACCAAGAATAGTTCATTCCCAGTTGAATATGATTTAAGATACGGCTTTAGTATACAATATTATTGGATTTTTAGAAAGCTTTTCAACATATGTTTATAAAGTATAGAATATGTTTTTTTATTCTAAAAATGAAAGCTTTATTAAATGTATGCATAAAAAAACCTCCTCATTGTATGCTCAATAAGCTGCAATGAGAAGGAACTTACATTTATATAAGATACTAAATTAACATATACTACGAATTGCCAGCCATTTCCTTAGTTTCCCTATCAACCTTTTTTACATTATCACTGGCTGTATAATCTTTGCCATATATGTTTTTATGCATTAATTCTACTTCTCCAGTAAAGTCTTTTAGTACATAATGCGGTCCAAATCCATATAGGTATAAAGATTTCAAAATAGAATCATATCCGCCTGATGGAAATTGGTACTGCTGAATATCGCTTAAATCAAAAGACAGCAATTTTGTAGCATAATTTTTAATCGTGCCATTTGATACATTTGTTTCAACAAATGGTAAAATTTTATTAATAAAATCAAGTAATTTTAAAGGCGATTCCCCTTTTATAGAGCCGACAATTGCATTAATTACATTATTCTGACGTTGCATACGCTCATAATCACTGTCGATTTTTCTTATTCGCGAATATGCTAAGGTTTGGGATCCATTCATATGATAGACTCCCGCAGACCCTAAATTCATATAGGATGCCTCGCTTGATGTAAGATTTATATCTACACCACCTAAAATATCAACAATTTTTTCAACTGAATCAAATGAAAATTTCACATATTTTGTAATATTCATATCAAAATTATAGTTTAAAGCGGCCAAGCTGCCTTTTACACCATTATATGCATATGCATGATTCAATTTCTCATAACGGCCTTTCAAAGGAAGGAAAACCAAATTATCTCGCTGTACAGATGTAATTTTTATTTTCTTCTCATTAAAATTAAGTGAAATAATTTTTATAACATCTGACCGCGTACCATTCCCATCTGACTTATCAATACCCAATAAAGCTATATTTTCAGTATCATCATCAAGTGTATTAGCTTTTACATCTTTTTTACTAAATTCTTCTTTTTGATCCATCTTATTTAAAATAGAATCTACATATAGATTGGCCCCGGCAATGCCTCCGACCAGCAGCACAATGATAACAGATAAAATGATAATTAATCTTTTTTTTGCTTTTTTGCTCATATAAATGCCTCCTAAATTCTAACCTATTATACATTCATTTCTTAGAAAAGGATAGCTTTTCTATCTCTTTCATGCCTAATTGACAGATTATAAATGCTATATTTCTTACTTTCAACGTTTATGAAAGAAAAAAGGTGAGTTATATGAAAATTTATAAAATAGTTCACGAGTAGAAGTATAAAATAAATATTTAACTTCTTAATCCCTGTATCATAATATCAGAAATTCCGTGTCAAAAAGCTTCTATTACTTGAAAATAAGTATTAAAAAAGCCCTTTAAATAGGGCTTTACTCGCATATGGAGCAGATGAGGGGAATCGGACCCCCGTATCAACCTTGGCAAGGTTGTGTTCTACCATTGAACTACATCTGCAAATGGCGGTCCAGATGGGACTTGAACCCACGATCTCCTCCGTGACAGGGAGGCATGTTAACCACTACACCACTGGACCAATTGCTAGGTTATTATATCATAACAGATACAAAAATCAAGTATAAATTTCACTTTTTTCCCGGCGTTTTCAGCCGCCGAAAGATGAGATTTTCAACAAGCTTTTTTATAAAATAGATGGCGGAGAAGGAGGGATTTGAACCCTCGCGCCAGTTTCCCGACCTATACCCTTAGCAGGGGCACCTCTTCAGCCACTTGAGTACTTCTCCATCTGATCTATTTTGCTATTAGTGCCTGTATATAATATCATGTTTCGCATACCTTGACAAGTACTTCGTTTTACTTTTTAAATCCTGTAAAAACGATAAAAAACACGGCATATTTCCTGCCGTGTCAATCACTATCCTATATATTCAAAGAGATCCTGATCGCCTGATCAACTTTATCCAGTGTTTCTTTATTTAGGGTGCAAATCCATTGTCCCAATCTTTTTTTATCGATCGTTCGAAGCTGCTCGCAAAGAATCATCGATACATAACTCAAAGCCTGATCACTGAATATCACATGGGTGGGAATTGGCGGTTTGGACATTTTTTTTGATACTGGTGCAATGATTACGGTTTTAGAGTAGCGGTTTCCTTTGTCATTCTGAATGATCACTACCGGACGTACACCGCCCTGTTCGCTTCCCACTACCGGAGAAAGGTCCGCATAATATACATCACCTCTGCGGATCATCACTTCATCACTGCCACCTGCATGCTGGCGATGACGCTCATCATTTCCTCCGGTCCGAGATCATCGCTGAATACAGTATATTCAATGCCATTTTCCACAACACTCATTCGATTACCGTCATAAAAGCCAACCAGATCCAGCATATCTACCATACGGCCTGGCATCAATACGGTCTGTGTTTCATTTGGTGCTTTGGCAATTCGCTCAACTACGGTAAAGTTTTTATCTCCTGTATATTCCAATACATGACGGGATTCTCCCTCAATATCCATGACTGATTTTCCGGACAGCTTGCTTTCAAATATCTCCATTGGATATAACGGCAGATCCGCATCCGTAATAGTAGATGAGGATGTCTTCGCTTCCAGCTTCGACGGTGCCTTGAAATAGTTCTTGCCAAGCTTACCATTATACTGGACTTTATTAAAGACAATCTTCAGTTCGGGACTATTATCCTTATTGAATATTTGAAGCCACTGAACCTTAGCCTTTTTATCAAACATCATTTCTTCCTTAACGAAGTTTTTATTATTTGGATATACAACCTTGGATGTGATTAAATAACCATCCTTTTCCTTGGTGATCTTCGCTTCATCCCCTTTTACAATATCTGCCATGGATTGAAGTAAATATGGCTTAGGGGAATTCATCGGCCAATCACCTTCAAACTTAAATACTTGATTCAGGCTTGGTGTTATTACAAATACACCTTCCTCATTGCGCAGAATGATCTGCTCCTGATTCAGTGCCTTATCATACAGCGACACCTTGAAAAATTCATTTTGATCCTGTTTCTGATAGCCGACCTGCACTACATAGGTTTTTACATCTTCTCCCTTGGTGATTTCCATATCACCTTCCAGTAAGTAAGTATCCATATCTTTCATTGTTTTTTCAAACTTTTTATCGAAAGATGCCGGTTTTAATGCAAAACACAATGCAATTACCAGCACGAGGACACCGATACCTGCTATGATCTTCGCTTTCATATCGATTCTCCCTTCCTATTCACCTTAATTTATGCTTGTCGAATTTCAGAAATGCATAAACCCGAAAACATTTCATAAGTTAGAAGGGGTGATCGTATGAATAAGCTGCAGATAATTTGTCTTTGGTTCTCGGTTCTTACCGCATTGAATTATGCCTTTCATGTGTTGCTGGGCTTTCCGATGCTTTATGCTTGGATAAAGGAAGACACATGGATTCAGTATCTTTACGCATTAGCAGTCGGCATTTCTGCCTTTGTCAATATCACTTTATTATCAAAGTCAGACTAAAAAAGGCTAGTTGAACTTTTACCGTTCATACCAGCCGCTTTTTTACATATTCACTTAAATGACAGTAAAACCAATTTCCGTAATCACCTGACGAGCAACTCTCGCCATATCAGCACCGCCGTTTACGATGACTGCTTTCTGATCTAAATTCACTTCAAAATCAACTCTTGTATCGCTTAACGCATTTTCAATTTTCTTTGCGCAATTTGCACAGTTCATATCCTGTACCATAATGATTGTTTTCATATTGCTCACCTCTGTATTATTATACCATGGGAGATGAAAAATTATCATTTTTTTGATTTTATCCTTCACGAAGCCAATCATTGTTTACGAAAATAAAAGCTGCCATTACCCCATTGGCACTTAACATCTCAATTTCATCACAGACGCTCCATAACCCAATCGTATGTTCATCAAAGCATCGTACTCTTCCAATAAAGCAGCGATAGTCATGGATAACGTCAGAGGGTATCGGGTACATCTGATGTTCGATATCATCAATCAACAATGAGGAATCACCTTTCGATAAGATTTCGATCAAATCTTCACGCGTACATGTATCTTTCAGCTTTACCTGAATGCTCATGCTGGCACCGCGCATTGAGGCAATCCACACACAGGTTGCATAAACCGGTACATCGACCCCAAATACCTGCTTATACTCAGTGTCCAAATGTTTTTCACTGCACGTGAAACCCTCCGGTGTAAAACAATCGATCTGCGGCAGCGGATTAAACAGCACCGGAAGATGATTCAAGGCGTCACGATACGGCATATATTTGGAATCGAAACTTTCCTCATGTAAATAATTTTGCATCTGCTCCTTAAGCTCCTGACACGCATCAAAATCTGCTTTAGCAAGGGACTGATATGTTGAAACAGTTATTGACTCAACCTGAAAATGCTCCTGGAGCTTTGCCAGGCTTTGAATCAGCTGCAGTGATTCCATCTGCGGCAGCTTTACGTAATGTGTATTTCGCTGAATGCGATTTCCATTCACAGCAGGTGCGATACAAATTTGATCATCATTGGTATCCGCCCACATATCAATCGTGATACAGCCCGCAGCAATACCCTTTTCAATCAGCTCCTTATGCTTTTCACATCGGCAGCAGATAAACAAGATTTCATTTTGTGCGACTACACAGTCGATATCTTCACATTGAGACGGATCATCATTGCGGTAAATCTGAATGACATCTGCGGGAAACCGCCAGCTTTTCAACCGATTTAAAATGGCACCCGTCAGCAGGTTATTCTCGCCGATGATGCCGATTCTGCATTTCTTCATTCTTTCACCCTTCTATCATGGTGCCGCTGCTGCTTGAAAACGTACCTTTCAAAAAGATCGTTATATGATTCTCCTTAGCAAAGGTAACACACCGTTCATGCAGGACACGCGACTTCATATTCAACATTTCATCATAAGTCAATACATCATATTTTACGGCAAATTCATGGATTTTCGGATCCAGATCATAGACTCCGTCTACATCAGTATAAATAGAAACACTGCTCAGTCCCATCATTTTCGCGAATAAAACAGCACTGTAATCACTGCCCCCGCGTCCTAACGTTGTCACTTCCTTGCTGGCATTGATACCGATAAATCCACCGACTACAATAACATCATATTCATCCAGTTTCGATTTTATTTCTTTATTATCCAATTTGATTACTTTCGCATAGTCATAATTGTTATCCGTTACTATCCCGCATTCCTGAAACGGCAATGCATAAGCCTTAACTCCCATCTCCAAAAGCTCACTGCAAACGCGTAAAGCGGACAGCTGTTCTCCCATTGAAACCAGACTTGCCCGTTCTGAACTGCTCAATTTATCACTGCCCATTGATAATAATGTATCGGTGGCATAAGCATCAGGATATCGTCCCATTGCGGAGACCACAACAATTAATTTAAAACTCTCTACATCATGAAAGATATGTTTATAAACATATTTTCTGGTTGCTTCATTCCGCAGAGAGGTACCACCGAACTTCAGAATTTTTACCTCCATGAAGATACCCCCATATTCTTTATAAACTATGTGATGATGGGAAATTAGTATGGGCATATAGCCTAATTGATTGGTAAACAAGCAAAAGCAGCTGCCAGACTGACAACTGCTTGATAAATATAAATATGAGTGAATATACGGCAAGTAATTATTGCTGAAGCGTAATTTGGAAAATAATGAATTCTCCCGGGCGCATTGGTGCCACTCCAATCTGAATCACAATGCGGCCGTTTTGAATATCATCATCAGTCATAGTAGATCGACCGATCATGACGTAAAATGCTTCGCCCGGACTGGCGCCTGTCAGCGCCCCATTACGCCATACCTCTGTCAAAATTAATTGAATAGTGGAGGTCAATCTCTGCCAAAGTTGTTCATCATTTGGTAAATGAAGCGCCCATTTGGTGAATTTTTGGATAACCTTTTGTAAATAAATCAAAAGCCGCTGAATATTTATGTATTTAAAATCGCTTTGTGATGACATCGTACGGGCACCCCAGACCAAACAGCCTCGTCTTGGAAAAGCGCGAATTAAATTAATCCCTTTCGGGTTCAGTTTATCTTGATCTGCTGCGTTAAAGGAAACGGATAGATCTGTACAGCTGCGTATTGTTTCATTAGCAGGAGCCTTATAAAATCCGCGCGTATTATCCGTAAGTGCATATATACCGGCAATCGCTCCACTTGGCGGCATATAATTATACTTTTTCAGTAAATGGTCAAACATCAACAGCCAAGGATGATAAATCGCTGCATTAGAAGAATCAAAATGATTACGATACGTCAGCAGAGCCGCAGCAGTTTTCATATCAACGGGAGCATCAATGATCGCGAAGCAATTTCTTTTTTCACAATAGGAGATCAGTCCATCTAAGACAGTTGGTATCGTGACTCCCGGCATAGTCAGCTGCGTGACTTCCTCAATATCCTGAAAAGCAGCCAGACCGGTACTGTGTCCATCCGGTTTGTATGTACCTAAAAATGTATCGGGATTTGGTTCTCCTTCCACACGCATGACGTAACAAACATCACCGCCGTTATAGAAAAACATCTCCACTGCATAATACAAAAAACGATATTCAAAATCAGTTCCCAAGGGTTCTCCGTATATTCTGGTAAATTGAGAAATCGAAGTAAGGCGGGTCGGCTGCCCTTCTATCGGCCCCCGACTCGCATATCCGATAAACCCCGCTGCCGATATATTCACATCTTCTATTTTAGAAAGCTGTATTTCATCAATCTCTGGAACTTCATAATTTTGCATGTTTCTTCCCTGCTTTCTTTTACTGTTTTAATAAACGCATCGCTTTTTCATTTAGTTTTTCATAAATCGGCAGCATATCCGGTTCGCTCACATATTGATTAATTTCTTCGATAGGAATCCACTTAACGCCTTGATTTTCATCCGGCTTCATAATTAGTTTTTCATGTTCATCCGCTTCTAAAAGATAAGTAATATTGGCATGCTGATGCGAAGATATCGGATTGCCTCGCTTGATATGACGCCATACCGGCAGAATATCCAAGGCCAGTATCTCTTTACTTAAAACCTTACATGATTGTATACCGGTTTCTTCCTGTGCTTCTTTCAAAGCAACATGTAATAAATCTGCATCGCCATCTGCATGCCCTCCGGTCCATCCCCAGGAATCATAAATATTATGATAGACCATCAGCACCTTATCATGAGAGGAATTGAAAATCCAGCCGGAAGCAGTCAGATGAATCAGCTCATTCTTTCGCAACAGCATATCATCAAATATATCCAGATATTTCAAAATGACTTTACGGTCCTGTTCCTCCTGTTCATCCCAAGGATGATATGCTTCAATTAACTGTTTCACATCCACAAGTGTTTTCATATATCTCCCTCACTTTTCAGCCATTGTACCGCCGCATCGCGATAAATCTTTAAAGCGGTCGGAATCGCATATTTTGTTTCCATTTCCGCAACGCTCACCCAAGTAAAATCTTCACATTTTCCCAAATCCTCACACAAAATTAAATAACCGTTCATATGCCATTCCAAATGCGTGAAAATATGCTTTGCCGATGTGAGCTTGATCATCTTATCAATCACATATCCAGACTGCATCAATTTTTCCTGAATCTGATTGCGGGTTAGATGATCTTCGTACGCCATAAATTCATATAAGGACGCCAGCAGTCCTTCCTTTGGTCGCTGCCGAACAGCTATTTTATGCTTATGAATCAGAATGAGAATCGTTTTTTTCTCAATCCGGCGGCGCGCTTTGGCTTTTTTTATCGGCAGATAATGTGCTTTTCCCTCGCGATATCCATGACAGTGTTCGGCCAGTGGACAGATGTTGCATCGCGGTGCGGCATTGGGAACACAAATCAACGCTCCGATTTCCATGACTGCCTGATTAAACTCATCCGGATGGTCCTTCGGCATTAAATCCTGAATGATCATTTGGAATTTACGTTTGGTTTTAAGTTCTAATATATCATCCTCGCTGACCATCAAACGGCTGAACACCCGCAGGACATTACCATCAACCGCCGGCACCGCCTCGTGAAAAGCAATAGAAGCGACCGCTCCCGCTGTATATTCACCGATTCCCGGTAAATTCAGCAGCTCCTCATAGCTTGCCGGAAGCTTGCCTTTGTGCTTTTCAACACACACTTGTGCACATTTTTTCATATTACGCACCCGATTATAATAGCCCAAACCTTCCCATAGCTTATGAAGCATATCATCATCAATCACAGCCAGCGATGGAATATCCGGAACCGCAGATAAAAAACGTTCAAAATAAGGCTTTACTGCTTCGACGCGTGTTTGCTGAAGCATAATTTCCGATACCCAGACGCGATACGGTGTCGGTTCACTTCGCCAGGGTAATACACGAGCATTTTCCCTATACCAGGTCAACAAATCCTGGATCCATTTTTCCTTATTAATTATTTCCATATCATCACTCAATTCACATGTATTATAACACGATTCGAGAAATCCTCGGGATTGGAAAGCAAAAGAAAAGCCGGAAGAAAATTCCGGCTGACTGAGATGTTATTTAAAATAGCGCAGTCTTAATGCGTTGCTTACAACGCTAACTGAACTGAAGGCCATCGCCGCCCCCGCAAAAATCGGATTCAGCAGCGGACCGCCAAATAAGTACAGAATTCCGGCTGCAATCGGAATGCCGAGTGTATTATAGAAGAATGCCCAAAACAAATTCTGCTTGATATTGCGCATAACTGCTCTTGATAATCGCACTGCTGTCCATACATCCTCAATTTTATCTTTCATCAGAACAATATCTGCGGATTCAACTGCAACATCACTGCCGGATCCGATTGCAATGCCGATGTCGCTTTGCGTCAATGCAACTGCATCGTTGATTCCGTCACCAACCATGGCAACCCGCTTGCCTTGTGATTGAAGCTTTTTGATTTCTTCGCCCTTTCCCTCCGGAAGTACTTCAGCAATCACATGGGTAATTCCGATATTGACAGCAATCGTCTTTGCACTGCGCGGATGATCGCCTGTCATCATGATCACATCAATATTTTGTTTCAAAAGATTTTCAATAACTTCATGCGATTCTTCTTTTACTTGATCAGCAATTGCCAAAAGGCCGAGAACAGCTTTTCCATAGGCGACCCAAACAACCGTATAGCCTTTATTCTGCCACTGTGTTTCTATTTCAGTATATGCTTTTGTGGACAGCTGTTGTTTCTCCATGAGGCGGCGGTTACCAACCAACAACGGCTGATCCTGATACATAGCCTGAACACCCAAACCATTGCGTGTCATCACCTGTTCAGCTTTCGGTATTTCTAATTTTTCTGTTTCAGCTGCCTTTACAATCGCGATCGAAAGCGGATGCTTAGAGCCGGATTCCGCCGCAGACGCCAAGGCAAGGAGCTGTTTCTTATCCGAACTTTCCATAGCAACAACGGTTGGCTTGCCCATCGTGAGCGTGCCGGTTTTATCGAATACTATGGTATCGATCGATCCTGCGGTTTCCAAAGCCTCTCCGCTTTTCATAAATATACCGTTCTGTGCCGCCTTGCCGGTACCCACCATGATTGCGGTCGGAGTTGCCAGGCCCAGTGCGCATGGACAAGCAATCACCAGAACCGATACAAAAATTGTTAAGGAAAACGTCATGTCCTGTTTAGCGATAAACCAGCTAATCGAAGCGATTAGTGCGATTACCATGACCGTCGGGACAAAATACAGAGAAATTCGATCTGCAATACGGGCGATCGGTGCTTTCTTTCCCTGTGCTTCTTCAACCATTTTAATGATTTTGGATAATACCGTATCTTCACTGACTGCTGTTACTTCCATTTGGATCCTGCCGGTCAAATTCAGCGTACCGCCAATCAGCGAATCACCTGCATGTTTATCAAGCGGCATGCTTTCTCCTGTCAGCATGGATTCATCGACTGAGCTTTCTCCCTCAAGGATGACTCCATCCAAAGGGATCGCTTCTCCAGCCTTTACCAGCAAAGTATCGCCTATCATCGCTTCGCTGCTGTCAATAACAATTTCCTCGCCGTTTTTAAGCAGTACCGTTGTTGTAGGCCGAAGCGACAGCAATGCTTGTATCGCACCATAGGTTTTCTGTTTCGAGCGTGCTTCCAAATGTTTACCGAACATAACCAGAGCGACAACAACCCCGGCAGATTCAAAATACAGCCCATGTACACCATGCATATTTCCTTCTAAAATAGTAATAAAAGAATACCAGGAATACAAATATGCACTGCCGGTTCCAATTGCGACCAAGGTATCCATATTGGGAGCTAAATGGACCAGCGAACGGATACCATTGATAAAAAAATGCTTGCCGATTATCAAGATCAGGGTCGCTAAAATCATTTGAATCAGCGCAAAATTAACTGGATTCTTTTCATAATGGATGAATGCCGGAAGCGGAAGCTCGATATTTCCAAGCATATGTGACATGCCGATGTAAAGCAATACGGCTGCCAATGCCAAGGTAACATATATTTTTAAATTTACGCGATCTTTGGTTTCTATGTGCGGCTCCTGATTTTTTGGGATACTTCCCTCATAACCAGCTTTTTTTATCGCATGCAGCATCTCTGATACTTTTACCACTTTGGGATCATACACGATATGAGCACTGTTGGTTAATAGATTCACATTCGCCTGTTCGATCCCTTCCATACGGTTTAACACCCGTTCCACAGCACTGGAACAGGAGCTGCAGCTCATACCGTTGATCTGCAGATTGATTTCCTTATTTTCATGAATTTCATGCAAAGTAAAACCAGCTTTTTGCAAAGCCTCATTATATGTTTCAATTGCGATTGGCTGTTCACTTTCAATGGTTGCCTGATTCATAACCAGATTTACCTCAGCATGTTCAACACCGTCAACCCGCTTACAAATTCGTTCCACCGCCGCTGCACATGCGCTGCAGCTCATTCCTTCTACATCATATGTCTTTTTCACAAGGGTACCTCCTATTTCAATATTTTCTCAAACAATACTTCTATCTCATTGATTTTTTCTTCACTCTGTTCTTCAGAGCGCATCGCATCCTTGACACAAGTGTGTAAATGGCCGCTCAAGATATGCATATTGGCTTTTTTCAGCAAGGCTGTACTTGCCATAATCTGATTGGATACATCAATACAATAACGTTCGTCTTCAATCATACGGATGATCGCATCAATCTGACCACGAGCCGTTTTTAAATTCTGCAATGCTTTTTCTCGTTCTCTAATCATGTTTTTAACCTCCCCCTATGGGTGTAGGGATAGATTTACTATATAGGATACCCAGATAGAAGTCAATTCATGCACTCTTTTAAAATAAAAAGAACGGCACACCGTTCTTTTGTAAATTATAATTGAATCGCTGCCTCCAGTGCCACTTCCATCATGGAATGAAAGGAGTTCTGGCGCTCTTCAGCGGTGGTCGCAGCTTGTGTTACCAAGGAATCCGAGATTGTCAGCAGACAGGCCGCATGCTTGCCGAGCACTTTCGCATTCTGGAATAACGCAAAGCTTTCCATTTCTACGCAGACACAGTTATGTTCACCATAGAAGGCTTCGATGCCGGGAACATTTGCTTCATGGTAAAATACGTCGCTGGAATGAATACGTGCTTTGGTAATATGTTTATTTAAGGCTCTGCCGGCTTCCTCGATCACACCATTCAGTTGATCACTTGGAAGCTGTATATCACTGTCATTACCTGACTGTACTTTTGCGAAACTGGATTCACTCCATGCGCTGTCTGCCAGTACGAGATCGAAAAGCTCCAACTGATCTGTATAAGCGCCTGCCGAGCCGATGCGAATAATATTTTCCACATTGTAAAATTTGTAAAGCTCATAAGAATAGATTCCGATGCTTGGCATTCCCATGCCGCTTCCCATTACTGATAATTTCTTTCCTTTATACGTTCCGGTATACCCAAACATATTGCGGACCGTATTAAACTGTACTGGATTTTCCAAATATGTTTCCGCAATGAACTTCGCACGAAGCGGATCTCCCGGCATTAGTACGGTCTTGGCGATATCTCCGTTTTCCGCATGATTATGTGGTGTAGCCATAATAAAAATCCTCCTTTGATTTGTATCCACATTATATCATAATCCCCTAAAACACAACAGAAGTTCCTATGCTTCCTCATTGTCTTAATATAGGTTTCGCGATACAATAAGAACAGTGAGGTGGAATTATGAAACGAAGTGATATCGCAAAAGAATATCAATGGGATCTGACTACCCTTTTTAAAGATCAGAAAGCATTTGAGAAACAGTATCAGGTTGCCCGCAGTTTATTGGAAAAATTGACTGCAAAACAAGGGACTATCACAAAAACAAAAGATGCGTTTATTCAATTTATGAATGATCAGGAAACATTCTCCCGTTACCTGGACAATCTAAGTAGCTACGCCAATATGTGCGCAGATGTCATGCCGGAAGATCAAGTCGTGCAGAATAACCGCTCTTTGACCATGAAGCTGTATCAGGATTGCCTTGAAAAACTGAATTTCGTTGATCTAGAACTGATTGCCAACAAAGCTGTAGTAGAAATTTATCTGGCGGACGACGATTGCAAAGATTTCCGATATCCGATCGATGAAATTTTCCGAACCATTCCGCATCGGCTAAATGAGCGCGAAGAAATGCTGATGGCACAAGTAAATGAACTGATGGTCAATCCTTCTGAAATTTATGATGCATTGCGATTGGAATTTGAACCGGTGACAATCGGTGGTGAAGAACTATTTTTAAATGAAGCAACTTATACGGAATTTTTAAAACATCCGGTTCATGATGTAAGAAAGCAGGCATTCACACATCTATTTCAAGAATACAAACGCTATGATAACGCATTTGCAAAAATGCTGGGCAGTCATGCCTATGGACAGGTGCTGAATGCGAAGATTCGCCACTTTGACAGTGCACTGGACGCGAGCTTATTTGAAGATGGTGCAGATCGTTCTTTGTTTGATAAAGTACTGCACATGGCCAATGTAAAATATCAGCAGCCGCTTCATGATTATTTTGCTTTCCGTAAAGAATATCTGAAACTGGAAGAACAGCATACGTATGATATTTTATTACCGTTAGCGGAAAGTGAACAGCAGAATTACAGCATTGAGGAATGTTATGATATTCTGCATAAAGCGTTAAAACCACTTGGCGATGAATATTTGGAACTGCTGAACCAGGCAAAAAAGGAACATTGGGTGGATTATATGACACATACCGGAAAACGCAGCGGTGCATATTCGGGAGGAAGCTATGATTCTAATCCCTTTGTGCTAATGAACTTTACCGGTGGATATGACAGCTTGAGCACTTTGGCTCATGAACTCGGACACTCTATGCATTCTTATTACTCTCATAAAAACAATCGGCCTATGCTTGCGAATTATCGTATCTTTGTCGCTGAAGTTGCAAGTACTGTCAATGAAATTCTGTTAAACAAATATCTGTTATCTACCAGTGATGATGAAGCCTACAAAGCATATATTTTAACCAATCTTCTGGAACAGCTGGTAGGAACTCTATACCGTCAGCCGATGTATGCACAGTTTGAATTGGATCTTCATACTTTTATTGAAAAGGGAGAGCCGGTTTCCAGTGGCAAGTTGACTGAGGATTTCTTAAATATCAGCCGCAACTACTTTGGATCATCTGTCATCGTGGATGACCTAGAAAAATACAAATGCTTCTATGTACCACATTTCTATTACAACTTTTATGTATATAAATATACGTTGGGAATGTCGGTTGCCCTGAGTTTTGTTAAGAAAATATTATCTGGTGATACTGCTGATTATATGAAATTTTTATCCAAGGGCGGAAGTGAAAGCCCGATTGATGAATTGGTAAACAGCGGAGTTGATCCTCGCAATGATCAAGTTTATGATGATGCATTCACATTCTTTAAGGAAACCTTGGAAGAATGTAAGGAATTGATGATGTAATTAAAAGAAAATTGTCCTAATCATATAAGACAATCTTTTTAATTTGTAGATTTTCGATGAACAGTAAAATTCAAATTTTTTAAATGTACTTTCAAATATAGATATATTTCTGTAACTTTTTACAAGATTCTCTATTGTTGAGATCAACAAAGATGGTGTCTTTGTGTATAAGTACAAATTCATTTTACAAGATTCTCTATTTCATTACCACTTACGAGGATAATAAGCGCTGGTATAAGTACAAATTCATTTTACAAGATTCTCTATTTAGAATTACAATATCAAGATATATTGAAAAGTATAAGTACAAATTCATTTTACAAGATTCTCTATTTTGTTGCAGGCACACCAGCTGATAGCGCTGTATAAGTACAAATTCATTTTACAAGATTCTCTATTATGTTACAGTAGTGCCGATAACGCTCAATGGTATAAGTACAAATTCATTTTACAAGATTCTCTATTTCATTACCACTTACGAGGATAATAAGCGCTGGTATAAGTACAAATTCATTTTACAAGATTCTCTATTTATCTGCATAGAGCCATAGAAGGTGAAAGGGTATAAGTACAAATTCATTTTACAAGATTCTCTATTCTTGTCCAGCAGCTACCACCTTCTGCACAGGTATAAGTACAAATTCATTTTACAAGATTCTCTATTGCTTCCCATTATTATCCTCAAAATCATAATGTATAAGTACAAATTCATTTTACAAGATTCTCTATTAGATATCAATATATATAAGTAAAAAAGCCCATTGTAACAGGGCTTTCGCTAGTTATTTAATATATATTTTATAGGAATTCATACATTATTCACGTAATATTACATCAATTATGTCACTTTTAAAAATTTCAGGATGCTTAGAAGTACTTTCATCATACAATTTTTTGTGTTTTAAATACGTCATAGCTTTACTATAATACTCATTTTCTTTTGGCGTTAATAGTGGGCTATATATACAATTCTGTTCTTCCTCAACACGATGCAAAACAGTATTCTCCAGGACTAAATATTGTTCAAAATTATGATATGCTTCATATAATTCAAAGCATCGTAAAAATATATAAAATGAAGCATTGGATACAGTCTTCATGATCTCTATAATATAAAGAATCTGAGATAAATCCAAATTACGATCTAAATCTTTAATTAAAACATGATAGAATGTTTCAGGATGGCTATTAATGAATTCTAATACGATACATAATTGTAATTCAGTATTCGTGGCAAAATCAATTTCCTCTTTGTTTACAAAACTAAAACTGTCTTGAATATATTTTTCTATACAAAAATTAGATAAATGAGGGTTTATGAACATATATTTGCTATGCAAATTACAGAAAGAATGCGCTACTAAATTTGCCAATTTCACATTGATTAAATCATATTCGTCTTTTATTTCTTCAAGTTCATCAGTATTTATCTGTATCTGCATTAATTTACTAAAGTAACTCTTTGCTGTAAACTTCAAATCATCTATAATTCCATTATTATCAAATTCAATAACATTAAGTTCCTTTTTCTCGATTATTTGATTATTTAAAAGGAAACTCTTATCTTGTCCGTTTAATCCATTTAAAACAGTTTGATATAAGGTATTCAAGTTGTTGTGATTACCATGGAAAAAGACGATCTTCTCGAAATACATTTCTTTTATACGTTCATTATAATTACATAAGATTTTCATTCTATCACCATTGTGTATTGTTCATTGACAATATACTCGCTTGGAATTTTCTCACCGAGCACAAGTATCATATCTTCAAATTGCTTTTCCGTAATACTTAATATTCTGATATTTCCTTTCTTTGGAGTTAACGCACTCACTCTTGCTGTGTGTTTTGAAGCATCTTGTATATTTTTACAGAATCTTATATAAACAGAAAACTGAAGCATTTGAAATCCATCTTCTAATAAAAATTTACGATAATGTTGATATTCTCTTTTTTCACTATTTGTCTGCATAGGCAAATCAAACAATACAATCAAACGCATGATTCGAAAACTAGAAATTGCTTCCTGATTCATAAAGTAATATAGGTGTTACAAAATAAGAGGAATCATTATTATCTAAACATTTTATATAGCTTAAAACCATTTCTTCAATCGCGTTTTGAACAGAAAAACGTTTATCATTTATGATCACACTTTCTTGAAGCAAGGCTATCAAATCTTTTCTTGTTTGGATCGCCAGTGAGGAATCAAGCTCATCCTTATGATCATATACATATTTATCTATGATCGCCCGGAAAGGTTCTACAAAATCATAACTAAGATTGAAATTATTTTGTTGTGAACAGTGATGAATACCTAGCATGGTATGAAAACCATACATGGTCAAAACCCGGGTAATTTGCGCGGCGATGATCGTATATCCATAATTCAGCGCCATATTGATGCCATCATCTCCGGTATGATCCCTTATAAAAAACGAACCATAAAGAGCATTAAAAAATAGTTTTGCACAAACAGCTTCTCGATTTGTTTTATCACCAGATTGAATTTGTTTTACTTCGGTTTTTAATTTCTGTATTTTTTCATCACTGCACTTATTCAATTCCAGGATGTTTATCTGATTCATAATTTTAGCTTTTACAATACCTGCCCATATCTGGGATAATAAAGGTTTTTTAACTTCCATTTGTTGATAAAATACTTTCAATTGTCGGTAATGCATGTATATTGGCATTGATATGGACGAAGGTTGATAACGCTCATTGCAAATAATGAAAGTTATATAGTTTTCCGATAAAGCAGAAAGTAATCGAGAAGTGATAACCGTCCGCTGATCTTCCAATAAAATGCTTGCTATGTCTTCTAACGGAATATCTAATTCTTGAGTATCATTTAGTATTATTAAAGAATGATGTTTTACAGCCAGTTTATTCGCTTTCCGAATATATATTTGTCGATAACCCATTAAAATATTTCTCCTAAAATATTAGAGTGAAGAATTTGGATATCTTTGATTGTGGACACTGTTATTTGATATCGGGTTTTAACCTGTCTTTGGATTCCTGATGCAAGTAAATCCAAACCATCGCCTAAAATGCTATATACTTCAAACATTCCAGATGAAGTTCCTCCTGCTAAACATATTCCTTCTACTCCTGACTGTAGGGTTATCCGAATGAGTTGATTCCGGTTTAATTTTAAATAAGGTATGTAACCTTCTTTTTCAAGATCATTGTAAAGCACATATTTAAAGTTTTTATCTTGTCCATACCACAACATTATCATCGGATTTTTATCCAAGTTCATTAAACGATACTGATCCATTCCAGCAAAATATAATCGATCATCATCTTTACGCTTATAAACATATACCTGGATTACATCATCTTTATCCACATATTGTTTTTTCTCAGGATGTATACAGATTCTTTCTTTCACATCTTCTAAATTTATTTTCACTTTTTTAATCTCATGTCCATTGGGTGCAATTGGATATCCCTGATGAGCAGTGTACGCCTTTGAACCATTATCGTAACCAGCTAGCCACACCTTAACTGCATCATATATCGCTTTTTGTGTACCTTTAGAATCATATATTTTTTCTACACTATCAAGCTTAAAGCTATCTTTATCAATGCTAATACGTTTTGTTAATACAATTTCTTGTTGATTTTCAGGATTCTTTCTCACCCCCATAATGGTAGCTTCATGTAATCTGCTATTTTGTTTTTTAATAATTTTATGAGAAATCATCAATGGCTTAACTTTTTCAATTTGTTCTTTTGTGTAATTTGGGAAAGTACAGAGTGATTTTCTCAGCACTTCCTCATCTCGTTCATAAATTCTCAGTTTAATTTCTTCAACAAAATTAGCATAAGGTACCGGAAATTGGCGATAATTCATATTCTTAGTAATATCAAAATAATCGCTTAAATCTTGTGTTGCCTTTTCTTCATAACGATATTCTTTCAATTCTCCGGTCTTTTCTTCAATAACCGGTATGCGATATCGCTGTATATTCAGCGTTCTTTGACGAATATACATTTCATGCATCTCAATTCGTCTTCTTAAAGTATCGGTTGCGCAGGCGATGATCGTCGCATCAAGTGCATGGTGCAAATGATTGCTTCGATCTTTTTTCTCTATATCTTTTTCCATTGAGATAATCTTACTTTTGATTTCCTTTTGCTTGATAATATCCATTTCATCATCCATACGCTTATACAGCTGATCCAACTTCTCGTCTCGTTTATCATGACGTAAAAGATCTCCACTTTGATAAGAGTGAGTAAGAGTATTCAAATGCCATATTCCTTTTAATTTTGATGTAACTTGTCCGGTGAAGCTTCTCACCTTCACATCAGAAAAATAATAAGAAATAATTTTGCAAAGAACTTTTGTAGCATACCGGGTATCGTTTAATGCCCTCGCACTAAACTCTTCTAACATTTCTTCTGTTACTTTCTTTGTTAGATAATTTTCTCGCTTGCGTGCATCATGAATATTCTTATACACCCAACTTTGAAATTTCAAAAATCCCGGACGGGCATGAAATGCTTCATACGGAATCCGATTTCCTTTTTCACGGTTCATTTTTGTCGATACCAATACTTTATTAGAATAAAGATCATTGAAACACATTGAATAAGGCAAAATATGATCAATTTCATAAGCATCATTATCAAAAATATCCTTTTCATGTATTTTTGATACATTCTCATCATTTGTATAAGCCAGCATATAGGGATCAATACCTTTCTGCTCAATAAAAAGTTTATACTTCAACAGATCATTATGTTTGATTTGATCTTCTGAATAAAAACAATCAAACTTGCTTAAAATTTGTCGTTTTAAGTTGATTTTTTCTACTTTATTCGATATTTGTGAATCCATGATTTTCGCTCTTTCATTTTCATCTTTTGTGAGTTCGCGAGCTACTTCAACATGGATTTCTTCCGGTTTTCCATATTTACGAATTAACGCATTGATAAGATTCTTGGTTTCCTGCAAGGTCGTACGCACACAACGATTTGTTACGCTCATATCTAAATCGTCAAAAATATCTGAAACTGATGGAAGCTGATCATGTACCTTATCATCGCTTTTTTTATTCACGTGATCAAAGCCTGCTTCTCTCATAGCATCCGAATACATATATCCTTTTTCCAACATCAAAGGAACAATTTCATACAAAACATGGAAAGATAACTTACCGAATCGTATGAACTTTCCCTCATCAAGACCTTTCACTACACCCTTGATATCCTCGTCTTGTTGTCTCAACAATGGATAATCATCATGATCTAAGTACTTTTCTATTTCCTTATCCGTTTTATATTTTGAAAGCAAGTCTGCTATTTCATCCAAAAGCTTTAAATCATCAATCCGATGGACTTTCTTAAACGCATTTTTAAAATAAGATGTTATCTCCATTTTACATATTGAAGTTTCTAGTTTTTGTTTCTTTCGCAAATCGTCAAGATTGCGTTCAGGATGCTTTTTACCTTTCTTATTGATTTCCGCATAATCCTTTCGGCTTAATGTTAAACCCGTAAAATGAACATCCTCACCGATAATTTCCATCACATGTTTATACTTAATTTCTTTTGTTTTCTTCGCCTTCTCCACAATTGCCTGTATTTGTTCTACAGACAGCTGCTTTTTATCTCGATATGAATCTTTATAGTAGTAAATATTTGTGAGCTTTTGAAGCAGTATGAATACTTCATAGGTAGGTGCTGCTATCGGTGCTCGCAATTGTTTATCAAATGAACAGGTACCAATCATATGAACTATTGGATTGCTATAGGGACCGGATTCAGGTCCTTCTGAAAAGGAACGCTGATATGTTAATATATCTAAATAAGATTTTTTGAAAGAATCATCAATTAATCCACATGTAATCTGGGTATCCAATACCTGCTCTGCTTCATCGGTGATCATTTTTCTGGTCACACCAATTTTGAAATTGCCACTTGTATTTTTGATCTTATCTTTAAATTTTGGATCACTTAAAATATATTGAGAAATAGTACAATTATTTTCATCCAAAAAAGTTTGTGTTTGTTCAATAGAATATAATAATTTCTGTTCTTCACTCGCACTTTTGGTATCCTTAGCTACTTCCTTATTCTTTCGATTACTCCTAAAGCCACGATATTTTGCATAATGAACCAAACAGATCAATAATTCTTCCTTTGTTAAAGCTGAAGTGAGTCCACGACATTTCAAGCGATAAGGATTTTCATAATTTTTTGCTTCAAAATCAAAAAATTCATTGATCTGCTCTTTTGTAAAGAAATCATATTCCACAAATAAATTTTTTACTTTTTTGATGCGGGCTTTTTTACGGCGAATCAATCTTCTTAATCCCCGTGCGTTTCTGCGTTCTTCCATGCTTCCGTTTTTCGATGGAAAAATTCTACTGTTTGCGGCAATCAAACGGCACGGCTCATGATTATCATTTACTGCCATGCAGCTCCAGCCAACCGATCCAACTCCCAAATCTAGTCCCATAATGTAATTTTCTTTTTTCATATGTACGTTCCTCCTATAAAAGAAAAAGCCCTATAGTTACCTATTAGGGCTTTTTCTTGCAGTTACTCTCTACGAGAGAAACTCTGATAGAAAGTCTTGCAAAATGAATTTGTACTTATAGCAAGATATCTCTTGCAAAACCATATTAACAAATTCCCCAGACCCTGTCAACCCCAAAAATGTAACCGTTTACACTTAGTATTGTATCATAATATGTATCTTTTCTTTCACATTTTTTATAAATCTAATTCTGCTATAACACAGTTATATAAAATACATAATATTTTTACAGGCTGCCGGTCATTTATAATTTCATAAATACGTCCAGCACTATGCGATCCCCTTGCTACGGTATGAATACTATTAGCAACGTATCCAACCTTTACACCGGTTTCTAATTCCGCTTGAATTGCCTCGCTGTCATAAGAATTATCAAGATCTTTTTTCAATATTAAAGTTTGACCTGGCCGAAAAATTTCCTGTCCAAAATAATGTTCAATACCTGTTATCGTTATCAATCTCATCGTTTCAGCTCCCTCCATTTCTTCCAATAATTATTCGTGAAATACCAATTACAGCTGTGCCTCTATTATCATAATTTTCTGATAAACAGAAAAATTGCCAAAAGGTTTTTTAGAAACATATGGATGATGTTTATCATGTTCAACTCCATAAGAAACAGCATCATAAAGCGATATACATTCTTTTTGAAAATGAAAATTATCAGAAAAGGGCGCCGGATAATCCAAGTTACGTGTATGCCACAATTTAAAGTCCACCAAATTGAGACACCAGTAGGAGTAAGCTGTTCCAAAAAATAAATAATTATATTCCCAATAAACATTTTTGATGATTCCATGAAAAGTTTGGAAGATTTGATCACATTCACAGCTTAAATACTTATGTAAGCAATGTTTACAAATTCGATTGCCTTGTTCTAACGCAATCCATAAATTTGTACATTTCATACCGCTCGTCACGTATGGACAATCACAATAATGAACGATATGATTTTTTGTAATAAGCCAATCCGTCATCTCTATCACCTCGCGTTATCATTATAAAATAGCAGTATGGTAGAAAATCCAACCAGGTTTTCAAAATTTGTAAATTTATTTATGATAGAATGAAAGCAAAAGAGGGATCAAGATGAAGAAAACAATACTATTTCATATTTATCAAATATTAAAGACATTTTCCGATGAGGAACACCCGCTCACTCGTCGTGAAATTCAAAAACTCTTAGAAACTCAATATGACATCCAAATTGAAAGACACACATTTACTTCTTATATAGACGCCCTTATTGAAGCTGGTGTGGATATACAATCAAGGGATGATAACTCAAATGGTACCGCACTGCGTTTTTTTCTTGGTGAAAGATCATTCGAAAAATCAGAAATACATTTACTGTGCAATGCCATATATTCTTCCCATTTCATCCCTGAAACAGAATCGAAACAGTTAATACAGAAGTTGCTTCATACCCAAAGCAAATATGTATATCAATCCTTTTATCCAAACATATATTTAAAAAATTCAAACAAATCTTTAAATCACGATTTCTTCCTTAACATCGAAGTGATACTGGAAGCAGTCCAACAAAATAAAGCAATATCGTTTGACTATATGAAATATGATTATAATAAGAAAATGATTCCCAGAAAAGATAAAAAATACATCGTTCATCCTTATCATATTGTTTATGCAAATGAAAATTATTATCTGCTTTGTCAAAAAGATGATTATACAAATTTAAGTCATTATCGGATTGATAAAATGAAAAACATAATCATTACCGCACTGCCGATAAGACCGATAGAAAAAGATTTCAACCCTTACGAATATTGTAAAACCAAAATATATATGTATGGCGGTAATGTAGAAACGTTCACGATACTTTGCGATCATTTCATATTAGATGACATGATTGATCGTTTTGGTCAGGATATATATATTCAGAAAAAGAACGATAAAGAATTCTTAGCAATTATCAAATCCTCTAAACAAGGAATGCTGTATTTTGCTTTACAATATATGAACTATTGCACAATTATTGAACCAGCTGACGTGAGAGAAGAATTCATTGATATCCTAAAATGTAATTTAAAGAAATACGCTTCAAAATAATTAGGTAGTTACCTTTTTTGTAGAAAAAAGAATCAATACAAGATGATTATGCTTGGATCAAAATAAGGAACTGTTACAAAATAATCAATGAATTCGGCTACTTTTACGATATTCTGAAAATATTAGATAGAGGAATACAAAAAATGTATCTACTTATAGAAGTATGATACATTTTTATTATATTATTTTAGAACCAGAGAAACATGTTCATCCGATTACTTGCCTCGCATTGCATAAATTGAGGAGCTTGCGGAATTTCGTTTTTTATCTTGATAAGCATGCGATGAGCTATCACGTTTTTTGCTGTCATTTGCTTTTGTATCCTTACCAAATTGCTTAGATTTTGATGGAGTCTGCTTATTATTGTTATAGGATTTTTTTGTAACACCAGTATCTGATGATTTTGAATTCTTTGATTTATTAGACTGTTTCCCCTGTTTTGGACTGGTATTTCTACCTTGCCCCTGTTTTTTCTTTGGAGTAGGTGTTGTCACAAGCATCGGATAAGCATGTTCGCGGTTCACTGGGATATCACAGTCAATTAATTTCTGAATACTTTTCACATAATCGATTTCATCGATATCACTGAAGGAAATAGAAGTGCCGGTCTTTCCTGCCCGCCCGGTTCTTCCGATGCGATGCACATATGCTTCTGCCTCATTCGGCATGTCGTAATTAAAAACATGGCTTAATTCACTGACATCAATGCCCCTTGCAGCAATATCCGTTGCGACCAATATTCTGATTTTACCCTCTTTAAATTGGGTTAAGGCAATTTGACGGGCATTCTGTGACTTATTACCATGGATCACCCCGGCTTTTATATTGTGGTTGATTAAAAACTTTCCTAACCGATTCGCATTGTGCTTCGTTCTGGTAAAGATAAGGGCATTCTGGACATCATTATGTTCCAGAATATCCAACAATAAATGCTTCTTGTTCGCTTTATCTACATAATATAGGGTTTGATCAATTTGCTTTGCCGTGCTGGAAACAGGTGTGACTTCCACACTAACCGGATCAACAAGAAGCGTATGTACAAGGGTGCGAATTTCCTTCGGCATCGTTGCACTGAAAAATAAAGTTTGCTTTTTTACAGGAATTTGGGCGATAATTTTCTTTACATCGTTCAAAAAACCCATATCTAACATCCGATCGGCTTCATCTAATATAAAAATTTCGATATGTGATAAATCAATAATGCTTTGTTTTATTAAATCATTCAAACGTCCCGGTGTCGCAATTACGATATCCACACCATTTTGGATTGCTCGTTCCTGTGGTTTCTGTGAAACGCCGCCAAAAATGACCGCACTCTTAATTTCGGTATACTTTGCATACGCGCACATATTTTCCTGAATCTGAATTGCCAGTTCTCGAGTGGGGGTTAAGATTAATGCGCGGATATAATCCCGCTTTCCTGCCTGATACAGCTGCTGAATCGTAGGAATTGAAAAAGCCGCGGTTTTCCCGGTTCCGGTTTGTGCACAACCTAAAATATCTTTTCCTTGAAGTGCTTGAGGAATTGCCTTTTCCTGAATAGGCGTCGCATCTTCATAGCCTTGTTCTTTCACAGCCCTTAATAAAGGCTCGATAATGTCTAATTTATTAAATTTCATGATTTTCCTTTTCTACTTAAACAATGAAAAAGCGATACATGGTATAACTTAAAGTATCGCTTCTCCTGCATAATATTAAGTCAGTTTTAACATTATATCACAATATATGCAGATTATCCAATTTTCCTTCTAATTCATACATCATCAGAAAAACATCCTTACGAAGATAATGCACGATTGTTTAACAGACTGACAGACACATCCTGCGATCCATATTGATATTTCATTACATCGATCACTTTCATGCCTTCTCTTAAAGCATATACCGCTTCATGCAATCTCCTTTCTGCCTATTGTATCAAATCCTATAAAAGAAACCCTGCATCAAAAATAATTTCATGTAGGGTTCACAAGCATTAGCTGCTAAATTTATCGTAATATTCCAGATCCTCCAGAACACTGATATCCATGATCGGATTATCATCTAAACGCAGCTCATACAGCGACGTGAGCTTCTTTAATGGCGAGACATCAATGATATAATTCGCTTTCAAAGACAGACTGCTCAAATAGATAAGCTTATCCAGCGGCTGTAAGTCAATAATACTGTTATGATCCAGACGCAATCGAATCAAGTTCACTAAGTTTGATAATGGATGCAAATCCTCCACGACATTATTATACAGGTCGAGAACGCCAAGATTGGTCAGGTTTTTCAATGGTTCTATATCGCGGATACTGTTATTGGCAAGCAGCAGACACTCCAGATTGTACTGCTCTTTCAACGCGTCAATACGGCGGATATTGTTATTACTGACATCAAGCGTGGTCAAACCATTGCAATGATTCAAAATATCGATATCTTTGATCATATTATTATAAAGGCTGAGCTCTTCCAGCTTCCCCGCATGCTTCAGAAAATCTATCGTATGAAGCTGACAGTTGCTGGCTTTGAAATAAATCAATTCTCGTAAATCGGATAATCTTTCTATATGATGAATATGATTATCAGACAAATCCAATTTTTCCAAATGCAACAGGTGTTCCAGAACCGAAACATCACGAAGACCAGTCTGGGCCAGGCGAAGTGCGCTCAGCTGATCCAAATCTTTCAAAAATCCGAAATCATCAACCGGATCGTAGGAAAGATTCAAGTCCTTCAGCTCAGTCAATTCGCTAAGCACACTGACATCACGCAGATATTCATTATTTGATAAATCCAGTACCTGAAGATGCTTCATCGTTTTTAACGGCGAAAGATCACTGAATAAATTGGTCGAAAGCTCCAGATGCTTTAAATTGCTAAGATACGTAAGATCATTGATATCATACATCCACATATGATTCATCGTCAGCACTTCCAGCGAAGGCAGGGTAGCCAATGGATAAATACTAGGTGCCTGACCAGCTACTCCCAAATGAAGCACCCGCAGCCGCTTCATCCCCTCAAGCGGTTCAATGCTGTTGATCTTGGCGCGATCTAAATTCAATTCTTCCAGATTATCCAGTCGTGATATGGCAGTTAAATCCATCATATACAAATTATTGTTGGAAAGATCGAGCCGCTTTAACTCCCGCAGCTGACTAATCGGCCATAACTCTCGTATCTGATTTTTTGATACATTTAAATAGGATAACTGTTCCATCGAGGATAAAACGTCCAGTGAATTTATATAGTTACCGGTTAAGTCAAGATAGGTTAAATTGATTGCATGCTCCAAGCCAGACAAGTCATGGATATCCGCCTTACGGGCACTGAACGATGTCAGCTGAACCAGGTCATCCACGGTTATTTCCTCATCCTCGTGTTTATGAAGATAGTTATGCAGCGCTTCCAGTAATGCTTCATCCTTGATCAGCATAATTCTCCCTCCCGTTCTCTATGTTCATTATACGCCTTCTCGCTTTATTTCGCGAGTGATTCAAGCCGGAGTTCTATACATTTTCCCAACCCGGTGATAAAATGTAAAAAAGGAGAAACAATATGGATCGATTAGAATATATTCGGGTTCAAACAGACCGTATTCTACAGCGGATACCATCCGCGGAGGAGCAGAAATTCGCCTATATCCATTTATACGGCGTATCAAAATGGGCAGCGTTTCTGGCTATGAAGGAAAACCTCGATCCGGAAATTGCGGCGGTATCCGGTATGCTTCACGATATTGCCAGATACCTTGAGAATAGTGCCGATCACGCCGTACGAGGGGCAGAGCTGTCTTTAGAAATTCTCAATCATACCCAGTTATTTACTGCCGATGAAATTTCGATCATTACAAGTGCAATCGCTCATCATAGTGATAAAGAACACATCCACGATGTGTATGATGAACTTTTGAAAAACAGTGATGTATTAGATCATTACTTCTATAATCCCAAAGATCCGATTTCGCCGTCTGATCAAAAACGGCTGCTGCTTCTGTTGAAGGATATACAATAGCTAAATGCTGTAATGCGGTATTCTTTACTAAAAAAATCCTGTTATCATTATGATAAAAATGAACTCGGAAAGTTGATCAGCCAACAAAACGATTACATATTCATACCATTTTTGATAATAGGATTTTTACAATTATTTCTTGATTCCTTTTAATCCACCTTCATGATAATTCGCCAACAGATTTGTATCATAGGAGTAAATGCGCTGTTCACTTCGCCGCATATGATCAAAAGCCAGCTGAATGATTTTATCAAGCAGTTCTCTAAAACCAATACCTATTGCTTCCCATAAATAAAAGGACAGCGAACCGGGGATGGTATTGATCTCATTGACATATACTTGATCATTTACATCATCAATCAGAAAATCAATGCGGCATACACCGGATGCATGAAGGGCATGAAAGGTTTTTAATGCCAGTCGTTTTACTTCCTCATACATATCCTTAGGAAGATCCGCAGGCATTTTACGCGCGGCGCTTGCCATGCCCTTACTTTTTGATTCTCCTTCATATTTATCCTGATAACTCAAAATCTCACTGGATTTCATCACTTCTTCAATTTCTGATGACTCTGCCCTAGAAAGGTCTCCCAATACCGAACAGTTTACTTCCCGCATCGGCTCAATCAGTTTTTCCACAACTGCTTTTTCATCATATTGGAATACCTGGCGCAGGGCAGAAAGCATGTTTTTTTCCTCTTTGACGATCTGAATGCCTACTGAGCTTCCCAGACAAGCCGGCTTTAGAATCAGTGGATATCCCAATTCATTGCATTTCTTCAAAATATTATCATCCAACAATTCATAGGCAGTCACATAGAACCACGGTGGAGTTGGGATATTCTGCCGATCAAGAATTTGTTTCATGATCGTTTTATCCTGGCCGATCGCCGCTCCCAGCACCCGACATCCACAATATGGTATACCCAATAGCTCCAGATAACCCTGCAGGGTTCCATCCTCCCCGTTGGTGCCGTGAATTACCGGAAATGCCAGATCGACCGGTATTGCTTTATGTTTCCATGTGCGGCGAATGAAGCGTATTTCATATTGACTGCCGTTTCGAATCAGCTGCACCGGATCGAGATCATGATCAAGCTTCTCCATATCCTTAAAGGTATTCAACTCACAAAGGCTGCGATCACTGTACATCAAGCCGCTTTTGGCAATATAAAGCGGTACTATTTCATATTTTGAGGGATCTAAGGCCAACATGACCTGCTGTGCTGACAAAATACTGATTTCATGTTCAACGGATCGTCCTCCAAAAATAACTGCTACACGAATTTTCATTAAACCCGCTCCTTTACGCATGTTTCATTTTAGTGTATGCGCCTAGGATATTTATGTTAATGATTAAAGGCGTCCGGCAGATCATTCTCAATCAAAACGGTATCACTGGGTGCAGCGATCTTTCGGCATAAGGCAAGCGCATCCTTTGTCATTTTGACAACATGTATTCTGCTTTGATCCATCTCCGTTCGAAGCAGCCCCTTATAGATATAGCGCGTTTGCTGTTCACCGACCAAAATGACCTCATCCGCATACTGCGGTATCACCTCGCCAAATTGTCGGTTTTCTTCATTTTCCACACTTCCCAAGTCGATAAAACCAGGCGTTATCAGAATATGCCTCCCGGGCATCTGCGCCAATACACCAAGTGCCAGACGTGCAGAAACTGGGTTGGAATTATAAGAATTGTCAATCATCGTAAACGGATATTGATGATTCAGCTCTAATCGATGTTCGATGAACGGTACGCGTTCCACCGCTTGCTGCATCGCCTTCCACGGAATATTCATATACCAGCCGACCGCCAGTGAAGCCAAGATATTAAGAACATTATGTTCTCCCAGTAAGATTGTGTGAAAGGTATAGGACTCCCCGCTTGCATCTACCTGAAAGGTGGTTCCCCCGGCATCGCTTATAATATTATAAGCCCGCAGATCTGCATCCTTTTGATGAATACCATAGCGAATAATTTTACAGGTATTCTTAATTTCATAATTTCGGATATAATCATTATCCATATTGATTACACCCAGACCGTCTTTGGGAAGATGTTCAATCAGCTGCATTTTCTCCTGTAAGATATTATCAATCGAATGAAATGTCTGAAGATGTTGAGGCCCCACCGCACTGACTACACCGATGCGCGGCTTCACAAATTCTGCCAGCCTTGTTATCTCATGAATATGATCAGCTCCCATTTCACAGATAAAGGCCTGATGAACCGGCTTGAGCTGTTCTCGGATCGATCGGGTAATACCCATAAGGTTGTTATAGGACTTTGGTGTTTTAAAACAATAGAATTGTTCACTCAATACATGATACATAATATTTTTCACTGATGTTTTGCCATAGCTGCCGGTGATGCCGATGCGCATCTGATTTGAATATTTTTGCATGATTCGTTTGGCATCACGGACATACCACTTGCGGATACCCTGTTCAATCGGCATCATCAGCCATTGGGAGGGCAGAATCAAAAGCCATGGCGAGAAGAACTGCAAACAGGCAAGACAGATGAAGGCTCGAATACCGAGCAATCGGTAAAGCAAGTACAGCCAGCCCCATGTAAGCAGGCTCATCATAAGCGACAATCGTTTTATTCGTGCTGTCCATACCAACGGCAGAATCGCGGTATGGCGATGGTCTGCCTGATACAGCACATAGCTGTAAACCAGCATCAGCAAGGTCATTAAGGTCATCATAATAGATGTTCGATTCATCATGGCAATACCCAGACAAGGAATAAACCAGATCATCAAAGCAAATGATACGTTCGATGATTTTATGCGCTTTGCGCACCAGTCTATATAACGTCTTAAATTATAGCGATTTTGCTGAAGAATATGCAGCGCGTGCTTGATGGAAACCAATTCAAAGCAATAGATGCTTACAAACAAAATCACCTTACTCATAATCCGTACGCTCCCTTACCAGAAAACAATCCAATACCCTCAGGAAACGGTTCATTTGATGAAAGTATGCAAAATGATCATCCCCATCGAAAATGGCCAGCGCCGCATTCGGCATCTTTTTCGCAAGCTTTTTTCCCATCCAGAGCGGTGTCTGTTCATCCAGCGTGCCCCATACCAATAAAGTTTCTGTGTGAATCGAGGATAACATCGGAGTAATATCCTCATTGACACATTTTACAAGAATCTGCCGCATGATTGATGAGGCATCTTGAAAATCTCGGCTTCCCTCGTTTCCCTTAATAAGACCCAGATGTTTTTTTATTTTATACCAATATACCTTTCCATAATACTCCATGCTGTGATGCGGACGAATACCTGCTGCACCAGTTAATATCATCTTATGCACAGAATGATTGAGCGCGTAGCGAAAAGCGATCCTGACTCCAAATGAATGAGCGATTAAAATCGGATTCTCTGCTTCATATACATCCAAAACTTCCGATAAAAAATCCGCATAATCCTGTATCGACCATGCGGTATCCGGTTCCTCACTTTCCCCAAAACCGGGAAGATCCATCATAATCACTTGAAACCATTCTTTCATATGATCAAAAATGGGCCGCATCATTTCCATATTCTGACCCCATCCATGAAGCAGTACAACACTCTGTCCGCTTCCTGCCGTCTCCACATTGACAGTTTGTCCCTTTACCGTTATAAGCATAGAAATCCTCCTACATATCATGTATATGTAGAAATGTAAGCTTTTAGACATAAAGAAAAACAGATGTTCACCCAATGTCTTAACAAAATGGCATTGTGCTTTCATCTGTTTATTTTTTATAGATCCTGAAAATCACACCATCGCTGGTATTTTCACCTGCTACCTCAAAGCCATTGGCATGAACGACCTTCGCTACGATGGATAAGCCCAGACCAAACTGTCCGCCTTGCCCTTTTTCATATGGCTTAAACAGTACCTTTAAACGATCATCACTCATGGAAGGACCATCATTGCTGATCGTTAATTCCGATTCGTGAAGCCGTATCGTTATATTCGTTTTCGCATAGCGCAGTGCATTTTCCAATATATTTTCAACGGTTACCCGCCAGGATTCCTCTAGGCCTTCAAAGAAAATATCATCATCGAGCTCAGTAATGATATCAATATCAGAGCGGATTGCCTTCGTAGCCAGCACTACGGTTTCAATGACCTGATGCATGTCGGTAATCGCTCCGTTATTATCCTGCGATATCAGATATTCAACGCGATTCAAAAACAGTAAGGAATGTACTTTCTTTTCCAGACGATCTGCATTGTCGATGATAACATCAACGCTCTTTTCCAGCGTATCATACGGATAAATACCGTCCTTGATGCTTTCTCCATATGATTTGATCGTAGCGATCGGCGTTTTCAGATCGTGAGATATATTGTGAATCATTTCTTCCTTGGTTTTTTCTTGACGTTTTAGTTCCTGACGCATGCTCATCAGCGCATCAGCCAGCTCGCCGATCTCGTCCCGCCGTGTAATTTTCAAGTCCGCATCTTCTCCGGTCTTGATCTTTTCTATGTAATTTCGGATCTGATTCAAGGGATGAATCATGGTTGCCATCCATACCATCAAAATGATAAAAAACAGTCCGACTACCACTACGGTAACGTTGATTACACTGCTTACAAGTGTTGTTCGGAAGCCTTCCATGTAGGCTGAATCAATCGCTGTTACCAAGGTAAGCGACTGCCCCTTTGAGCTGAACACCTTCACCGCTTTATAATACGTTGTGACACTGTTACCATGATAGGAAAACTCTTGGCTGTCACCCTTCATTTCCTTTACTTTTGTAATAATGTCCTTTGATAATCCCGTATCTAACTGCAGCTTACGGTCGCTGCGGTCAATAATGGAATTGATCTGCTTGTCCGTTTGTACAATGATCATATGTGAAAGATAAGGATCCTGAATGAGCCGATCCAGGTCATTGACCGCGAGCTGCTCATCTTTCAGCCGTGAAATTATCTCTTTCTGCGTGCGATCAATCGTTGAAAACATCTGTGATTCAATTACTTTATTGATATTGCCATTCAAATACACAAAGAAAAACACACAGAAGAATGTCACAAAGAAGAAAATAAGGGCAAACAGCTGCTGGGATAAAGACAGCTGTTTTACCCATGTTTGAAATTTACGCATTATCCTAAACGGTATCCGTAACCGTAAATCGTATGAATATTCAGTTTAGGAAGCTTCTTACGCAGTCTTCTGAGTGTATCGTCCACAACGCGGTCACTGCCGAAATAGTTCTCTTCCCAGACATTCTCCAAAATCTTTTCACGACTGAAGGCAATTCCTTTATTTTTGATAAACATCATCAACAAATCAAATTCTTTCGTCGTTAAATCAATTTCCGCATTGTTATCAAAAATTTTGCGCTGTTCTTCATCCAGTTCATAACCATCGATCAGAACCCGCTTATTTTCCGTTTTATACGTACGCTTCATAACATTGTTTACCCGCAGTACCAATTCCTTTGGCGAAAACGGTTTGGTGATATAGTCATCACTGCCCTTTTCCAGACCAATGATGCGATCAAATTCTTTATCCCGGGCAGACATAAAGATAACCGGAATCTCTTTACCCGAATATTTAATTGCTTCGATCAGATCAAAGCCGCTTTTATCATCCAGCATGATATCCAAAATCCACAGATGCACATCATCATCTGTAACATGGGCGTTGGCTTCTTCATACGTATAGTAGGAACGAACCTCATAACCCTCTTTTCTTAAATACTGACTGACTAGATCATTCAGGTTCTTTTCATCTTCTACAACGCAGATAACTTTTTTCATAAGCTCACCTCTATGCTTATTTTAGCCCAAATGATTTGAAAAAAAAAGGACTTTCTTAAAGTCCCTTTGTTTTTATAAAATTTACTACACGGTTTACATATAAATCACACAATTCATCTGTCTTGGCTTCGACCATGACCCGAACCAATGGCTCTGTACCGCTTGGACGCACCAAAATACGGCCTTCGTCACCCAGTTCCTTGCTTACCAGATCAACCTGTTCCAATAATTCTTCGTTTTCCAGCGCACGATGCTTATCATTTACTTTAACATTGATCAGCAATTGAGGATAGATAAACAGATCTTCTGTTAATTCACTTAATTTCTTACCGGTTTCCCGCATTACTTTTAAAAGCATCAATGCCGTAAATAAACCATCACCGGTATTTTCATAGGCGTTGAAAATCACATGTCCTGATTGTTCACCGCCGATAGAATAGTCATTCTTCTCCATGCACTCATACACATATTTATCACCGACTGCCGTTTGCTCATAACTGATTGAAGCACGATCGAAGGCACGGTATAATCCCAGGTTGGACATAACTGTCGTCACGACCTTATTATCCTTTAGGGTGCCGTTTTTATGCATGTGGCAGCCGCAGATATACAGAGTATGATCGCCGGTGATCAATTCTCCATTCTCATTTACGGCAATTAAACGATCTGCATCACCGTCAAAGGCAAAACCCGCATCATAATGTCCGCTGCACATCAGCTCCTGTAAACTCTCTGGATGCGTAGATCCGCAGTCGGTATTGATATTGACACCATCCGGCTGTGCGTGGATCACTTTCAGATTTGCCCCCAGATCCTTCAATGTTTCAACCGCAGTAGCAGTCGCTGAACCATTCGAAAGATCCAATGCGATATTCATGCCGGATAAATCTATATCGACACACGCTTTTAAATAACTGATATACAGCTCCAAGCCGTCTTCCCAACGAATCACTGAACCGAGCGCATCATTGATCGCCAGTTCCACATCGCCTTCACCATCCATATAGGATTCGATTCCCAGCAGTATTTCTTCCGGCATTTTCTTGCCTTCATGGTTGAAAAGCTTAATTCCGTTGTCATAGTACGGATTATGACTGGCGGAAATCATTACTCCGCAGTCAAAGCGTTCTTTTTGTACCAAATATGAAATACTCGGAGTAGGACATACACCCAGCAGATAGACATTTGCGCCGGCAGAAGTAGCACCGGCTGCCAGCCCCATTTCAAACATACTGCCGGAAAGACGCGTATCCTTTCCGATCAGGATGCGGGCATGACGATCCTGTCCGAAATAACTTCCGATATACTTTCCGATGGCAACCGCCATATCCAGCGTTAAATTGTCATTCGCTCTGCCGCGCACGCCGTCTGTACCAAAATATTTACCCATATTGTCAGTCTCCTTTACTAGTCAGGTAATACCAGTTTAATCTTGATGCTTGATTTTGATAACGAATAGCTTACTAATTTATTTTTACCCGAGACGAGCAGCGGAACTTCCTGCGTTCCCGGCTGGGTAACTTTACTTAAATCAAAATAAACGCTGATATCCTCTGCTTTTAACTTATCAAGCACTTTTTTCGCCCCGGACACGATAACATCCGCATAAGCATCTTCCTTGTTTTCCGTAGCGACCTGGAATCCCTTCTTGTTATTTTTGAAGGCGATCGGAATATTCTTAATCGTGGTTTCCTCTCGATCTGCCAGCTTCACTTCGATGTTCACTCGCTGAATGGAAGCTTTGGTGACGCCGGTTGGCAAAATGATCGGCATCGGTACGGTCTTATCACCGTTCAACGTGCTGGCCGGCAGTTGTATCTGCAGCTCGGAAATCTCATCCAGCACTTCTTTTGGACCGTACAGGGTAACTGAATCATGATCCAGCGTATAGGATTCTATCGCTTTCCCATTTGGAACCTTGCCAACCGGAACTACTGTGATCGGCACATCCTTGGTTGGTGTGGTAACTTCTACTTTGGCCTTCATTTTGCTTGGCAGGATATCGACATCGATACGGTTTCCATTCTGATCATAAGCTACAATTTCCGCTTCTGTCTCAAACGTTTTCGTAACTCCGGATACATCAATCAGCGCTTTCACAAATGCGATTTTATCAACCGTTTCCTGTGAGGCGTGCACAATGACTTCACCCTGTTCAAATTCCGGCTTGCCCAATGAGTATATTTTATCCATCTTATCCGTATTGACGAAATCATAGCCCAGAGTAAATACCTTGCTGGTCTTTCGCTTGATCGTTACCATTGCGGTACTCGGATTCAATGTTACTTTTACCCGCGGTGAAAAGTTCACCGGCTTTAAGGTTACCTCATGGGTTCCTTCGGTAAATTCACTCAAATCAGCCACGACCTGAAAGTTTTTCTGTGAGTTCAGCAGCTGAATATCGCTTAATTCACCGACTACTACCGCACTGACCGATTCCGGCAGTCCGCTCACTTCATATACCTCATTACTAACCACTGTCGATACCGGAATATTATCAATGGTCGTAGTGCTCTTATTGGTCGCAAAGATATTGCTGGAATCATCACCGGCATTTACCACCATATACAGCAGCACCGCTAAAACCAGCGCAACTGCTTTACCATGCTTCTGATTAAATAATATTTTATCGACCCAAGTGGATATCCAGCGGAAGAATTTCGCAACCGTATTTTCCACATTGGCATAGGTTCGAGTGAATTTTTGTCCTTTTTCTGCGATTGACTTAGCCAGTTCAGTTTTCCCTTCCCGGCTCAGCTCGGTCTTTTTCTTTCTTGCCATCAGGATTCACTCCCTTCGGAATTATCTTTTTCAGCTTTTTTCTTCGGTGTTTTCTTTTTCGCAGTTTTAGACGTCTTATATGAAATCGTCTCTGCTTCGATCATCTCATCCATATCCAGCTGATCCGTTTTTTTCTTCACTGTTTTTGTTTTTTTCGCTGCAGCGGTTTTCTTCGTTCCAGCAGCCCGTTTTTTCGCCGGTTTCGCTTCTGCTTTATCTGAATCCGCTTTTTTCGCTGCGGCTTTTTTCATATTTGGTTGTTCAGTATCAGGATTTGCTTCAGCTTTTGGAAGCTCCTGCATCGTTTCCTCTGCATCCTTTACAACCTCTTCAAACATAGATTCCAGTTTATCCTCTGTCCGCGGCTCTGCTGCCGCTGCCTGATCCAAAATCGGCTCCGGCTCCGGCGCATCCACCGTCTTTTTCGTCCGTTTGAACCGAGAATTTTTTACTGCTTCATTTGGTTTATCCTTTTTGTTTTTACCGCGGAAATGAGCAATAAAGGAATTCGCTTTATGATCCGGTGAATCGGTATCGATCAGCAGATTATTCGGATTTTCTAAATCGCTTTCCCGTTTAATCTTATGAGAAACTATTTCATTCTGTGTTTGACAGATTACCATCAGCAGATATTCACGCAGGCTCTTTTCACTTACTACGGTCAGCTTACCGCCTTCGGCAATAGAGATATTACCGGTTTCTTCCGAAACAACGATCGTTACCGAATCGGTTATTTCCGAAATTCCCACCGCGGCCCGATGACGTGCACCATAGCTGGAAGGAAAATCAATCGTGGTCGGCGGGAAATAAGCAGCCGCGCAGGCAATCTTAACCCCCTGAATAATCACAGCACCATCGTGGAGCGGAGTACCTACCATAAAAATCGAACAGAGCAGTTCAGAGGTGACAACGGAATTCATCGGAGTACCGGTTTTAATATAATCGGCCAGGGAATGACCCTGTTCCAAAGAAATCAGTGCACCGGTCTTACTTTTTGACATCTCAGAGCACGCTTTTACCAGTTCATCAACCAGTTTCTCCCGTTCATTGACCGTAAGCGTTGTAATTTTAGAGAAAATACTGGTCTTACCGAGTTTCTCCAATAACGCGCGAATTTCCGGCTGGAATACGATGATAATTGCCAGAAACCCCCATTTAACAAATAAATCTGAAATATAACGCACCGTTTTCAGACCCAAGAATACCGCAAGTGCATGGATGATAAAAATCAGCAGAATTCCCTTAAAAATCTGAATGGTACGAGAGTTGTTTTTAACAATCTTGATACAATAATAAATAACGACCCAAACACAGCCGATATCGGCTAACAGCCGCAAGAGTGCTATAAAATTGTTATATGTGAAATAATCAAGCATAAGAACACTCCTTTCGCATTTTACATTATAGCATAAAACTGTATGCAAGCCTTATTATTTTCCATTGGAAATTACCAGCGATCTTAATTTTTATCAAGCAGGCTGCCAATCGCGGCGGCAACACTTTCAAAGCTGTCGGATGCCTGTTTTTGAATGATTGCTTCTGCGTGATTAAGAGTAAAACCATGATAGGCTTCAATCATCGGCAAATCATTATAGGAATCACCGATGACAAAGATCTCATCTTTCGCTGCCTTAACATACTCCTGAAGGAATTGAATGCCCTTTGCCTTACTGATACAATTGGGTACTACATCGATGCAGTCCACATTCACATAGGCACATACTGTATCTGCGTAACGCTCATTGATGATTTGGGCAGTCTGTTTCGCCAATTCCATATTATCTAAAGAGAGTACAAACTGAGCAATCTTTCGATTTGCCAATACTTCCTCCACTGATTTTGTAGCCTTGATCATGCCGTATTTACGATCCGGCCGAGAAGCATCCACAACCACCTTAGCTCGATGAAAACCGTCATTGATCACATAGGAAAAGCAGCGCACGGTCTTGATATATTCCAATACCTTTAAAGCCCGCTCAAAATCCATAACTGTCTCCTGAAGCAGATTTCCTTCCCAATCATATATGACCCCGCCATTATTCCCGATGATATAATCACAGGATAATGTATTTCGTTCAATCTCAGATAGGATCGACTCCATACTGCGTCCAGTTACTATGACAAACAGATTGCCGGCATCCCGCCATTTCTGTATCATCCTTTTATTTTCTTCACTCACATCCTGACCAATACGGAGCGTTCCATCATAATCACTTGCGAAAATTTTCATCCTGCACCTCCACGAAATCAATCTTCTCTATTTTAACAAAGTTCTTTCAATAACAAAACTCATTTCCATAAATTACTGGAATACCAAACTATCAGATAACCACAATAGTATCAGGAGGTGTTATTCATGGCTGAAAAGAAATACCGTCCGGGTCAGAACTGTGAACAGACTGACAAATACAGTTTATATGACGAAAAGGGCAAACTTCTGAATGAAGACATCGACGTGGAAAAAGGCAAAAGATTCCCACCGTCACAGCAGAAAAACTGTTACTACAAGGCTCAGTAGTTTACCGATGTAATATTCTGAGCAGAAAAGCCGCTGAAAAAGCGGCTTTTCTTATATCCTTTTATCATCTTAAACCATCATGTATCAACAGACCATATGATATGACGAAAGCGCAAAAAGATATCATTTTTCAACAAGCAAAGAAGCATCATTTATGAATCCATATAATAAATCAAAATCGTCATTTCTTACATTGCTGTCATGCAGATTTGATAAACAGTATGTATGAAATATGATGAATATTCGTCTTTTTTGTTTTTTTACACATTAAAACAATAAAAAACCCCTTTACTTAGAGGGGTTACTTTATTTATGGTGCCGACACGCAGAATTGAACTGCGAGCTGAGCATTACCATTGCTCTGTATTACCATTATACTATGTCGGCGTTCGGGTCTTAACCGTGTTCTTTCAGAACCCGATAGAGACTTGCCATCGGCAAACCCATTACATTATAATAGTCTCCGACAATTTTTTCAACTAAAAAAGCACCTTTTCCCTGAATTCCATAGGCACCAGCCTTATCCATCGGTTCATTGGTATCAATATATTCCCAAATTTCATCATCATGAAGTGAATAAAATGTGACATCAGTGTGCTGATGAAAGGTGATTTCTTCCTGTGGATACAAAACTGCAACCCCGGTAATTACCTGATGCGTGCGACCGGAAAGTCGTTTCAGCATTTCAAATGCCTGCTGTTTATCACGTGGTTTGCCCAATACTTCACCGTCAATGCATACAATGGTATCAGCGCCGACGATGATATCTTCCGGAAAAGATTCCTTAACGGCCAGTGCTTTTTGTCGGGCTATTTCTTCAATGGCTTTGCCCAGCGGTAAACTCGTATTGATAAATTCTTCTGTTTGTACTCCCTTTGCGGTAAAAGGAATATCCATTCTTGCCAATAATTCCCTGCGACGCGGTGAATTACTCGCCAGGATAACACGTTTCATGATTCGCTCGCCTCCGTACAATCTGTGATCTTCGGTTCTTTCCTTATCCAATGCTTTACATATAACAAACTGCCTCCAAACAATGCCGCAAACGGAACTGTGAAGCCGATCACGATTCGCATGACCATGTGGAAAAAGAAATCCTGCGGAAACATCTGAATCATGATATCCGTAGCGGGATTCAGCAGCCATAGATCATTGGTGAAAAACAGCTCATGGAAACTCGTCCAAAAAGAGTAAAAATCAATCAATGCCCATATACAAAGCATGCCGATAATAACCAAAAAAGCTAAAGAAACCTGCATGAACCGATAAGCCAGCGATCCCAACAGCCCTTCCTGCCGTTTCCATAGCAGCACCGCTATTCCAATGATCAACACAATCACAGCAGCCAGTCGTACTTTCCGCACATTTTGATAAAGATCTTTTACATCGATCATATGATCGCTTTCTCGCTTATTGAAAACTTCTCGTGTTTCTCCATATACCTGAGCTTTTACCAGAATATCATCACGGTCATCCTGCAAATAATCAAGCAATGTATTGGTGGCACGCATTAGATCCTTTTGACTCATGCCGATATGCTCCGCGGTATTCATTGCGGCATATTCATCTTCAAAGAAACCACGATTAAACGCATTGATATCGACACTGGTTATCAATAATATCGCAATCACAGAAACAGCTACTGCCACGGCTATAAATTTTTTTATTCGCTGCATATCATCACTTCCTAATAAGCAGACCTATCATAACACAAGTCGTTTTTCTTTACCAACATAAAAACAGAACGAATCATTTGATTCGCTCCCTTTATTCAATCGCCTCAAGCTGCATATTATATACCCCATTTAAATTTGCCAGCTGCTTAATTACCTGATCCATCATGATATCCATATCACTCATATCCATAGAAATCACGACATTAGCCCGATCGTGGATCGGTATATTTTGATTAATTGTCAGGATATTGGCATTCATACTGGAAAGCTCATTGAGAACTTCGGACAGAATGCCTTTTTTATGCATCAGCGTAAATGAAATTACCGCTTTTCTTCCCATGAAATTCTGTGAGGGAAGAAATACATAATCTTTATATTTGTAATAGGTACCGCGGCTTATGCCAACTCGCTTGACTGCTTCGGAAATCTGTTTAACTTCACCTTCCTGAAGCAAATTCCGTGCTTCTACAACTTTTTCATAGACCTCCGGCAGAATACTGGATTCTACTATCAAATACTTTTCCATAACGATACCTCCTTTATCATCAAACATCCATTCTATTAGATTGATGTCTTACCTTTTTCCTAATAAAAAACAACTATTCTTCAGTTTTAAATTTTACCACATATAGTTAATATCGTCCATAACGAAAGTATTTAATCCTACGTTATCCAGTATTCTTGAGCATCCCTTAAAATCGCTGCAAGGCGTGTCATAAGCTTAGCGGCTCACATATAATACAGTATCAAACATAAATGAGGAGGAAAGCCTATGAAATCCATTCATATTGCGATATTAGGTGCTACCGGAGCGGTAGGCCAGACCATGCTGGAGATGCTGCTGGAACGAAAATTCCCCTACCGTAAGCTCACCCTTTTGGCAAGCTGTCGAAGCGCGGGCAAGGAAGTAAGTGTAAACGGACAGAATTTTGTCATTCAGGAAGCGACTCCGCAATCATTTAAGGGAGTCGATTTGGTACTTTGTGCCGCAGAAAACGATGTAGCTGGTTTCTTTATCCCCTATGCCGTTAAAGCGGGAGCGATCGTCATTGACAACAGCAGTGCTTATCGATTAGATCCGTCAGTACCGCTGATTATTCCGGAAGTAAACAAAGAAGCCATTAAGCATCATCAAGGAATCATCGCAAATCCTAACTGTGCGACCATAATCGCATTGGTGGCACTTGCCCCGCTTCATCGCTATGCACACATCACGCGGATGATCGTTTCTACCTATCAAGCAGTATCCGGCGCTGGAATCGGCGGAATGAAAGAGCTCAATGATCAGATGCAGGCACTGGCTGATCATAAACCGATCCAAACTAAATATTTTCCATATCAAATAGCATACAACTTGATCCCGCAGATTGGTGATTTTAATGATAAGGGATACAGCAGTGAAGAAATGAAAATGCAGAATGAGGGAAGAAAAATATTAAACGCTCCAAATCTGGCCGTCAACTGTACCTGTGTAAGAGTCCCAACCATGCGTTCTCATGCGGAGTCAATCACGGTGGAATTTGATGAACCGATTGATGTTTCAACAGCCAAAGAATTGTTGATAAATGCACCAGGCATCAAGCTTGTCGATGATCCGATAAATGCCCGATATCCGATGCCGCTGGAAAGTCAAAATCAGGACTTGATCTATGTTGGCCGCATCCGAGAAGATATCAGCACGGATAAACATGGACTTTCTCTTTGGTGCTGCGGCGATCAAATCCGCAAAGGAGCAGCTACCAATGCGGTACAGATTGCGGAAACATTTCTATAAACAAAAATTGTCCGTCACGGACAATTTTTATTACCATATTTATTCTACGATTTCTGCTTCTACCTCTTCAACTTCCTCGTTTTCCTGTGGTCTTGCTTCCATTTCCAGCTCAACCGCCTCTTTCATCGGATGCGCAAGATTGTTTAAACGGTCAATAATTACACCACCGGTATACAACAGAAATGCATATGCAAAATAAGAGGAACATTCGGTAAAATAATATTTGCACACGTCCTTCATGTTATCCGAGATTGAAAATCCGTTTGTCGTTACAAGACCACTAATGTACTCATAACTGTGCCAAACGGAAAAAGCTCCGATCAGCAGAAAAATAACGGCTAACACATAAAGGGTAATAACGGGAACTGATACTTTTTTCTTGTTCATGTTTCTTTCCTTCCTATCATTCGATAACGTTTCTATTATCACGCAACAATGCCGCAAAATTATGGTATTTTTGTCCAAAGTTACGTGATTATTCTGTTATGTTAACACAATCAGACTCATAAATAAATACCATAACAGCTGGTAACCGCGTCCAGACCAGCCTGAATATCCGATATGGAAATACCGGCAGCTAGCCGCTTTTCGTCACTGAGGGCGCTGAGGCGGTCATAAAAATCCATAGCAACCTTCAAATGATCCAGATCTGTGTTGGTAATGGAATCCTGAAGCAGCTGCATCGCATCCTTTACGCGATTGCTTTCAAGCAGTTTCATCAGCTGCAAATGAAGCTTATCTGACTCACTAAGGTTTTGTTCATCCACTATTTCATATTCAGGACCAGCCTTATGCAGTACTCCGATCGCGATCATTTTTGTCAAGTCTTTGATCTGACGCATGATCCAATCCTTCTCAAACATCGACATGTAAAATTCCTACTTTCTTTAAGCTGATTGTTACGAATCTTTATTATATATATGCTGTGAATCAGCGAATTTGACGAATCAAAAAAAATACTTTAACAGCCTATCAGACTGCGCATGATCTCTTATTTATCCTGGTGAAACTGCTTTTCAGCTGTCTCCAGCAGCTCATCAACATTTGATCCATCCTCTGGCTTACATACACAACAATAAGAAGGTAGGATGAATTCCTTTTTCCCATGAACATGCAATTTCCAAATCATTTGTAAAATAAATTCATCAATATTATTGCCAGCTTCCTGAAATAAGGCAATAATTATGATTTCTTCGTTTAATCTCGCTGCAAGCGTACCTTTTTGAAAACATTCTGTAATACTTTGAGATACATGAGTCAGATATTCTTTTTTCTGGGTATTCGATACCTTCATAGATACTTCATAAAAGTTTGTCATTCTAATATATACCAGCTTCAAAAAAGAATCATTCTTATCCATTTCTCGGTTCGCATAATAGCGAAATCCTTCTAAATTCAGCAGACCGCTTTCGGGATCGGTAAACCGTTCACGTTTCAAGTCCTTATTCTTTTTATTCAACAAATACAGAAGCCAGATCAAGCCGTATATTACAATGCCGCTTATCATACAGCCAACAGTGATCGTGATATTTGTGAAATCGGATACCCACTTTTCTTTTGGCAGTAAACTAATGCTCCATTTTGCCGGCAAACGAAATTCCAGTTTAACCGCATCAGAAAAATCTACGGTTTTATCTGACACTGCGATCACCGTCTTGTTCTGTCCCAGTTCATCTACCCGCCATAATTCATAATCATAATCTGCTTCCTCAAGCATCTTTAACTGCAGGCGTTTCATGACCTTGTTTTGATCCAAAGCTGCTACGATTTCACCCTGATATTCATTTCCTGCATCCATGATCGGGTAAATAAAGTAAAATACCTTTCCGTCATACGAAGGCAGAGCTTCCGGTCCTTCGATAACTTTATCTTTTATCACTTTAGCTAATGTATGACTATACGGAAATTCACTTAACTTTTTACCTTTTAATGCATCATATGTCTGGGGCTGAATATTTTCCAAAGCATCATGTCTAAAATATGCAAGATAAACAATCTCATCATGCTTTGACAATAAACGCTGACTGATTGTTTCAAAGGCCTGAATATCTCCTGAATCTCCCAGATTAAGCTCAGCAAATGCGGCATAATTCATATGATTGAAATTTTCTTTTAGCTTACTTGCAAATATCGTTCCCATCGTTTTTGCTTGCTGGCGATGCTGATCCTCTAAAGTCCGCACTGCCATATTTTTAAAAAACATCGATAATACCAAAATCAGGATGGCGAGACCGATGAACAAGACCTTTGTCTTCCTATTCATACTCCTGTTCTCCGTTCAGATAAAGCGAATAACAGCCTTTTCCGTGTCGTTTCACATCATAAAGTGCTTTGTCAGCATTGGCGATCAGAGTATCTAAGGATGCTTTTCTATCCCATGAGCATGCTCCGATACTGCAATGTATGCTTATATCCTGATCTTTCCACGTTACTGAAAAATGAAAGCGCTGAACAAGCTCCTGCAGGATCGAATGCAATTCCGCAAGATCGTCAATATCACGAAGGATCAGAATAAATTCATCACCGCCGTATCTGCCGGAAAATCCGTCATACCGTTTTTCATACTCACGCAGAATTATACCGACCTGTTTTAATGCGATATCACCTACGCTATGTCCATATGTATCATTTAATATTTTCAAATCGTCCAAATCCACAAAGCAAAGTGTAATCAATGTATCCTCATCATCTGAGCTTAATAATTTATTTGCTTGGTTAAGAAAAATGTTCTTGTTGAAAGACCGGTTAACTCATCCTTCAGACCCTTGCTCGACATTTGCAGGATATTCTCATAATCAATTTGCTCGACTTCATCACTATGAAATAGTTTCTTTTCAAGATCATGAAATGTCATTAAAAGGGAATTATTTGCTTCTGCCTGTTTCTTCATCTGTTTTACAGTATACAAATAAAGCAATACCAGAAACAGAAGCATAGCCACATTCATAAGTATGATTTCAGGTACGATCGGCAGCAAAGCAGATAAGAAATCAGCCGTAACCAATACATCCCAATTCGTCCGCTTGATCGGTCCAAAGGAGGTATGTTGAATGTTGCCGCTATTCATACTGGTAAATGAACCTGATTTCCGGCTTAACAGCAAAGATTCAAGCTGATCAGTCGTTAGTTGAAATATCGTTGTATCTCGCAGAATATCCATGTAATCCGCACCATAACTTAACCCATTTGTCGAGGACATAATCTGCCCCTTTGAACCGATTAAAACGGCTTCTACCCCGTCTGAGGACATTGCTTGATTCAATAAATGAATAATTTCATCAAAATAGATCGAACAGAACAAACCACCGGTCATCTCACCATTCATCAAAAGCGGAACTGCCACTGTGTAGTTCAGAGTAACGCCGTCTGCACCGGCAACAAAGCTGTCTGTAACAACATTGCTTCTGGTAGCGTACAGCTTCTGCATATGCTCGCGGCTTGCTAAGCTCGCAGGCTCTTTTCACCCAGTGTATATACCTGTATATCTTCATCCATATAACAAATGAACATATAACCGTATTGTTCGTTGATCTTATCCAATTTGGCTACTTTTTCTTCCCATGGTATCTGCGGATCATAAAACTCAGGAAGTGATGATAGCGATGTCAGCAGCTTCAAGGATTCATCAATTTTTTGTGAAATCAGCGAGGATACACTCTGATAAGCATTTTTCGCGGACTGCTGCATTGATCTGGTACTTAAATAAATGCCGCCCGAGGTTATCAGCAAAATGCAGATCAAAGCAAGCAAAAAGAATCTTTTACGCACGGCTGTGAATAAAAGGTCATTTTTATATTGCGGTTTTGATGATTTCCCTTTGTCCATTGCTAATACCCCTCATTTTCAACAACATAAATATTATCTGTTTTGCTTTATGCGTTTTCTAAAATACACCGTTATTTATTAGCTATATTCTAACATAACCATTCATCAATACAACCTTCAATTCGATTGATTTCAGAAAATACAAACAAAAAAAGGATCAAGCCCTAACAAGTATAGGCATTGATCCTTTCCTCACTGTCCTTTTATGGATTTCAGAATTTTTATTTAGTCGATCGTTACGTTAGAAGCTTGAGGACCGCGGTCACTGTCTGTAATCTCAAAGCTTACATTCTGTCCTTCTTCTAAAGAACGGAAACCGCCGGTCTGAATTGCTGAATAGTGAACGAAAATGTCTTTCCCTGCTTCACTTGTAATAAAACCGAAACCTTTGTCTGCATTAAACCATTTAACTTTACCTGTACTCATGTATAGTACCTCCTTATTATAAATAAGAAGCACTCAAGAAATAAAAAATCACATAAATGTAAGATTGTTAGCCTTGAGACATAATTACAATTTACATATCATGTGAATCATAGTTATATTGCTTGTTATCTGTGATTAACTATACCATGAACAAGGATATGTGTCAAACAATTTAATCGGTTACTTTAATTTACAGATCATTTCGTCTTTTTTTCAGCAAACATTAAAAAATTCCTTTGAATAGGGCTTATTTAACAAATGGTGCAGCAGAAGAGAATTAAAAAAATACAAAATATTGATGATTTTAGCTAATTTAGACCATTTAAAAACATATAAATTATAGTTTTTTCTATCATATTTTTATTTTTCACTAAAAATTGTTCTAAAAGTGTTCTAAAAAATATATCCTCCTCCCTACATTATTTTGATTTAAAAAGGCAGAGTAGTAAGAAATAGTATTTCTTTTCGTTAAATCCGATAAAGATTTGACATATTTTTTCTAACATAATCACTAGGTGTCATCGTATCTTTAATTTCTCTTAAAACATTATCCAATTATTATATTATGATCTAATATTCATATTTTTCTAAAATTACAAACCATCTCCTATTAACAACTATAGTTTCACTGAACAAGTTGAAACATCCATATTATATCAATTTTTTTAAGATACAATGTTGCAAAATCTCATTTTAATTACCCAAAGTTTATTTATAACCATGTGTAGTTGATCATAAACTATACATAGATAAGTTTTATAAATTAGCTATATAGAGGTAACATTCTATATATGAAAGCGCTATCATTTTGTTAGGTAAGTTGCATACAATAGAAAGAAGATGAATTTATGAAGCTTTTTATAGAATTTAATAAATGGAAATTCAGTATACAAATCTCAATGTTATAAACCATTGAGGTTGTAAGAAAGGAGAGATTATGTCTAAAAAAACAAAATATATTCTACTGTTTTTATTAGGTTTTATTGTAGGAGGCGTACTTTTTGAATTGATATTTTAAAAAGGAGTGTAATTAATATGATTAAAATAGAAAAGAGTAAATTTATTCTATCTTTATTTATAGGTATATGTATGATGTTTATTTCAAGTGTAACTAATGTTAAGGCTATAGACAAAATCGAAGTGAAACCAGCATCTAATGAAGAAACAGCACAGCTATCTGAAATAATATATTCTCCAAATAGTAATTACGTTCAGTTGCGTGATAATCATTTAGAAGTATTCGATGCTACACCAAGATCGGCCAGTGGAGTAGCGGTATTCATCGCCGGTATAGTAGTATGCTGGATAATTGATGGAATTGTGAAGTGGAAAACAAATCACACACCGGCTGATTTTGTTGCTGGAGGATTGCAAGCTGTAGAAGACTTCGTGAAGGTTAACCACACATCAAAGCGTCGTCTTACTAAAGTAATATCTGATAGAAGATATGTCATAGGATATACTACTTCTTCAGGTCAACAGTGTTATCGAGCTAATCCAAATCAAAATTGGTCATGTTTAAATTCAATCCTTCCATTTAAAGAAGAAATTTAGTAACATGAAAAATCCCCCTATCTCAATTAAGAGATAAGGGGATTTTCTTATTCATAATATACGTAATACGCAGGAGCCGCATCCAAAACAACATCCTTCTGTCCGATATGAATTCGGATAGCACCATTTGGATTGCTTCGTGTTTCAGGATAAGTCTCTAGAACTTTGAAGTCTCCATTGATTCAGAAGCGTTCGCCTGGCTTAAAGATCTGATCTCCAACGTTTGCACCATAACCATTCACTCCATCACACGGAATGGCATCGATCCAGTTCTGATTGAATACTGGCCGGCCGCAGACTAACTCATAGAAAGCAATTGCTCCATTGCTGAAACCTTTCTTATCGCTCCCAATTACTTCCCTCACCGCGTAATGTTAGGGTATGCAGCAAGATCTCCCGGTTAGTAAACATGATTCTGATTAATCATGCGAAACTTACCGGAAGGTGTCGTTTGCGGTTTTTATCCTAAATGAGCAGCAACCTTGTTCTTAAATGTCTGTCAACTGTATGGTACTCCTACTCTCATCTGAGCAGGGCAGTTCTTACCTGATCAATCGTGATGCTGGAATAAATGTTTGCGCAATAGTTGATAAATTAGTTTCCATTAAACCCTTTGATGATCAACAAATAAAGATGAAATGTTGGACACTTGATGAATATTTTAAATTCATAAAGTTAGCGGATGATTTTCAATATAAGGCATTATATTCTCTATTTTATTTTACTGGATTGCGTCGCGGTGAAGCGTTTACATTAAACTGGAATGATATAGATTTCAATAAGAAAACTCTTAAAGTAACTAAAACAATTACAAATAAATTAAGCAAGCAGGACAGAAAAAAGGTTTAAAGTATAAAATAACTGCACCGAAATCAAAAAGAAGTATACGAACGATTTCCATACCCAAAATACTAGCAGATATGTTAACACAATGGAACGAACAGATTATGGTAGTTGACGGCTTCACAGTAGATTCATTTGTTTTTGATATTAATAAGCCACTCCCCTACTCAACAGTTGATCGTACGATGAAAGGTTAGGCGGAGAAAGCGGGCATTACAAAATTAAGCCCTCACGGCCTTAGACATAATCACATTTCGTATTTAATCAAAAATGGTATAAATTACTCGCCGTTGCTCAACGCGTGGGAGACACCGTAGAAATGATTTTAAAATATATGCACATTTATTTAAATAAAATGAGAAACAAATTATTATACTAATTGACGATCAATTATCATATTACCAAAAAATGTTCCAAAATTGTTCTAAATTATAACCAAACATTAAAAAAGCCCTTTGAATAGGGCTTATTTAACAAATGGTGCAGAAGAAGAGATTTGAACTCTCACGCGATCGCTCGCACTGCCGCCTGAAGACAGCGTGTCTGCCGTTCCACCACTTCTGCATTTTTTGATTGCCTATATATGATACTACATTTTTATCTGTTCGTCTACTACAAATTTTAATTTTTTGTGAAATATAATTTTCTATAATATTCAAAAGTTTTATGGATAAATACGTTATTTTATGACCTAAAATATCCCCTATATAAGCAATTTTTTATTTATTTTCTTGAGCGGCTTTCAATCTTAGACTTGTTCATTCTCTCGGCAATTTACCTTATACACAACTGCATTATCTTTAATTCTTATTCCCCGATAAGTTAGATCAGTTATTCCCTACACGGATATTTAATTAATTTAACGTAAGCAGATTCAGTTTATACTTCCATTTTAGAATCCGAATCAGAGATTGATCGATATCGGTTTCTGAAATTTGTCCATTCTGCACAGCCTGCACGACCGCAGGTATTTGGACTTCAAAATAGGTACTTAGGATAATGTCATTGCCAGCCTGCACCGCTTTGATCGCCGCTGCTTCATCGCCATATGCTGCCCGTACAGCATCCATGGCTAGGTCATCCGTCATGATAACTCCTTTAAACTTTAACTGACTGCGCAGCAGCTGATGAACCGATGCGGAAAGGGATGCAGGAGTATCAGCATCCATACTGGTTACAAGCACATGATTGACCAATACGCTGTCTGCGCCAGATTCGATGCCCTTAATAAAGGGGATAAGGTCTTCTTTTTGATATGTCTCTATACTTCGCCGATCAACGGCAAATCCAACATGCGTATCCGCGTTATTGCCATAGCCAGGAAAATGTTTAAGTACCGAGCCTACCTTATCTGTGCTCATTTGAGTAATTACCGTTTTGACATATTCGCCCGTCATATTGGCATTTTGTCCAAATGCCCGATCATAAATAAAATCCTCAGGATTCATCGAAAGATCGCTGACCGGGGCAAAATTAACATTCACACCGAGGCTTTTCAGCAGCGTGTCTTTTTCTTTTGTATCACTTGTTACCAAATCGAATCCGCCTTCAGCATATAAACTCTGCGGTGAATGAAACGGCACTGCCCGAAAACTGGGATGAATCGATATTCGATTAACCGTTCCACCTTCTTCATCAACTCCGATAAATAGAGGAATTTTCGAATGAGCTTGATAGCTTGCAGTCATCGCAGAAGCAGATGCCGGACTTTGATTAGCAAAATCTCTTCCAAATAAAACATAGCCGCCGATATGATAACGCTCTAGGTTTTCAATAGCATTATTTTGCGGGCAGCGGACAAAAAATAACTGGCCTACTTTTTCTTCCAATGACATCTGGTCTATCAGCATGATTATTTTTTTATTTACAAGCATTTCTTCTGATGGCTTCAGCAGTTTCATTTTCTTAGCTATCTTCTTTCCTTTTCTCATAATATACGTAATCTTAACCTGAATACCGGTATTGTACTCATAGGCGCCCATATCCATAATCACATCACGTGTATCAAAAACAGACATCTTCGTTTTTCCAGACAGCGCTATGGTTACTGAGTATTCATCGATCTGAACTACTGTTCCTGTTGATTTATGTATTTTAGGTTCAGAATTTTTTTGACCGCTTTCGGTCTTTTCGCACCCGCTTATGAGCAATAGGCATGTCACGATAACGATAAGTTTATTTTTCATATTGATCCAACATCCTTTATTTATTTTTATTATATAATATTTATCGTTATTAATAAATAAATAATTATTACTTATTATATTGGAATCAATAACAGATCTCGCAGGTAATCTGCACTGCACATATCTCATTTAATCTTTTAATTTATATACTTTTTATACTGATGCTAATCACAGAAAATTATGATCCATTGAAATATCTGCATATGAACTATACATATATATCATCCGCCATGAACCAGCAAGCAGTATTTCCAACAGCGTACATTTAGAAATTCCCGAAAAAGTCAGTTCGACAGAAAATTCATTTTCCAAGAGAATTTGATCTGCTGTATAAGCTCGGTAAGCTAGGTGAAAAGCATACAAAAAAGTCCGATATTTTCGGACTTTATTTACAAATGGTGCAGACGATGAGACTTGAACTCACACGAGCATACGCCCACTACCCCCTCAAAGTAGCGTGTCTGCCATTCCACCACGTCTGCGTGAATGCCTAATTATCATACAATATTTTAAGGAAATAATCTACTCTTTTTCAAAAAAACTGATTCTGATAAAAACATGTTTCGCGCTCATTGGGAAACAGAGTATAATAAAGGAAATGAAAGGGAGGATTTATACATGGAAAATTTTTTATATGACATTCCAACCAAGGTTTATTTTGGAGAAGGACAGATTGCGCATCTCCCAGAAGCTATCAAAGAATATGGCAGCCGCGTACTGCTTTGCTATGGCTCAGGAAGCATCAAAAAGATCGGACTCTATGATGAAATCATCCGGCTTTGTAAGGACCATCAGATTGAACTGTTTGAGTTGTGCGATATTGAGCCTAATCCGCGTGTAACATCGGTTAATGAGGGGGTTCGACTCTGCCGCGAACACAAGATTGATGTCGTTTTGGCCGTAGGCGGCGGCAGTACAATCGATTGTGCCAAAGTAATTGCTTCCAGTGTGGATTATGAAGGGGATGCTTGGGATATCGTCCTTGATAAAAAGAAGATAAAAAACGTACTGCCGATCATCGCCGTTTTGACACTTTCAGCAACCGGCAGTGAAATGGATCACGGTGCAGTTATATCCAATCTGGAAACTCACGATAAAATTGGAGTAGGACATCCGGATATGGCACCTCGTTATGCTTTTGAAGACCCGACCTATACGTATTCCGTTTCTCCTTATCAAACTGCTGCCGGGACTGCAGATATTATGTCACATATCATGGAATGCTACTTTCAAAGTACTCCCGGCACATATCTTGTAGACCGATTTGCGGAAGCGCTGTTAAAAACCTGCATTCACTATGGCCCGATCGCATGGAAGGAACCGGAAAATTATGAAGCGCGTGCCAATCTCATGTGGGCCAGCAGCTGGGCAATCAATGGACTTCTCAAATACGGCAAGTCCCAAAGCTGGACCGTACATCCGATGGAACATGAATTGAGTGCTTACTACGATATTACTCACGGAGTCGGCTTAGCAATTCTGACCCCTAATTGGATGAGCTACATTTTAAAAGAGGAGACGCTTGATAAGTTTGTTGAGTATGGGATAAATGTTTGGAATATTGATAAAAATCTTCCGAAAAAGGAAATTGCGGAAAAATCAATCCTTGCTACTCGAGAATTTTTCAATTCTTTAGGTATCGCTTCTACCCTAAAAGAAGTCGGTATCGGCGAGGAAAAGCTGGCATTGATGGCTGAGAAAGCCGCCGCTTCCCTGTCCAATGCCTATGTCCCGCTCAATAAGGATGATGTATTGACGATCTTTCAAAATTCTCTGGTTTAAAAAGACTGTCAACTTAGTCAACAGTCTGAAACGGTTCTAAGTGAACCGTTTTTTATTTACTTTATGCTTTTTCTTTTTTGCGTTTTTTCATAAAGAAGAATACAAGGATTCCGGCAAGAATCAGAAAACCGACTCCTGTATATACATACATCATTGGGAAGCTGTCCTTCTTTGTAGTTTTCTTTCCTTTGGATAATGGTGTCTCATTATCTTTGACGACTTCATTTTCATCATTGATTGTTAAATCCCCATCTTCAGTCCGGATAACTGCATTTCCTTGTTCATCAACATTGATTATCTGATTCGCTCCGACGACAACCGTGCCGTTGACACCCGGCTGCACAACTGTTTCCGCATTAGCTGTGTCGTTTACATCACGATAGAAGTAGATATGGGTTCTTGTACGTGAATAGAAGTCATGCGTATTGCTCGTGTTCTGTCCGCCCAAAAGCACATATTTGTTATTTCCTTTTTCGTAAGTGCTCGGAACGTTGATCAGCAATGCTTTATTCAATTCAGCTTTAACGGTTTTTGAAGATAAAACCGTGTTCTTTGTAATATCAAAATAAATAATTTTTACATCATAGCTGGTTACTTCTTTACCTTTAAGATTGTAATATACATTATACACGGTCTGATCTTGACCGAATGTATGTGTTACTGTTTTCGATTGACTTCCAGATAAAATATATGTTTCATTATCCTTATCAAAAGAATTCTTAACATCATAATGAATGGTCTTATTCACATCGACAGTAGTTTTATGTGTTTCTAAAACTTTACCATTTTCTAAATTTACGTAATTCACTGTAATATCATAAGGTTCATTTACTTTTACTTTTTCGTACTTAACTTTATAAAGCCGCGTTGCATTGTCATATTCATGCTGGATCGTTTTTGCTTCTCCTGCACTGCGGCGATATTCCGTCTTATTTGCTACTACCGAGTCGCTGGTATCATAAGATACTGATTGTCCCGGGTATACGCTTACTATATTTGTTTCTAATACGACATTGTTATACAGGTACTGAACGGTAATATTGTAAGCACGCTGAATACTGTCATCCTGAAGCATATACCGATATGTGTAGCTCTTACCGCCTTCTGCATACGTAGGGTTTAAAGCAGCAGCCTGACCGCTCATTAACTTATAATCTTTTCCGTTTATCCGAATTGCCGCATCCGGCTGAAAATGACCGCCGTCTTTCTCTGTTACAGTAAAAGTCTTCTCTGTCAACCGAACATTATTTTGATCAACATATATAACTGTACTTGTTTTGACTGGCATATTTATTTTTTCGTAATTGAAAGAAAGGCTCTTTGTCCCAAACGGAACTTCCTTATAATTGTTTCCGGAAACAGAATAGCTTTCATTATGAAACATATAAGTCAGTGGAGCAGTATAGCTGGTACCGCTGCCGCTGTTCACTACTGAATATGTCGCTACAACGTTATTGTTGATGAGATAATAAACCGGCATATTGTATGCATCATAAGCCTTTATCGAAGTACGGTAGCCGTCGTATTCCGCGATGAGAGAAAGACCGGCTGCGGCCGGTACGGTAACCCGCACGTTACTTCCCGCCGCAACAGCGACAGTATTAGCATATGCACTGCTGGAGTTTGATCCCCAATAGCGAACCGCTGATAAATTTTCATTTGTATTATTGGTAATAATAAATGCCCGTGTATCGGCATTATCAGCAACTGAGGTTGTTAGTGAAATCGGAGTCTGCAAACTCATATTGTCTTCTGCATGAATATTGAAAGCAGTTCCTGCTAACAATATTGTGAATGATAATACGATTCCCGAGAGAATCTTTCCCATTTTCTTTTTCATAATACAACCTCCGCTTACAATTCCTTTTACACCCCTATCTTATTACAGGACTGTCACATGCTTGTCACACGACAGATTATTTTTAAAAAACTTTTTCTATCATGAAACCTTTTAACATACAAAAAAGAGACTTTGGCAAATCTGCTAAAGTCTCTTTTCATAATCTTATTAAATCATTTTTCTGCGTCTCCATAGATATACAACAGAACCCATGGAAAACATCATCAGCATTATATATAGTTGAGTATTGGTCGTATCTCCGGTTTTTATACTAGGATTACCATCATAAATACCGCAGTCCCAGCTCATGTCATATCCGCCCTCAGACAGATAGAACGGACGCGTTACCGACCAATCCTGAATTCTTCGGATACCGTCAGAATCCCTTTCTATATCCGTTCCCTGATTCGGAGTCGTTACATAAGAATTCGGCAGGTAGAATTTTACACGGTAATAGCCTTCGGCCAATCCATCAAAACGATAATAGCCTGATGCATTGGTATAGGTTTCACCAACTTTTACCCAGCTGCTGTCGTTTAAATTCTCATCTTCACTGTGCTCCAGCACGACCAAGACATTGCCGATACCGGTGCCGGCTTCATCTTGAATGCCATTGCGGTTGGTATCAAACCAAACATAATCTCCTATACTGCCCGAGGTCTCAATAATGCCAGCATCCCAGCTCATATCTTCACTAGCATAGCCAAGCTTGATGATATCCGTTGGGAAGCCCCATCCCGCCATATAGGTAGGCAGTGCATTCGAATCAAGCTCGGCATCTCCGTTTCGCGGAATCGTAAGCTGAGTAAATGGTGTCAGATCAAAGAAAATACGATATTTAATTCCGGTATAGGTACTTCCTTCTAAATGGTCAAAACGATACCGTCCGTATTTATCTGTCATGGTTTCGCTTTGTACAGTCCAGAAGTCCTCACCAGGAGCTTGTCTTTGCAGATACACGCGTACATTGGCAATTGGCTGTTCATCCAAATCCTGAAGTCCGTCCTTGTTGCTGTCATTCCAGACATAATCTCCAAGACTGCTGTAACGTCGTGCTCCGCCGTCCCAATACTTTTCGATGCTGTTGCCCTTTACAGCGATCACATCGGTAAAGCCGCTTTCTCCGCTGTCTTCAACATAGGTAATATCACTGTCTATGGTATCATCAAAACCGATATTTCCTTTTACAATATCATACCCCTGCGGAAAAATGAAACGTACCTGATACGTGCCAGGAAGCAGTTTATCAAACACATAGGTTCCGTCATCCTTTACCGGCTGCGACATGTATGGATCTTTCTCGCGAATCCCGCTGACGACCCGATACAGCTCCACTTTTGTCTTTAACAGCGGAATATCCGCAGCCGCATTATTGTTCAGATCATCGAAATTGCGATCCTCAAAGGTGCGGCCGCTCAATGCGCTGTAATACGTCAATCCGGCATCAATGGACATATCAATACCGCGATCCTCCAGCTTGATCACATCGGTGCGAGCGACCTGATCATCGGTGGCAGGCACCATGTTTTTAGCGTCCGAATTAACATCAGCAGCATTCACATTATCGACATACTTTGTAAATTCATAGCGTGAATAGCCGGTGCTGGAGACCGAAGTTATATCAAATTCAACCACATACTCACCGGCCGGCAGCTCTTTAAATATATAGAATCCATCTTTATCCGTAGTCACGGATTTCTTATAGCGCAGAATTCCGTCCTTTTTCTCAAGCAGATTAACGGTTACACCCTCGATTCCCTTTTCATCCGCATCTTGAATACCGTTACGATTATCATCGATCCACACATAGTCTCCCAGCGCGCCAAGGCTGACAAAACCGGCATCAATCGTTGGATCATCTTCACCAAGCAGATTTCCATCGGCTTCTTTGGTAACCGTCAATCGAACAAAATCAGTCAAGCCATCGCTGTCAATATTGGAATCAGCTGCTGGATATGCCTTGCTTCCCGCATACTGTAAGGTTGGTTTATAGGAATACACAGATTCATCCACCGGTGATTCAAATTCCAATTTATAACTATAGATGACTTTACCCACAAAATCATTTGGATCATCAGAATCTTTACTTCTGCCCTCCAGCGGGTTGTTGCAGTCCAAATTATCAAAGAGATAATAACCGGACTGATCGGTTGTCGTTTTCTTTGTCCCGATGAGTACCGGTACAGCATCATCAATACCCTTTCGATACGTATACAGGGTCACACCAACACCTGACAGGGCCACATCACCCGCATCCTGAAGACCATCATTGTTGCGATCGACAAATGCGTAGTCACCAATCGAGCCTTTCGGCAGATTTACTTTCATCTTAACCGGATCATTTTCAGTACGATTATCATCACTGATTGCTTCACCGGCATCATGTCCGTCGCGCAGAACCGCACACATTGCGGAATTAAAATAAAATTTATCAGTGATATCGTCAATTTCATCCGTTGTGAAGTTTGGTGCAGTCATACCGATATGGATAGTAAAGTCAGAACCCTCGGCAAGCTTCATAGCTTGGAAGTCCACTTCTGCCCCAATCGCGGTAACCTGATCCATCGTATATCCGCTAAGATCCGTTACCCAATTACGGTTGCCGCTGGTCCATGCTCCGCTTTCCATCGTACCGTAAATCATTGGCAGATCCAATTCACGCTGTGCCGCGCTGCGATTTGCGGCGGTCCATGTTTCAATCGGATCAACACAATAATAAATCGTTACATATTGAGAAGGAATTTCTATTCCGTCATGATCATAGACCTTAACCCCGTCCTTTTTCAAGATCGGCCGCTTCACAATAGAGGTGCCGCGGTCTGTGGGGGTTCCGTTCAAATTGCTTCGATTCACCAAAGTATCTCCGGCAAAAGGCAGGATATCCAAAACTCTTGCTTTGGTTACTTTATTTGTTGAAGTAGAACCGTTTTTAACAACAATACGATAATCCATGCTTCCGTTTGGCACGGTGGTAGCTGCCTGTCCGGAACCTTTATATTCCTTATCTGACTGTCCTTTTGCTTCCTTATAAATGGACAGATTATTGATTTCGCTGACGCTGATCGCATCATGAGCAAATACATAGCGCGGTACTGATGAAGTTATCGGTCCGGAAGTACCGTCAATGATTTTATCAAGATCTTCATCATTTACCATCGCCCCACCCATGGAGGTTGCGTCAAATGAATTGCCATAAGGATTTTCAACTGACTGCGGAACCGTTTGTGAACTGCTTAAATAAGAAGGCGCGATCAAATTATTGACCGAATTACTGCCTCGTGATATATGCGTGGAGAATCGAACAAATAAGTTCATCCCCGGTTCAATCGTTAATCCGTCAAAGAACATCGTAATCTTCTTTGTCGTCTTAGACGTAGTAACAACCTCTCCTGCATCATTAATTTCTTTTGCGGCCGTATTTGATTCAACGATCCGAACATTCTTCAGATCAATCGTTTTTCCTTCACTTGGATTTTTACCGATCATGACCAAATACGGACTCGATTGACTCGGATATACGTCATCCAAGCTTAGTCCAACCGGCAGATCAAAGCTCACAATCGGAGAATCAAACAGCTGTGCAGCATTATACGACGTATTGCTTGCCTTCAGCGTATATAAAACCTGATCCCCCGGATTAAAGGTTTTTGTTCCCGCCTTGTCATTATCGACCGAAATATCAATATCCACTTTTGGACGGCTCGTCTGTAACAGCGGATACCGCACCTCAACAGTCTTTGTTTGCTGCTGATCTAATGTTTCTGAAACAACATTTCCGGTTTCATCCTTTACATTAAATTGATACTGCACATCAGCAGCGTTGGTGATGCGGCGGATTTCATGAGCGGACGCATCAGATGCACGCTGTTTGAATACCGCCTTGAAATCAATTCCGTCAGAATAGAAATTCGCTTTTGTTCCGGAATAGATAACCCGGAAATGAACTATTTTATCTGACAAGGCAGACACATCAACCGTTTCACCGGCAGCAGATAAATTTTGAACATCGTGAATGGTTTTCAAAGAAGTCCAAACCGTGCTGGACTGTCCGTATGTCTGATACTGGATCTCGGCATGAACAGGGGCATCTGAACCGCCGATATAAGCGCGGTGAATTGTAATAGATGAAATAGCATATGCATCTTTAGTCATTGCTTCATCCACATACAGGCTGTCTTTAAGATACTGCATTTTGATGTTATCATCTGTAACAATCACATTCTCAGCATCGATCTTATTTTGTCCGTCGGCAAAGCCGAAGATCTTAAACGCAACCTTGCTGTCGCTTTCCAGCAGACTCATCGTATCCTGCTCGTCAACAGAAGATGCTTTATCATATTCATGGGCATACATCTGCTTATCTTCACCGTTCACGCTGCGCGATCCGGATACCGATAGGATACCTTTATCTACCTTGAATTTATATTGTTCATAATTGTTCTTCAACGTATTTTTGAAAGCGATATAATTATCCGTATCACCATACTGCTCATTATTGGCTATAATAATATCCGTACTTTGAAGTGGTTTTACCGTAACAACTTTCTCGAGCATTTCATATTGTTCATCCAATGAATAGCCGCTTGGAGCCTCTACTTCCCGAACCAGATAGGCAGTACCGCTCTTGCTGGCTGCCAGCAGCTTACTGAAGCCGTAACCATCCGCATTTGTTGTGATAACTTCCTCCGGAATATTTTTTGGCTTTCCATGTTCATCATAGGCATACACATGAAAGACTGCATTCTTTAACGGTTTTCCTGCAGTGTCCGTCTTATGAATAACGAGTTTCCCCATAGTGGACTCATTATAAATCTGACCGCCGCTGATATAAGCAGGATCATCGGTTCGATCCGGCGTATAGGTTTTAACTTCAGACTGTTTACTGAGAACTGTTACTTCATAGTAAGCGTCATTCTGCGCAAAACCAGTCAATCCGTTTGTTTCCTTTACTGTGTAAATGCCTGGCTCCAAATTCTTCCATAAAGCAATTCCATGCTCATTTGTCTTCAAAGAAGCAACGAGAGTATCCGCAGAAATTTGCGTATGGTCACCTTTATAAAGGGAGAATGTAACGCTAGCCAAGGTCTGCTGCGCACCGGTTTTATCATATACATGCGCATCGCTGTATTTGGTAATTTCAACATTCCCCAGCGCTTGGTTGATGATCTTGCCGCTTTCATGATTCGCAACAGTGGTAATCTGTTTAGCCGTAATCGTGAACGGTATCGGAGCGGTTAATCGCTGATAGCTGTCCGGTGCTGCGGTTTCGATCAGCTGATAAGCTCCCGGCTCCAGCATGCCCGATTCAAAACTGCCGTTTTTACTTGGATGGAAGGCTTCATATCCTGCTACATCCACAAAGTTTCCTGAATCATTTCGCTTCTGTAACTGGAATGTTGCCTTCACGACACTTGTCTCATCCATTGCGATCGGATGATCTGTATCAATTGTCATTTTCGTAAATATGAATTTGACGGAGAGATAGTATGGCTATTATTAAAAACGAAATACCGATTTTGGAGTTTGATACAGAGCAGACAGCAGTTCTTAATCCCACTCATGAAAATCTTGGTTTGAACTTACCCAAGAAATGTGTGTTCGCATTTCTTGGTGCTTACATAGATGAATATGCCAGTAAAAGTGATACCAAACAGGTATCCACTTTTGAGAGTGCAACGAAGCATTATCCCATTTACATCACCAAATACAAGGGTGAGGACATTGTGCTTTGTCAAGCACCCGTTGGTGCGGCAGCAGCCACACAGATACTTGATTGGCTGATTGGTTATGGTGTAAGAGAGGTAATCTCGGCAGGTAGTTGCGGTGCTCTGGAAAAGTTCCCCGAAAGTACATTCCTCGTACCAAACAAGGCTCTGCGTGATGAGGGAACATCTTATCACTATGCGCCCCCTTCTCGATTTGTGGAAATCAGCGAGAAGGCAAGAAAAGCAATTGAAGAAACCATTCTTGAGCATAGTATGAAATATCAGGAGGTTATAACCTGGTCAACGGATGGATTTTTCCGTGAAACCAAAGAAAAGGTGGCTTATCGCAAAAGTGAAGGCTGTGCAGTTGTAGAAATGGAATGTTCTGCTCTGGCGGCCTGTGCTGATTTCAGAGGGGCAACCTGGGGTATGATACTTTATACCGCAGACAGTCTTGCAGATGTTGACAAATACGACGAAAGAAACTGGGGCGGTAATGCATACGAATATGCACTTACGCTCTGCCTTGATGCGGTTATCAAATTATAAGAACAGTTAGAATCAATCTTTTTTTGTGATATAATTTTATTGAGGTGAATGAAATGAGGACTGAAAAAGAAATATACGATTTAGTTTTGAATTTTGCTTTTCAAGATGAGAGAATTAGAATTGTAACTCTTGAGGGGTCTCGCACTAATGTTAATATACCAAAAGACAATCTTCAAGATTATGATATTACTTTTTTTGTTATAGATATGGGAGAATTTTTGAAAAGCGATGACTGGCTTAGTGTTTTTGGTAACAGAATTATGATGCAAAAACCTGAAGATATGGAATTATTTCCTCCAGAAGAAAAAGGATTTTCTTATATAATGCTTTTTGATGATGGTGTAAAGATTGATTTAACTTTGTTACCTGTTTCAATGCTTGAGGAGTATCTTACTCGCGATAAACTTGTAAAAATCATGTTAGATAAAGATAATATGATTAAAACAGAAATAGTTCCCACAGATGAAGATTATTACATTAAGTGTCCAACAGAAAGAAAGTTTGATGACTGTTGTAACGAATTTTGGAATGTTGCAACATATGTATCCAAGGGCTTACTTCGTGGTGAAATACTATTTGCAATAGACCATATGAATGAAGTATTACGTCATGAGCTTCTTAGGATGATTAGTTGGTATGTCGGTACTGAAAAAGGATTTAATTTCAGTTTGGGTAAAAACTATAAATTTTTAGATAAGCATATTTCAAAAGAATTGTGGGATAACTTACTAAATACATATTCAATGAGTTCGTATGAAGAAATGTGGAAATCGTTTGATTTGTGTCTATGTTTGTTCAAAAAAATATCTAAAAAAGTGGCAGATTCACTTGGTTATAATTATCCTGATTATGATGAAAACGTTACAAAATATTTGGAAACACAAAAGAGAATTTCAAATAAATATCTTTATGGTAATAGGTATTGACAAATTCATATTTGTCTAACTTACTCTAAATTAGCAAAGACCGCTTACAAAAGTGTAGGCGGTCTTTATTCGTGTTCAGATATATTTGATTTTGAACTTTCTTTTCTTGGCTGAAAGCACCTTGCAAAGAATATCATCTGCTGCGTCCGTGTATCTGCCTTGTGCTATCAGGCTGTTCTTCAAACGGATAAGTGATTGCAGCACTTCGCTGTATTCGTCCTTGGAAAGGTATAAATGATATTTTTGTTCTTTCAAAACAACCACCTCCTGTTACCGCAATTATATAATAAGAAATGGCATAGAAGTAGTGTGCGATTGTCGCTTGACCACCCCTAAATGAACGAATTAACAGGGTAACGAACGCCTTATTCATTAGCAGGAATTTTGCTCGAATTTTTCTGCCATTAGCAGAGAGGGCATTTTCATTAGCAAAATAGCGAAAATCCTGCTAATTTTTATTAGCAAGTCGTTCACCTGAAAGGCGGACGACATTCGTCCTAATTTCCATTAGCTGACGGAGATTTTGCTAATGAAAATCTGTGAATTTTACGATTTTTCACTTTTTCCGTAAAAATGAAAAAACGCCGGAAACCCTTGATTTTACTGGGTTTTCCGGCGGAGTTTTTGGCGTTCCCGAGGTGATTCGAACACCCGACCTACCGCTTAGGAGTTCTCTGCGAACCGTGGTAGCTAGAAGTTCGATTATCCTCTTGGGAGCGTTTAATGCCGTAAATTAAAGCATAAGTGCTTGTTATGTTTAATTGTTGATACTCTCTGGTGTACCCTCATACACCGTAGAGTGTTAGCAGGTTGTTAGCAACAAAGGCTAATTTAAAGCTTTAATTTATCAGAAAACATTACAAACAAACTATAAATCATTTATCACTAGAAATCAAGATACTCGTATGTTATAGACGTTCAGAAATGAGCGTCTATTTTTATACCAAAAATGAAAGGAGTATTAAAATTTATGAAAAAGACATTGAAACGATTGTGTACGGGCTTCTTAGCTCTTGCAACTATCGTTACTGCTTTACCGACTACACCCGTTCATGCAGAAAGTAAGCAATACTGGACAGAAAGTGCAGAGCGTGTCGGTATCATTGAAAAAGTAATGAATGACGGTTCTATCGGCTCGACATTCAATGAGGGCATGATGAAAGTTGAGGGCAAAACAGCCTATTGTATCGACATTAACACAGATTTTAGGAATGGCTACAAGACCAGAGCTGACGCAAGCTCACGCATGAATGCCAACCAGATTTCAGATGTGGCGTTATCCTTAGAGTATGTCAAACAGTATGGCGAAGCTCACAAGGAACTGAACTACAAGCAAGTCTATCTGTTGGAACAATGTGTAGTCTGGCAGAGATTGAGCGTACATCTTGGCTGGCAATGCGATAACGTGCGAGCTTCTTATGATGAAATTCCAAAGGCAACGCAGGACGAAGTTTTCTCTGGTGCAAGAACCTTTGTCAAAGAAAATAAAGGACGCTATGAATGTGGCGGTTATATCTACTCTGGCGAGGGGCAGGAATTGGGGCAATTCTGGGCGAAGCTGAATGTTGGAAATGCGAAACTTAAAAAGACTTCCAGTAATGCCAGCATTACAGACGGTAACGGGAATTACTCAATCGCTGGTGCGACCTATGGTGTCTTTACTGATAAGGACTGCACGAAACAGCTTGCCACCCTTACGACTGATGAAAACGGAAATACAGATGTTGCAGAGGTAAAAGCAGGCACAGTCTATATCAAGGAATTATCCGCACCAGCAGGATATAAAGTAGATAAAACTGTATATTCCTTAAAGATTGAAGCTGGAAAGACGGCGACTTTGAACGTATCTGATACGCCAAAAGTAACGGACACTTTGATTGAGCTTTTCAAGATAGATATGGAAACAAAGAAAGACAATCCGCAAGGGAACGCTTCTTTAGCAGGTGCGGAATTTACATGGAAGTATTATGCTGGCTTCTATAACAAAGACAATCTCCCTGCCGAAGCTACTCGAACATGGGTTACAAAGACAATCGCTGAAACAGACAGCTACGGGACAACTCATTACATCACAAAATTAGCGGACGCATACAAGGTGTCTGGCGACAGCTTCTATATGCAAGACGGAAAAGCCGTTCTTCCACTTGGGACACTAACCATAGAAGAAACAAAAGCTCCAAACGGCTACTTGTTAGAGGGTGCATATATGCAGGCTGGCGATAAGTCCGAACAGATAAAGGGCTTATATGTAACACAGATTACCGAGGACGACGACCTTGCCGTATTATCTGGAAGTAACCAGTTTTCCGTATCAGACAAGGTTATCCGTGGCGGTGTGAAAATTCAGAAGCGAGATTTAGAAACGGGCGATATGAAGCCACAAGGAAGTGCAACCTTGAAAGATACTGCTTTTGACATCATTTCCTTAAATGATAATTCTGTTTTGGTTGAGGGCAAGCTATACAAGAAAAATGAAGTGGTAAAGACAATTCGTACCGATATTGAGGGTGTCGCTTCTACTTCTGCTGACCTCTTACCTTATGGAAAATTCCGTATTGTTGAGAGTGAAGCTCCCGACGGTTACTTAACTGACGGTGCAAAGCCGATTGATTTTACAATCACAGAAAATGGAAAAATCGTGGACTTAACCGACAAAGCCCATTCTATCTATAATCAGATTAAGCGTGGAGATATTGAGGGTGTAAAAATCGGTGCAGGCACACACAAGCGTCTTGCTGATGTTCCCTTTAGGATCACAAGCAAGACGACAGGAGAAAGTCATATCGTGGTAACTGACAATAACGGGCAGTTCTCCACTTCTGCTGACTGGGCTTCTCATAAGCACAATACCAACGCAGGCAAGACCAGCGAGGACGGTGTGTGGTTTGGAACTTCTGAACCAGACGACAGCAAAGGTGCGTTACCTTACGATACTTACGTCATTGAGGAATTACGCTCTGAAAGCAACAAAGGCTTTGAACTTATCCCACCTTTTGAAATCGTGGTATCAAGAAATAATCTTTTGATTGATTTAGGAACGCTGACTGATGAATACGAAAAAGAAATCTCTATCCATACCACAGCGACCAGCAAGGACGGCGAAAAGACTATCCTTGCAGGAAAAGAGATTACGATTGTTGATACTGTCAAATTAGACGGACTTACAAAAGGCACAAAATATCAGCTCAAAGGCTGGCAGATGTTAAAAGAGGAAAACGCCGAGCTTATCATTGACGGGAAACGTGCAGAAAATGATTATACCTTTGTCGCTGATGAGGAAGAAATGAAAGTGGAAATTGCCTATACATTCAATGCGTCTGCTTTAGGTGGCAAGAACCTTGTTACCTTTGAAGAATTGTATGATTTGAGCAATCCAGACGAACCCGTGAAAGTTGCGGAACACAAAGACATTGAGGACGACGGGCAGACCGTTTTAATCACAGAGCGTATCATCAAAATTCATACGACTGCTACGAATAAGGACGGCAACAAAGAGCTTGAAGCTGGAAAAAACGTTACAATCATTGATACCGTAACCTTAGAGGGCTTAGAAGTTGGTACACAGTACAAACTTGTGGGCTGGCAGATGTTGAAAGAAGAAAATGCAGAACTTCTTATCAATGGAAAATGTGTGGAAAATGATTATACGTTTACTGCTGACAGCGAAACTATGAAAGTGGAAGTTGCTTTTACGTTTGACGCTACTTCTCTTGACGGTAAACAGCTTGTAACTTTTGAAGAATTGTACGATTTAAGCAATCCAGACGAGCCGAAGAAAGTTACCGAGCATAAGGATATTGAGGATAAGGGACAGACGATTACCTTTAAGGAAAAGCCAGAAGAACCAGAGAAACCCGAAACACCACAGATACCAGAAAAGCCGAGCAGACCGAGCGACAGTCCCAAAACGGGCGACAGTACAAATGTAATGGCATTTCTTGTGATGTTGCTTGCGTCTGCTGGTGGACTGGCTGGAACATATCTTTACAAACGCCGTAAAATGAAGAAATCATAAGGCGGTAACGGTATGATGAAAGAAAAATCACGCTCTCCGCCGAAGCTGTCAAACGGCAGACTTTTGCTTATTCTGGCTTGTCTGCCACCAACCTGCAAGAACACGGATAGTCAAGGGTGCGAAGCATTGATTTTACCCTTTACTATCTGGGGGATTGCTGGTACTTCCCAAACCGCCAGAATAAGAAATTACAATCAATTTATCAAAATAGAAAGAAACGAGGTAAAACATTATGGAAATGAAATATGTCGTGCCAGATATGGCACAGTCTTTTGGAACTCTTGAATTTGCAGGAGAAAGCGAGCCTATCTTTGAAAGAGATAAAAATAACCGCAGGGTCTTAGCCAGACGAAGCTATAACCTTTATTCTGACGTACAGAAAGGCGAAAATGTTGTAGTGGAAATTCCCGTGCAGGCTGGCGAAAAGAAGTTCAAGTATGAACAGAAAGTAAAACTTGTCAATCCGAAGTTGTACGGCAGAGGTTACGCAATCGGGGATATGGGACATACCGATTATGTATTAGTTGCTGATGATATTGTAGCAGTTGAAGAAAAGTAAAGGAGTGAAGAATTTATGAGATTATCAAACGGTTTTGTTATTGACAAAGAGAAAACATTTGGAGAATTAAAATTTACAGCGGTGCGTGATGTTTTCTTACAGAATGAGGACGGGACACCGAGTACCCAGCTTAAAAAGCGTATCTATGACTTGAAATGTAGTCTGCATGGTGGAATTATCCCCGTGTCCGTACCGCCAGAAGTGCCGTTAAGGGAATTTCCGTACAATGCAGTTGTAGAGCTTGTCAATCCCGTAGCCGATACGGTATCAAGAAAGACGTTTGGTGGTGCAGATGTGGACTGGTATGTAAAGGCAGAGGATATTGTGTTGAAGAATAAAGGCAATCAGAACGCAGGCAATCCACAGAACCATGTACCGCAGGGACAGACGAAAAAATAAATCTAGGTCATAGATTATACTCTGAAATTACAGTATAATGAGCCAAAAGAGCCGTATTTAAGCTATGTAAAATAATTTTGACAAGGAAAAAAAGGATTTGTCGAAGATATTGGATAGACATTTGAGGGTTAATATATGACAATGACACCGAAAGGAGCAATCGGAATATGGAAATAGGTAAGAAACTTAAAAATGCACGAGTACAGTCTGGAATGACACAAGAAAATGTTGCAGAAAAAATCAATGTATCAAGGCAGACAATTTCAAACTGGGAAAATGAAAAATCTTACCCAGACATTATCAATGTAATAGAGTTGAGCAACCTATATTCTATAAGTCTTGACGAATTGCTAAAGGGTGATGAAAAAATGATTGAACATTTAGAAGAAAGTACAAATGTTGTAAAAAGCAACCAAAAAATGATATGGGCAATTATTGTAAATATCATTGTCGTAGCATTGCTGATAGCATTAAATATGTTTATACCAGATAACCGTTATTTCTTAGTTGGAATATTTTGTCTTATGGTTATCACTTCATCAGCATTACTTTACCAGATAATCAAAAAATTTTAAGGAGGATATTTTGTTATGAATTTGAACATAGTTTTAGCGGTAATTTGTGGAGCAGTTGCACTTGTAGGAGCGTTTTGTGTTGTGTTTCAGATTTATCATATGACTGTTATAGACGCAACAGCCAGAGGATTAAAGCACCCTAAATTTTGGGGAGTATTTACAATGAGTGGGAATAATTCAAGTGGTTTGCTTATGTATCTAATCGGAAGAAGAAAATACCCTATTGTAAATATGAGTGAAAGCAACTCAAAAGAATTAGAAAAACGTAAAAAATCAGCAGGTATTGGACTGTTATTTTTGGCTATTGGTGTAATTGGCATTATATGTGCGACCTTAATATAACTAAAAATGCAGATTTATGATTATATCTTGCAACATTTACAAAGCAGTTAGTCTATATGATTGACTGCTTTTTTCGTACCCAGAAAGGAGTGAATGATTTATGCGTAAGATTTGGAATAGAGGACACCGTATCAGAGCCAGCGACAAGCACCTTGTCTACCATTTTTCCATAGGGACGCTTCTGTTTTTATTCGTGGCGGTTCTCCTGCTACTGAATATCAAACAGCTCATGCGTACCGACTGGGAGCATTTCAGCTTGTTAGAGAACGGCTTGACGCTTTCCCCTTACAACTTCATAACCATACTGATAGCGACTGGTGTTTGTGCATTGGTCGCTTTTCTGTATTACCGCTTCTGTTACGACAGTTTCAAGAAGCTCCTGCACCGTCAAAAGCTGGCGAGAATGATACTGGAAAATAAGTGGTATGAAGCCGATACCGTACAAGACAGCGGTTTTTTTACTGACCTGCAAAGCAGATCAAGGGAAAAAATCGTCTGGTTTCCAAAGATTTATTATCAAATGGAAAAGGGACTGCTTCATATCCGCTGTGAAATTACGCTGGGAAAATATCAAGACCAGCTTTTACGGTTAGAGGATAAATTGGAAAGTGGATTATATTGTGAGCTGACCGACAAGACCTTACATGACGGTTATATCGAATATACCCTGCTTTATGATATGATAGCGAACCGCATTACTATTGATGAAGTACGGGCAGAAAATGGCTGTCTTAAATTGATGAAAAATCTTGTCTGGGAATATGACGCACTCCCTCACGCTCTGATTGCTGGTGGGACTGGTGGCGGTAAAACCTATTTTCTGCTGACGCTCATTGAAGCCTTACTGCATACCAACGCTGTCCTTTACATCTTAGACCCGAAAAATGCGGACTTAGCAGACTTAGGGACAGTTATGGAAAATGTGTATCACACCAAAGAAAAAATGATTGATTGCGTCAATGCCTTTTATGAGGGTATGGTACAGCGAAGTGAGGAAATGAAGCGACACCCGAACTATAAGACGGGCGAAAACTACGCTTATCTGGGACTGCCACCCTGCTTTCTTATCTTTGATGAATATGTGGCGTTTTTTGAAATGCTGGGGACAAAAGAAAGCGTGGGCTTACTTAGCCAGTTAAAGAAAATCGTTATGTTAGGACGGCAAGCAGGATATTTCCTTATCGTTGCCTGCCAGCGTCCAGACGCAAAGTATTTCTCGGACGGTATCAGAGATAACTTCAATTTCCGCGTGGGACTTGGGCGTATCAGCGAATTAGGTTACGGTATGCTGTTTGGTTCAGATGTGAAAAAGCAGTTTTTCCAGAAGCGTATCAAGGGGCGTGGCTATTGTGATGTGGGAACAAGCGTTATCAGCGAATTTTACACGCCTTTAGTCCCGAAAGGACATGACTTTTTGCAGACTATCGGCTCTCTTGCACAAGCAAGGCAGGACGGGACGGCGACGTGCGAAGCGAAAGGCGACGGCACGGACTAGCCGTTGCTGGTGTGGCGTAAGCCACGCCAGCAGGTAAAACCCCTCGGTATCTAACAGAGGGGTACGTTTGCAAATAGACAATAGACGAAAAACATAGGAAACATAAGGCTTCTGGCATGATTTCCCAGTAAAAATCGGCTGTGAAGTCGCCTTAAAAAACTTCACACTTGACAGATTGGGGGTATGGTTCTGAATGAAGAACAATGGATAAAAGAATTACGGGAGAAACGGATTGCTTACGGTATCTCACAAGGCAGGCTGGCGGTGGCTTCTGGTATCACAAGGGAATATCTCAACAAGATAGAAAGCGGAAAAATGAAGCCGTCAAAGGAACTTCTGGAAACTCTGCATAAAGAACTGGCAAGGTTCAATCCAGAAGCACCGCTTACCATGCTGTTTGATTATGTGAAAATTCGTTTTCCCACGCTGGATATACAGCACATCATCAAAGATATATTAAAACTGAATATCAACTATATGCTCCATGAAGATTACGGACATTACAGTTATACGGAGCATTATTCTTTAGGGGACATCTTTATCTATACGTCGGCTGACGAAGAAAAAGGTGTCCTTTTAGAGTTAAAGGGGCGTGGTTGCCGACAGTTTGAGAGTTACCTGCTGGCACAGCAAAGAAGCTGGTATGACTTTCTCATGGACGCACTCATAGACGGTGGCGTGATGAAGCGTATCGACCTTGCTATCAACGACCATACGGGCATTTTGGATATTCCAGAGCTTGCGGAAAAATGCAGAAAACGGGAATATATCGGAAAGTCCAGAAGTTATAAGTTTTACCAGTCGGGCGAGCTTATCAAGCACAGCGAGGACGACAGAGAATATATGGGACGTACCCTTTATCTTGGTTCGCTGAAATCTGATGTATATTTCTGTATCTATGAAAAGGACTATGAGCAGTATGTCAAGTTAGGGACACCTCTGGAAGAAGCCGATATTATCAACCGTTTTGAGATACGGCTTAGAAATGAACGTGCCTATTATGCAGTACGGGATTTGCTGACGTATTACGACGCAGAGCAGACCGCCTTTTCTATCATCAATCAGTATGTACGGTTTGTTGATGAAGAACCAGACAAGCGGAAAAATGACTGGAAACTCAATGACCGCTGGGCTTGGTTTATCGGCGATAATCGGCAAAGTCTGAAACTGACGACAAAGCCAGAACCTTATACCTTAGATCGTACATTGCGTTGGGTACAAAGGCAGGTAGCACCGACCTTGAAAATGCTGAAAAAGATTGATAAGGGAAACGGTACAGATTACATGGAGACAATCGAACAGCAGGCAAAGCTCACAGAAAAGCATGAAATGATAATCAAACAGCAGACGACCCCTGCAAAAGATTTAGTAGAAATTTAGGAGTGATGAAAAATGTGGGTATTATTAAAAGACTTCCTGCTGGTATCTATGGGAATGGGTATCGGCATAGTCTTGATGTGTATTTTGAATGTCGGCAAAGAAGCTGACTATAAAATGAAACAATTAGAAGAAAGCGAGGACAATTAAATGAATTTCGGACAAAATTTGTATCAATGGTTTTTAAGTAACGCACAGAGCTTAGTGCTTATGGCGATTGTGGTTATCGGTATCTACTTAGGGTTCAAGCGTGAGTTTTCCAAACTTATCGGCTTCTTGGTAGTTGCCTTGATTGCTGTCGGTTTGGTATTCAATGCTGGCGGTGTGAAAGATGTATTGTTAGAGCTGTTCAATAAGATTATCGGTGCATAAAATTTTATTGTGGTACTGATATGCGAATGTTATAATTTGAATGTTGTATTACATAAAACGCTGTACTTACCAGAAAAATCTATGAATTTTGTATATTATACAAGGTTGCAACTTGAAGTTGCTAATGTGCATTTCAAAAAATATAGAATATAACATTATGGCTTGATAAAATTTATTCATCAAATCATAGGAGGTATCACACAATGAGTTTAGGAGAAAAAATCTTCAAGTTAAGAAAAGAAAAAGGAATATCGCAAGAAGCACTAGCTGAACAAATAGGCACTACTAGGCAGGCAATTAGTAAATGGGAAAACAATCAAGGGTTTCCAGAAACAGAAAAGCTTTTACAATTATCAAACATTTTTGAAGTATCTACGGATTATCTTTTGAAAGACGAAAAGAATGTAAAGAATAGTGAAGAACGAGGATATTATGTAAGCAAGGAAATGTCGGTAGGGTTTATCGCTAATCAGAAAAAATTAGGACTTTATCTTGCTTTAGGGGTTATGCTTTGCATTTTTGCTGGAATACCATATACCTTGTTTTTAGATAATATGACTTGGCGTTATTTAGGTATGGCATTTTGCTTTGTGGCAGGAATTATATTTTTTGTCGTAGCAATTTTTTATGAAAAACAAGAATACAACATTTTAAGGCAAGAACCTTTACTACTTGATTATGAATATCTAAAAGAATTGAAAAGCGAATACACTTCAAAAAAGAAAAAATATGTAATAGTTGCTGTTCCTTGTACTGTTCTCTTTATAGCAGGACTAATTTTCTTTCTATTTACTGTGAAAGGCTATATTTCATGGACAGAATATCATTCCTTTGCATTTTTCGGTCTTGCTGTTGGAATGTTGGGTTTTGTATATACAATCAATGTTATGGAAACCTATGAACTATTAGTGAAAAACGAGCAATATTCAACGAGTTTCTTTTTCAAACTAAAAAGAAAGATTAAAAAGAGATTAGGATAAGCTATAATTTAATATTCACACAAAGCAGTTAGTCTTATGATTGACTGCTTTTTTCATACCAAAATTTCAGATTGGAGTGATTACATGAACGATATTTTTAAGGATATGCAGGCAAAAGTCGGCTGTGAATACATTTCTGACCTGCCCTCTTACAAGCGTAAGGTGTGGCGTGAAATGAAACGGCTGAGCCCTGCCGATTATGAAGAAAGACAATTAGAAGATTTTTCAAAGTTTGTGTTTGGTATGCCGTACCAGACCTTAAAAGATGTGATGAAACAACAGAAAGGACGTGAAGAACAATGCAGGAAACAAGGGTGCTGGTGGAAACGAGAGAAACAACTGGCGAAGAAACAACATCATACTGGTTCGACCTGCCGATAGATGTTGCCGAGTTTGAAGAAAAGTTAGGTGTCGGTGCAGAAAGCACGGCGTACCGCATTATCGAAAAGGTGTTGCCTTATGCTGATGAAGTCCACGAACATACAAGCGTGTACCAGCTTAACGAATTAGAGTTTATGTACCGCCAGCTTTCAAGCGATATGCAGGAAGAATATGTATCACTACTTACGGTGTTTGAGAATTTAGAAGCACTTTATATTTGCAGGAACGTGATTACGGTTTATCCCGACTGCAAAAGCATGATAGATGTTGCAAGGCAAAAGCTGATGAATGACTCGACGTTCAAACATTTATCCGAGGACTGTCAAGAATACTACTTTGACTTTGAAGCCTACGCTTCTCACTTGCAGGAACACGGGAAATTCTTAGTAACGGAACACGGTATCTTTGAACTACCAGAGTAGGAAATGAGGTGGTGCTTATGATAGATGATATGGCGGTTTACATTGCTAATCTCGGTAAATACAATGAGGGTTATTTAGTCGGTGCTTGGTTCACGTTCCCCATTGACGAGGAAGATGTAAAAGAAAAAATCGGCTTGAATGAACAGTATGAGGAATACGCTATCCATGATACCGACAACTTCCCCATTGCGATTGGCGAGTATGTTTCCATTGAAGAACTCAATGAGATGTATGAAATGATAGAGGAACTTCCCGACTATATCGTAGAGTGTCTGGACGAATTTATCAGTCACTACGGGACGCTGGAAGAAGTCGTGGAACACAAGGACGATATTTATTATTATCCCGACTGTGAAACCATGACAGATGTTGCCTATTACTACATAGACGAATTGCAGGCACTTGGGGACATTCCACCCAGCTTACAGAACTACATTGATTATGAAGCCTACGGGCGAGATTTGGATATGGGCGGTTGCTTTATTGAAACAAGCCGAGGGATATGCGAGATACCATATTAACGCTGGAAGATCAGCAACGGCATGGTTGCTACTGACAGCGTATTTCTCTTTTAAGGGACAGTCTGAAAATGGCTGTCCTTTTCTCTTTGAAGAACTTACGAAAGGAGCTGAAAGAACTTGAAAAAGATTAAATCTTATACGGGTATCTGGAACGTGGAAAAAGTCTTGTATGCAATCAATGACTTTAACCTGCCTTTTCCCGTTACCTTTACACAGATTACATGGTTTGTGATTACGGAATTTATCATCATTCTGTTTGGGGATATTCCCCCACTTTCCATGATTGAGGGAGCATTTCTCAAATACTTCGGTATTCCCGTTGCTCTCACTTGGTTTATGTCGCAGAAAACCTTTGACGGAAAGAAGCCGTACAGCTTTTTGAAATCACAGATAACCTATGCCCTGCGACCTAAAATCACTTATGCGGGAAAAGCCGTAAAACTGCATAAGCAGACCTTGAATGAAACAATCACGGCAGTAAGGAGTGTGAACTATGTTCCCGATAAAATATATTGACAATAACCTTGTCTGGAACAAGGACAATGAGGTGTTCGCTTACTATGAGCTGATACCGTACAACTATTCTTTTCTATCCGCAGAGCAGAAATTTATCGTGCATGACAGTTTCCGACAGCTTATCGCACAGTCCCGTGAGGGTAAAATTCATGCGTTGCAGATTGCTACGGAAAGCTCAATCCATAGTATGCAGGAGCAGTCAAAGAAGCTGGTAACTGGAAAATTAAAGGAAGTTGCCTGCCAGAAAATAGACGAACAGACCGAAGCGTTAGTATCTATGATTGGTGACAATCAAGTGGACTACCGCTTTTTTCTTGGCTTTAAGCTCATGGTTACGGAAGAACAGCTCAATCTGAAGAACATAAAAAAATCGGCGTGGCTGACGTTCACGGAATTTCTCCATGAAGTGAACCACACGCTGATGAATGATTTTGTTTCCATGCCGAATGATGAAATCAACCGTTACATGAAAATGGAAAAGTTACTGGAAAATAAAATCTCCCGTCGCTTCAAGGTGCGTCGCTTGGAAATCAATGATTTTGGGTATCTCATGGAACATCTTTACGGCAGGAACGGTATCGCCTATGAAGATTATGAGTATCAGTTACCAAAGAAGAAATTGAACAAAGAAACGCTGATAAAATACTACGACCTTATCCGTCCGACAAGGTGTGTGATTGAGGAAAGCCAGCGGTATTTACGATTGGAACATGAGGACAAGGAAAGCTATGTGTCCTACTTTACCGTCAATGCGATTGTCGGGGAGCTTGATTTTCCGTCAAGTGAAATCTTCTATTTCCAACAACAGCAATTCACATTCCCCGTTGATACTTCTATGAATGTAGAAATCGTGGAGAATCGAAAGGCTCTTACCACAGTAAGAAATAAGAAAAAGGAATTGAAAGATTTGGATAATCACGCCTATCAAGCAGGAAGTGAAACCAGTTCAAATGTGGTGGACGCATTAGACAGCGTGGATGAGCTGGAAACGGACTTAGACCAGACAAAAGAAAGTATGTATAAGCTCTCTTATGTAGTGCGTGTATCGGCTGATGATTTGGACGAATTAAAACGCCGTTGTGATGAAGTCAAGGACTTTTACGACGACCTCAATGTAAAGCTGGTGCGTCCTGCTGGGGATATGCTGGGGCTTCATTCTGAATTTTTACCTGCCAGCAAGCGATATATCAATGATTATGTGCAGTATGTAAAATCAGATTTTTTAGCTGGGCTTGGCTTTGGTGCGACACAGCAGTTAGGAGAAACTACGGGTATCTATATGGGCTATTCCGTTGATACGGGAAGAAATGTGTACCTGCAACCGTCCCTTGCCAGTCAAGGTATAAAAGGTACAGTTACCAACGCCCTTGCGTCTGCTTTTGTCGGTTCGCTTGGCGGTGGAAAGTCGTTCTGTAACAATCTTCTGGTGTATTATTCGGTTCTCTTTGGGGGACAGGCGGTTATCTTAGACCCAAAATCAGAGCGTGGCAACTGGAAGGAAACACTTCCAGAAATCGCACATGAAATCAATATCGTAAACTTAACCAGCGATAAAGGAAATGCAGGACTTCTTGACCCATTCGTGATTATGAAGAATGTAAAAGACGCTGAAAGTCTGGCAATCGACATCTTAACATTCCTTACGGGTATTTCCTCTAGGGACGGCGAAAAATTCCCCGTACTTCGTAAAGCGGTACGCTCCGTTACCCAGAGCAACAGTCGGGGCTTGCTCCATGTGATAGACGAGCTACGCCGTGAAGATACGCCCATATCAAGAAATATCGCAGACCATATCGACAGCTTCACGGACTACGACTTTGCACATCTGCTGTTTTCAGACGGGACGGTAGAAAATGCTATCAGTCTGGATAACCAGCTCAACATCATTCAAGTAGCTGACCTTGTACTGCCAGATAAAGATACCACTTTTGAGGAATACACGACCATTGAATTATTATCGGTTTCTATGCTGATTGTGATTAGTACCTTTGCCCTTGATTTTATCCATTCGGACAGAAGTATTTTTAAGATTGTAGACCTTGACGAAGCGTGGGCGTTCTTAAATGTGGCACAAGGAGAAACGCTCTCTAACAAGCTGGTTCGTGCTGGACGAGCTATGCAGGCAGGCGTTTATTTTGTTACCCAGTCTGCCTATGATGTTTCAAAGGAAAGTCTGAAAAACAATATCGGCTTGAAGTTTGCCTTTCGTTCTACTGACATTAACGAGATAAAACAGACCTTAGAGTTTTTTGGTATCGACAAGGACGACGAGAACAACCAGAAACGGCTTCGTGATTTGGAAAACGGACAATGTTTATTGCAGGACTTATACGGGCGTGTCGGCGTGGTGCAGATACACCCAGTCTTTGAAGAACTGCTACACGCTTTTGATACCAGACCGCCCGTGCAGAGAAATGAGGTGGAGTGATGAAAGAAAGGATAAAAGGTGCGTTCACAAAAAAGAAGATTTTCCACTTTCTCAAAATGGCTCTGTTTGTCGTGGCACTTTCCCTTATCCTGCTTTCACTTCTGGGGACGGTGGCTCATGCGACGGGGCTTGTGGACGATACCATAAACGCAGAAAATCTTTATTCTAAATATCCGCTTTCCAACTACCAGCTTGATTTTTTCGTCGATAATAGCTGGTCGTGGCTTCCGTGGAACTGGCTGGACGGTATCGGAAAATCGGTACAGTACGGGCTTTACTGCATTACCAACTTTGTCTGGACGATAAGCCTTTATTTAAGCAATGCAACGGGTTATGTGGTGCAGGAAGCCTATAAGCTGGACTTCATCAACGATATGGCAGACAGTATCGGAAAGAGCATACAGACCCTTGCAGGCGTAACACAGAACGGTTTTTCTTCTACGGGCTTCTATGTTGGTTTCCTGCTTCTCATTATCTTAGTGGTGGGAATGTATGTTGCCTATACGGGACTGATAAAACGGGAAACCAGCAAGGCACTTCATGCCGTTATTAACTTTGTGGTGGTGTTCGTGCTGTCCGCTTCGTTTATTGCCTACGCTCCCGACTACATCAAAAAGATAAATGAATTTTCAAGTGATATTAGTACCGCTTCGTTGGACTTGGGAACAAAAATCATGCTCCCAAACTCTGACAGCAAGGGCAAGGACAGCGTGGACTTGATAAGGGACAGCCTATTTTCTATTCAAGTGGAACAGCCGTGGTTACTCTTACAATTCGGGAACAGCAACGCAGAAGAAATCGGGGCAGACCGTGTAGAAGCTCTGGTATCGGCAAGCCCAGAGGACGAGGACGGAAAGACCAGAGAGGAAGTCGTGAAAACAGAAATCGAGGACAACGACAACAACAATCTGACGATACCGCAGGTCGTGAACCGTTTAGGTATGGTGTTCTTCCTACTGTTCTTCAACTTAGGGATAACGATATTTGTATTCTTGCTTACGGGCATGATGTTATTCAGCCAGATACTTTTTATTATCTTTGCTATGTTTCTGCCTATCAGCTTTTTACTTTCCATGATACCGAGCTATGAAAGCATGGCAAAGCAGGCAATCGTGAGGGTGTTTAATACCATAATGACACGAGCAGGAATAACGCTCATTGTAACGGTGGCGTTCAGCATTTCCAGTATGTTTTATAACATATCCACGGACTATCCGTTTTTCATGGTGGCGTTCTTACAGATAGTGTGTTTCGCTGGTATCTACATGAAGCTGGGTGACTTAATGAGTATGTTCTCTTTGAACGCTAATGATAGTCAAAGCATGGGACGAAGAATTTTCCGCAGACCATATCTATACTTGGCACATAGGGCTAGACGTATGGAAAGACGGCTTGCTGGTGCGGTTACTGCTGGTGGTGTTGCTGGTGCGGTGGCTGGTAGCACGATTTCAAACAGAAAAGCGACAAGGAACACAGCTACAAAAGATAGTCGGGGTAATACATCTTCCAGCATGGGACAGCGTGTAGGTTCAAAGGTGGGTGCTGTCTTAGATACAAAAAATAAAGTGAAAGATAAGGCAAGTGCTGTCAAAGAGAATATCAAGGATATGCCGACACAGACCGCTTATGCCGTCCACTCCGCAAAGGAAAAGGCAAAGTCCAGCGTGTCCGACTTCAAGCGTGGCATGGTGCAGGAACAGCAGTCCAGACAGTCGGGACGTATGGAAAAACGGGAACAGCATAGGCAGAATATCGCCGATAAGCGTATGGAGCTTCAAAAGGCACAAGAAGCAAGGCAGGCACAGCGAAAGGCTGACGGATCAGCGACAACGGGAGCTACCCGTCCCCATGAGCGACCAGCCACAGCTTCAACCATTCCAAAGCCGAGTGCTGAAAAAACGCAGGAAGTCAAACGCCCTGCCACAGCGACGACTTCAAAAACAAATGAGCCAGTCAAGACAACGGTTATCAAAGAGCGTCCCTTATCTTCGGGTACTTCTGATAGGAAAACGAGCCAGCCTACACAGCCAGTACATAGGCAGAATGTAGAAAAAGTGGTATCGCAGGAAACACGCCAGAATGACACCAAAGACCGCAGGACAAAAGTTCAGCAGACGCAAAGCGTCCAGAAAAACCAGCAGACCACAGAGAAAACCCGTAACCTTGTAATGAAGAAAGGACAGAAGAAAAAATGAAACTGAAACATATTGCTATTATCGGCAGTCTGTTTCCTATCCTCTTTTCACTGGTGCTTTTCTTTGGGGTGTTGATTAGTGCGGACAGCGACGACGAGAACAGCAACTTTTCTTCTGGCATTACGGGTATGAACTTATCCGCAGAAGTCTTGAAACATCAGCCTATGGTGGAAAAGTACGCCAGAGAATACGGCATTTCCGAGTATGTCAATGTGTTGCTGGCAATCATACAAGTGGAAAGTGGCGGTACAGCCGAGGACGTTATGCAAAGCTCTGAAAGTCTGGGACTACCGCCCAATTCATTAGATACAGAAAGTTCAATCAAGCAGGGGTGTAAATATTTTGCGTCCCTGCTTTCGTCCTGCAAAAATCAAGGTATGGACGATTTGAATGTAGCGATACAGTCTTATAACTATGGCGGTGGTTATGTGGGATATGTGGCAGGAAAAGGAAATAAACACACTTTCAACCTTGCAGAGAGCTTTGCCCGTGAAAAATCGGGTGGAAAGAAAGTAACATACACCAATCCAATAGCTGTTGCGAAGAATGGAGGCTGGCGGTATAGCTATGGAAATATGTTCTATGTGGAATTAGTCAATCAGTATTTAACTGTTCCGCAGGTGTCGGGAGAGCTGGCACAAAAGGTAATGAATGAAGCGTTGAAGTATCAAGGCTGGAAGTACGTCTATGGTGGTAGTAATCCCAACACTTCCTTTGACTGTTCGGGACTGACACAATGGTGTTATGGAAAAGCTGGTATCTCCTTACCGAGAACGGCACAAGCACAGTATGATGCTACCCAACATCTCCCACTCTCGCAGGCAAAGGCTGGGGACTTGGTATTTTTCCATTCTACCTATAACGCTGGTTCGTATGTAACCCACGTCGGCATTTATGTAGGAAATAACCAGATGTACCATGCAGGCGACCCGATAGGATTTGCAGACCTAAGCAGTAGTTACTGGCAACAGCACTTAATCGGTGCAGGACGAGTAAAACAATAGAAAGGACTTGAAGATATGTTTAAGAAAAATAAGAAACAGACAGAAACTATCAAAGAACCAAAAGAAAAAAAGGTGCGTACTGTCAAGGTAGGCACACATAAGAAAACTGTGATTGCCTTGTGGGTGGTGCTTATCGCAAGCGTGAGCTTCGGGGTGTATAAGAATTTTACCGCTATCGACCAGCACACCACCCATGAAAAAGAAATCATTGAGCTTCGCTTGCAGGACACCAACGGGATAGAAAATTTCGTGAAGAACTTTGCGAAGTCATATTACACATGGAATAACAGCAAAGAAGCGATTGAAGCAAGGACGCAGGCAATCAGCGGTTATCTGACAAAGGAATTGCAGGACTTGAATATAGATACCATTAGAACCGACATACCGACCAGCTCCACAGTTACAGATGTGATTGTATGGCATATCGAGCAATCGGGAACGGATACTTTTTCTGCTACCTACGAAGTAGATCAGCAGATAAAAGAGGGCGAACAGACAAGCAATGTGAAAGCAACCTATACTGTAAAAGTTCATGTAGACGCTGACGGGGATATGGTAATCGTTCAGAACCCTACTCTTGCACCAGCAATCGAAAAATCAGACTATGATCCAAAGACACCAGAAACAGACGCAAGTGTAGACGCTGATACTGCAAATGACGCTACCGCATTTCTGGAAACATTCTTTAAGTTGTACCCAACAGCCACAGAAAACGAACTTGCTTATTATGTGTCGGGGAATGTGCTTGAACCTATCGGCAGGGACTACCTTTATTCTGAACTGGTAAACCCTATCTTTACAAAAGACGGGGAGAATGTAAAAGTTAAGGTTGCTGTAAAATTCCTTGATAATCAGACAAAGGCAACGCAAGTATCGCAGTATGAGCTTGTGCTACATAAGGATAGTAACTGGAAGATTGTAGGATAATTGTAAAAGGCTTGTATCATATTTTTATGCTCTGCAAGCCTTTTAATATTGACAACTGTATTTTTAAGTATTATGCTGTACTTGTATAAGCTATACAGTATAGAACAAGGCGGTGTTTAAATGGAAATCTTTATCAATAATCATGCAAGCATACCTATTTATGAACAAATTTCTTCGCAAATAAAAGCATTGATTATAAATGGGGAATTAAAGGCTGGCGAAGCTCTACCATCAATAAGAGGACTTGCAAAATCATTGCATATAAGTGTATTGACTGTTCAAAAATCTTATGATGTGCTTCAAAAAGACGGTTTTATCGAAACAACAGCAGGCAAAGGGTGTTTTGTATCTGCTCAAAATCAAGATTTTTATATAGAAGAACAACAGAAAAAAATCGAAGATAGATTTGTAGAAGCTATTGAAATAGCCCGTGCAAGTGGCATAAACCTTGATAAATTGATTGGATTATTAAAATTATTATATGAGGAGGACGAGTAAATGGCTGAAAATATTTTAGAAGTTAAAAACCTTACAAAAGATTATGGCGATTTTGTATTAAATGACTTAAGTTTTTCCATTCCTAGAGGTGTAATTATGGGGCTTATTGGCGAAAATGGAGCTGGAAAATCGACCACAGTAAATTGTATTTTGAACGAAATTAAGAAAAACAGTGGAAACATTTTGATTTTTGGAAAAGACCACATAATTGATGAATGTGAAATAAAAGATAAAATCGGAATTGTATTTGACGAAAACCACTTTCCAGATATTTTTACACCAAAAGAAATTGAAAAATATATGTCGGGAATATATACCAATTGGGACAGTATAGCATTTCGTAATTATTTGAAACAGTTCGAATTACCAGCAAAGAAGAAAATTAAAGATTTTTCTAAAGGAATGAAAGTAAAACTTGCATTCGCTGTTGCTCTTTCACATAAAGCAGAATTACTTATATTAGATGAAGCAACAAGTGGATTGGACCCTATTATTCGAGATGATATTCTTGATATACTGATTGATTTTGTGCAAGATGAAAATTACTCTATTTTGTTTTCATCACATATTACAAGTGATTTAGAAAAAATAGCAGATTATATTACTTTTATTCATAAAGGACGGTTAGTTTTCTGCTCATTAAAAGACGACTTAATTGATAACTATGGTGTTGTAAGTTGTGGAGCAAGTGTCTTTGATACGCTAGATAAGACAGAAATTATTTCCTATCAAAAAGAAGATTATCAATATAAGGTTCTTGTTCGTGATAGAAACAAGATTGCAAAAGATTTTCCAAAAGCACTTGTAGAACCTGCTACTATTGAAAATATTATGTTGTTTTACGTAAAGGGGGAATTACAATGAAAGGCTTATTGATGAAAGATTTATTAGTAATTCAGAAAAAATATGGAATTACTAGAATTATTATGGATATATTCATTATAGTAGCTTTGATGTTATTTTTAAAAGGGACAGGAGCTATTTACATTAGTTTATTGTTAATTCCAGTTGAAATAATGACAATGATAATTTCCTTAACGACTTGCGACGAACAATGGAAATGGGGGAAATATGTTGTTGCACTACCCGTTTCAAAAACTACGATTGTAAAAAGCAGATATATAGTTGCTTTGATTATGACTTGTATTGGCTTTGGGGTAGCTTTGCTTGTTAATACCATAACATATTTTATATTCCCTCAATTTGCATTTGGTTATTATATGTTTATTGCTTGTGCTTCTTTTGCCGTAACCTTAGTATTTTTGTCATTTGTATTGCCTTCAAATTATTCACTTGGAGTTAATGCAGGTTTTGCGGTTATGTTTACTCTAGTGATTATTCTTGTTGTATTGGCAGTTTGGACAAATGTGACTAACAATTCTATTTTATGGTTTGTAGTCGATAATTTTGAATTGAGTATCGGCATAGCTTTTATAATAGTTATAGCTCTTGCTTTCAGTTCTTATCTTCTATCAAAAGCATTTTTTACTAGAAAATACAATTAGTGAGGTATTGTTATGAGAAAATGTCTTAGATGTCATGAAGAAATGGTCGAAAATTTAGATGTTAAAGTTGATATGCAGGGATATGGTATTAGAATAACTACTAAAGGCGTTTTTGGAACTACGGTAGAAAAACCTAAAGTTGCAGTTTGTCCAAAATGTGGCGAAGTTTCCTTATATATTGAAAATTTTAAATCAATAAAATAAATGATTAAAATCTGCATATAGACTGAGGGTTTATTGTTTGCTAACGTCCGAGCGGATATTGAAGAATTTATGAATAGTACATACCCAGAGATGCAAGCAAATTTCAAAAGGTATTTTGGAAATAGACATTTTACGCCGAAAAAATATGTTTATATCACTACGAAAAAGCAAAAATTAAATTTCTTAAAAGAATAAGGGGGGGCTATGGATAAGCAATTATGGGTATTATGTCCTATTTGCAATAATAAGACACGAACTAAAGTGCGAGAAGATACAGAACTGATAAATTTTCCTTTGTTCTGTCCGAAGTGCAAAACGGAAACTTTAATCAATATAAAGCATGGAAAAGTAACTATTATCAAAGAGCCAGACGCAAAGACGCAGAGCCGATAATTTGTAGGTTATTATGACTTATAGATTGTTGGCTCTTATTTGTTACCTGCGGAGCAGATCAGCAAATAGATAATGCAGAATAGCAAAAAGGGAAAACAAGAAGCTGATTACTTCTTGCTCTCCCTGCTGTTCAAGATACCGTCAATCGTACCTTGAATGATTTTTAATTCGTTATCACTCAATAAATCAAGAGAGGTTTCTATCTGACGGCGAGCTGTACTTTTTACGACGTTCTCTGCTGGATAGAAATATTCATCGACCGATATATTGAACATGGTAACTAAATCATGGAATAATTGAAAACTAGGGTGTGAACCAACATTTTCAATATCTGCGATATGGCGTTCTCCATAGAACACTTTATCGCCTAAATCATTACGAGAAAGCCCTGCTCTCTCACGGGCTTCTCTGATTGCCAGTCCTAAAGGTCTGAAATCAAAAGTTTGTGTTTCTTTTGCTTTTCTCATTTTAAATCACCTAGCATGAGTTTATACTTCATGCTGTATATTTAGAATGTGTTAAAATTGAGCGAATCATTCAATTAGAAAACGAAAAAGAATAGAATCACAAATCACTTGTGATTTGTGATTGTTGATGATAAAATAAGAGTAAGAAGAAATAGAAAGAAGTGAGTGGTTGTGGGAAATTTAGGCGCACAAAAAGCAAAACGAAATGATACACCAATCAGTGCAAAAAAAGATATTATGGGGGATAAGACGGTTCGTGTTCGTGCTGACTTGCACCATATTATAAAAATCGAAACAGCAAAGAATGGCGGAAACGTAAAAGAAGTTATGGATAAAGCCTTAGAAGAATATATTCGGAAATATTTACCTGACAAACTTTAAAAGGAGTGAAAATGAAATGGCAGTTACTTATGAAAAAACATTTGAAATAGAGATCATTAACGAATTATCGGCAAGCGTTTATAATCGAGTATTAAACTATGTTTTGAATCATGAATTAAATAAAAATGACTCTCAATTATTGGAAGTCAATTTATTAAACCAATTAAAGCTTGCAAAACGTGTAAATCTTTTTGATTATTCTTTAGAAGAATTACAAGCCGTTCATGAGTATTGGCGGTCAATGAATCGCTATTCAAAACAAGTTTTGAATAAAGAGAAAGTGGCTTAATATGGCAAATATAGTCAATTTTACTGACAAACAATTTGAAAATCGCTTAAATGATAATTTAGAAGAATTGGTTCAAGGAAAAAAAGCGGTTGAATCGCCAACCGCTTTTTTACTTGGTGGGCAACCAGGGTCAGGGAAAACGAGTTTGCGAAGAAGATGATTGAGCAGGCAGGAACAAAGTGATAAATTCAAATTGTGAGGGAAAATATAGATGAATCAAGGAAGAATTATTGTGATTACAGGCTCACCGGGGACAGGAAAAACAACAACTGCGTCAATTGTCGCAAAGGAATCAGATATGGATAAATCAGTGCATATGCACACCGATGACTTTTTTCATTACTTAAGCAAAGGCGCAATACCACCACATTTGCCAGAATCCAACAAGCAAAATCTGGTTGTCATTGAAGCCTTTTTAGAGGCTGCAAAGCGATATGCTCGTGGCGGATATGATGTAATTGTAGATGGGATTGTCGGGCCATGGTTTTTGGAGCCATGGAAAGCTCTTGCCCAAGAAGATTACGAGGTACACTATATTGTATTAAGAGCGAGTATGGAAATAAGACTTAGAAGCAAACTTAAGAGTGTGTTGATAGTGCAGTATCTTAAAATTTTGTATAATAGGAATTGAAGTTAAATTAGATGCTAAAAATTTGTAATTAAGAAGGAGTGATTACATGAACAAAAATATAAAATATTCTCAAAACTTTTTAACGAGTGAAAAAGTACTCAACCAAATAATAAAACAATTGAATTTAAAAGAAACCGATACCGTTTACGAAATTGGAACAGGTAAAGGGCATTTAACGACGAAACTGGCTAAAATAAGTAAACAGGTAACGTCTATTGAATTAGACAGTCATCTATTCAACTTATCGTCAGAAAAATTAAAACTGAATACTCGTGTCACTTTAATTCACCAAGATATTCTACAGTTTCAATTCCCTAACAAACAGAGGTATAAAATTGTTGGGAGTATTCCTTACCATTTAAGCACACAAATTATTAAAAAAGTGGTTTTTGAAAGCCATGCGTCTGACATCTATCTGATTGTTGAAGAAGGATTCTACAAGCGTACCTTGGATATTCACCGAACACTAGGGTTGCTCTTGCACACTCAAGTCTCGATTCAGCAATTGCTTAAGCTGCCAGCGGAATGCTTTCATCCTAAACCAAAAGTAAACAGTGTCTTAATAAAACTTACCCGCCATACCACAGATGTTCCAGATAAATATTGGAAGCTATATACGTACTTTGTTTCAAAATGGGTCAATCGAGAATATCGTCAACTGTTTACTAAAAATCAGTTTCATCAAGCAATGAAACACGCCAAAGTAAACAATTTAAGTACCGTTACTTATGAGCAAGTATTGTCTATTTTTAATAGTTATCTATTATTTAACGGGAGGAAATAATTCTATGAGTCGCTTTTGTAAATTTGGAAAGTTACACGTTACTAAAGGGAATGTAGATAAATTATTAGGTATACTACTGACAGCTTCCAAGGAGCTAAAGAGGTCCCTAGCGCCTACGGGGAATTTGTATCGATAAGGGGTACAAATTCCCACTAAGCGCTCGGGACCCCTTGTAGGAAAATGTCCTAAGTGTGGCAACAATATTGTATTAAAAAAATCGTTTTATGGTTGTTCAAATTATCCTGAATGTACCTTCACTTTAGCTGAACATTTTAGAAAGAAAAAACTCACCAAAACAAATGTAAAAGAATTACTAGAGGGAAAAGAAACCCTGGTAAAAGGAATCAAAACGAAAGATAGAAAGTCCTACAATGCCGTTGTAAAAATCGGAGAAAAGGGATATATTGATTTTATCTCTTTTTCAAAATAAGCATAAAAGCCCTTTAAAGAGGGCTTTTATATATTAATCACAAATCACTTATCACAAATCACAAGTGATTAATCACAAATCACTTGTGATTTGTGATTCCTAATGATACAATATTACTATACAAAAAAAGAATGGGGCGTAGTTATGGAGAAGGAAGAACTCAAAATACTTGAAGAATTAAGACGTATTTTAAACAGTAAAAATGAAGCGATTGTTATCTTAAACAATTATTTTAAAGGTGGTGTTGGAAAGTCAAAATTATCGACTATGTTTGCTTACTTGACAGACAAATTTAATTTAAAAGTTTTAATGATCGATAAGGACTTACAAGCAACATTGACAAAAGACTTAGCAAAAACATTTAAGGTAGAATTGCCACGTGTTAATTTTTATGAAGGACTGAAAAATGGAAACTTGGCTTCTTCTATTGTTCATTTGACTGATAATTTAGACTTGATCCCTGGCACGTTTGATTTGATGTTACTGCCAAAATTAACTCGCTCATGGACTTTTGAAAATGAAAGTAGATTGCTTGCTACTCTTTTAGCACCTTTAAAAAGTGACTATGATCTCATTATTATTGATACTGTACCAACGCCAAGCGTTTATACAAATAATGCAATCGTGGCAAGTGATTACGTCATGATCCCTTTACAAGCAGAAGAAGAAAGTACAAACAACATTCAAAACTATATTTCCTATTTGATTGATTTACAAGAACAGTTTAACCCTGGACTAGATATGATCGGTTTTGTTCCTTATTTAGTTGATACGGACAGCACAACGATAAAATCAAACCTGGAAGAACTGTACAAGCAACATAAAGAAGATAACTTGGTTTTCCAAAATATTATCAAGCGAAGTAATAAAGTAAGTACCTGGTCTAAAAACGGCATTACAGAACACAAAGGCTATGACAAAAAAGTTTTATCTATGTATGAGAACGTATTTTTTGAAATGCTTGCATATAGTATGCAGTAATAATTCAAAAGCTGTTATCGTGTGCGGTAAATAAAAAAAACCGTTCCTAGATAATACACTTTTGTGCGTCTTGAAAAATAACGGGACGGTTTTGGATATAACCAGAACTGTCCTTTTTTCTTAGGAGTAAATAAGGCATAGCTCTGGTTAAAGGGGGCTATACCATGATTGCATACGGAAGAACGTTCTGCCGTTCTCAACTGAATAAATATTTCAGTCCACTATTACAATCATTACACCCTTTACAAGAATTAAAAATTCATATCAATAGAATTTATAAAACAGTCTGTTTGTGTAATTACACATTATCGGGCTGTTTTTGTTTTGTTAAAAATTTTTTTCAACTTTTTTCGGTTTCAACTTAGCAAATCACACCTGTCGTTCCCTATATGGTGCGGAAAGAGGGATAACCACTTTTCATATCGTAACGGAAAGGGGGTGAGATTGATGAAACCATCTGACTTCCAGAAAACAGTTCAATGCCGTTTTGAAAGTTGTTTGAAGAAAGTTGTCCGACATGTTGTTAAGGACTATCAGAAGAAATTAAAGCGACGACAAAAGGGAGAAACGCTTTTTTGTGAACTTCCAGAAATCGTTGTAGAAAATCTGGCTGTCTGGGACGACTATGATACGGACTATACGATTTTCAATGTATGTGGTAGTGATATTCGTATTTGTGATGATGAACTGGCAGAAGCCTTGAAACATTTGTCTGAGCGTAATCGAGAAAATTTGTTGATGTATTATTTCTTGGAAATGAGCGATACCGAGATTGCAAAAAGACAAAATATTTCAAGAAGTGGTGTTTTTCAAAACCGACACAATTCACTAGAGCTTATGAAAAAAATACTAAAGGAGAAATGATAGCAAATGAAACACACAATGAAGAAGCCGTCCTACTACTTGCTTTCGCAGGCAATGGACGGGGACGAAAAAGCGATTGAAAAGATACTGGCATTTTATGACCCTTACATATCAAAGTGCTGTCTACGACCACTCTATGATGAATACGGCAATGTCTATATTGTTGTAGATATGGAATTAAAGGGACTTATCAGAGAAGCACTTATTAAAATGATTTTAGGGTTTGATATTGCCTTAGAAATCGAAGAAGAATAACAAGCAGTAACCGCAGAGCATGATTTGTTCAATCCCCTCTTTCCTGCTCTGCCCCTGCTTTTATATGAAAGCAACACGCTTTCGCCACAGCTCTTTGACAACTGAATAAAGCAGACAGATACGTTTGTGAGATAGCGAGCCACGGGAACTGTACGCCACGACCTTTTCAAAAGAAAGCGAGCGACCCACGCAGTGATCCGAGAGCGACTGTTGGAAAAGTCGTTTTGCCATGACCTATCCTCACAGAATAATGATACGTCCGCATGGTGCGGTTCTGCCCACAAGAATGGGAATAGTTGAGATACTAACGGAGCTTTCCAAAGCCGTCTGCCTGCTTATAATTGATAGTTTCAGCAACAAAATCTATCTACTCTTTTTATTTAGGTGTGTTATAATGACCTTATTAGACGAGTGTATTTTGTTGCTGTCACAAATGAAAGGGGTCTTAATAGTGATAAGTGATACACAAAATGCACAATCTCCTACAAAGGAAAAAAAGACTTATACAGTAGAGGAAATTGCTGAACAACTGGACATTAGCAAAAAGGTAGCTTATTCATTAGTAAAAAGCGGTCAATTCAGTTATGTTCGTGCTGGTAAAGCCATACGGGTATCAAAGGTTTCTTTCGATAAATGGTTAAATGAAATTTAACTATAAGGAGAGAAAATTATGGCTTCAATCAAACAAAGAAAATCAAGTTTTTCAGTTATTTATTGGTACTTAGATAGTGCAGGAGAAAGAAAACAAAAATGGGACACGCTGGAAACAAGAAAAGAAGCAAAACAGCGAAAAGCCTTTATAGAATACTATCAAGAGAAATTTGGATATGTGATAGTTCCATTAGAGGAACAATTTGCACATCAGATTGAAAATTCTAAAAAGGAGTTAGATGTTGTAGACAAAGATATTACATTGCGTGATTTCCTAGAAATTTTTGTTAATTTATATGGCACATCTAAATGGTCGCCGAGTACATTTAGTAGTAAGGTAGGCAGTATTGAAAATTATATCAATCCGATTATTGGAGATTGGAAACTGAATGAAATAACTACAAAAAGTCTATCAAAATACTACAATGATTTATTGAGCGTTCCAGAAGTACCACGGGCAAACAGAAAAGCAACTGGTCGTTGTGTTCAACCAGCGAACATCAAAAAAATACATGATATTATCCGCTGTGCCTTAAATCAAGCTATCCGCTGGGAGTATATTGATACAAACAAAAGAAACCCTGCGTCTTTGGCTACGTTACCAAAAATTCCAAAGACTAGGCGAAAAGTGTGGAGTGTTCAAACATTTCGAGAAGCGGTAAAAGCCACGGAAGATGATTTGCTTTCAATTTGTATGCACTTAGCTTTTTCCTGCTCTATGCGAATTGGAGAAATTACAGGACTTACATGGGAAGATGTTATTATTGATGAAGAGTCCATTGCTACAAATAATGCAAAGGTAATCATCAATAAAGAACTTTCAAGAGTAAATGCAGAAGCTATGCAGAAATTAAAGGAAAAGGATATTTTAAAGATTTTCCCAACGCAAAAACCGCATTGTACCACAAGGCTTGTCTTGAAAACGCCAAAAACAGAAACAAGTAATCGTGTTGTCTGGTTACCTAAAACAGTTGCGGAACTATTGGTGCAATATAAAAAAGACCAGCAGGAATTAAAGGAATTTTTAGGAAGTGCCTACAATGATTACAACCTTGTTATTGCGTTGGATAATGGCAATCCCGTGGAAAGCCGTATTGTTAGAGATAGGTTTCAAAAGCTCTGTGAAGAAAACGATTATGAAGTTGTGGTATTTCACAGCCTACGCCATTTAAGTACGGGTTATAAACTCAAAATGACAAACGGAGATGTTAAGTCCGTACAAGGCGATACTGGTCACGCAGAAGCAGAAATGGTTACAGATGTATATTCAGAAATCATTGACGAGGACAGACGTTTCAATGCACAAAAAATGGATAAAGAATTTTATTCTACGCTTAATGATGATACAGACAATCCAAAGCAAGATACCGACTTAACCGATAGTGATATGGCGTTATTGGAACTGATTAAATCTTTATCGCCAGAAATGAAAGAGCAATTTTTAAAGCAGGCACTTCAAAGATAGAATTTCAAAAGTGTTAGCAAATTCCAAAAAAACCAGCGATTTTTCTTCAAAAATAAAAAAGTGTTAGCAAGCCTATTTCCTTAAAAGTCTTAAAAAAATATCGAATAAAAAATGACAGATTGAAAACAATTCGTATTCAGCGTAAATAGAAAGCCATAAATAAAGAAACGCTGAAAACCTTGTAAAATAAGGCTTTCAGCGGAGTTTGTGGCGTCCCAGACAGGAGTCGAACCTGCGACGTTTCGCTTAGGAGGCGAACCCTCTATCCTGCTGAGGTACTGGGACATTCTTAAAAATCTATTCAATTTTATCTAGTTATCATATCAAAAGGCGTTTGTTCCACCTAGCCCTTAGGAGAGATTCGTGATATCCATTTCACCAAGGGGGCATAGGTGTATGCCTGCTGATTTATCTGAATATTCTTGAATGGTGTATCTTGAATATAATGATACCGTAAACCAGTATGTTTATTATATCATTGAACCCCCTTTTCGTTAAGTCATTTTTTCACAAGTATTTCATCAATAAAAAAACTGTATCACATGATACAGCTTCTTGTAAAATGGCGTGCCTAACAGGACTCGAACCTGCAACCTTTTGAATCGGAATCAAATGCGCTATCCAATTGCGCCATAGGCACATTGCATATAACATTATAGGATAAAATCCATAATTAATAAAGGTTTTCTTGTCGAAATCGAAAAATTTTTTCAGGTTCTTCATTTCTGCGCCGCTGAACCGGCTCATTTATCATCTGCTTTTACATATTTTGCTTCCAGTTCCAGCAGAAACAATTTCTTTTCAATTCCTCCCCCATATCCGGTCAGACTGCCGTCTTTACCGATTACTCGATGACAAGGTATCAGGATGCAGATCGGATTGCGGTGATTCGCGCCGCCTACCGCCCGTACGGCATTTCGATTACCGACAGCTTCCGCAAGCTGCTGATAGCTGCATGTAGCTCCATACGGCACAGTTAAAAGTTCACACCAGCAGCGCTGCTGAAAGCAAGTGCCATAAACAAATTTCAAAGGTACTTGAAAGTTCTTGCGGGTTCCGCTGAAATATTCATCCAGCTCCTGTATACAGCGGTTGATGATTTCACTGCGATGTTCGGTTTTTGAAGCGTCGCAGAAGCTGACCTCGGTGATTGCCTGTTCGTCTGCACGAATGCGGAGCCATCCTACCGGAGATTCATAATAGCCTATATATTCATCCATTTTGTAATTCCTCCTGTTCAAAAACCAGCTGGGTACAGCGATTGTATGTTAGAAACCGTTTTAAACAGCGGTTCAATGTCTTATCATAACGATTCGCATAGCTTTGCTTTTCCCACCAAACACGCTTCACGATCAATGTGGACGTAGCGCGGTCGGTCTTTAGCTCAATTCTGCCTATCAGCATGTCACGATACAGCAGCGGCATGACATAATAGCCGTACTGCCGCTGTTTTGCCGGTACATAAACCTCCCAACGATATCGAAAATCAAACAGCGCTTCGATCATGCGACGATCCCACAGCATATTATCAAGCGGAGCCAGAATCCGCATATTGCGGCTGTGAAGTTCTGCATCCTCCTCTAACAAGGGCATACTGCTTCGATCAATATAGAATACCGCGGGAATATCCGTTACTTGAAATGAAATCAGAATACCTTTCTCACAAAGCCGTTTCAGCGCTTCCTTACGGTCTGCGCTTTTAAAATCATAAATCCCTAAAAAAGCATCAGATGGACGATCCCACAGACACCCCACACTGTTGATGCGGCGAAGTACCAGCCATTCATGATAATCCTGTACCGACTGAAAGGGACAGGGCTTCTGATAAATATCCGCATCAATCCAGTTTTCTGCCAAACCATAGTAACGTCTGGTACCCACCTTATGATGAACGATCGCATCACCGCTGTAACACATACACTCCAGAATCGCCCGTACCAAGCTCTGTTCACCGTAATGCCAGGTTACCCTTTCACTGCTCTCCATATCTGTGGAACAAGCCCATTCATGTATACGAAGATATTCTGTTACCTCCTGAACCGTTGCCTCGTGTTTTTTCAGCCAGGGACGGTAACGTTCACGGAACGGTTCAAAACACGGCCAATCCATCACACTGCAGATCGACATATTTTTATCCCAGCAGTCAAACAGCTGCCGGTTATCGTACAGAGAACGATACAGCTCATCGCGCCGATAATTCTTCATGCGTGCCTGTAATACTAAATCAGCATTTCGACCGGCGGCGTCCAACGGATCAAACTGGATACATCCTACCTTCTTCACGAAATCACAAATATCCTGATCATCCTTCAAATCGGACTCATCACATAATCCCTGATAACGGATCAAGTAATTTCTCACCTGTTGTTTGGTATACGTTTTCATAGCTTACCCTCTTTTATGTTAGTATACCACGACCCTGCTATTTTTGATCAATCATGTTATACTACCATTACGAGGTGATTACATATGAATTCATGGTTTACCGTAGAATCGATCGATGATGCTACATTTGTCATCAGCGAATATCAGCACTGGGAACAGCCCCATGCCTATTTGGTGCTCGGTGAGAAAAAAGCTGCTTTGATCGATACCGGCCTGGGTGTTGGCGATCTTTCCAAAATTGTGCACTCGCTTACCAAACTGCCGATTCTCGTTATCACAACCCACGTACACTGGGATCACATCGGATCTCATGGAAAATTCAAAGAAATTGCCGTACACGAGATCGAGAAGCCGTTTTTGGAAGACTGGTTTCCGATCCCCAAAGAAATGGTAATGATGGGTCTGTGCGGACAGCCATGTGAGTTTCCAGAAGGGTTCGATCCCGATCAGTACCAAGTATTCCATGGCCCGATCACCCAAGTGCTGCACGATGGGGACGGTATCAATCTCGGCGGAAGAATGCTTCGAGTTATTCATACGCCGGGACATTCGCCCGGTCATATCTGCCTGTATGAAGCAAGCAAACGCTACATATATACCGGAGATCTGATCTATCAGGGAAAATTAGACGCCTTCTATTTTTCAACTTCACCGCAGGATTTTGCGGCATCCGCCTCACGCATCGCTGCCCTGCCGGTTACTAAAATTCTGCCCGGTCACAATTCACTGAATATCAAACCGAGTCTGATTCAAGAGATTGACCGCGCGTTTCAGGAACTGGCTGCGAAAAAACAGCTGGTACACGGCAGCGGTATTCACAGCTTTCAAGACTTTCAGATACACCTGTAAAATAAAGAGAAAGCGGTGTGAGTTTCCATGAAAACACATCGCTTTTTTATAAACGCTGCCGATTTCAAAAAACATTCACGGCAGGAAAAATGTAAATCTTAAATTTTCTGAAAATTAACCACATTTCGTTAGTAAAACCCCTATGATAGTGTTATAATTTTAGCCATACCCCATTGTTGTTTTTTACTGATAAAATTTTAAAAATTCCGTTAAAACGAAGAAGATGGGGAAAGCTACTTATGATAAGTGCAAGAATACTAGAGAGGTGAATATTATGGCATTTTCAAAAGAAATTGGAATAGACCTCGGTACTGCCAATATTCTGATCTATGTCAAGGGTGAAGGCGTTGTGATCGATGAGCCTTCAGTCGTTGCCATTGATACAGAAACAAAGAAATGTCTTGCGGCAGGTCAGGAAGCCAAAGACATGCTGGGTCGTACCCCGGGTAAAATAGCTGCAATCCGTCCGCTGAAAGACGGTGTTATCGCAGATTATGAAATTACCGAAATCATGCTGGATTACTTCCTGAAAAAGCTGAACATCAAGGGCATGTTTAAACGTCCGACCGTATTGATCTGCTGCCCAACGAACATTACATCGGTAGAGCGAAGCGCTATCCGGGATGCTGCGTATCGTTCCGGAGCGAAAAAAGTCTATATTGAAGAAGAACCAAAAGTTGCGGCTGTCGGTGCCGGACTGGATATCGGAAAGCCAAGCGGAAGCATGGTCGTCGATATCGGGGGCGGCACTGCAGATGTCGCTGTACTTTCCTTAGGGGATATCGTTACCTCGGCATCAATCAAAATTGCCGGTGATACCTTAGACCGCAATATCATCAAATATGTAAAAGATGAAAAGAAGCTGTTGATTGGAGATCGTTCGGCTGAAGAAATCAAAAAGAAAATCGGTACGGCATGGCCTGCAGAATACCATGAAAGCATGGAAGTCAGCGGACGTGATCTCGTCAGCGGCTTGCCGCATACGATTATGTTGACAAGTGATGAAATCGAACTCAGCATCCGGGAAAGCTTACAATCAATCGTACGTGCCTGCAAAGGTGTCCTGGAGCAGACTCCTCCGGAACTCTCCAGTGACATATATGCTCGCGGAATCGTTTTGACCGGCGGCGGGGCACTGCTCAACGGCCTAGATGAACTGCTTCGCAATGAACTGCATGTTCCAGTATATATTGCCGAGAATCCGCTGTACTGTGTAGCAGAGGGCTGCGGCATTCTGTTAAACAATATCAATGTTCTTTAAGAAAGTCCTTCGGGACTTTTTTTATGTTATAATATACAGCAATAGGAGCTGAAAATAATGGAAATTAAAGTTTGTGACAATGAGAAAAGCGTACTTGCGATGGCTGCCCTTGCCAAGACAATCTGGAGCACCTGTTATCAAGGTATCATTACCGATGAACAGGCGGCTTATATGATCGATAAGTTTCAAAGCTATGAAGCAATCAAGCAAGCCATTGAGACGGGACATTATACTTATTTTCAGGCATGGATTGAACATGTTATGGTTGGCTATTGTGGGGTACAGCCACAGCAGGATCGATTGTTTCTCAGCAAACTCTATTTGTTGGAAGCCTATCGAGGGAAAGGTATCGGGACCGCCCTCATTAAACAAGCCATTGAATTTGCGAAAAGGCATGAACTGAAAGCCGTCTATTTGACCGTCAATAAACAGAATGAATCCGGAATCACATTGTATAAGCATTTGGGGTTTCAAATCATAGATGCAGTTCAAAGTGATATCGGACATGGCTATATTATGGATGATTACATCATGGAGTTGAAATTATCATAGACAAGCGGGGGTGTTTCCGCTATAATTTTTAATGTACTTTCATGATGGAGCGATATCGAAGTGGTCATAACGAGCCGCACTCGAAATGCGGTAGTCCGCAAGGGCACGTGGGTTCGAATCCCACTCGCTCCGCCATTTACGAATGAAAAGAAGCTGTTTTAAACCAGCTTCTTTTTTTCCCTATTTCTTTTATTTGATTATATATAATTAATTATTATTATTTTTATTATAATTGATTGATAATTATTATGTTTTGTTTTACTATATTCTTATAAACGAGGAGGAATATACATATGAAAAAATATATTGCGGAGTTTATCGGTACCTTTGTACTGGTATTTGTCGCATGTGGGGTTGCGGCCATTACCGGATGTAACGGTGAAGCAAATGCTTCCTATCTTCTGACTGCTCTCGCTTTTGGCGGTGTCATTATAGCTATGGCGTATTCTATTGGCACCATTTCCGGTTGTCATATCAACCCTGCGGTATCGTTAGCGGTATTCATCAACGGCGGTATGGATAAAAAAGATTTTATCGGTTATCTTGCCGCACAGTTTGCCGGCGGCATCGCAGGTGCCGCTGCCTTATCAGCAATGATCGGTACCGGCATGGGATTGGGAACAAACGGGTTGTTCCAGAACGATATTATAAAATCTCTGCTGATTGAAATCATCCTGACCTTTATCTTTGTACTTGCAATTCTAGGTGTCACCAGTAAACCGGAATACAGCAAGGTTGCCGGTTTCGTCATCGGCGGTTCGCTGACATTGGTACACTTAATGGGTATTTACTTTACCGGAACTTCTGTAAATCCCGCCAGATCATTAGGACCGGCATTATTAATGGGCGGAACTGCATTAAACAATGTCTGGGTATTCATTGCCGCGCCATTAATCGGTGGGGCAATCGCCGCTCTTGTTTGGAAATACATTCGCGTACCGGCAGCAGAAAATGAACAGACAAAATAAAAGTAAGGAGATCCCTTACTTTTTTCATGCCTTATCCGCATTTATGATAATCATATATCTGATGAAGCACCATCGCTTTTCGCAGCGCTTGGTTCCTCAATGCCTTCTTTATCAAAATAATCTCCTGCTATTTTCTCAGCATTGATTACTGCCTCACTTGACAAAGCGTTTTTTTGAGTTTCTGTCTTAGACCGCTTATTAGCAAATACTAGGATGATCACCGCAGCCATAATAATGATACAGCCGATAATCTTCATTACCGTCAACTCTTCCTGTAAAAAGAAGTAACCGCATACCACTGCGGTGATTGGTTCAAACAAGCAGAGAATCGAAGCCGAGGTCGAACCCAGTAAGGCAATCCCCCGCTGTAGGAGTACCACGGCCAGGAAGGAACTGATAATCGCAGCCACCATCATATATCCATATGCTTGGGCGGGCAGCCGAAAATCCAATGAAGGAGATACCAAATGATATAACAGTGTCTCCAACACGATAAACATCGCGCCGTACATACTCAGTTTATAGGGATTCATATGAATGAGTCCCTTTTTCTCAATCATGACCATATAGAAAGCATAGGTAAATCCCGATGCGGCAGCTAAAAAGAGCCCCAGCATACTGTTTCCTTTCGACATATCAAAAAAGCATAGGATACCGAATACCGCAAACATCAAAGCCAGCAGCTTCTGCCGGCCAAGCTTTTCGCGAAAGACAAAGCGGCACAGCAGCGCTACGAAAATCGGATACAAAAAATGCAGGGTTGTCGCAATTCCCACATTTATATATTGATAGGACACACTCAAAAGAATCGTTGTCAGACCATTGCCAAGCATTGTGACGATCATAATTCCAAGCAGATCATGCCGGCTGATCTTCAGCGATTCATGATCTTTCTTCATCAACAGAAACAAAATGGGTATGACCATGAGCGCACGCATAAATACCAAAGTATTTGGTGAGGTTCCAAGTGCGTAGATATGAGTTGCCAGCAGCGGTGTGATCCCGAACAGCACGGCTGAAATAATCGTATAAAAAATTCCCTGTACTTTCATGCGAATCCCCTTTCCGATTTACTGGACTATTATATCACGCATTTACTTTCTCTAATAGGACTGAAACTGTTTTCATAGAATTTCAGTCTTTTCATTACATATGGTTAGTAGTATACTAAAAATATCATTATTAGGGGTGAAATAGATGGAAAACACAATAAAAAAAGGACTGATGACTGAAGGAGTCATCTGGAAAGAGCTGTTATTTTTCTCGATTCCACTGCTGCTGGGAAACTTATTTCAGCAGCTTTATAATACCGTGGATTCAATCATTGTCGGTAACTTCTGCGGCAAGAACGCCCTGGCTGCGGTCGGTTCCAGCAACCCGATTATCAATCTGCTGGTCAGCTTCTTTATGGGTCTGTCAATTGGAGCCGGAGTCATCATCTCCCGTTATTTCGGTGCGAGAGATCAGGAAAAGCTGCACGATGCGGTACATACATCTATTGCCCTCACTCTGGTAGTAGGTATCTTCATGACGATATTCGGCTATCTCGCTTCTCCGCTTGTGCTGGAGCTGGTAGGCACCCCGGCTAAAGTCATGGACAATTCTGTTCTTTACCTGCAAATATACTTTTTAGGAATACTGGGAGTCATGCTTTACAATATGGGAAGCGGCATTCTGCGGGCGATCGGTGATTCTAAAAATCCTTTATACTTTTTGATTATTTCTTCCCTAACCAATATTGTTTTGGATCTGATCTTTGTTGTGACCTTGGATATGGGCATTGCCGGAGCAGCGTGGGCTACGCTGATCTCACAATGTCTGAGTGCTGTTTTAACGATGATCTTGCTGATTCGTTCTAAGGCGGAATACCGGGTTATCCTAAAGGACATCAAAATGAAAAAGGATATGCTGATCAGCATCATCCGGATCGGTCTTCCAAGCGGCATTCAAAATGCGATTGTATCATTCTCCAATGTTATCGTTCAAAAAAATATCAACAGCTTCGGTGCCAGTGCCATGGCAGGATGTGGTTCCTATACAAAAATCGACGGCTTTGCGATACTTCCGGTCATGAGCTTCTCAATGGCTATGACAACCTTTGTCGGACAAAACATGGGCGCCAAAAAGTATGATCGGGTCAAGCAGGGCGCTAAGACCGGCATGATTATGAGCTGCTCGGTTACGGCAGCCATTGCACTGATCCTTTTTCTGTTTGCCCCGAATATATTAAGAATCTTCTCCGAAGATGAGAAGGTGCTGTATTATGGAATACTTATGATGCGTACGGTCGTACCTGGTTATCTTTTTCTGGCTATTTCGCACGCTCTCAGCGGCGTGATCCGCGGAGCCGGCCTCACCACGGTACCGATGATTGTCATGGTATGCTGCTGGTGCTTCCTGCGTATGGCCTGGATTCTTTCCATGATGCCGATTTTTCATGATATTCGTGTAGTGTTCTGGGGATATACACTGACCTGGCTTGCCAGTTGTATCTGTATGTATGTTTATTATAAAAAAGCCCATTGGCTTTATCGGTAATCGCTATGAGGCATAAAGAGTCGATACTCGCTGCATTAGGCGCAGCTCTTATCTTTGTTACAACGATGTTTATTAAAATACCATCTGCATACGGCTATTTCAATCTCGGAGATGCGCTGATATTTCTGTTTGCTTCTGCTTTATCGCCATTTACGGCTTTCTTATGCGGCGGCATCGGCAGTGCTTTAGCCGATATAAGCGGCGGTTACATGCAATACGCTGTCTTTACGCTTTTCATCAAAGGAATTGAGGGACTGCTGGTCGCTGTCCTATATCAGCGGCTTCACGTTCGTCCATTATTCTCCATCATGGCTGCAGCCCTGTGGATGTTAATCGGTTATTTTTTATGTGACTGGTTTTTGTATCAGCAGGCAGAAGCTGCTGCCGCCGGACTCTTGATGAATGCAGCACAAGGTCTATTCGGGATCATCATCGCTGCAATTCTGCATCCGCGCTTCATGAATATTGTGAAGCATTTCAACCTGAAGAAAAAAGAGAACCGCTGATTGCCGAGACAACAGAATGCAGTTCCCTTTTTTATCATGATATAAAACGCATACTACCTGAATATTTTAGATTACATTTTTAAGCGAGATGTTTATCAAAATGTTAATATTTCACCCTTTGGATATGCACATGAAAACTCCAGTTCCACCTTCCGGTAATTACCTCGTTTATTGCCACTTGCACATTCCAACAAATATTTTTTTATTGGGGAGGAAGCTATTGTATTGAACTTGCCCCCCATGATGCAACACTTTTACAATCCGATAGCAGCCTTAGATTACGTCGTTATTCTACGGACTTCAAAGATTCCACCATTGGAATCTTTTTCAGTTTCGGATACATTGCGATATTGACGATCAAGGCAAATCCTATCGTGATAAGGACTGAATACAGGAATGAGAGCGGTTCAATGTTACGGCCGAACATCACCGTATCCATTTCCGCAACACTCATAATGATGCGATGCAGCAAAATGCCCAACAGCAGCCCGGTGCCTGCCCCGATACATGTTAACAGGATGTTTTCACGGTATACATAAGCAGATACTTCCTTATCATAGAAGCCCAGTACCTTAATAGTCGCAATCTCACGCAGCCGCTCTGATACATTGACATTGGTCAGGTTATACAAAACGACAAACGCCAGCAGACCGGCTGAAATCACCAGTACCACAGTTACGATATTCAGTGATGAAATTGTATCATTGAAGCTTTCTGCCATACCGGTAAAGAATACCACGGAGCTGACATCATCTCGTTTCACCAAATCTTGTCCGACCGCATTTTCAATCGTTTTGCGGTCATCCCTTAAATCCGCAATCAATACGTTATCCGAAGCCGGTGCTTTGAAGATTTCTCGATAGTACTTGGGACTCATATACAAATAATGATCGATATAGTTTTCCACCACTCCGATGATTTTCACTTTGCGTTTTGAGCCGCTGCCATTGTCCACCTGAATTGTATCACCAGCTCCAACATGCAGCTTTGACGCAATCTTCTCGGTGATAATCGCACCATGATCCGACAGTGATAATTCCTTCTGTGAAGTACGCTCATGCAAAGAAGTAAACGTACGATACTGCTTTACATCGCTCGGTATCACAAGCGTGATCGCAGCATCCTGATTACCATCCTGAATATTGCCATTATACTGAGCAATCGGCATGATGCCCTGAATACGCTTGTCTTTTTGAAGATCAATCAAAGCTTCATGCTTCTGATACAGTGATAAGCCGCTGTTCAGGGTTATTGACAAGTCATATTTGAATATACTTCCATACTGTTTACTTACCACCTGAGAGATGGAATCGCGAATGCCAAAGCCTGCTAACAGCAGTGCTGTGCAGCCGGATATACCGATGACCGTCATTAGGAATCGCTTCTTATATCGGAAAATATTGCGTGCGGTTACCTTTTCCGTAAAGGAAAAATGCTTCCATAAGAAGGTTACCCGCTCCAGCATAATCTTTTTACCGTTTTTAGGAGCCTTGGGCCGCATCAGCAGTGCCGGTGTCTCCACCAACTCCTTATATACAGCCATAAAGGCTGCAGCGGTTGTCACAACAACCGCAATCGCAGTCGTTAACATTGCCAGCGGCATTTGCACCGTAAGCTTCACCGGCGGCAAAGAATACATCAGTCCCCAAGCATTAAAGATTACCGTAGGGAACACAATCATACCGACGACACAACCGACAATACTGCCGATAATGCTTGCCGCAGCAGCATACGCCACATATTTAGAAGCGATGGCTCCGCGGCTGTAGCCAAGTGCCTTCAAGGTTCCAATCGCTTCACGCTGCTCATCCACCATGCGGGTCATCGTGGTCAGACAAACCAGTGCCGCTACCACAAAGAAGAAGACCGGAAATACCTTGGCAATCGCATCCATACGATCAGCCGCAGAACCATAGTCCATATAACTGTAATGAGAATGGCGATCCAGCACATACCATTTTGGAGCAGCTAATTCATCAATGGACGACTTTGCATTGTTTAGTTTTTCCCTGGCATTGTTCAATTCCTGCTGTCCTAAGGTTTTTTCATCAAGCAGTTTTCCTTTTGCGCTTTTATACTGTTTCCAGCCGCTTTTCACTTGAGCTTCAGCAACATCCAGCTCTGCGGAAGCCTCTGCTTTACCCTGCTCCAACTGATTGCGGGATGTCCGCAGCGCAGATGAGGCTGCATCAAGCTGTGCCTTGATTCCATCAAGCTTCGCTTTCGCATCATGATACGTTTTTCCTAAGCCCGCAATCTGATTCTGCAGATCACCAATGTCCTTCTCCATCACTTTGGAAGTATTTTGGTAGTCTTCCAATTGTTTCTCCAATTCTTTGATTTTTGCTTCATCCGGAGGATTTTCCGCTTTTGCATTTTCCAGGCTTACTTTTGTATTGTTGATCGCATCAATAATTTTATGATAAGCCTCCTGATTCTGTCCCAGCTTGCTTTGAAGCTGAATCAGTTTCGGTTGTATTTCATTTTGGAACCGATCATCCAGTGCCTGCTTGGATGCATTGTACTGCTCCATATTTGCTTTCAGCTGGGTTTCACCGCTTGTGATCTCCTTGAGATTTTGCTGATACGTCGTTTCCAGTGTGCTGCGCTGCCGAATGATTTCATCCTTGCTGGATTTCAGCTTGATCCGAGTATCTTCCAGCTTTGTTTCCGCATCTTGAATCCGCGTATCAAAGGTATTTTTGTTGGCGGTATACAACTGTTCCTGCTTATTGATTTCCGCTTCTGCCTTGCTTCGGATTTCTTCCTTGCGCATATCAATGCGATCTTTTGACAGTGCCTTGATTCTTTGTTTAACCGGCTTGATTATATCAAAATATGAATCATCATACGAATTTAAAGATCGCGCTCCCTTTACCGAAACATTCAATTCTGTGAAATATTCACTTTTAAAATCAGCGTCCGGTATCAACATAAAATTATTGATCGTACCGCTTCCGATGTTCGTCGTCCCTTTCTGATAAGAAAGATAATATGGTGATAATGTAATGCCCACAACTTTATACGTATCGGTCTTCAGCGTTTCTGAAATATCAACATTGGTTCCGCTTGTCAACTGAATGGTATCACCGATCTTTACATTGATTTCCGATCCGATTTTGCCCTGTTCGATCAAGCATTCTCCTGAATGCTTGGGAAGCCGACCGGCTAATAGATTGGCCTGATTCAGATAATCGGGATTATCTGCGCTTAAATCAGCAGGCAGACCATGAACAGCCAGCACCAGCTGACGTTTATCAACGATGGTCAAGGCATTCATATTATGAACTGCCATAACCCCTTCAACGCCATCCACAGCTTTTATTGCATCTACATCATCCTGTGTAAATCCTATTGTGGAAATTAACTGCATATCCTCCAGCTTATAATCATCAAAGTATTGATCGGCGGTATGCTTCATATCCGGTACCGCTGCTTTCACCCCAGCAAAAAAAGCGACGCCGATTGCCACAATGGCAAGAATGGATAAAAAGCGTCCTAATGATTTTTTTACTTCGCGAAGGGTATCTTTCAACAATGCCGACTTCATATTACCACTCGATACTCTCTACCGGAATCGGATGATCGTTGATATCCACTTTCTCAATCACACCGTTTCGGACATGAATGACTTTATCCCCCATAGGCGTAAGCGCCAGATTATGGGTAATGACGATAACCGTCATATGATGCTCGCGGCAAGTATCCTGAAGCAGCTTCAAAATCGCTTTGCCGGTTTTATAGTCCAAGGCCCCGGTCGGCTCATCACAAAGCAGTAGTTTCGGATTTTTCGCAAGCGCGCGCGCAATTGCTACACGCTGCTGTTCGCCCCCGGAAAGCTGCGCCGGAAAATTTCCGCGCCGATCCTGAAGACCAACCGCGGCAATCGTCTCATCTATATTTAAAGGATTTTTACAGATTTGCGTTGCCAGTTCAACATTTTCCACAACAGTTAAATTTTGGACCAGATTATAAAATTGGAAGACAAATCCAATATCATACCGGCGATAAGTTGTCAGTTCCTTCGCATTGTATTCACTGATGCGGCTGCCGTCCACATAGATATTGCCGGAGGTGCAGCTGTCCATACCGCCTAAAATATTAAGTATCGTACTCTTACCGGCTCCGCTCGCTCCAGCGATAACAACGAACTCTCCCTTATCAATTTTAAAATTGACGCCGGCCAGTGCTTCAATCTGGACTTCGCCCATTTGATAAATCTTTTTTACATTTTCAAATTCGATAAAGGCACTCATCATACCCCTCCTGTCCTAATAACCGCGAATTGTCTCCTTGTATAAAGTCAGAAATCGATCGCTGTCCACACCGACTCCAACGTGTACATTCGGCTTTGGTGCTTCCCTTCTGCGATCAAGCACGCACATGCCTTCGGCAAGCGCACCCTGCGTCGTTTCAATTTGCATGAAATAATCTTCGTATTGGATCAAGCTTGGATCAATCAAAGCTCCGATGGTCAGCGGATCATGCATGGGATACCCAAGCTCACCCCTCGCTTCCAGCACTTCAAAACGATGCTTCAGAACAGCGTTTAAAAAGTTTGATACCGGATGATCATTTTCACATATCTCGGCGAGATCCTCTGGTTTTAAGCGAGTCTGTAATGTGATATCCAAGGGAATAAAAGATACATCAATGCCGCTGTTCACTATGATTTGCGCTGCCAGCGGATCACTCATCACATTAAATTCTGCCACTGCTGACACATTTCCGGGCACATTGACAGCACCGCCCATCACCAGAATCCGTTTTACATGAGACGCGAACTGTTCCTCCTGTTGAATGGCCGCGGCAACATTGGTGAAAGGACCAATCGCCACAATCGTTACCTCATGTGGATACCGCATAACCATGTCAATCATAAAATTAACTGCTTCTTCGGTTTCCGGAAGCTTTGGCTGATCTAAGAATTCATAGCCGTCCAAGCCATTGATACCATGCGCGTCATCTCCGCAGCGAAGCTTTTTTTCAAGCGGAGCATCATGACCACGCAGCACCGGAACATCTGCTCTCCCACATAATTTCATTATATTCTTCGCATTGGGATACGTGCAGCTCAGCAAAGCATTACCCGCTACTGCACACACACCAAGCAGTTCCAAATCCGCATGACGGCAGGCTAAGGCTATTGCTAAAGCGTCATCTATTCCCGGATCGGTATCCAATATGAATTTTTGTTTCTTCATTGTTTTTCCTCACATGTACGTATATACGTATTATAACACCCCAGTAAAGCCGTTGACAGAAATTTCATCATAAAAAAACATTACCTTTCAGTAATGTTCACTTTCATTTTCTTTAATATAATCCTGTTCGTCAAAATCATCCGGATTCAAAAAATACGGATTGGGACGATCAAAATAATTACCGCTGTCCAATTCTCCGCCCTGTTCACTCAGATATCCTTCACCAAAGTCCTTATGCTTGATCGGATATGTGATACGGTGCATCAGTTGTCCCCATTGATTCAAATTTGTTTCCTTGCCGGAAACCAGCCATTCCAATACCGCTATAACACCCTGATCGCTGGTCTTTTCAATCAATGATTGATACTCTTTCATCAATTCACTGTCTACTTGCTGCTGATGCATGATCATCGCACAAAGGTCATCAGCAATCTCATGATCCTCCACGGGTTTTTCATGTGCCGGTTCTCCGCCGCTCCAGTTTTGGACAACTTCATAAACCGGATTATTCAAATCGATGCAGTCCACAAAGCTTGCGTCTAACCCTCTCAATAGCTGCATCAGTTCCCCTAATATTTCCATATTGGTCATTTCCCGCGCGACAATCATCGAGAAGGTATCCGATACATGCTGATCACGAATCAGAAAGGTACATTTCATCAGCTGGACAATCTGAGCGAGTCCTCGGTAGGTTCCGATACGAGAATGCAGGATCTCAAAAAATATGAAATCGGGTTTTTCAATTTCAATGCGAATAGGCAGTTTATTAGCATAAGAATACATATAATCCCTCCTGAATTATCCATATTATGTGTCCTATCTGCTCTCCCTATACGCACAAAAAAAGGAAGTCCTAGACTTCCTCATGCATGAGCTTGTCAATAAAACGAATGACCCGTACGGTGGAACGTCCGTCCTGATATTTGAAAAATTGATTACGAAATTCCGTAATCGCCTCAAGCGAAAAATCATTCTTTAAGATCGCATCGAGAAGCTCATCCTCATTATAACAAATCGGCCCGGGCATCGTAGATTCATAATCCAGATACATACCGACCTCTTCCTGATAGGTTTTCAGATCCGGAGTATAAAACAGCATCGGTTTATTCAAAACTGAAAATTCAAATACGATGGATGAATAATCGGTAATTAAATAATCCGCAACCGCAAACAATCGTTTAATACTAATATCGTTCGCATTAATTACCATATTGTCAAAAGATGTAATGCTTTCATGAATCAGCGGATGCATCTTGTAAATTATACAATAGTCATCTCCTAGTACCTTGCGGATATGATCGAGATCGATCTTCTCATACGTGTAATCTTTCAGCACATTACCGCGGAATGTCGGAGCGAATATAATGACTTTCTTACCCTTGATCTGGGGAAAGATTTCATGAATTTCACGGTGATACTTTTTCATCCGTTTTTTATTGAAAATACGATCAGTGCGGGGAATCCCGGTCGAAATTACCTGATCTTCGCGAACGCCGAACGCCGAGGCATAAAACGGTTTCCAAATATCGGAACAGGCCAGCACATAATCATAGTTGCGTATTTCATAGCTGCGCGCGACATCATTGCCGAACTTCTTTAATGCTCCCGAGGCATGCCATACCTGGATGACCTTGACCGCTTTTTTCTTAAAATAGGATACTGCATAGTTATTGGAATCCAGGATCACCAGATGCGATGTATTGATATGATATACCTGACGCAGCAAACAGAAAAAATATGAAAAACAGCCGCTCAGGGTACGCTTGAACTTAATCAGTACATATTCGATTTCATACTGCTCCTTAGCCTCCAGCTTCTTGGCAAGAATTTTAAAATCACCTTCCAGCTTATCGGAACTCAAGGATACAAAGGAAATCTTATTTTTGCGCACCGGAAAAAACTTGCTCAGCAAGTAAACTGGTCCCAATATTAAATTCAGTATAAGCTTGGCTAATGACATAGCTTCACCTCATTTACGTAAAAATACCGTATTAACGACTCGCTGGGAAGCCAGCCCGTCTTCCCAAACATGAAATTGCTTATGAAAAGCCGGCAGCTTTTCCATTTCAAAACGATGATTCACAATTGCTTTCAGCAGTGCATCTTCCGATTCAATGATCGGACCGGGCAGCACTTCCTCCAGATCAAAATAGAATCCCCGCAGATCATTCGCATACGTATCCTTGTCATACATATAAAACAGAACCGGACGATTCAGTATCGTATAGTCAAAAAAGACACTCGAATAGTCAGTTATCAAAAGATCGCTCATCACATACAGCTCATTGATGTCAGAAGCAGCTTCTGCCGGATACAGGAAGCCTTTTAAAACTTCCGCGTCAAAAGTATTCACGATCAGATAATGCGGTTTAAATAAAACGATATACTCCTGCCCCAATACTTCTTTCCAACGATTGAAATCAGCCTGCAGGGTAAAGGTATATCCTTTACTATTATAACAGTTATCACGCCATGTCGGAGCATATAATATCACTTTTTTATCTTCCGGCAAACCATAGCGGCGCTTCAGCTCCCGGATCTTGTCAAAACGGCACTGCGAAAGGAAATCATTTCTTGGATATCCGGTTTCAATCAGCCGCTTTGGATCAATGTGAAACGCTCCGGGAAAAACCTTGGAACAAAATGGGTTGGGGGAAATCATGTAATCATAGCGGCGAACATCACGGTCATAGGTTGACTTCATCTGCTCGGCATTCATTTTGGTGCGGTAAAAGGTTGTCTGCTCATTAACATTGATATCATGCGCCAGCTTCTTAAGCGGCGTCCCATGCCAGGTTTGCAGATACACCTGATTTTCTTTTTTAATGATATGATCCGGCAGCTTACAGTTGATTACCCAATATTTACAGCGGGCGAGATAATAGAAATACATCGGACCGTTGTAGCGTACACATTTACCGCGGGGAATCGGCTGTTTATTTCGCAGCGCCCATATAAAAGTATATGAAGCAAATTCGTCCTGCTTGCACATATAATCGTAAATCGCTTTGGGATTGTCAGTACAGCCGCGGCCATGAAAGGATAAGAACAGCACCGCATCCTGCTTCACCGGAATCAAACGGCAGGTATGCCGGTAAACAAACCGGATACAAGCACTGATCACTTTTTTTATGATCCTTAGCATTATGAATCCTCTTTCTGTTTCAGGATGATATCAACAACTCGTTTGGCCGCTTCCCCATCATCGATATGATTGAATTTGCGGTAGAAAGCTTCTTCCAAATCATGATAATCCTGCCGCCATGCGGATAAATTTTGAATTGCTGAAATAACCTCACGGGTTGTTTTTACAATCGGACCCGGCGCTTCTTTTTCAAAATCAAAATAGAAGCCGCGCAAGGAATCACGATAGGTATCAATATCATATGTGAAGAAGATAATCGGACGTTTCAGATTGGCATAGTCAAACATGGTGGAAGAATAATCGGTAATCATGATATCAGATACCAGATACAGTTCCTGGATGTCATAATTCGCACTAAAATCGTAGGCGAAACCCTCATATTCACGAAGATCAATATTATCCATGATCAAATAATGCATGCGCAGCGCAATGACATATTCATCTCCGAGCGCCTCTTTCATCATCTGTAAATCAAGCTGCATCTTCATTTGATAATAGCCCTTTTTCAGGAAATTATCATCACGCCAGGTAGGCGCATAAAGAATTACTTTTTTATTCTGCGGCAGTTTGAACGCTTCCTTCAGCTGCGCGATCTTACGTTCATCGGCCTGAAATAATATATCATTTGCCGGGTAGCCTTCAACTAACAGCTGCTTGCGAAATGCAAAACAGCGGCGAAAGATATCCGCAGAATATTGGTTCTGCGCCAGCAGATAGTCCCACCGGCGTGAATTCGCGACAAAATCCCGCTTGTAATCAACAATATTATCTACTGTAGCCATACTGACACTGTCCATATCCATACCTAAGCGTTTCAGCGGTGTCCCATGCCAAGTCTGTAAATAGGTGTTACCGGAACGTTTTACGATTTCATTATCCTGGCGGGTATTGAACACCCATATTCCCGCAGTAGCCATATGATAGTAGTAGGAAATGGAACGCCGCAGCAATTTTTTGGCACTGCCAGTCACCGGTTCATCGGTATCATTTAAGATCCAATACATTTTATAGGTTTTATCATAGCCGTTTTTCTGCATATATTCATAGATATATTTCGGATTTCCTGATACATTGCGGCCTAGAAAGCTCTCAAACAGAATTGTATGCTTGCGAATCGGAAAATGCAAAAAGAGCCGATACGCGAGGCGTCCCCAGCGGCGATACCGTTTGGAATTCAGAACATGCTGCATGAACGAGCCATAAATGCGGCTGCGATCAATTTCATGAATCGTATTACGATAATTATGATCCTTGTAGCGAATGACAAAAGGACATCCCTCCTGCACGATTTTTTCAATAAAGTGCTTTGGATCACCGCAATGATAAGTAACCATCAAGGTACGGCTGGTACGGCGCTTCACGGTACAATGATTAGATTCCTTCACATCATCGATATAAATATTCATATTGCGATAGATACCATCGATATCCTTTTGGGTACGCACATGGAAGCGAATCTTATTTCCCTTTACTTCCATATAATTGATCCGCATAATTGCCGCAGGATTACGATAGCGAAACGACAACGAATTCAACTGCTTTGTTGTACTGACTTCCAAGCCTACGGTATATTCACCGTCCAGATATTCTTTTTCCAACAAGATCGAGCCATTCATCGAAGTACTTTTTTTAAACGGATAGGACGCGACCGGTTCATCATTTACATACAAATCTAAATTCAGATTCCAGCGGCGGTAGTAGCGGCGATTAAATTCCAGCAGTTGTTCTTTATCGAAACGCAATGTGAATGCATAGTCCGTAATTTCCATCGGCCAATCGTAGGTTATCTGATCATCATCGCTGACAACATTACATTTCCAGCTGATATTGGGAAACCGCATGATATCCAGCTCGTGAGTGATTTGACCCTTCATGATCAGGGTATCCTGATCATATGCCAAAAATACCAGCTGCGGATCTAATAAGACTTCCACATTTTTCAAACTCAGCATCGCATCTTCGCCGATTTCTACCCGCATCATGCGCTCAAATATGCCATCTTTCTCAACCGTCACATCAAAGCTATGCTTTTCTACGGTATGAAGCCGATGCACCTGATCATCTTCGATCAGAGCCATTGCATACTGCGCCTGCGGCAATGACTGCAGCCGCTGCATTGACATGGTTAAATGCAAGCCGTGCGCGCCTTTCTTAAAGTCCGGCATTCTGACTGCTATCTGATCATTATACAGAACCATTTGGGCATCTTCGCTCTTATCACCCTGAAAATACATATGAAGCAGCTCATCCTTCCAGCTTACTTCCTGCAGCTCAATATCATAAGCATGCGGCAGAACGGAGATCCGAAGCATTGCTTTTGTTTCATCACTGATGATCTCCCACATGACAAAAAACTGATTTATACAAATCAGCTGACTTTCAACAGAAGCAACAGCTTCCTGATTCAGCGGCTTTTCTCCCTTAGGATAAATACCGATGAACTGATACGATCGCTCCAATTCCAATTTATGAAAATTTTCTTTAATAAGATCACGCATGGAACAGACACCATCATGTTCCTCCATACGCAGGATCTGCTTTTCTCCCTTCAGATAGACAGCCGCAAAATCACCCTTCAACGGAAACGTCTCCTGCCCCTGCAGCTCCTGTCTGGTTGCCCTGATGTCCTCCATATGCATACTCCTTTTATTTTACTTTTAGATCAGACTTGATCTTGGTAGTAGAAACGCCTTCCGTACGCGGCAAATAAATAACCTCACACAAATCTGCCAGATCATCGAATTTTCCCTTCCAGTCATCCCCCATAACAAAAGCATCAATATTGTATTTTTTAATATCCTTGCGCTTTTGATCCCAGGATTCTTCCAGAATTACCTCATCCACAAAGCGGATCGCTCGTACGATTTCCATACGGTCATCTTCCGAATAATAAGCCTTTTTACCTTTACCCGCATTGAATGCATCGCTGGATACCGCAACGATCAGATAATCACCCTGTGCCTTGGCACGTTTCAAAATATTCAAATGTCCGATATGGAACAAATCAAATGTTCCGTATGTGATAATTTTTCTCATTATTTGGCTCCTTTTCTCATCTGCAAAAAGATGCGGTCGATCAAATGTTCATGCGGATCTTTGATCAGTCTGCTTTCATAGATATCTTCCAAAAAGCGTTTCTTTTCCTTACCGCCCATCGCATTCAGGAAATCCACATATTCCGCATATTGATCGGCAATATCCTGAATATCCCCATACGCTCGCAGCTTTCCACCCTCGATCCAAAGTCCGGTATTACAGAAACGGCGAACCTGAGGCAAAGCGTGTGAAATAAAGAAAATCGTTTTACCCTGTGCTTTGAGTTCATCCATTTTGTTTAAACACTTTTCGGCAAAGCCCTTGTCACCAACTGACAGCGCTTCATCAATGATGACGATATCCGGATTTAAAAAGATAGAAATGGAAAATCCCAAACGAGATTTCATACCGCTTGAATATTTCTTAACCGGTTGATACAGAAAATCTCCCAGTTCCGCAAACGAAATGACTCCATCGGTAATCTCCTGTATGCGTTTCTTGGAAAGGCCTAAAAGCGCACCCTTCAAATGTATGTTCTCAAGTCCCGTCAGCTGATTATTCAATCCGGTATTGATCGCGATCAGTGCCTGTTCTCCGTTAATGATCACTTCTCCGGAATCAATTGCCGAGATACCCGCCAGAATAACCGACAGCGTACTTTTTCCGGAACCATTGGTGCCTAAAACGCCGACCACTTCGCCCGGCTTGATTTTAAAGCTGATATCATTCAGCGCCAAAAATGTATCATGTGATGTTTTCTGGGCTTTCCCTTTCTGCTTTAATTTATATATTTTGGAAACATGGTTGAACGTAACCGCATATTCATTCGTCATGAAGGACACCTCTAAATCATATCAATAAATTTATGTTTGAACCGATACATCAGCCAGCTGCCGAGTATAAATAATCCAATCGTAACCGCCCAGAAGCCGATGATGCGATGCGGATATGTGAAGAAACCGCGATGATAGAAGAAGCAGTCACGGTATCCCTCTACAATATAATAAAGCGGATTTACTTTCAGCAGCCGCCGAATCCAAAGCTGATCCAGTTTATCCATATTCCATAAGATCGGCGATACATACATAAGCAGCCGAATACACGAATTTACCATTTTTTTCACGTCACGCGTAAACATATTCAAGACCGATGTGCACATTGAAAAGGCAATGGATAACGCAGCAGCGCAAAAAGTATAGTAGAAGATACCGAACCAGCTCATTGAGAAATCATAGCCGCGGATCAGAAAAGTTGTAACAATAATCGCAATCATACAGAAGTGATTAAACAATTCTTTTACCACAATCGTTGCCGGCAGAATACTGACCGGAAACTTCATTTTCGTAATCACATTCACCTTGGAGTAAATAGCGTTTACACCTTCCGTGACACACTTGCTGATAAAGAACCAGACCAAAAGACCCGCAAGCATCCAGTCGATGAATTCGATGCCGTTCACCGGCTTGCCGCCTCTAAGACCGATGCCGAATACAAACCAATATGTAAATACCTGAATCGCCGGATTGGCAAAATTCCAAAACAGTCCAAGCCGGGAATCACGCATATCAGCGAGCAGCTCATAGCGGGCTATGGAAAAGATCCGATATATATTGGTGAAGTTTTCTTTTAAAACAAAACATACACTCTTAAACATTTCATACTCTCCTTATGAGAACAGCACAAAGGTGCGGACGCTCCATAATATTCACAATTATAGCATAGATTCAGTGAATGTAAAACTCACGAAAGGCGCGCAATATTCGCTGACTTTATTTTACCACGTTTTTTATCTTTCTTGATATTCTTTCAATTATGTAAGGCGAAGCCCCTTGGGAAGTTTATTTTTCAGATAAGTGCCGTCCCCTTTGGCAAAGCCTAAAACATGTCCCTGCCAACACATGGCATAGTAGCCGCGCTGATGGAAAGCGATCACATCACCGTGCAGAAAGCGTGCACATTCTTCCTCATTCATTTCATATCGATTCAAAAGTCTGGACTCATTTTGTGCTGCCATATAGAAATGATGATGCGGTTCAAATCGCTTTTTCACAATTTCTCCAGCCAAGATACCCTGTCGCAGCACGGTGGTTTTCTTAAGCTGCAGCGGCTCATGATTCATTATATACAGCTTATCCTGAATCATCATCGTGTATGCCGGCATTTCTCCCAGCTGGTTTTCAAAAAAGGCCTCCGCTTCTTTTGGACAAGCTGAGCGAATGGTTCTTAACGAAGCAGACTGCGCATCGCCGCGCTTGATAAGTTTGGCCATGAAGTGACCTTCACCGCGATCCATTGGAAATATTCTTCTCACTTTTGATCCGTCTACACAGCCATGGTCAAATCCGGCACGGCCAAAGTCCGCGTCGATCATCAAGAGCTCCATATCCGGATGATCACACAAAAATGCATCAACAACCGCTTCATTTTCCTCAATCGCATAGGTACAGGTTGAATAAACCAAAATGCCGTTCGTCTTTAAAGCCTCATAGGCGCTGTCAAGGATATGCTTCTGGCGTACCGCACAAGCACAGACATGTTCCATACTCCAGTCAATCATCGCCTGTTCATTTATTTTGAACATCCCTTCACCGCTGCATGGTGCATCTACCAGGACTCGATCAAAACAGCCCGCCATTTCCCGGCACAGTACATCCGGCTTACTGCTTGTGATTATATTTTCCCCAACCCCCATACGTTCGAGATTGGATAACAGGATCATTGCCCGCTTTCGGTCGATTTCATTGCTTACCAGCAGTCCGGTATGATGAAGACTGGCTGCCAGCTGTGAGCTTTTCCCGCCAGGTGCCGCGCACAGATCAAGTACCCAGTTTCCCGGCTGAACGTCGAGCTGATCGGCAACACTGGATGCGGACGGTTCCTGCAGATAAATCAGCCCGGCAATATGATAGGGATGTTTGCCGATTTCTCTTTCTTCCCGGCTGATATAGTAGCTGTTCGCATGAAAGGAGGAGAGTTCCAGTTTCCACGGTGATATTTTCTCAAATTCATCTGCTGATAATTTCAGCGAATTAACCCGCAGTCCCCGATAAGCCGGCAGTGATAGTGTGTTCACATATGCATCAAAATCCTCATGTAATATTTTTTTTATGTGTTCCAAATAGGTTTGGTTCATAACAACCTCTCAATCGTAACGATTTTACCATAACTCTTTTTATTTTACTATGTTTCTTTTGTGTCCCGCCACAAGTGAATACAGTATAAATGATAAAAACAGATGTTCGTTTTGGATACCTATTTTATCCGCTTGAGCTTTCGGTGCTGTAAAGTATTTTTTAGCTTCAAACCCCTAACGCTGGCTGTAACTGTTAGCTGCACACCTATTTACAGCAAGTGGATTTACAGTCATACTATCACCGATTCAAATACCTGAATTTTGTAAAAAAGTCAGCTGTAAAAATAGCTGACTTTTTTCAGTTAATCCAATTTTTTTAGACTTAAGGTGACCGTTACACCAGTACCCAAGGTTAGAGAAAGGGCAATCAATGATGAGATTCCTACATCAATGACATCTCCCGCACTTAACGGATGAATGACACTGCCGGAATAAATGGATTCTATGCCCACAGCCAACAGATGTGCTTCTTCCGTACTTGGAATTGGCGCGCCGTTTTGACGAACCGCCAAGGTTACCTGCGCCCCCAAAGATGCAGATGCATTAAACATATAATTGATTTCGTAAACACCTGATTCACTCACGGTTAAACTATCCGCCGGAGTGTTCGCAACGTTCAGCTGCGGCATTGCTTCCGGTATCGGAAGCTGCTGAAATGTACCAATAGTCAAATCTAAAGTAGTCGCTGTATCATTATATCCGCCGCCGTAAGCAAGTAGACCTCCGCCTCCGCCAGGGCCGGTTGCGCCACGCGGAATTACAAAATCGAGTTCAATACCCTCCGGTGTTTCCGTCGGATGCACCTCCGCATCCATTCCCGGCTCTGAAGTTGTGGTTGTACCTACGGTGACGTTGGGAGTCGGACCAGTTTCACCACGAGGAATCACAAAATTTAATTCAATTCCATCCGGCGTATCAACCGGATGCACTTCCGCATCTGTTCCCGGTTCTGATGTTACCGTTGTTCCAATCGTAATGACCGGAGTTGCCCCCGTCGGGCCGGTAGGACCATCCGATCCAGTCGCGCCAGTCGGACCTATCGGTCCTAGATCACCAGTGGCACCAGTTGCCCCGGTACTGCCCGTGGCTCCGGTTATACCGGTTGGACCAGTTTCACCAATCGGGCCGGTCGCCCCATCGGCACCAGTAGCACCAATTGGTCCGGTTGGGCCAGTGACACCTGTAGCACCGGTCGCTCCGGTATTGCCAGTAAGCCCAGTAGCTCCGCGTAATCCTGTAGCACCGGTTGGACCGATTGGCCCCATTGATCCAGTCGGACCAGCAGGACCGGTATTACCAGTCGGGCCAATCAATCCGGTGACTCCCATAGGCCCCATTTCACCAGTTGGGCCAGTTGCACCGATTGGACCCTGCGGACCAATTGGTCCTTGTGGGCCGCGTGGACCTACCTTACAGCAGCAAATTTCATCATGAGAAGTATCAGAGCAGCCACACTCGCAGCAGCACCCTTTAAAATTCATGTCCATGTGTCCATCCTTAAAGTTGTCATCATCTAGTAACCCAAAACTATCATGAAATCCGCCATGAAGTCCCCCACCGCAGTCACAATCGTATTCGTCTTGAAATTCATGACGAAAATCGGTATCCAGCCGACGGTTTCGATATGGCCCGGTGAACTGTTCACAGCTTCGTTCATCGTCACAAGTTTGTTTTATAATCATTTCACCCATCCCTTTCTAAGTCATTTCATGTTATGCGGTTGAATTCGTCAAGGTGCATGACTTTTCAATAAGATTCCAAGAGAAACATTAGTACATATGATTCAGACATGATAAAATAGTATTATCTTATTTATAGGAGGAATCCTTATGAAGCATGCGATTGAAGACATTATTTACGCGCAAAATCTATTTGATCGGTTCTATGGAATCGGAGCGAGTGAAAACGGCGGAGTAACCCGCCTCGGTTATATGGCAGAAGAAGATCAGATGCATGAAACTCTTTTGGCAATCGGACGAGAAGAGGGGTACAGCGGCTATCATGATGAAGTAGGAAATACTTATGTCTGCTTTCACGATGATCACCAGCCGTATACCTTGATCGGCAGTCATCTGGATTCAGTGATTGACGGCGGCCGTTATGATGGTGTTGCCGGGGTCATTGCCGGCCTTTTGATTCTGCATTGGGCCAAGGAAGATCTGCTTGACAATAATATTCATGTAAGTGCATTCCGCTGTGAGGAATCCAGCAATTTCGGACGCTGCACCATCGGCAGCGGTTTAATCACAAAAGAAGTATATAAGCATGATATCAGTGATCTTACAGCGAAAAACGGCAAAACCCTGAAAGAAATATTCGATGAACGGGGATATGATTTGAATCCGGTTTGTATCTCCAATGTAAAAACTTACCTGGAACTCCACATCGAACAGGGAAAAGTGCTGGAAGAATATCAGACACGGGTTGGTATTGTCACCACAATTGCCGGACCACGGCGTTTTCAGATACACATTCACGGAAGTGCTGAGCATTCGGGTGCAACTCCGATGGATATGCGTCACGATGCATTAAGCGCAGCTGCCGAGGTCATACTGGAAATAGAATCCATCGGCCGTGATGAAGCAATGTATCAGTCCGTCGCAACCGTCGGTACACTTGATATTCGGCCCAACGCATTAAATGTAATTCCCGGAGAAGTGGTTTTAGGAGTGGATATGCGCGGTATTGACGAATCAAGTCTGGATCGTATGGAAATGCGGCTTAAGAACAGTTTGAAGTCTGTCTGTCATAAACGCGGTTTAACCTATTTCCGCGAAAAGACCAGCAGTATTCCACCGATCAGCATGAGCGATGAATTGATCAGCAAGCTCTCGCTGAGTGCCAAGCAATTAGGAATATCCCACCGGCTAATGCCAAGCGGAGCCGGTCATGATGCCATGTCTTTCGCGCATCTGTGTGATACCGGCATGGTATTCATCCCCTGTGATAAAGGGATCAGCCACAACAAACAAGAGTATACCTCAATCGAAAGCATCCTTGACGGCGCAAGAGTCATGTATGAATATATGAAAGGAGCCAATACGTATGATTTTGATTAAAGACGGCAGAGTTATCGATCCGCTTTCTCATACTGATGAAGTCTTGGATATCATCATAGACGGTGAACGTATCGCTCATATCGGAAAATATCAGCGCAGTGAGGAATTTGATTCCATTATTGAAGCGCGTGGATGTATCGTGGCACCGGGCTTTGTAGATGTTCATGTACATTTCCGCGATCCTGGATTCCCGGAAAAAGAAACGATTGAAAGCGGCGCTCGAGCAGCTGCACATGGAGGTTTTACGAGTGTAGTATGCATGGCAAACACCAAGCCTCCGCTCGATTCGGCAGAAGCTCTTACGTATGTAATAGAACAGGCGAAAAAAGCATCCATTCATGTATATAGTGTAGCTGCCCTCACAAAAGGTATGCAGGGAAAAGAACTCGTTGATATGGAAGCCCTCGTAAAAGCAGGAGCGGTTGGATTCAGCGATGACGGTCTTCCCATCAGAAACGGGAAGCTGTGTCGGGAAGCGATGATCAAAGCCAAAGCGCTCGGCGTGCCAATCAGCTTTCATGAAGAAGATCCTGATTATATTACCGGTAACGGTGTCAATCAAGGCGCTGTATCAAAATCATTAGGTATCGGCGGTGCACCCAATGTAGCAGAAGATGTTATGGTTGCCAGAGATACCATGCTCGCACTGGATACCCAAGCACCGATCAGCATTCAGCATATCAGCTCCGGCAATTCAGTCGCCCTGGTAAGACTGGCAAAATCATTGGGAGCGCCAATTGTAGCGGAAGCCACCCCTCATCATTTTACCCTTTGTGAAGACGCTGTCCAAAAATACGGTTCACTTGCGAAAATGAATCCCCCGCTTAGAACTACGGCAGACCGCTATCATATTATTGAAGGACTCAAGGATGATACTATTGAGATCATCGCTACTGACCACGCTCCTCATACTTCTGATGAAAAGGCAAAAGGATTGGCAGCTTCTCCCAGCGGTATCATCGGACTGGAAACCTCACTTGCCCTCGGTATTACCTCACTAGTCCGCAAAGGAAGCTTGACAATCAGCCGTCTGATAGAAAAAATGTCGCTCAAACCGGCTGCATTCTACCATATGGATGCTGGTTATTTAAAGGAAAGCGGTCCGGCAGACATTGTGATCTTCAATGAACAGGAATTATGGACACCGGAATGCTTTGCTTCAAAGAGCAAAAATTCGCCATTTCTGGGGATGCCTTTATACGGACGTGTACACTATACAATCTGTGCTGGAAAGCTTGTCTACCAGCTGCATGAAGAATGAAAAACCTATTGAGCATAAAGCTCACCCTCACTGAATATAATCCGCTCATGCCGTTGATATATCAAATTAGATCATCTAAAAGATATCATCATTTACACTCATAATTATGTTAAAAAGCATGTCATATCTTGATATAGAATCTATTTGGATGCAATCGAATATCTTTCCGCATGCCGAGTAAACTGTCAATTCATATAAAAAAAGAAATTCTAGCTACAAGAATTTCTTTTTTTATTTTGATTGATGATGAAGCAGCTGCAAGGAATAATCATTCCCGCCCCGCTTCTTCACCTCATACATCGCGTCGTCCGCAGCTTTAAACAGTTTTTCATAGGATACGCCTGAATCAGTCACGCTTATCCCGATGCTGGCACTGATATCATCTACCCCATTCTGGATTTTCCGAATTGAATTCAACAGATGGACTGCACTTTCATGCAGATAGTCTAAGGATAATACATTCTTAATTAAAATACAAAACTCATCTCCGCCGATACGTCCGATATAATCGGTTTCACGGATATTCTGTTTCAGAATATCTACCAATTCCAATAAAATTTTATCTCCGTATAAATGCCCCTTCGTATCGTTCAGCCGCTTGAATTTATCAATATCAACAATAAAGAATCCCAAATATTGATCATGATGCATATTCTGTAATTCATCTTCGACATATCGTCTGAATGAACTCTTATTTAGTACTTTTGTGAATTCTTCAATTTCAATATTTTTACGCAGCTCATCATTCTTTTTCAATATGATTTCCTGTTCATAGGTTACTTTTTCCAAATCAATACGAGTTAATAAGCTCTGTTTTAAATTTACTTTAGATATTTCCGCTTCTTTTTCTTTGGCCTGATAATAAGCAAGCAGGCTTTGGTTAAGCATATCTGGATTTTTAAAAGTAAGATAATATTTAACTTGTAATTTCGCCAGCTCACTGTTTCTTTCATATTCCGGATATTGCTTAATAATACTCGTTAAGCGATCAAAAACTTTTATGCTCATATCCTCCGCTTGAACCTCAATACTGAGTTTAAAAATTTGAAGCAGATCTTTAAAGGTATGGAGGTTGTCTTTATCACGATCACAACAAGATAAAAAGGTATTTATTTTTTCTATCATTGTGCCGAAGTCCTGCTGATAGTAATTCTGATATATCTGATAAAGAAGATAATCATTTTTCACAGTATTTTCAGTAAATCGTTTGCAGTATTGAGTATAGTAACGATTCCATTTTACATAATCCTCTGTTTTTTTCAAATGGATACAGCATCCAATCAGATTCCCGATATTAAAACCGTCGCTGATCTGTAAATCATCATAGGAGTGAATATTGCGTAACTGAAAACTCTGGCAAAAATAGTCATAAGCGATATCATAAAATCCTAAATCAAAAAACAACACTCCTAAATTATTGATAAGGATATGTAAGTATTTATTCACACCATGTTTCTTGGCTATATAATACGCCTGTAAAGTATATTGAACAGAATTTATATCATCACCAAGGGTTCCGTATAGAACCCCAATCAAATTATGAAGCTGAACAAGGTAAAAAGGATAAACAGCCACTTCTCCGTGCCGTATTCCATTAGCTGCATAATCCAGTGCTTCCAAATATTTGCCCCGCTGATATAGCGTATTGGCAATGTGATAATTGGATATCGTTTGATAGTAGCTGTTATCGGATGCTTCTGCTAATTTCAGCAGCTCTTGGGCACAACTAAAAATAGAATCTAAATCTCGCTGCTTTCGATAGCTTTCCAGCTGTTTCTCTAAATGCTCCATTTGTTCGACATTTTTCATACATCTATATTACCATAATTTTCATATTGGCACAAAACAGCTTATCTATTTTATGATTTTAATATGCTCATGAATAGATAGGATCACATATTCTCTGCTACCTTCAATCCAGATAATAATATAAGGATCATAAGAATACAAAAAGCGGCAAACGGCCGCTCTTACTAGGAAGTTTAAAAAGAAATATTTCAAGTGGATAGCAATCCTCAAGCAATTACTTATCATCTAGTGAAGTCTTATCTGTTTGTTTATTTTTTGTCATCTTACGAACCTTACTTATTGTGTAAATGATCGCACTGATGATAATGATAGCATTCACTACATACACAACGATGACCATGTAAGCATGGGGATCATGCTTATTAATTTGTTGTATCCAATATTCGTTTTCAGTTTGAGTTATACCACCAGGAGTAGGGATTTTAGGCGTATTCAAGAAAAAGAAAAATGCATAAATCCAAGATGTGAAAAACAAGAGTAAGATGCATACCCATAATACTATTAATTTTTTCATTTGCATTTCCTCCTCTAATAGATAAACACTTCCTCGAATATATGCTCTCCGCTATTTTTGAAGCCTTGTATCATTTTCTTTTTATTACAATATACATAAATTAAAGCATAGGTCGTGGCATATAAAGCTTCCTTTATCAATCTTTTGTTTTACCATAACACTGTACATTGCACATAGTTAATAAAAATATCTTTTGTATAAGAAGAATAAGTATATACAAATATTTTAAACATACATTATCATCACTAACTTTTGTTATATATCTCTATAAAATTTTATCATAATTTGTTTTCAAAAAATAGCGTATAAAAAACGGCCTAAGCAGCCGTTTATGTAAAATAGACTAGTTCTTCCTGTGGAGCATCTGCTGAAATTATTTTCTTATCGTAAAGAATCGGTACATCGGAACCGTATTCCTCATCAAATTCCACTCCAATGGAAGCGGTGAGCGTTATCCACTCATCCTTTTTCACCTGATCCAAATGGTGGGTTCGGCACAGCAGTCCGATTAAGGATAGATCATCGGCGCAGCAAACCATGGCATAGCGTCCTAAAACAAATTCACCCTTCAATTTTTCAATTACTTTTGCTTTAAATTGAACGATTTTGCCCCGATATTTTTCCGGATTTTCTAAAGCATCCATATACCAGATGCCATAATCATCATCCTGTATCATGATCACATCGGCATGCAGATCAAACGGCATATCCTCATTTTTATATTCATCGAGTGTACCATCCCGCTTTTCATAAATGATCTGAGCCCGTTTGTTTATTGCCTTGACATTGCTGCGAAGGTAGCCTTTGCGGGTAGTCTCATCACAGCGATTGAAAATAATAACCTGTGAAGCAAACAGCTGTTCATAGATCATCGATCGCATATTGCTGATATAGGATTCAAAGGTGCTGGCATCCACGGTTGTTATGATCTGAACCAAAATCCAGCCGATCGGTGGTTCCATTTCAAGAAATCGCTTTACGCTCCATGTACCGTTAAACTCGATCATCACTCGATCAGGACGATATTCTTTCTGCCATGCAGCAAGCTGATCAGATGAAAAGTCGGCTTCCTTTTCGACGCGCACAATATCACAGTGATAGTCCGCTAATACGGCATCGTCAAACTCAACTTCCCCGTCTTCACACAAGATCAGCAGCGTTTTCTCATCCTCGGTGAATTCCGGATCGGCTAAGGTTTCCTGTATCAACGTACTTTTTCCGCTCTCCAGAAAGCCGGTGAATAAATAAACTGGTATTTCCATGAAGATTCTCCTTATGCCAGAAGGAACAGTGATTTAATAGCCTGTTCATCCAGCTTAGATCCGATTACACAAATACGACCGGTAATCTCCGGAGCTCCAGTACGCACTTCATATTCTTCCGGAACCATATCAAAATAAAGCCAGCCGCCCTCAGTGTTCGGCACCATACCTTTAGCCCGCAGAATGATACCGTACTTACTGCTTTCAGATAAAGATTTTAGAATTGCTTCCAAGGCTTCTTTTGTATATGTATGCGGTGTTTCAACGCCCCAGCTGGTAAATACATCATCGGCATGGTGTCCATGATGATCGCGGCTACAGCCGCATTCATGGTCATGTCCCTCATGACCGTGATGTCCGCAGCATTCATGGTCGTGTTCCCCATGATCGTGATGTCCGCAGCATTCGTGATCGTGTTCCTCATGATCGTGATGACCACAGCATTCGTGATCGTGTTCCCCATGATCGTGATGATGCCCGCATTCCGGGCAAATATCGCTTTCTTCAAGCACTTGTTCAAGGAAGCCCTTTTGAGACTCCATGGTATCCAATATTTGTTTGCCATTCAACGTATCCCAAGGAGTTGTGATGATCACCGCATCGTGATTCTGTTCTTTCAATAAGGCAACTGCCGCTTCCAGTTTTACCGTATCGACCTTTTGCGTACGGCTCAATACAATAACTTTCGCATTTTCAATCTGATTGTTATAGAATTCACCAAAATTCTTCATATACATTTTGCATTTGGTGACATCCGCAACAGTCACAAAGCTGTTCAGCTCCATATTTGGATTGTCCAGAGTACGAACAGCAGCGATAACATCAGACAATTTACCGACTCCAGATGGTTCGATGATAATACGGTCTGGATGGTATTCATCCATCACCTTCTGTAATGCCGCCTCAAAATCTCCCACTAAGGAACAGCAAATGCAGCCGGAATTCATCTCGGTGATCTCAATGCCCGCCTCTTTCAAAAAGCCGCCGTCAATACCGATTTCACCAAATTCATTCTCGATCAGCACGACTTGTTCATCAGCCATTGCTTCTTTCAATAATTTCTTAATAAACGTAGTTTTACCCGCGCCCAGAAAGCCGGATATGATATCAATTTTCGTCATGGTTATTCCTTCTTTCTTACCAGGACTAGTATACCACCAAACTCATACCCTTACAATTAAGTCACGCTTACGAAAGAAAAGAAATCGCATTGAGCACCGCATCATAATTTGGCTCTTCACTGATTTCCTTCACCACTTCCATATACGTAATTTCATTATCCGCATTTATCACGATACAAGCCCGAGCCAGCAATCCGATTTCCTCAATATAAAGACCCGTTGCCTTGGCGAATTCACGATCTTTGTAATCGCTGGCGGTAACAATCCGACTATTCTGTTTGCTTTGGCACCACCGATCAAGAGCAAACGGCAAATCCATAGATACACAATAACAGTCTACATCGTTATAGGCCTCCAGAATATGAATAAAGTTTTCTACTTCCAGCGAACACACACCGGTATCAAGCGATGGTACACTGAGAAAAATCCGCACTCCGGTTGTATCTTTTAAGCGAATTGGCTGTAAATCGTTTTTTACGATCGTAAATTCCGGAAGCTTATTGCCTTTCTGCACCGGATCTTTTATCAGGGTTACCGGTTTCCCTTGAAATGTTAATTGCATATCATAACCTCTCTTTCTAATTCACCTGCTATCATAATCGTTCCCGATTAAAAAGACTGTCGATTGACAGTCAGATATTCATTTTTTTAGCATGCGGTAACCGACGCTGATTTGGGTTTGGATATACTCCGGTTCCGCGGTATTTTTTTCGATTTTCTTTCGCAGTGAAGCCATAAAGACCCGCAGTGACTGTGTATCAGATTCCAGGGTGGAATTCCAGATTTCCTTTAGAATATAGTTATGCGTCAGAACCTTTCCGACATGGTGTGCCAGCAGACAGAGCAGCTTATATTCAATTGGAGTGACATGGATCTCTGTATCGGCCATATACACGCAGCCTGCCTCATAATCAATCTTCAGATCACCGTTAATAAAGACCGTTTCATCCCGCAAACCCTGATCATAGGACATCTTTCGCAAAGCTACCCGGATTCGTGCCAGTAACTCATCTACACTGAAGGGTTTGGTCAGATAATCATCGGCTCCCAGATCAAGCGCCTGAATTTTATCACTGTCCTCACTGCGGGCACTTACAACGATGATCGGATTCTGGGTCCAGGTACGTACCTTAGTTATGTAATCTGTACCATCAAAATCCGGCAGCCCCAAATCCAAGATAATTACATCCGGATGATAAGAAGCCGTTTCCGTTATCGCTGTTTTTCCGTCTGATGCAGTATGAAACAAATATCCCTGTGTCTCCAGGGTTGTCGTTATCAGATTGCGTACTGCCTTATCATCCTCCACAACGAGAATCGTCGCTTTCTTCATGAAGTCTTACCTCCTCTATCTGTAATGTAAAACCAAAAATCGTTCCTTTTGGATAATTGTCAAGGACATATATTTTACCGCCATGCGCTTCAACGATTGACTTGCATAGGGCTAAGCCCAATCCCAGTCCGCGGCGGCGGTCACCGGTTTCATTATCAGCGGTATAAAACATATCAAAGATTGCTTCCTGATCCGCATCTGCAATACCCGGCCCGTTGTCGATTACCTCCACCACTGCAAGATCTGCATGACGAACCGCGGTGATTTCAATTTGTGATCCTTTCTGGGTATATTTTATCGCATTATCTACTAAATTGATAATTACTTGGACGATCAATTTCGGATCGACCTTTGCCATCAGCATGTCGTCGGGTATATGAGTCTTGATAATATGGTCAATACTTCGGCGATCCAGATGCTGAAGCGCTTCATTGATAACATCCTCCAACAATTCTCCATGCAGTGATAATTGCATATTTCCGTTTTCTGCCTTTGTAATCGCAAGCAAATTTTCCACTAAATTCTTCAACCACTCCGCATCATGATAAATATCGTCATAGATCTGGTGGCGTACATCATCCGATAGTGCAATCCCATTCTTCAACAGAATATCCGCATTGCCGGAGATTGAAGTCAGCGGTGTGCGCAGATCATGCGAAATTGCCCGCAGCAGATTGGCCCGCAGCCGTTCTTTTTCTGCTTCCATGGCAATTTTCTTTTTCGCCTCATTTAAAACGGACTTTTCCAAAGCAAAGGCCGTCTCATTCAGCATCGAAATCAGAATGGATCGTTCAAATTCCGGAAGCTCACCCTGCTTTTCCATTGCAATCCCGACTACCGCAAGGGTTTCATCATCCGTACGAACCGCAAAATAAAGAACCTTAGATGCTGGAAGTGTATTGGTTGAAGCTCCTGCAGAACGCTGGTTTTTTAAGACCCATTCTGCTACATTGTGTTCAAATTCGTTGGTATAAGATGTTTTTTCTTCCTCACTGATAAACGCATTACTGAAAATAGGAGCTTCCAGCCTTCCATCGGCGGCCGGATAAAAGATCACCAGACGATTCAATAGCTTGGCAATCTGCCGACAGCTGGCATGCATGATCTCATCCATGTTTTTCGCCATTTGAAGCATATGATCAGTTTCCAATAAAACTTCGGTCCGCCGTGATTTCATCGCGGACAGCCGTGCCTGTTTTTTCAAACGGGTCGTCATCGAATTTACGGTCAGCGCAACGATCAGCATGATCAAAAAGGTCAGCGGATATTCCGGTGCATACGCATTTAGGGTAAACCGCGGCTCGGTGAAAAAGTAATTAAAGACCAGCACAGAGATAACACAGGATACCACACTATACAGCCGTTCTTTCGCCATGACCGAGATTAACAGAATACCCAATATAAAAATGAGTACGATGTTCGCTTCATTCCATTGCGCATGATAAAATCCAATTCCGATCAACGTGCAAATCGATAAAATGATCGATGTTACAGAAAAATCCCATACGCTGAGTTTGGTTTTGCTGAGCACCGGATGTCTCGGTTTAGGCTGGTACACGCGGTCCGGGATAATGTAGATATCCATGTCCGGCGCGTACTCAGTAAGCTTTTCAACCAGAGATGCTTTCGGAAAGAAAGATGTATGGGAATTGGTTCTTCCTAATATAATCTGTGAAACATTGCGTGATTTTGCATATTCCGCAATCTGAAAAGCCACGTCATCTCCACTTACGGTCGCAATATGTGCGCCAAGCTGATGCGCTAGCTTCAAATTTCGTTTAAACTGGCTGTCCTGCATCAAAACGTCGCCATCCTGATCCGGTGTTTCTACATACAACGCGGTAAATTCACCATGATAAACATTCGCCATGCGGGCCGCAGTACGAATTACTTTTTCATTAGACGGTGAACTGCTTAAACAGATCAGCAGATGTTCCCGGACATGAAAGTCTTTTGTCTGCAGCTCCTGTTCTCGCAAGCGGTTCATGCGATCAGCACATCGGCGCATCGCGATTTCACGAAGGGCAGTCAGATTCTCCACTGTGAAAAAGTGTTCAACTGCCTGCTCTGCCTGTTTTTCCCGATATACTTTTCCTTCCCGCAGCCGTGCGATCAGCTCCTCCGGTTCAATATCCACCAATTCTACCTTGGCAGCCTGATCAAACAGTTTATCGGGAATGCGCTCATTTACTTTAATTTTCGTAATTGCGCTAACCATATCATTTAAACTTTCCAAATGCTGTACATTCACGGTCGTGTATACATTGATCCCCGCTCTAAGCAGTTCTTTGACATCATGATACCGTTTCGGATGACGGCTGCCTGCCGCGTTGGTGTGTGCGAGCTCATCTACCAGAATCAACTGCGGACGGCGCCGCAGGGCATTGTCCAGATCAAACTCTTCCAAATGGACCCCGCGATATTCAATCTGCTTTTTGGGAAGTATTTCCAATCCTTGTGTCAAGGCGTTTGTTTCCGGTCGGGCGTGAGGTTCTATATACCCAATGACGATATCAATGCCGCTTTTTTTCGCAACATGCGCAGCTTCCAGCATCGCATAGGTTTTGCCGACCCCAGCCGCATATCCAAAAAAAATTTTCAGTTTACCGGTACCTGAGGACTTATCAATTTTACTACCAGTCCGCCAAGCTTTTGAATCCTGTATTTGCTGTTCCACATTGACACCTCATCTCTTGATTTCTGAATTTTGAAACTATTATAACACATTATGAAACACCCGCCGTGCGGGTGCTGGGTTTATGAGATTATACCGATTTTCTGTGCAATTTCCAAATTGCACGCCAACACATTGACATGCTCTTCACCAAAGCTTCCTAACATCTTTGCGGTGGTATTTCGCTGTATGATCGCTTTCAGCTCAGATTTTGACAATCCGCTCGCTTTCGCAATTCCATCAACCTGGACAAGCGCTGCTTCCGGTGTAATATCCGGATCGAGACCGCTTCCGGATGCGGTAATCAAATCCATCGGAATATCTTTACGCTCTTTATCAGGATTTGCTTTCAAAAACTTCTGAATATCCTTTTCGATACGTTTTTTCAAATCCGGATTAGACGGCGCATAGTTATAAGAACCGCTGCTCAATCCCGCATACGTACCAGCCTTTTTCGCTTCGGCTGTATAGGTGTTGTATCCTACCGCGCTGGGACGTCCTTTGAAGAACCTTGCATCCTCAAAATCCTGACCGATCAGAGATGAGCCGACAACCTTGCCGCCGATTTCAATAAGGGAGCCGTTGGCCTGCTTCGGGAACAGCAGCTGCGATACACCGGTCAAAGCCAGCGGATATACAAAACCGCAGAGCACGATCATCGTAACCGCAAACACGAGTGCCGTACGAAGGGAATTCCAAACCTTTTTCATAACCATACCTCCTAAAATCCCAGCATGACCAACAAGGGAGCCACAAGGATATCAATGCATTTAATAGCGATAAACGGGCAAATAATACCGCCTAATCCATAGATCATCATATTTCTGCCCAGCATGCGCGAGGCGCTCATCGGACGATAGTGAACGCCTTTCATCGCCAGGGGAATCAAGCACGGAATAATCACCGCATTGAAAATCAAAGCGGATAATACTGCGCTGTACGGGGTACTCAAGTGCATGATATTCAACACGTTCATCTGTGGGATCGCGATTGTAAACATCGCCGGAATAATCGCAAAGTACTTTGCCACGTCATTCGCTATACTGAATGTAGTAAGAGAACCTCGAGTAATCAAGAGCTGCTTTCCGATTTCCACCACTTCCAGAATTTTGGTGGGATCACTATCTAAATCCACCATATTTGCGGCTTCCTTCGCTGCCGATGTACCGCTGTTCATCGCCAGTCCGACATCTGCCTGAGCGAGTGCCGGTGCATCATTGGTACCGTCTCCGGTCATCGCTACAATCTTGCCTTCCGCCTGTTCCTTTTTGATTGCTTCGATTTTATCTTCCGGTTTACATTCGGCAATATAACCATCTACACCGGCTTCAGCCGCAATAGTAGCGGCAGTCAAAGGGTTATCACCCGTACACATAATCGTTTTGATACCAATTTCCCGCAGCCGTGCAAAGCGTTCCACGAGTCCCGGTTTCACTGTATCCTTTAAATAGATAACGCCGTAGATGACTGCATCTGCCGCTACGACCAGCGGAGTTCCCCCGCATTTGGATACATCGTTGACATGCTCCTGCAGGTCTTTTGGTATCCTTCCGCCTAAGCTCCTCACATAGTTGATTATCGCGTCTGCTGCACCCTTGCGAATCTTTTGTGTCCCCTTCTCAATATCGATACCGCTCATTCTGGTTTGCGCTGTAAATTCCACAAAGTTTGTCGGTCCCAGTTTTTCCAGATCCACATGAACTCCCATCTGAGAAGCCAAATCGACAATCGACTTCCCTTCCGGTGTATCATCCTGCAGGGAAGCGATGACCGCATAACGGATGAGTTCTTCGGCCGCGATGCCCGCTACCGGAATAAACGCTGAAGCAAGCCGATTGCCATAGGTAATGGTACCGGTTTTATCAAGAATCATCGTATCCACATCACCGCATGCCTCTACCGCCTTGCCTGACATCGCGATAACATTGAAACGGGTCACTCGATCCATTCCGGCAATACCGATCGCCGACAGCAAGCCGCCGATCGTAGTAGGTATAAGACAGACAGTCAGTGCGATCAACGTTGATATTGCGATGGTTGTATTTGTGTATTTCGCAATCGGATACAGCGTAACGATTACGATTAAAAAGATCAATGTCAGTGATACCAGCAAGGTGCTTAATGCAATTTCATTTGGTGTCTTTTGACGCGATGCGCATTCTACCAAGGCAATCATTTTATCCAAAAAGGAATGTCCCGGCTGTGCAGTGATGGATACCTTGATCCAATCAGAAACTACAGTAGTGCCCCCGGTCACACTCGCGAAATCTCCGCCGCTCTCTTTTAATACCGGAGCCGATTCACCGGTGATTGCCGATTCATCAATGGATGCGATGCCTTCTATAATTTCTCCATCAGATGGAATTAACTCGCCAGCATTCACAAGAACGATATCACCGCGCTTCAATTCCGATGCGCTGATGCTTTCATATTCACCATCCTCCCGTAAGCGCCGCGCTGTGGTATCCTTACGGGTTTTCTTTAAGCTTTCCGCTTGTGCCTTGCCGCGTCCTTCCGCAACCGATTCAGCGAAGTTCGCAAACAGCACCGTGATCAATAAAATAAAAGCAACGATTCCATTGTATATTCTCAAATTCGCTCCCTGATCATGAAATAGATGGGGAAAGAACACAAGTATGACGGATATTAAGAATCCGATTTCCACAACGAACATGACCGGATTTTTCATCATATAGCGGGGACTGAGTTTTTTTACCGCTCCGATCAGCGATGTCTTTATCAGTTCGCCGCTTAAAAAGCTCGAAGTATTTTGTTTTTTCGACATGTTTCTTTCCCCTTTCTAAAGTGTCAGAAGCTCTGCGACCGGACCGAGTGCCAGAACCGGCAGGAAGGTCAGCGCCGCAAAAATAAGCACTACGACAACCAGCGTTATACTGAAGGTACCCGTATCCGTTCTCAGTGTGCCGGCAGTTGTATTAACAGCACGTTTCCGCAGCAGAGAACCCGCTATTGCCAATTGGATGATAATGGATAAATAACGGCCGAAGAACATTACCGTACCGGTCATCAAGTTCCAAAACATCGTATTATCCGCAAGTCCCTCAAAGCCGGAACCGTTGTTTGCCGCGGATGAGGCAAATTCATAGAGAATTTGGCTGAGGCCATGAAAACCTGGATTGGTAATACCAGCTAAGCCTGCCTGACAGATGACGGCCACGCTGGTGAAACCCAAAATCAGCAGCGGATGAATAATGATTGAAAGCGCCGCCAGTTTCATTTCCTTACCTTCAATCTTTTTGCCTAGATATTCCGGAGTCCTTCCAATCATCAAACCACATAGAAAAACCGCAAGTACCGCATATATCAGCATATTCATCAAGCCGACTCCAATCCCGCCGAACACTACATTCAGCATCATGTTCAGCATTGGTATGAAACCGCCAATCGGCGTAAGTGAATCATGCATATTGTTTACTGTACCGGTGGTGAAAGACGTCGTGACCGAAGTAAACAGCGAAGACTGGGCAATACCGAACCGCACCTCTTTGCCTTCCATATTTCCGGTCTGAACAATTCCCAGCCGGCTAAGTACCGGATTACCCTTGGATTCCGCGTAGAAGCAGATTCCAAGTCCGATCAAAAACAGAATACTCATGGCAAGAAAAATCGTTCTTCCATGTGATCCCATCAGGATTTTTTTGGATTTTTCCTTTTTTAATTCAGCTGCTTGTTTCAGACGATGCTGTTCATGAAGCATATGTCCGAAGGTTACCACACATGCCCCCGGAAGAATCATCATTGACAACAGTTCCGTTATATTGGTGAGGATATTGGGATTCTCCAGGGGATTTGCTGAGTTAGCACCGGTGAATCCACCTCCGTTTGTTCCTAAATGTTTAATTGATTCCAAGGCCGCGATAGGTCCTCTTGCGATATCCTGCATCTTCCCTTCAATCGTATACGCGGTTACCGGACCCTTCAGTGTCTGAGGCACTCCCTGTGAAACGAGTATCAGCCCGACGACAAATGCAGCCGGAATTAAGATACGCGTGATGCATCGGATCATATCTTCATAAAAATTACCCATGGAACGTCCTGACAGCCCTCTTACCATTGCCATGCAGGCAGAATATCCGCTTGCGGCAGAAGTGAACATCATGAAGATAATCACTGCCATCTGAGAGAAATAGGACAAACCGCTTTCCCCGGCATAATGCTGGAGATTGGTATTGGTCATAAAAGAGATAATCGTATTGAGCGAAAGACTTGACTCCATACCTCCTGCTTTATTCGGATTCAGAAACAATATTCCCTGAAGCCGAAGTATAACATATCCGATCAGCACCATTACCGCATTTACCAGCAGCAGGGTTAACGCATATTTCTTCCAGTTCATTTCACGAATATCAATATGCAGTATACGAAACAAGAAATGATCGACACGATCACACACCGGATCCGCAAACGTTCTCTGCTTCACAGCGACATGATACATATATTTTCCAACCGGGATAACCAATATCAAGAATAATCCCAATGTCAATCCTATCTGTAACATCTTTTTTCACCCTTTCCTAAAACTTTTCCGGGTTTATCAAAGCATATACCAGATATGCGATAACCGCGGCAATCACAAGCCATAAAAGCCACATCATTCATCCTCCTAATCATTTATGTATCTGCTTATCACACCAGAATACAAAAAGTCCCAGCAAACCAAATCCCATCAGCAAACTCAAAATCATCATGAAATCAAGCGTCATACTATCCACCCTTTCTCTTTAGGCAGGGTCATTATAGCAGTTCCGATACAAATACGGTGTTAAGCTTCGATGCTTCCGCATAAAGACGGTGTAAAGATTACCCGGGAAATAAAATCACACATAGGGGATACACAAGAATTGTTAAGTTTTTGTAAACATCATTGACGAGATATTCATATTTTGCCTAAAATGGGGAATACGATAAGGTAAAGGAGTGTTCATATGCCCCATATCATCCTATTTATGAAAGGCGCCGCGATCGGTGTGGCTACACTGATTCCCGGTGTAAGCGGCGGGACGATGGCAATCCTGCTGGGTGTATACGATCTTATGATCAATGGTATCAGCGATTTTCTGCAAGACTGGAAAAAATATCTGGTTCCCTTTATTGAACTGGGTTTGGGTGCTGTCACCGGCATCCTGCTGCTAAGCTCACTTGTTTCCAGCCTATTGAAAAGCTATGAAATCACAATGCAATTTTTATTCATCGGCATTATTCTCGGCGGACTGCCCGCTTTGATAAAAAAAAGCCGAAGCATGCATCACCAAAGCTTCGACTGGTCATATTTGATTGTAGGTATCATTTTGGTGCTGCTCACTGCCAGCACACCTCCGGCGTTGTTCTTTGCTGGTGATTCATTTTCATGGATAACCTTTGCCCTGCTGTTTATCTGCGGTATTGTCATCGCGGTGGCTCTCGTTCTGCCTGGGATCAGCGCTTCATTTCTATTACTGGTGCTGGGCATGTACCAATCCACACTCACAGCCATTCAGAACATGGATATGCTATTTCTTTTGCCCGTGGGATTGGGGATTGTTTTTGGAACTTTCGCCAGCGCAAAAGTAATCCGATATTTCTTAGAAAACTATCCTACAAAAACATATTTGCTGATAATTGGTTTCGTTGCCGGATCGTTATATGAGCTGCTCCCATCCCCGCAGCATTTACAAGCTTCCGTCATGATTCCCTCCATCCTATTCATGACACTTGGATTTCTGGCAACCCTCGCCTTATCCTGCTCCCATAAAAAAGAAAAAAGCTGACAGTTATGTGTCAGCTTTTATGATGCATAGAAGCCGTGCAGCTCATAAGCCTCCGCCATGGCATCATCCAGCACATTACCTCTCAGCACCGCGTACAGCTCTGATTCAGTTGCGATCACATAAGGAGAGAGCCAGAAAATACCGATCAATCCAAACGTAAAGGTATCTGCGATAACCCACAAAATATAGGATAAATCCAGGATGAAGGTGGCCCATTTATTATGTTTCATCATTGATTTGCTGATGGCAAAAGTACGGCTTGTGGAAAGCTCGCTGTTTTCAGCCAGAATATACGGTATCATCCGGTATTCGTAACCCTTGACGATACCGGGAATCACAAACAGCAGCGACCATAACGCAGTATACAAATCTCTGAGAAACATTACCCAGCAAATATGAAAATACCGAGAACCCTTAAATCCGTAGAAAATTGCTCCCAGTCTTGTTGATTCACTTCGATTCCGCATGAAATAATGACGCACACCTACATGGAGCGGATTCAGAACCATCAGATTAGCCAGCATAATCAATACACCGATCATCAGAAAAGAATGATCGCTTACCATTCTGGAAGCGATTGAATAGGTACTTCCGGGATTCACTTTCTCAGCTATTTTCTGATAATCCTCAATATCGTCCGCATTTTGAATCTCTGTTATATATGAATCAGCAGCTTGATCCTGATTCTGCATATCTCTGAATTCAACGACAAACGTAACCATACCAATTAATAAACAGGATATGACTGCACCCGCATAGAACTTGCGAAAACTCGCCTTGCCCCGTTCTTTTAGCTCGCTTCTTGTCCACATAAATAAAACCTCCTGCTACTACAGCATATCTATTCTACCACGTCTATATGATATGGCAAACGATAACTGTTTGAAATAGCTTCACTGAATGCTGCCTAGCGTCGCATGAACATAAGCAGGCAGTCCATAAGAGCTGCCTGCTATAAATTCATCTTTAAAGACGCTGTTCAAAGTAGTATTTGGTAAGAATACCAATACCGGTACCAAGCTTTCCTCCGTTTACCAGATGCGCTTTCGCGCTTCGCTGTAAGCTTGTCATTTCTTCATAATCGTTGGGATCGTCCATAATGTCATCAAATATACGTTCCTCCATCTGTCGATTCTCTGCATCGGTCTCAAGGATCGTAAAAAGTTTCTGAAACTGAACGATCCGACTATCAGCCGGCAACAGCTTCTGAAGCACCGGGGCCATTAGCCAGGAATCACAATAAAAGATCGGCGGAATAGGATGAAAATAAGCTGCTGCTTGCTTAAGTGCTGCTGTGCATTTTGAAAGCTCCAAATGTTCCTGTTCCGGAATATGGATATTGATGATAAGAGAGCGGCCTTTTAACAAATATATTTCTTCGCTATCTATTGTTTTATCAATCCCTTTTACCTCAAACTCGAGACAGCCAAGACGGACAATCCTGCCATCGATGATCCGATCGAGGAAACGCCACATGCCCCAAATAATACCCCACACCTGAAAGTAATGATAGTTGAGCTTTACCCACAACGTTAAATCCTGAGCGCCGTTCAAAAGAATTTCCGCATCCTCAGCATTCATTCGCCGATAACGCTCATAGAAAAATTCCAAATAGAGTGCCATGCATATTGAACCGGCATCATCACGCTGTTCAATATATTGAAAAAACGATTCACGGTGATGATAAAAAAGATGATGAAGACGTTGTTTTTCAGCTGCTGAAAATTGATACGCCTGAATACACTGCCATGCCTCATTCGGCAAAGCGATTGCTGATGCAAATTCCATTAGACTCCGCATAAAGGGTCTCCTTTCATAAAAAAACCTCCCGCAGGAGGTTACGTTCATCACTGAATATGCAAAGAAGAACAGTGATTACGATTTTCCTGATAACTTTTCTTATTAGTATTTTTCATCGTAACCACCTGCCTTTATGTGTGAATTCATTATATCATAAAGCTTTGATTATATAAACTAGGGATTGATAAAAAAAGAGGGATTACCCTCCCGACAGTATTAACTGTCTTAAGGTACCGCCTCTTTTTTAAATTACGCGATACAGCATGCTCTGTAAGGCAGGGTAAGGCTTATAGCCAAGATCCTGACTTACTACTTTACCATTCTTGATTACAAATAATGCAGGAATGGACTGAACTTTGAATTCAGCAGCCAGGTCCGCATGCTTGTCGACATTGATTTTCACAACCTTTGCCTTTCCTTCAAACTCTGCCGCCAGTTTTTCCATTTCCGGAGCCAACATTTTGCAGGGACCGCACCAATCTGCGAAGAAATCGACAAACAGGACGCCTTCTTCTTTTACCAATGCATCAAATTCATTTTTATCAGGGTGTAAAATAGCCATATTAAGATCATCCTTTCTTTTTTTACCAAATCTTTCTAATGAAACTATACTCAAGATACCACGCAACCAAATATCTGTCATTCCATTTGACCGGCTATTTCTATTTTACGTCCGCAAAAACAAAACATACCAAAAGGCAGCGATTCCTACCTTTTTCTTTATAGAAGTTTATGATCAAGGTCAAGGCAGCTGCGTTTTCCCGGCATCTCCCATGCTTCGTGATCCGTATGAAGAAGTTTTTCTGCCAAAGGCGAAAGCGGTTCTCCAAAGAAATCCTCATACAGCTTTAAAATAGATGGATTCTCATGTGAATAGCGAAGTGCTGCATGTTGATCCAGATCGTATAGTGTGTCAGAACGTACCTCCGCAAGCTCCTGACCATCATGAATAGGCTGACCGCCGCCGCCAGCGCAGCCTCCCGGACATGCCATAACTTCGATAAAGTCATAAGAAACCTCTTGGTTTTTTAAGGCCTCTATGAGTTTGCGGGCATTACCCAAACCGCTCACAACTGCAGTACGTAAAGTGGTATCACCAAGCTGAAAGGTTGATTCCTTCCAGCCTTTACCGCCCCGAACAGCTTTAAAAGCATCAGCCGGAGCATTTTCATGCAGAGCCAGATAATGGGCGCTTCGCAAGGCTGCCTCCATTACACCTCCGGTCGCTCCAAAGATCACGCCGGCCCCGGTTGCGGTTCCCAGCGGTGAATCAAGTGCTTCGTCCTTCAGATGGTGCACATTGATATGATCCGCTCTCAGCATCCGAATCAGTTCCCGCGTCGTGAGAACGACATTGACATCCTTACCGGTACCTACATCATCCATGGTCGGAAGATCACATTCTGACTTCTTGGCAACACATGGCATGATTGAAACAACAAAAATACGGCTTGCGTCAACCCCCAGCATTTGCGCAAAATATGTTTTTGCCACCGCGCCGAACATCTGATGCGGTGATTTAGATGTGGATAAATGGGATACCATTTCCGGAAACTGCGATTTCATAAAGCGTATCCATCCCGGACAGCAGGAGGTAAACATCGGCAATGTTTTCGCATCTCCTTTTTTGAGTCGTTCCAGCAGTTCACTGCCTTCTTCCATGATGGTTAGATCAGCCCCGAAATCAGTATCGAATACATAATCAAAGCCGATCGCCCGCAGTGCCGCAGCCATGCGTTCGACCGTTGCTTCGTCTCGGCTTAATCCCAACTCCTCACCCCAAGCAGCGCGCACTGCCGGCGCCATTTGAACCACCGTGATCTGATCAGGATCTTTCAAAGCCTGAAATACTTTCTGCGTATCGTCACGCTCATGAAGCGCACCGACCGGACAATGCGTAATACACTGTCCGCACAAGGAGCAGTCCGCTTCTTCGATACGGCGATTCAGCGACACGTTCACGGTCGTACGTGAGCCGGTGCCGGCCACATCCCATACCTGCAGATTCTGAATCTTATCGCACACCTGAATGCAGCGCATGCACTTTATACACTTATTGGATTCGCGGATCAGCGGAAAAAATCTGTTCCAGGGACTGTATTTTACCTGCTTTTCATAGGGCAGCGTATTGATATTCAAATCATTGGCAAGCGTTTGCAGGGCACAGTTTCCGCTGCGGACACACCACGCACATTCACAATCATGCTGCGATAAGATCAATTCAACATTGGTGCGGCGGGTTTCCCGTACTTTGGGACTATTGGTGTGAATCACCATGCCGTCCTGTACAATGGTATTACATGCGGTGATAAGCTTGGAAGCACCATCCATTTCTACCATACAGACCCGGCATGCACCGATCTCGTTCAAATCTTTTAAATAACACAAATGAGGAATTTCAATATCAGCTGATCGAGCCGCATCCAGAATCGTCATTCCTTCTGCCGCTTCTATCACTTTTCGATCTATTGTTAGGGTTACCATTTTGTCGATCTTCCTCCTTTAAATACGCCGAAGCCAAAATGATCACAGCGCAGGCACCGTGAAGATTCCTGCTTTGCTTCTTCACAAGTAAAGCCAAGCTCAATCTCATCGAAATCATGCTTGCGTTCACTCGCATCACGTACTTTCAACTGTACTCTGCCGCATTTTGGACGGTCAGTGCCTTTTGCATCCGGTATCTTCACATCGCAGGAAATACTGTGATTGTATCCTAGATATGTGTCAATGTTGGCTGCCGCAACCTTTCCCGCCGCAATCGCACGGATAACAGTGGCCGGTCCGGTCACACAGTCACCACCGGCAAATATCCCTTCCATTTTATCAATTCCGCTGTGATCAAGCGCTGAAATAGCGCCTCGCTTTATCGGGATTCCAGCGTCTTCAAAGGGCTTAGATTCGATACCCTGACCAATCGCAACAACTACAATATCACACGGTATCCGCTTTTCTTCAGCCATAGCACGTTTGGGACCAGGCCGGCCACGATCATATTTACCGATGATCTGCGGCTGTACCCAAAGTGCCGTTACCCGCTTTGCTTCATCCAGCTCAATTCGTACCGGCGCCTGAAGCTCCAGCACTTCACAGTCTTCTTCAAGCGCTCCTTCTATTTCATCCCAGAGCGCAGTCATATCCTGTTTACGGCGGCGATAAGCAATTCCTACCTTGGCTGCACCCAGCCGTTTAGCCGAACGCGCAACATCCATAGCCACATTTCCTCCGCCGATCACAATAACTCGTTTGCCTTCAAAATCCGGCATGATATCATCACCGATATTTCTAAGCATTTCTACCGCGGATATTACATTCACACCATCTTCACCGGGAATACCAACCTTTTTATCCGTCTGAGCCCCGATTGATAGATATACAGCATCATAATCTCGATCCAAATCACAAAGCGGAATATCATCGCCGATACTTACTTCGGTATGCACTTCAATTCCGGTCGACAACAAGGTTTGTATCTCTTCATCCAAACGCGCACGGGGCAGCCGATAATTAGGAATGCCATACCTAAGCATACCGCCCAACTTTTTACGTTTTTCAAATACAACTGCCTGATGTCCCATCTGCTGTAAATAATAGGCAGCGCTCAAACCTCCGGGGCCGCCCCCGACGACGGCTACCTTCTTTCCGGTAGACGCCGCATTAGCCTGCGGTTTAACAACGCCTGCCTGATCAACCGCATAACGTTTTAAACCGCGGATATTAATCGGATTATCCAACATATTACGACGGCACCGCGCTTCACACGGATGTTCGCAGATAAAGGCACAAACCGCCGGAAACGGATTATCTTTACGGATCAAACGCACTGCATCCTCATATCGTTCTTCCCCGATCAAAGCAATATAACCCGGCACATCAACACCAGCCGGACACAAGGCTACACACGGGACCGGTTGATTCAAGGAGCAGGTACAGCGTCCATGAAGAATATGCTCCTCATAGTCATCCCGAAATCCTTGAACTCCCCGCAGCACCATATCTGCTGCTTCATAGCCGATCGCACAGTCCGCACTGTCAGAAATATTTTGTGCGGTCTTTTCAATCAAATCGATTGTATCCAGCGTTGCCCGGCCCTCCAGCACATCATCAATAAGCGCTTGCAGCTGAGCCAGACCGACCCGGCATGGAACACATTTACCGCATGTCTGAGCATGACACAGCTTTAGAAAAGCGGATGCCATATCCACCGGACAAAGACCGGGAGGACTGGCTATGATCCGCCGTTCCAGATCCTTATACAATTCCTCAATCACAACCTGTGCTTGTGTCTGAGTCATAATGGTTAATCTGCTCATGTGATTACCTCCTCTTTCTCATAAGAAACATATGCTTGGTTTAAAAATGTAAGCGTTTAAATTTTTCTCATATACAGATAATACTCCAATCCTGACAAATTGAAAACATCTTTTTTAATCTTTACGAATACATGAGCTTATTGTATAAATACAAGAAACAATTTATATATTTTGTTTACCTGACATACAAAAAATTTTGCTTATAACACATAGAATCGATATAATAAAAGACATAAGGAGGTAGCTGCTTATGGAAGGTACGTTACGCAGAGTTCATATTTTAAAGACAATTACATCCAGTTCAAAACCAATTTCCGCAACCGCTTTGGCCCAACAATATCATGTCAGCCGCCAAATTATTGTCGGTGATATCGCCCTGCTCAGAGCCGCCGGACATGAGATTTTCGCAACCCCCCGCGGCTATCTGATTCAATCCATCGCAACAGCCTGCAGCTTCACCATTGCGTGTGTCCATCAGCCGAAAGATACCCGTGATGAATTATATGCCATCGTCGATGCGGGAGGTACAGTTTTGGATGTCATCGTAGAGCATCCTGTTTATGGACAGCTGTGCGGGCAGCTTAATCTGCATTCCCGAAATGATGTCGATGATTTCATGAAACAGATTGAAGCAAATCATATTCAGCTGCTGTCCTCTTTAACTGAAGGGATTCATCTGCATCGCATTACCTGTGAACATGAATCGGTACGCAAAACGATTTTGGCTGCGCTTCAAAGCAAAGGATATCTCTACGATCATCAACAATAATATATATTTGACAGATCCTAGGACCCTCACTATAATAGTAAAGACATGTGTCATGACACATAGGAGGGACAAGAATGAAACAAATGCATGCGCGTATACAGCGAATGGTACTCTCAGCCTTATTGATTGCCATAGGGATTATCATTCCGATGTTTTCCCCGATAAGAATTGTCATTGAACCTGCCAGCTTTACCCTGGCATCTCATGTAGCCATTATCATAGCGATGTTCATATCACCGTTTAGTGCCGCGGCAGTTGCGGCTGGTACTACCATCGGCTTCTTTTTTGGTGGATTTCCCATCACGGTCGTAGCCAGAGCAGGTTCTCAGCTTATATTTGCTGTAGCCGGAGCCTGGTATTTGCGTAAGCATCCGGACGTATTCACAAGCTTATGGCACAGTCTTGCCTTTGTTCTTATCATTAGTTTGCTTCATGCGGTTGGTGAGGTGATTGCCGTACTGCCATTTTATATCAACGGATCACTGCCAAGCAATGCCTTTTTGTATCAGGTGCTGATACTTACCGGAGTCGGTACCGTCATACATAGCTGTGTAGACTTTATCTTATCACTGGCTGTTTGGAATTACCTGCTAGCGGTACGATCAATTGCCGACAGCGCTGTCGTAAAGAAAGTGAAGTGGAGTTTCCGTCATCAGTCAGCAGCGGAGACCATTTGATAAATGAGGTTGAAATAAGCATAGATAATAAATTTGAAAAAACAATATAAAACACTTTTACCAAAGCAATGTTCATAATCGGATAGATTTTCAGAAGCTACAAATTTCCGTATATACCGATATAAATCGGTGTAAAAGCATATACGTTGCTGAATTAAATTTTTAAATCAGCCGTTTACATTGATATCCAGGATTCAGACTTACAGAAATTGCATATAAAAACGGGAAATCTCCCGTTTTTTTATTTTCCTGCTTCATCAATATATTTTCGGATATTGGAAGCATTACTGAATTTTGATACATTCTCATCATTCAATACAACTAGGGTCGGCGCCTGCATAACATCATACTGCCGAGTCAGCTCTTCATTTTCCTGAGCATCTATGGTCTGGTATTCAATGCCCGCATCACTCAGCAGCTTCTCTGCGATCTTACAGTTAGGACATGTTTTCGTCTTAAACAAAAGTATCTTGTCCCCGCGCTGCGCATTTACGGTTTCTTCAGGTGCGCTTTCACAATCGGTAAGAGCACCCTTTCCTTTTAGGATGGAATGTCCGATGTCATAAACCTTACGCTCTTTAAACTCTTGAGATTTTCCGGCATTCCAGTTCTGAACCGGACGATAGTAACCGGTAATACGACTATACACTTCAGTTACTTCTCCGCAATGCGGACACGTATACTGTTCACCCGCCAGATAGCCGTGATTCTTACAAATAGAATAGGTAGGTGACAGTGTATAGTAAGGCAGCTTGTAATTGCTGGCAATCTTACGAACCAAGGATGCGGCAGCGTCCCAGGTCGGCAGCTTCTCACCTAAAAAGGCATGGAATACTGTACCTGAGGTATACAGTGTTTGCAGTTCATCCTGTACATCCAAAGCATCAAAGATATCCTCAGTAAAGCCCACTGGAAGATGAGAACTGTTTGTATAGTACGGTGTATTCCCATTCTCCGTTGCGGTAATGATATCCGGATACTGCTCTACATCATGCTTAGCAAAACGATACGTCGTAGATTCTGCCGGTGTTGCTTCCAGATTATACAGATCGCCGTATTCCTCCTGATAGATCACCAAACGTTCACGCATATGATTTAAGACTGCTTTTGCAAATTCCTGAGTTTCTTTATGGGTCAGATCTTTTCCCAGCCAGTTGGCATTCAGTCCTACTTCATTCATACCGATCAGCCCGATCGTAGAGAAGTGGTTATCAAAGGTACCTAAATACCGCTTTGTATAAGGATACAATCCTTCATTCAGCAGTTTTGTGATAATCGTTCGCTTTACCTTCAGGGAACGTGCAGATACATCCATCAAGCGATCGAGACGATTATAGAAATCCTGTTCATTTTTCGCCAAATAAGCAATGCGCGGCATATTGATGGTAACGACACCAACAGATCCCGTGCTTTCACCGCTGCCAAAGAAACCACCGGATTTACGGCGCAGTTCCCGCAGGTCTAAACGCAGTCGGCAGCACATGCTGCGTACATCACTCGGCTCCATATCACTGTTTACATAATTAGAGAAATAAGGTGTACCGTATTTCGCTGTCATTTCAAACAGCAGCCGATTATTTTCATTATCTGACCAATCGAAATCTTTGGTAATGGAATATGTCGGAATCGGATATTGGAATCCGCGTCCATTGGCATCACCCTCGATCATAATTTCGATGAAGGCTTTGTTTACCATATCCATTTCTTTCTGACAATCCTTATAACGGAAATCCATCTCTTTACCGCCGACAATGGCATTTAATTCTCCCAAATCGTTCGGAACGACCCAGTCTAATGTAATATTCGAAAACGGCGCCTGCGTGCCCCAGCGACTCGGTGTATTCACCCCGTAAATGAAGGATTCTACACATTTTTTCACCTGATCATAGGGCAGATTATCCACCTTAACGAACGGAGCCAAATACGTATCAAAGGATGAGAATGCCTGTGCGCCAGCCCATTCATTCTGCATTATGCCTAAGAAGTTTACCATCTGATTACAAAGCGTTGCCAGATGAGAGGCCGGCTTAGAAGTAATTTTACCGGTGATACCGCCCAAGCCCTCCTGTATCAGCTGCTTCAGTGACCATCCGGCACAATATCCTGTCAGCATGGAAAGATCATGAATATGAATATCCCCGTTGCGATGAGCATTCGCAACTTCTTCATCATAGATCTCCGACAGCCAGTAGTTAGCAGTTATCGCACCGCTGTTGCTTAAAATTAAACCACCGACAGAATATGTTACAGTAGAATTTTCCTTTACTCGCCAATCAATAGACTTCACATAGCTGTCAACCAGTTCTTTATAGTCCAGGATCGTTGACTTCATATTTCTTACTTTTTCGCGCTGTTTACGGTATAGGATATACGCTTTCGCAACATCCGCATAATCTGCTTGAATCAATACCGATTCAACCGAATCCTGAATATCCTCTACGGCGATTTTGCCATCCTTGATCTTTGGTTCGAAATCTGCTGTTACACGCAGGGCGAGCATATCGATAATACTTGGATGATACTGTTTCTCCTGTGCTTCAAATGCCTTGGTAATCGCGCTGCTAATTTTTGTGATATCAAAATCCAGCGTTTTCCCGTCTCTTTTAATTACCTTATACATAGTCATTCATTCTTCCTTTCTATATCTCTATCCCACGCACCTGCGTATTTGGAATATATAAACGCAATAACTCTTGGAACTGTTTCATGGTTTCTTTTTCATGAGCGTGAAGTCCTGGCCGAATCACCCGTTCACTGTCCACATATGACTGCAAATACAGTGCTGAAGCGCCTCTCAGCCACTCTCCCATTGCCCTGATGGAAGCTTCATCATGAAGCTCTTTGACCACCGTTGTACGAAATTCATAAGGTATATTTCCGTTCATCAGCAGCTGAACACTTTCTTTTACCGGTTCCAGATTATATGTGTTAAGACCGATTGTTTCCGCATAACGCTCCGGTGAATTTTTAATGTCCATCGCCACATAATCAACCAAGCCGGCATCAATCAATTCCTTCAGCCGTTTCGGATTGGTGCCGTTTGTATCTATTTTCACCGGATAACCCAATTCCTTTATTTTTCGTAAGAATCCATCAATGTGTTTCTGAAGCAGCGGTTCACCCCCGCTGACACAGACACCCTCTAAAATTCCCTGTCGTTTTTTTAAAAACTTCAGCACATCCTCCTGCGGAATCTCCGCTGTATTTTCTGGAAGAAATACCAAATCGGCATTATGGCAGAATGGACAGCGATAATTACAGCCACCGGTAAAAATCGTACAAGCCATCTTCCCCGGATAATCCAACAACGTCAGCTTTTGAAGTCCAAACAGCTTCACAGTATCCTCATCATCCTCTTCATACCGACGAGCGTTTTCTACGATCTTTGCCTGTAATCGGTCAAATTCTTCACTTTCCTGCTGTGTTAGATTCTTCGTTAGGCGTTCCCACCACTCTCTGCGCATCAAATATATCTTTCCGATAATTGCCTTAGTCTTTTCCGTTGTATATAAACAGCGAACCCGCTTATCCTGCTGGCTTGCCCGGGTAGTAACATAACCAAGCTCCTCCAGCTTCTGTACTCCCTTGGTAATCGTTCCCTTGTCAAAGCACCCCATCACCGCAAGTGTCTGCATGCTGATTCCTTCATTCTCATAAATCAGCATCAGATAGATCAACTGACCGGAGCCAAGCTGGGTATCCAGCAGCTGCTTATCCAAATACTTCTGCGTACAGCGATATAGAATGGAATTATTCATCATCATCGTATTACTGCTGTCCATGCTTACCTCCTTGTAATTAGTTGACCTTTCAACCATTATAATAATAGCACAGCATATAATCCTTTTCAACTGAATCGTATGGAAAGTTTTGACGAACAAATAGACAAAATTTACTTTTATAATATTTATTAAATAAACTGTATTAATTATTACAATTTATCAAAATAAAAGGCATATCCTTTTTCCAGAATCTGCCTTTTACTACTGCTATGGAATTAAAATATGTGCGGACATTCTCACCCGATCAAGGAATGTAGTTTCCTTTGGCACTTCAATAACCGTCTTTTCTTCATCCCGATGAATCGTTGCCATACTTTTCTTTAAACGATGGAGCGGAAGCTCTTCCAGCTTCTTTTCCATCAGCTTCATTTTATGGTACTGACGGTAGGTAGAAACAGCGGAAATGGCCGCAGCGGCGGTTCCGGCTACCAACGCAGCTTTCACAAATTTCTTCACAGACATTCCTCCTTCTTATATCTTTCATTATAACCCTTTTTTACAAAAAGGAAACCAAAAGCAAAGAATCCCATAAATTCACACTTCGTTTACAAGAAAATCGAAAAAAAACATTACAATTCTTCAATTCTCTCTTCATCATACAAAATATACGCTATAATAAGGATACAGAGAGGTACGTCATGATCAAAAAGAAAAATGGCTTTACATTAGTGGAAATCATAGTTGTACTGCTGATCCTAGCGATTCTGGCGGCAATTTCTATACCATCGATGATCGGTTATGTGAATAAGGCGCGGGAATCAGAACTCATCGCAGAAGCGCATAATGTACTGGTTGCCGGCAAGGCTGAGGCAACAAAATTGAACGCACGGGGTAAACTGGCATCCTTACCAACTGATTCTGATATTCATAAGGAAATCATGGAGAAAGCAAATATCGATGGTAAGCTGATTTCAATCTCCTTAAATCAAAGCCGGACAAGCTGCGGTGACTTTGTCGTTCAGATCAATGGAAAATACGTCAGCTATCATGATGTGAAAAAAGAATTCACGATTTTGGATAAGGCACCATCAGGACACAGCTCTGAACAGATACGCGATACCCTGCTGAGCGATGATTTTCTGAGTGTTATCAATCGGTACTTCTCACTTGGCAGTCATCCGGAGCGGCTTGATTCTGAAGGGCCCAATACCGGAAAAGAACTGAAAGAGCTGTTTGAATCATGGGGATTCAATACAGACAGCTTCAGCTACCGCATTTACAAAAAATACGGCGGCAGCAGTAATACGATTACGATCAGTATGGAAAAATTGTCAAAGGATAGTATTGGCAAAACCGTGGAAGTGATTCAATACGATTACGGTAACAGTTCTGATTTCTCCAAAGCGCCAACCATAAAAAAAGCCACCGTACCAGTGGTCAGTAAAACAGAAAAAGATAAAGACGGAAATCCGGTTACATATCCGGTTTTTGATCTAGGAAATGTCGATTGGAAAAACGAATAAACAAAAAAAGCCTTCAAGCTTTCCTTGCCGAAGACTTTTTTATACCTGCCTCTACATTGAGCGGTCGTTACTGATCATTGAGAAGAACGATAAGAGATACAAACCACAGATTCCTACTACGATATAGATGATTCGCGCCAGCCAGCCTGTTCCAAACAGGAAAGCAACCAGATTGAAATCAAATAAACCGATCAGGCCCCAGTTTACCGCTCCGATAATGGTAATACACAACGCTATATAGTTTAATGTTTTCATACTTCATACCTCCACTGCATATAGTGTGTACCAAAATGCATGATTTATACATCGTCTGCGCTTTTGTTTTCCAATATTTTCTAATACTGTATGTTTACAGCAGACACCCATCGGGCAGGATCGTATAAGTTAAACTTTTCCTATGCTTCATCATCAAGAAGGGACATCTTAAATTCCATAAAAAAGTCGTAGTCGGCTTTCCTATAATTGACATATAGATTATACGCTGTTTTTCATACGCGCTGATTAGATTTCCTTTTTGATTTGGGAAGAGCGGTGATCGGCTCCAATATTTCAACTATCTGAACAGCCAGTGTCCGATTTTCGATATCCAGAATATAATGTTCTTTCGCACCAGCATACGGAACGGCTGTATCTGCATGCTTCATGAGGGAAGAAACAGCATCCAACTGTTTTACATAAACCGTGTTGTCGCAGACAAGCAGGATTGGTTTATCGTTCACATATACCATATACTCACCAAACATTTTCCGATAGCGTATCATTCCGCTGCCGCGTATCTGATCACAAACAAATTCAATAAAGTCCTGTGTCGTTGCCATATAAACCCCTCATTTCTGATTATTGATTCCAGTATACCATAATTCTTACTTAAATTTTATTTCCGTAAATCAATGTATATTTATTTTCTGATTTCCACCATACATCGCTTTCAAACTGTAGATATCTTTGAAAGATCAGCCTTAGTGCATGATCAGATTGATCAGCACAATGGCGACAGTTCGGCAATCCTCGTTTGAATACTTCCAAAATTATTCACCGTAATGCCCCTTTTAAGCTATCTGTTCCTGCATTTCTTGTCGATACTTTTGATAGTATACAGCGCCAGCGATATCGGCAAGGATCCATCCGATCGGCACCGCAATCCAGATGCCGGATACACCAATCTGCGGTATGGATGAAAGCACATAAGCCAGCAGTACCCTTGTTCCTAAGGAGATTACGGTTAAGACCACAGACAGCTTTGGTTTACTTACGGCACGATAATAACCGTAAAACATAAACAGGATACCGATGCCGAGATAGAAAGATGCCTCAATGCGCAGATACTGCACTCCTGCCGCTATGACACTCGTATGTGACGGATCTATAAAAATACTCATCAGCGGTTCTGCAAGCAGACACACAGCCAAACTGACAATCATACAAAAACCGATCACTAAAACGATAGAAGATCGAATCCCTTTCTGGATGCGGTCAATTTTTCCGACGCCATAGTTCTGGGCAACAAAGGTGGAAAAAGCATTGCCGAAATCCTGAACCGGCATATAGGCGAAGGAGTCAATTTTTACCGCTGCCGCAAAGGCAGCCATTATCACTGTACCGAAGCTATTAACCAATCCCTGCACAGCAAGAATACCCAGATTCATCACGGACTGCTGGACACAAGTAAAAAAGGAGAAGCTGCTGATCTCTTTCACAACTGCAAAATCCCAATGCATGTGGCATTTTTGAATACGAAGTTCTGTGAACCCAAAATAATAGTAGATCATGATGCCAATACCGGAAACATACTGCGATACTATTGTCGCAATCGCCGCTCCATTAACGCCCCAATGAAACACCAGCACAAACACAAGATCGAGAACAATGTTCAATAATGCGGACAATGCCAGAAAAATTAAAGGTACAAAAGAATTTCCGACCGCTCTCAACAGGTTCGAGAAATAATTATATAAAAAGGTTGCGGATATACCCATAAGAACATAAAAGAGATAGCCCCGCATCATATCATATATTCCAGAAGGGATTTGAAGCAGATGCAGAATAAAATCCAGGCCTGTATAAACAACGATGTTTATTATCAGAGCAATGGCACCGATCAAAAGAAAGGACAAGAAAAAGCTATTTTTTAGACGTTCAAAATGCTTTCTTCCATATAGGATTGAAAAATAGGAACCGCTTCCCATGCACAATCCCAATATGATTGAAGTCAAAAAGACCATAAGAGTATAGGAAGAACCAACCGCAGCCAACGCATCAGCTCCGATGAATCTGCCGACAATGAATGTATCTGCGATATTATAAAATTGCTGAAGCAGATTTCCCACCATGAGCGGCAGTGCAAATCTTATCAAATTTTTGGTGATGCTTCCCGTTGTCAGATTTACATTCAATTTATTTCACCCTTTTGTCGTCAACACAGTAATGATACCAGACCCAGTCTACATCTACAATAAAAGATTGCCGAATAAGATTACCGACATATGAGAGACGGGTAAAATTTAAAAGTATTCTTTGTTTAAAGGGCTATAGTCTGCTTTTTTCATGATTAGCAATAAGATAACACAACGCATATCACCTTCACGATAATAAATTGATCAATAAATAATTTTCCGCCATTTTTCCGCCATTACAATATAAATCACACTTTAAACATAAGAAAAACCCTTTAAATAAAGGGTTTGCTTTTTTTATTGGTGGAGGTGAGGGGAATCGAACCCCTGTCCAGAAGTGGCCCCACATATCGACGTCTACAGTTTAGTTCATCTTAGTACTTAACAGTCAGTGATGAACAAACTTACCTGCTAAGGTGTCTCTGTAGATTTTCGTGAATTGCCGTTGAGACCCGGCAACCCCTTATCCTTTCTTTCTGTTACAGAATGAAAGCCGAAAGGCTAAACAATCATCTGCAGCTGCGAACCAAATGTTAGGTTATTAAGCAGCGAAAGCTACCTGAGTGTTTCCACCGAAGATAGACATAAATTTGTTTTTAGCAATTAAATTTAGTTGGTTATTACGTAACCGCTCGACTGCAGTCGATATCAGACACAAACCTGTCGAAACCAGTACACCCCCATGTTTGGGAAATACCAATAGTATTATACCCAATCCTATCTAAAACACAATTGTTTTAATAGCGATTCTTTAATACCTTAGCGATTTCCCGCTGTGCATCCTTTTCTTTCTGTACATTTCGCTTATCATGCAAGTCCTTGCCCTTTGCCAAAGCTATTTCCATTTTTGCCATACCTTTATCCAGATAAATCTGTGTCGGTACGATCGTATAGCCCTTCAGTTTTACTTTCTGCTGAAGCTTTTTGATCTCATCGCGATGAAGAAGCAGCTTTCGCTCTCTTGTTTCATCGTGATTAAAACGATTTCCATGGTCATAGGCAGAAATATGCATTTCCTTGATATACGCTTCATTATCAATAAAGCTGACATAAGAATCCTTGAGCTGAACGTGGCCGCCGCGAATTGATTTAATCTCAGTGCCCATCAATACAAGCCCTGCTTCAAAGCGTTCCTCAAGATAATAGTCATGACTTGCCTTGCGATTTTGTGCAATCACTTTCCGCATCGCAACCTCCTGTTAATATACAATTTTGATATGATCCATCGTTCCCAGCACTTCATTTGATTTATCGATAAAATATTGACGGCTGACGGCTGGGGCAAGCCCATGCTGAGCTGCGATATCATCCGTGTAGTCCTTCAATGCGTAGGTCTTGAATCCGACCATATTTCCGCTGCCATCATGACGATAGAAGGTTACCGTCGGCCAGAATTCCGCATCTGTGACCTCATATTTTCCGGTCTTAGCCTGCTTCACAATGTTCCAGCGAGCCATTCCCCCAAGCATTTGATAATCCTCGATTTGAGCTGAGATAAAGTTTCCCAACGAATAGATCACCAATGTTTTATTCCCGTTTTTACCCTCAATAAATTCCATCGGCTGAATAACATGCGGGTGCGAACCGATAATGACCTGTACCCCCTGATCCGCTAAGAACTGTGCCAGTTCCTCTTGTTCTTCATTCGGAATAAAGCTGTATTCCTCGCCCCAATGCATGGAAACAACAATGACATCACTCTGCTTTTTCAGCTTCTGAATATCTTTTTTCATCTTTTCTTTATCAATCAGATTTACCAGATATTCCTTGCCCTCCGGCAATTCGATACCATTGGTACCATACGTATAATTCAAAAGTCCGAACTTAATGCCCTTGCGTTTTAAAATGACCGCTGTATCTGCTTCCTGCTGCGAACGATTGATTCCGGTTACCTTGATATCTTGAAACTTATCCCAATAATTACGATCAGAAACAATTCCCGCTTCACCGCGATCCATGGAATGGTTGCTGGCATGAACAACCCAGTCAAAACCAGCTGCCGCTACTGCATCCGCTATTTCATGCGGGCCATTAAACATCGGATAGTTGCTTAGCTCCAGCTCCGGCCCACCAAGAATCGTTTCCTGATTAATATTAGCAATATCGACATTCTGCGTATAAGGATTGGTATTTTCATACATCGCTGTAAAATCCCAGCCATTTTCTGTCTTATAGGTCGGATCTAAATACAGGGAATTATGAATGAGATTATCTCCAACCGCAAGAAAACTAACGCTTACGTCTTTGTCCGGTTTTTTTTCTTCCGTTTTTGGTGTCGGATCCTTTTTCCCGGTATCCTTTTCCTTGCTTTGACATGCGCCCAGCGTTCCTGCCAGAAGCAGTACCAGAAACAGTTTTCCCATTTTTCTCATGCGACTTTCCCCTTTCCATCAGAATAAAATCTACCTGCTTTTTAAATCGTGAGGCATCCAATACCTTGACTCGAACCTTTTGTCCCATTACATAGCGTTTTTTGGAGCGGCGGGCGATCAACGCTCTTCCTACTTCATCATATTCATAATAATCATCCGTCATATTGGAGATATGAATCAATCCTTCTACCGTATTATCCAATTCGACAAACATACCGAACCGCATCACCGAACTGATGACACCATCATAACATTTTCCAATGAACTGTTCCATATATTCAGCCTTTTTCATATCATCAACATCACGTTCCGTTTCAATCGCAACCCGCTCCTGTTTTGAACAATGGATCGCCGCGTCAATGATCCATTCTTCATCGCGCCGCATCCTCACAGCATCACTTTCATGATCAAAACAATATTTTCTGAGCATACGGTGAACGATCAAATCCGGATAACGGCGAATCGGGGATGTGAAATGCGTATATTCCTGAAGTCCCAGTCCGAAATGACCCAAACAGGATGCGTCATAACGCGCCTTTTGCATGCTTCTTAACATATACGTTGACAGCACCGGATAATCCTCGGAATCCTTTGCTTCCTCTAAAAATTCCTGAATCTGCTTTGGATACACAGACTGTGCCTTACCCTTGAACGGGTGTCCCATAACCGCTGCAATCTGCGCGAAGTCACGGATTTTTTTCGCGTCCGGTTCCTCATGCACACGATAAATAGATGGCGTATCCAGCCATTTCACATGGCGGGCGACACATTCATTGGCGGCGATCATAAAGTCTTCGATGATCCGCTCCGCTTCTCCGCGTTCCATAACCACAACATCGGTTGGCTTGCCCTTTTCATTGACCAATATTTTCGCTTCTCTGGTATCAAAATCAATCGCCCCCAGCTGATGCCGGCGCTTACGGATTCCTTTTGACAGGATTTCCATATTCATGCACAGCGGCAAAATATGACTATATTTCTTCACCAGTTTTTCATCACCGGCCAAAATACCATTTACATCACGATACGTCATACGCTCGGTAGTTCGGATAACCGATGGGAAAATTTCATAATTGAAAACCTCTCCGCTCTTATTGATATCCATTATACAGCTGATCGTCAGCCGATCAACCTTGGGATTCAAAGAACAGATACCATTGCTTAGGCTGTGCGGCAGCATTGGTACAACGCGGTCAACCACATAAACACTGGTGGCCCGCTCGAACGCTTCCGCATTTACCGCGGAGCCCTCACAAACGTAATACGATACATCCGCAATATGCACACCAAGACGATAGCCGTCCTTGATCTTCTCTACACTGACCGCATCATCCAGGTCCCGTGAATCCGCTCCGTCAATCGTTATGATAATCTGATCGCGAAGATCCCTGCGCCCTTTGAAGTCTGCTTCCATTACCCGATCCGGTATTTTTTGAACCTCATCCATAACCGCTTTCGGAAATTCCGGCTCAATATTATGCGCCAAAAGAACCGACAAAATATCAATGCCCGGATCATATTTGTGACCCAGCACTTTTAAAATGGAAGCTTTTAAAACATTGCTGTAGGAATCGATATGTACCAGCACTTTACTGTCATTCACCAATTTAAAATCTTCGTAATTGGTGATTTTAATTTTCCGATCATGCATATAGACATCCGGCAGGAAATACGTTCCCCGCTCATTCATCTTCACAGTGCCTACGATTGTTGTTACCGCATGCTCAAGCACATGAATAATTTCACATTCCTGTGATTCATCGAAGTTTTGCCACATTCTGGCCATGACTGTATCATCCTGCAAAGCATCATGAATATGATTTTGGTTTACATATATACTCTGTGTTTCATTTTCCACGAAACCAAAGCCTTTTGCATTCAGCTTCAATACGCCCTTGATCAGACCTGCATATTCTGCCAGAATATAACGATCACTTGGCTCATGATAAATTATCCACGCCGCTTCTAACGCATTCAGATCCTTCATGAACGCAGTAAAAGCTGTCTGATCTTCTATTCTGAGCCGACTTTGCAGCGTCGTTCGATCTAACCCTTTTTTTGTTGTTTTTAATGTTTCTGTGATTGCTTGTTTATAATCCATATTTACCTCTAAGAATGAAAAAAGACCATTACGGTCTTTCTATTTTAAGCTTACAATAATAACAAGGACGAAGAATAAAATTCCGGTTATTAACGTTAAGTTAGAAATCACTTTCTCCGGACCACGCTCTTTTACATTTGCGAACAGGTTCAAACTGTCACCGCCGGTAAAAGCACTGTTGATTCCGTCTGATTTACCACTCTGTAACAGTGAGAGAATGATTAGAAGGACAGAGACCGCCATTAATAAAATATCTAAAATGTTCATAATGTCCTCCTTTCTTTGTGCATGTGTAATTATAGCAAACTATCGCCAATCATGCAAGCAAACATTTTCCAACCCCTCTTAGTATGCGGATTTACGATTTCATTTATACCTATGAGTAAGATCATTCATTATGAACAAATTTTTTCACCATCATATGGGTTTATCATAAAAAAACATAACTCATCCGATGTAAACGACAAAAAGTGCCGTTATACACAGCACTTTCTTTTAAAACTTAATTTTTAAAGATATTGTAGAATGCTGATTTACCCGGGAATACGGCAGTTTCTCCGAGTTCCTCTTCAATTCTGATCAGCTGATTGTATTTCGCAATACGATCAGTTCTGGACATTGATCCGGTCTTGATCTGACCAGCATTAAATGCCACGGCAATATCCGCAATGGTCGTATCTTCGGTTTCTCCGGAACGATGAGAAACAACAGCGGTATAGCCATGTGATTTCGCAAGCTCCATGGCATCAAAGGTTTCAGTTAAAGTTCCGATCTGGTTTACTTTGATCAGGATAGCATTAGCCGTGTCTTTTTCGATACCCTCCTGCAGGATTGCCGGATTGGTAACAAACAGATCATCACCGACAATCTGAATTTTTTTGCCGAGTTTTTCCGTCATCTTTTTCCAGCCGTCCCAGTCTCTTTCACCAAGTCCGTCTTCAATCGAGATAATCGGATATTTTTCAACAAGCTCTTCATACCACGCAATCATTTCATCCGTTGTCTTGGTACCCTGACCTGATTTCTTCAATTCGTACATTTTCGTTTCAGTATTATAGAATTCACTGGCAGCGACATCCATAGCCAAAACGATATCTTCCCCTGCAACATAGCCAGCGCGTTTGATTGCCTCCATGATGCATTCCAGCGGTTCTTCATTGCTTCCAAGGTTAGGAGCGAAGCCGCCTTCATCACCAACAGCAGTGACGGCGCCCTTCTCTTTCAATACAGCTTTCAGATTATGGAATGTTTCCGCACCCATACGTATGGCTTCCTTAATAGAAGCTGCGCCAACAGGCATAATCATAAATTCCTGGAAATCAACGGATGAATCAGCGTGTGATCCTCCGTTTAAGACATTCATCATCGGTACCGGCAGCTTCTTTCCGTTAAATCCACCTAAGTAACGATATAAAGGCATACCGTAGAAATCCGCAGCCGCATGCGCGCAAGCTAAAGAAATTCCTAAGATAGCATTTGCTCCGTATTTTGATTTATCTTTTGTGCCGTCTGCTTCAATTAAGGTTTTATCAATCAGATTCTGATCTGTTACATCCAATCCGATTACCCGGTCAGCCAGGATATTGTTTACATTGTCGACCGCCTTAGTAACACCTTTACCCAAGAAACGGGATTTGTCACCGTCCCGCAGTTCCAGCGCCTCGCGTTCACCAGTAGATGCTCCGCTCGGTACCATGGCACGTCCGAAAGCACCGCTTTCTGTTTCTACCTCTACTTCAATCGTAGGATTACCACGGGAATCGAGAATTTCACGTGCGTGTACATCAATAATAAATGGCATTTTCATTTCCTCCTTGTTTCCTTTTAACACCAATATTTTATCACAAATCTATTTATCATGAAAGCAATGCGCCTAATGGTTCACTGGATGATTATACCATGTTAGATAGTTGTTTCTGCTTATATTGTGCGGTAAAACAATCATGCTTTGCAGGAACAGCGCATGCTTCTTTACTTTTTATTGTATTCCCATTTCAATCAGTTCACACAGACTTGTTACCGTATGATCCGGATAAATTTGAAGCTTTTCCACATCTGCTTCACCATGAACCCCACTGGTCACAAAGACCGTTTCCACACCGCCGTCTGATCCCAGCTTAATATCTGTTTCCAGATTGTCGCCGACCATTATCACATCCTGTTTCTGTAAATGATATTTCTCCAAACATTCCTCCAGAATCGGCTGATAGGGCTTGCCGATTTTTGGGCTGACCTGACCGCAGGCATATTCAAACATGGCAACGATAGAACCATTACCGATGGAAAAACCGTCTGCCTGCGCCAATAGCCGATCGCTGTTAGTGCCGATCAGCCGCGCGCCATTCAGCAGGTGCTTCAATACACCCGAATATTTCATATAATCACCGCTCGTATCCAAGCCGACAAATACGAAATCCACACGATCATCTTCGATCGTAAACCCTTCATCCAAGAGTGCTTCCTTTAATCCATCCTGACCGACATACTGTGCTCTTCGCCCCGCAAATCGCTTCGCAACATAGCGTGCCACAGCCATGCTTGAAGTGAAGAAATGTTCAGGCTTGATACCCGTATAACCCATCTTTTCCATATGTTCGACATTCTGTTGTTTCGTCCGTTTCGCATTATTGGTTAAAAACAAAAACGGCAGTTCATTCGCCAATAAGTAATCCAGAAAAACCTTTGCTTCAGGAATAATCTTTGTGCCTCGGTACATCGTTCCGTCTAAATCGATCAAGTACGTTTTCATATCCGTTCTCCCTTTTTTGGTTTCATCATAGCGGATATGAATAAATTGTCAAGCTATTTAAAACGAGCTTTTCGCCGTTTCTTCGGAAGAATGAGTCCCGCTCCCAACAGTACCAAAGCCATCGGCCAATAGTGAGCGACTATGTAATTGAAATTCATCATGATCTGATCCAGATCAAACGAGGGTTTCACCAACAGCACAACCCCGGTGATAAACAGTATAATACCTGTACGCTGACGCATAATATCACTTCCTCTGTTATCATCCTATCAGTTCAAACGCGCGAAAAATGCCGAATCAGAAAAAAAGACCGCTTTCGGTCTTTCTAGTCTTCGATTTTCTCTAAATTCACATAATCAATTTCTGTCGGTGTCTCACGCCCGAACAAAATAGTCAGTACAACAGCGTTCTGGGTCTCATTATGCAGCTCTTCCACAACGCCTTCCACACCGGAAAACGGTCCGCTGAGAATTTTCACACGGTCACCTACGCTGAAGTTTACATTAACCTTGCGGTCACTCATACCCAGACGGCGCAAAATATTTTCAATTTCATCCTGAGCAACTGGGAACGGCTTCGCACCGCCGCCCGATGAACCGATAAATCCAGTAACCCCCGGAGTATTACGCACGATGTACCAAGCCTCATCCGTCATAATCATTTCCGCAAACAGATAACCGGGAAACAGGTTTTTCACCTTTTCCACTTTTTTGCCGTTTTTGTATTCAATTTCTGTTTCTTCCGCTACGATGATACGAAACAGATAATCCTGCAGACCCATCGTTTCAACACGTCGCTCCAGATTCTCTTTTACACGATTTTCGTGACCTGCATAGGTATTCACGACATACCATTCTTTTTTCATTTCCGTCATGATATACCTCCTTATAGTCCAATGAACTTCAGCCACATGGAAGCAGCTGTTTCACACACGAGAAAGAATACTGCAAAGCCTGCAGTAAACAGAATAACTGTCCAGCTTTCCGAAATCAATTCTCTAAACTTAGGCCAGCGGACACGATGCATTTCGGCACGAATACCGGATAAACTAAACCATTTCATAAGCCCTCTCCTTACTTCGTCTCTTTATGCAAAGTGTGTTCCCCGCATTTTTTACAGTATTTCTTCAGTTCGAGACGCTCTGTATTTGTTTTCTTGTTACGTTTGGTTGTGTAATTACGAGAAAGGCAGCGAGTACATGTAAGAATTACTTTTTCATTCATGATATCCACCTCTTTCTTTTGCCTAATAACTTTATCACAAAGAATGTTCTTAGTCAAATACACGCTTATGATTCCTGCGTATTTTCTGCAGCGTATTATCGACTTTTTTCTTTGTGATTCCCAGCATTTCGGATATCTCATCATAGCTTCTGCCCGCGGCGCGCAGATCCCAGATTTGCCGTTCCTGATCATTCAGCAGCTGTTTTTGTTTCTGCCAGTGTTCAAGCAGGTTCTGATAATCCAGCATCCACTTGCCATCATATGCCGGCTGATTATTCTCCACACAATCGATCAGATATAAGGAATCCTGTTCCCTGACCGCCTGATCGAGTGAGACCGCCTCCAGCTCATACAGCTTCTGCTTAGAACGATAGCGCCTTACATAGTCAATGATCTCCCGTTCAATGATCCGCCTAAGATATGTCGCAAACCCTGCGTCACCATCATCTCGATACCGCAGCACTGCACGGTGAAAGCTTAACAGACAGCGCTGATAAATTTCGCTGTGATCGCTATCATCTCGGTAATAATAATGATGAATACAGGACCAGATCATCCGTTCATGCTTTTTCAGCAGCAGCTCCATTGCCTCATCACTGTGCTGATGAATCAAATACAAAAGCTCATAGTCATTCATATAACCGTTCTCCCCCATATTTCCCCCTATATCGGATTACGCTGTGAATAAATTTCGTATAACAAGATACTGCACGATACTGAAGCATTCAAGGATGTGATCGTCCCAGCCATCGGCAGATGCACACAATAGTCGCAGTTTTTACGCACCAAATTGGATATGCCGAAGCCCTCTGATCCCACCACCAGAACGATCGGTACATCATAATGTGCGCTGCGATAATCCTGAGAGCGATCCATATCCGCGCCGATTACCCAAAAACCCTTTGTTTTGAGGTATTGAAGCGTCTTTGACAGATTGGTAACTACACTCACCTTGACCGTATCGATCGCTCCGGTTGATACCTTTGCCACTGTCGGGGTCAGCCCCACACTGCGATTTTTACCAATGATGACACCATCTGCGCCCACTGCATCGGCAGTTCGCAGAATTGCCCCCAGATTATGTGGATCTTCTATACCATCCAGCATGATCAGCAAAGGCAGCTTACCTTCCGGAACCGCTTGCAAAACTTCATCGATTTCATAAGTTTTATATTCATCAATACAAGCAGCAAAGCCCTGATGCCTGCCTTCCAGCCTCGCATCCATTTGTTTACGGCCCATTACCTTGACGGGAATCTTCGATTGTTTGATCAAAGCTTCCAGTTCTTTATCACGGCTGCCCTCGGCTATCCAAATTTCGTAAATTTTCTTTTGATCATTCAGCAGCTGCCGAACAACATTTTTCCCATATACCCACTGTGTCATACTTGTTCTCCAAGCTGTTTTACAGCTTCCCAAAGCTTTTCCAGACGCTCACTCTGTCCACCCAGATAGAGATAGCCCCATAGAGCTTCAAAGCCGGTCGATAACCGATACGTAATGATATCGGCATTCTTGGCCTTCGTCCCGGTATTGGCATTGCGTCCCCGCAGGATGATTTCCGTTTCCGCTTCACTGAAAAAGGACTGCTCCTGGAGCTTACGCAGAAAGTTTGCCTGCGCTTTGGCGCTCACCCAATGCACAGATCGCTTTTGCAGGACATCGGTTTTCTGACATCCCTGAGACACCAGATATTCCCGAACTTTCAAAGACATGACAGCGTCACCGATAAAAGCCAGTGTCACTCCATTCATCGTCTTTGGATCATCCATTACAACAAACCTCTTTTCATCAAATCAGCACGAAGCTGATCAGCAGTCTCAAAATCTTTTTCCTGCTTCGCGGCATTCCATTTTGCGAACAGTGCTTTATCATCGTCGTCCAGTTCAATACGCGGCAGCTCAATGCCTAAGACATAAAGCATACCTTCCATCGTCGCAATCAGACCTTTTACTTCTGATACCGAGAATTCACGTTTCCGCACTTCTGTATTCAATGCTTTTACCGCTTCAAACAGAGCCGAAAATGCATTCGGTGTATTCAGATCATCCTCCATAGCGGATAAGAAAGCCTGCCAATGCGCAGTTTCCTTTTCGCCGTCCGCTGCTTCATTTATGAGCCCCAGCTTGACATATGCCTGTTTCATGGATGCGGCAATACGTTCAATTTCTTTTCTTGCGGTTTCCAGTCCCTCTTCATTGATATTCAAGGGTGCCCGATAATGCGCAGAAAGCATGACCCAACGCAGAACATTACCGCCCACCTTGGCAATCATATCCTTGGCCCAGATAACATTTCCAAGCGATTTCGACATCTTTTCACCATCGATATTAACCATGCCGTTATGAATCCAGTATTTTGCGATTTGATTATCGAATGCGGCCCGTGATTGGGCAATCTCATTTTCATGGTGCGGGAATTTCAAGTCCATACCACCGCCGTGAATATCGATGAACGCGCCATGGAATTCTTTATTGATCATTACCACACATTCCGTATGCCAGCCGGGACGTCCCACCGACCAAGGAGAATCCCATTTGATACCTTCCTCGGTTTTCTTCCACAGGGTGAAATCCAACGGATTTTCTTTCTTACTATTTTCATCAATGCGGGCACCGACAACCAGATCATCTACCTGCTGATTTGATAAATTACCATAGTTCGATACGCTGTTTACACGAAAATAAACATCGCCGTCAATTACATAAGCGTGATCCTTTTTTACGAGCAAGTCGATGAAGGCAATGATATCATCCATCGTTTCAGTTACCTTTGGGGCAATATCCGGCATTTTTGCATGAAGCGATAAACGATCCTCATTATAAGCCTTGATAAATTTCTCGGTAACCTCCTTTTCTGTAATATGCAGTTCCTTCGCTACTTTAATGATCTTATCATCCACATCTGTATAGTTAGACACCATCGTCACTTTATAACCTAGCGCCTCAAAGGTTTTTCGCAGCGTATCAAACACAACGATCGGACGTGCATTGCCGATATGCGGATAGTTATAAACGGTCGGTCCGCACACATACATGCTGACTTCATTTTCTACGAGCGGCTGAAATGGTTCTACCGCATTGTGCATACTGTTAAAAATTTTCATTTGATTCATCCTTTCCATAAAAAAAGCCCATCCGCAAAGGCGCTGTTTCCAGCACGGTTCCACTTTGCTTATGCGACCTCTTTCTGACGTTAACGCCGTCAATTACGTTTTTTTCTACATCATCGAAAAATCCCTAAAAGGTGCATTCCCTGTATCAGCAGCATGTCTTTCCACCAGCCAGACACTCTCTATCCGACTGCCGTTTACAGATACTCGTCCTTTATGATCGGTTTTCATTAGTATACCAAGATTTACCTGAATGCGCAACCGCTTTGCGTGAAAAGCAAGGACCTAAAATGAGTGCTTTGATGCTTCATGAAAGGTATATCCGCATTCCTCCAGCCGCTTTTCCAGTTGTTTTTGAGAAACCCCGGTATCATCATAATCAATGCTCAGTTTTGCTTCTTCTTCATTCACCGCAACGGATTTCACACCGGGAAATTCATCCAGGGTCCGCTTCAGCTCTTTTACATCATGTTGACTGCACATCGCACTTAAACAATACGTAATACTAACCTGTGCCATAACGCACCTCCTGCATACAGTATTGCCAATTCTATCGGCTCTATTACAAAACGCCATCATCCTTTTGATCCTGTTTCATTTTCCGCTTTGCTTCATACATATTATGATCGCCGCGATGATAAGTGTCATGGAAACATTTATCGATTTTTGAATCATAGAAGGCATAGCCCACGGATATAGATAACTGCATGCCGCTTTCTTTATTGATGATTTGTATCTGCTGATTCATTGTTTCAATCATCTTCTGCACGTTTGCTTCATCCTCACCATCGATAATCACGTTGAATTCATCACCGCCGATGCGATAGATCGGATGTTCACTTGGTATGCAGATACTCAGCACCTCCGCTGCTTTCTTTATGTAAATATCCCCCATCTGATGACCCTGTTCATCATTGATCCGCTTCAGATTGTTTAAGTCAGCTACTAAAATACCCAGATCTTTCTGAATCCCGCGCTGTTCGATCAAATCCATATTTAACTCGAAAGCATTGCGATTCTTTAACCCGGTTAAGAAATCACTGTTTGCCATATCCTGAAAGGTTGGATTTGAGATCCGCTTAAATAGATGCACGGCAATCATGACTGCTACGATAACCGCTCCGGCTGCTATTAATGGTGTGCCGATCCGAATCATACGGAATGCTTCATACTGATGCTCCGCCGGAAATTCAATGCCCAGTACTCCCACTACTTTATCTCCTTCATGAATGGGATAGTAGGAAACAAAGATATCACCCCAAGTGGTATGCTTGATATCCTGCGGCAGAACGATTTCATCCTTCAATGCACGATCCAATTCTTTTACAACTTCTGCTTCAATTTCATCACCGGGGTAGCGAAAGTCTTTACTTTTGCTTGATAAACCATCCACCAAATAAATATATTTACCATCATCGGTTTTCTTTGCGGTATAGATATAACGCACTCCGGTAGCTTCCTTGACTTCTTCCAGGCTTTGTTTCATATTCTGATAACCCGGCTTGTTCATATCTTCTTTGGTTGCCAGGGTATGAAAGGTCGTTCGTTCCAAATAGCCCTCAACTAAATTATAAATACTGTTGGATCGCTCCTCCAGCGTATACAGCATATCCTCATATGTGATTTTATAATTAAAAAAGAAAACGATCAGAAACGAAAAAATCACAATACACGCGATTACGATCGATACCTGATAATCTACCCTTTTTAATTTAGAACTGTGAACTTGTTTCTTCATATAGCTTACCTTTATGATTTTATAATTCCATTATAGCATACTTATATTTTTACAGGCCTTTAAAAAACATTCTTTCACTTCACCGTGACATAAAAAAGGATGGACCTTCGTCCATCCCGATTTCTTATCTAAATTAAGCTAATTCAGAGAAGTATTTGATTGTTCTTACCATCTGACTTGTGTAAGAGTTTTCGTTATCGTACCAAGAAACAACCTGTACCTGAGTATTTCCGTCAACTGTTTCAATTGCCATCGTCTGCGTAGCATCAAACAGCGAACCATAAGTAATACCGATGATATCACTGGAAACCAGTTCTTCTTCCGTGTAACCGAAAGATTCATTAGAAGCAGCCTTCATAGCGGCATTGATTTCATCAACTGTTACTTTACCCTTAACAACCGCAACTAACAGCGTAGTAGATCCTGTAGGAACCGGTACACGCTGAGCTGAACCGATCAGTTTACCGTTCAGTTCCGGAATAACCAAACCGATTGCCTTAGCAGCACCAGTTGAGTTAGGAACAATGTTTACAGCAGCTGCACGGGAACGACGCAGGTCACCCTTACGCTGAGGTCCGTCCAGAGTCATCTGATCACCAGTGTATGCGTGAACCGTAGTCATGATACCGCTCTGAATCGGTGCCAATTTATTCAATGTATCCGCCATAGGAGCCAAGCAGTTTGTCGTACAAGAAGCTGCAGAGATAACTGTATCTTCTGCTTTTAAAGTTTTATGGTTTACATTGTAAACAACCGTCGGCAGATCGTTTCCTGCCGGTGCAGAGATAACAACCTTACGAGCACCTGCTTCAATGTGAGCAGAAGCTTTTGCTTTTGAAGTATAGAATCCAGTACATTCTAATACTACATCAACACCCAGTTTACCCCAAGGCAGGTTTTTTGCATCTGCTTCAGCGTAGATTTCGATTGTTTTTCCATCAACAGTGATTGAAGATTCACCAGCAGAAACTTTATCACCTAATGCATATCTACCCTGAGCTGAATCATATTTTAATAAGTGAGCCAGCATTTTAGGACTTGTTAAGTCATTGATTGCAACAACTTCGTATCCTTCTGCGCCGAACATCTGTCTGAAAGCAAGACGACCAATACGTCCGAATCCATTAATAGCAACTTTTACTGTCATAATTCTATTGTCCTCCTTATTGACTAATATATTATAAGTTCTTTACTGGTAATTGTCAATTGTGAACAAATTCACTTCATCCTTTTTTTATCGGGGTATTAAAACGTTTGAGGCGTGCATAATTTATAAAGATAGGAGTGATGAAAGTGGTCATTGTACCAACCATTATTGAAAGAAATGCCAGTGTAGAAAGAGTGTATGATCTGTACTCATGCCTGCTGAAAGAAAGAATCATCATTTTAACCGGCGAGATCGATGATCAGATGGCCAGTAGTATTTGCGGACAACTGCTGTATCTCTCCAGTATCAGCCGTGAGGATATTTTAATTTACATCAATTCCCCAGGCGGCAGCGTCAGTGCCGGTATGGCTATTTTAGATACGATGCATTATGTGCCGTGTTCGATTTCCACGATTTGCATGGGCATGTGCGCAAGCATGGCAGCGGTGCTGTTAGGGGCCGGCTGCAAAGGGAAACGCTATGCTCTGCCTAACAGTGAGGTCATGATACATCAACCGCTGGGCGAAATGGCGGGCCAGGCCAGAGACATGGAGATTGCGGCCGAGCACATTCTCCAGATGAAAGATCGGCTCTATCACATTCTGGCAGACAGTACCGGGCGTACGATGAAACAGATTTCCGCCGACTGTGACCGAGATCACTACATGAATGCAAAAGAAGCAGTAAAATACGGCATTGTCGATGACATCATCCAAAGCCAAATAAAAACGGATTCCTGATCGAAATCCGTTTTTTTATCAAGCCGATGCCGTTGATGCTTCCGCAATTTGTTCATTCAGTTTTTTGATCTGTGTTTTCGCAAGTCCCACATAGATAGCATTTGGATGAAAGCAGTCTATGCACTCCTCAAAATAAAGCTTCGCATTCTTATAATCTTCCATATACAAATACTGCATCGCAATTAGATAAACCAGCGTTCCTAACGGGAAGCCATGGTAAACCTTCGCTTCGATATGTCTTTCCATATCCTCGATCATATCCGTACGCTTATTGACAAGCACTTCATAGGCTGCCTCATTATAAGCTGTAAACAAATAATCATCCAGCTTTTTGATCTCTTCCAAAAACAAATCCGCCATTTCTAAATCATTCCGATTCAGGAAAATATGGAAATACAATTCCAGGAAAGCTTTATGCTGTTCCGTAGAATACGTATGATAAAGCATCATTTTCGCATGTTCACGCACATGATCATTATCTTTCAATAGAACATAAGCACGCAGCTTATACAGATCACAGACATATTCCCCCAGCAGCTTGCGGTTCATCGAACCCTCCGCCTGCCGGATCACACTCTGATAGTCCTTATTTCTCAAAGCCGCATTCAAGCCATTCAAGCTTAAACGCTTCACAATAAAGTAACCGATTCCTCCGCCAAAGAAAAGGACGAGGATCGCAACCGTTATCCAACTCATTTAACCACCTCAGTTTATTCTTTTATTATACCAAAAATCTCATAGAAATCCTATACTTATCATGAATATCCAGCATATTCTTTATAGAAAAAGCCGCCTTGCGGCAGCTTTTCTTTTGCAGATTAAGATTAGTGCAAAATAGAATTGAGAGAGTCATTTTTTAAAAATTAATTAAGAATGCCAAGGTACAGAAATCAATGCGTTGTACGCAGTGTTTCCGCCATCCCAAACACCGATTGCTGCGCCTACAATACCGATTGCAAGCAGAACCAGGATACATTTCACCGGAGTGAAGTTTTTCTTCTTAATTAACCAGAAGCAAAGCATTGTTAATGCAAATGGAATCATTGTAGGTAAAATTGTATCTAATTTTGCCTGGATATTCAAAGGTTCAGTTGTACCCTTGATTGCAAATTCCATTGCCAGCTTCGTTCCTCCGCCAAAGTTAGAAATTAATGCACCAACGATGAATACACCTAAGATAGATGCAGCACGGGTGAATTCTTTCGCGTTCTTTGTCAGAGCACCGATAGCAGAAGTACCTAAAGAGTAAGACCAGTACATCAGCCAGTAACGCAGTGCCATTTCAACACCGAAGGTGATAATGAAGAACAGGATAGGTCCTGCAATGTTGCCTTCGATTGCCATAGGCGCACAGATACCAGCAGTAATTGGAACAAGTGTGAACCAGAACAGTGAGTCACCGATACCACCCAGAGGTCCCATAGCCGCAACACGTACGGCACGGATCGTGCTGATGTCAGTTTTCTGCTGTTCCATGGATAATACGATACCCATTACGAAGGTTACTAAGAATGGGTGTGTATTGAAGAAGTCCAGGTTATGGCTCATTGAAGCCGCAAGGTCTTCTTTATTTGTGTGGATTTTTTTCAGTCCTGGCAGGATACTCCATAACCAGCCGCATGCCTGCATTCTTTCATAGTTGAAAGAGGCCTGCAGCTGACAAGACATCCATACCATTTTGTTTAAAGTTTTCTTATCCAGCTGAGGAGCAGGAGTCAGATCCTTATAGGTTGTCATATTAGATGCCATCTGTCATACCTCCGTTTCCGTTACCAGCGTTTTCTTTAATCTTAACGTTCAACTGATAGTCATAGAACGCAATTGCGAAACCGATGAAAGCAAGGATAATCAATGTAGCGCTGCCAACTGGGCTGGCACCGATAACGATTGATGCACCGAAGCCTGCAAGCAGGAATCCCCACAGATCGTTTGACAGCATGATTTTCAACAGAATTGCGAAACCTACGAAACGCATCATACCGCCGGCTGCACTTAAACCACCCATGATCCAGCTTGCGTTTTTCTGCAGTTCGTTCAGAGGTTCCTGAGCGGCAGTACCGCCAACATAAGCTGCTACAGCTAAAGCTGCAAATAAACCACCCAAGATACACATAGAAATCAAGTTAACATTTCTGATTCCCTTTGGATCTGCATTAGCTGCCGCTTTGTCAGCTTTTGCCATAAATCCTGACATGATTGTGAATGTCAGTGTTACTACATACTGTCCAAACAGTGCGAAGATCATACAAGCACCGATTGCAGCATTGATTCCTAAACCGGATTTAACGGCGAATACCATCGCAACGATACCACCAAGGATCGCGTTAGGCGGCTGAGCTCCGCCTACTGGCATGTTTCCTACCATGGCGAGTTCATAAGTACCACCAAGCATTAATCCAGTTTTCATATCTCCCAGAATCAATCCGATCAACGTACAGTTGATGATTGGACGGGAAATAATTTCAGTTAATGAGAACTGGTCAATTGCAATGATGAAAGTCAGAACTGCAAGCAGGATAATCTGAATAATATCCATATATTATTTCTCCCTTCAAATTGTAAAGCCTTGAATCTCCTATCTAAACAATTTCTCCAGATTTTCTGTCGGTGTATCAGGAACTCGTTTGATTTCCAGTTCCACACCTAACTCCTGAAGTTTCTTGAAAGTAGCTACATCATCATCATCTACCGCTACTGATGTGGCAACCTGACGTTTGCCATCAGCCATGTGCATGTTTCCGATGTTCACCTTCTTGATTGGAACACCACCCTCGACTAATCTCAATACATCCTGCGGTGTCTCGCAGATGATTGCGATCTTCTGAGCCGGGCTGGCTTTGTCAATAATTGCACAGGTTTTTTCAATGGTGAAGAATCTTGTCTGTGCGTAAGCCGGTGCAGCCATGTTCATCAGCCCCTGGCGGAATTCATCCCCAGCAACCTTGTCATTGGCTACAAGCAGTAAATTTGCTCCGACAACGCCGCACCACTGTGTAGCGACCTGTCCATGAATCAGACGGTTGTCGATTCTTGTCAAAACGATATTTGGCATTTTGCTCTCTCCCTTCTATCTTTCAACATGAACTTAACGTTACCGATCCGTGATGAGCCGGATCAACAAGTAAACCCTTTAGTTCGTTTAAATTCTATGACAAGGAGTAAGCGATTTCTTTACACTTTTTATGATTCATTTTATACTTTTTAGTAATCTGCAACCATTTTATATCCAAATGTAAGGGCTTTTTACAAAATGTACATATCCATGACAAAAATGTCTATATTTCGCTACTATGTAAGGTGAATGTGTGATATTGTGTGATAAAAACCATAGAAAGTTAGTTTTTTTATGAGATTCTGCTGTTTCACATACTATCATCAAATCTTACAAATTTTCAAAATCTGCTATTTTTTTACATTCCTCTTTACATTTGCACTTTTTAATTTAACTTTATATAATTATTTTCAAATAGTGCAATCAATCTACTGTTCCCCGAAAGCGGTTTTTGCTATACTGTACATAGATATTGAGGTGAGATTTTATGTTTAATCGTACAACCAGTTTTATATTCAATAAATATGGTGAAATCATCAGTGAAATCAACAAGCGGCAGTCGATTAAAATGTCTCATAACATCATTCGGCTGAAAGAAAAGAGCATCTCTTCCTACAACGTTTACAGTTGTGATACGTATGTAAAGGTCACATCCGGCATCGTTATGCTCGTAGTTTCCTTGGATGAGGATGCCTCCAATTATGATAAATTTGTGATCCACCGCATCATTAAAATAAAGAAAGGCGTGAAGTTTAACTTCATCAGCATATCCAATTCTTCAAAAGTTGAGCTGATTACCGAAATCGGCGCTAAGCGGACCTCTGTGCCCACCTACGGCAAAATGCCGGTGCATTATGAACGCCTGGTACCCAACTTCACAATTAAAGAAATCTATGGCTATTACTATCAGGTACGCAACGCCAACTATGTATTCCCCGGCGAGAAGCACGATTTCTGGGAGCTTTCCTTCATCGACAACGGTATCCTCGATACCACGGTAGACGGTGAGGTATTTAAGCTGAATAACTTTGATCTGGTGCTGTACGCACCCAATCAGTTTCATACACAAAGCACCGCTTCCCACCAATCCTGCTCTTATTTGACCATTTTGTTCGATATGGATTTAAAGGACCCCGAACGCATAACCAACCGTGTGTATACCGCAAACCGCGATATGCATAATGCGTTGAACAATTTTATTAAAATATCAAACAACGAAATTATGTATGACAGTGAATTGCTGTTATGCTATTTAAAAGAGCTGATCGTCAAGATCCTGCAATATGATTTCACTTCCAGCACGCCGATCGCTTCCACACCGATGCAGCAGCGCTTTGAAAATGAATTGCTGAATGAAGTGCTGATCTATATTAATGAAAATATATATGAATCACTTACAATTGAAGAAATCTGTCATAAATTCTCGATCAGTCGCTCTTCCCTGCAAACACTGTTCAAAAACAATCTGAATATGGCGCCGAAACAATATATCAGTGACCTGAAACTCAATAAAAGCAAGCTGCTGATTAAGGAATCGGTTTATACCATATCTGAAATTTCTTCCAAATTAGGTTTTACAAGCATTCATTACTTTTCCCGTAAATTTAAACAGCAATACGGCATTACGCCTACGGATTACGCAAAAACAATTTATAATTAAAGAGCCGCTTTTTTCCGCAGGATATAAGCATTGACTACAAAAAAACATCTCCTTGACCGTCATAGCCGACCGAGATGTTTTTTTCTATCTTTTTTTATTTATAGAATTTATACGGTTACCGATGATTATTCATAGCGCAGCGCATCGGCAATATTTAATTTGCTTGCCTTATTTGCCGGGTAATAACCAAACAGAACTCCGACCGCAGTACAGAACAAGGTTACGGCAATCATTATTTTGATATTGACTGCTAATACAATCCCCAAATGCTGAGTATTCAGCCAGGACACGGCAACTTGTGCCAATATCATACCAAGCACCCCGGCAATCAGCGTCAGCGCTATCGCTTCCACAAGAAACTGCATCAGAATATGCCAGCGGCGTGCTCCAAGCGCTTGGCGTATCCCGATTTCTTTGATTCGTTCATTGACCGATACGAGCATGATATTCATGATACCGATACCGCCGACGATTAAGGACAGACCGGCAATTCCCGCAAACACCATGGTAACCAAATCCATAATATTATTGGTTGCTTCCTGATTGTCACCAAAGCCCATATTGATATTGTATTGATCTTTCTGCATATAGTTGCTTAATACTTCAGTAACCTCCTGCTTCGCTTGATCACGATCCTTTGTCGCCTTTACTTTCAGAATATATTCTTCAGAAAAATAGCGATTCTCATCCGACACCTGATTCTGCTGTGTGGAATGCAGGATGTATGCAGGATATACATACTGTTCATCCCAAGGGCCGGTACCCTGATCACTGTTTCGCTGAAGGACCCCGATGATCTTATAAGAAATATTATTGATCATGAGCGTACGATTCACGGCAGCCTTCGGCGAACCGAATTTTTCAGCCGCAATCTGATCGCTGATGACCGCAAAGTAAGCCTGATTCTGTTCATCAAACTTTGTAAACAGCCGGCCAGCGATAACCTTAGTACTCAGCTTTTCCCTCACCCCGAAGAAGTCATAACCGACTGCGTTGACCTGACTGGCGCCTTCATCACCGTTTCCCTGTTGATACATGGCATTGGGGTCGTTAGAATCGATACCGCTTTCCAGTGCATCCTGCATCAATTTTTCTTGTGCTTCCTTCCAGGTGCGCGGGGATGATACCGTGACATTGGTGATGATCTTCGATGATCTGCTGAGCTTCTGCAGAGCTTCATATGGCGGTGTGGTTTTTTCCTGCAGCTGCCCCGAGGACTGATCATATTTATCATTAAACGTCAGCGTAATCGATGTTTTATCCATTTCCATGAATTCTTTTGATATTTTATCCTTGGTTCCATCCGATACCGCAAAGATCATCGTAACCGAGAAGATGCCGACAATAATTCCCAACATGGTCAAGAATGTACGAAGTTTATTGGATCGAAACACTTTTCCGACCATTTTTACCGTTTCTAAAAATATGGTCATGCCTGCACCCCCTGTTCATCCCCGATGATCCGTCCATCCGCGAGCGTAATACGACGCTTGGAAAGAGCGGCAATATCCATGTCATGAGTAACCATGATCACTGTTTTTCCTTGCTCATGTAGCCCCTTTAATATGGCAATAATCTGTTTCCCGGTCTGTTCATCCAATGCTCCCGTCGGTTCATCCGCAATTATGATTTCCGGATCATTAATCAACGCTCGGGCAATCGCTACCCGCTGCTTTTCCCCACCGCTCAATTCACTTGGACGATGATCCAGCCGATCTAGGATACCAACTTTTTCCGCTATTGTTTTTACCTTCATATCACGTTCATTCTTTTTTATTTGTGCATAAATCAGCGGCAGTTCAATATTTTCATAAGCGTTTAAATGATTCAGTAAATTGAAGTTCTGATATATGAAGCCAAAATGCTGATTGCGAAGCACTGCGAGCTGGGTACGGCTGCGACTTCTGACATCAATTCCTTTTAATATATATTCCCCCTCACTGATCGTGTCAATGCAAGTGATCAGATTCATCAGGGTAGACTTTCCGCTTCCGGATTTACCAATGATCGCTATATCCTCATTTTCATCGATCTGCAGATTGATATCCGAAAGCGCGGTTACTTTAACATCACGGCTTGGCTGGTAGACTTTACTGACATGCTTCAAGGTAATCATCAGTAATAATTTCCCATCAAAATCTGATCGTTTTCATTCAAGCCTTCCAGCACTTCTACATAATCATTGTCACTGACGCCGACTTTGATATAAGTTTTCATATCATCGGTGATGTTTCCGTCCTTATTAACTGCTTTTAAATGCTTCTTCTTTACCACATAGGCTTTATCACCATCAAACATAACAGCATTATAAGGTACACATAAAGCCTGCTGTTTGGATGCGGTAATGATTTTTACCGAAGCATTATAGCCAAAGCGAAGATCTTCACTGTACGGGACTGAAATTCGCACCGGAAAACTGCCATTTTCCGCGACCTTAGAAATATAGCTGACTTTACCGTCCAGTTCTTTATCAATGGCTGTAAATAAAACTTTTGCCGTTTGACCGATCTGCATTTTTGCTACATTGGACTCCGATACCTGGATCATAATACCGGTATCGGTTATATCGTATACCTCATAGGTCGAAGTGTTGGACTCTCCCTGCTTTTCAAAAAATAATCCGGAAATCGGTGTTTTTATATAACTGCTTTCATATCCGTTGCTTGTCAGAAAAACATTCTGATTTGCTTTTACCGCCTCGCCGTCATTCACATAACGCTGAGTAATCTTGGAGCCCTCATCAACCTTCAGCTGCGATGTATTAAACGATGTGAATAAGCCGCTTCCCCTTGTGTACGTTTCCAAATCGATCCGCTCTGCCGGGACCGCTGAATACATTTCATAGCTTGACTGTGTTGCTTTTTCTACTTTTCCTCCCACAAAATTGCTGATCATAAACACAGCCGCTGCCGCTACGGCAACACCTGCACCAATTTTTATGATCGTAGCTGTACGCTTTTTCATAAATTTCCTCCTCTATCTGTTTTCAGTATAGCGAAGCCAGGAAATGAATACCATTAAGGATTTCTAAAGAATTTCGTAATAAAAAAGGCATTGCCAAAGCTGTTTATCTATCTCAATTTGTTCGATGCAAGAAAAAGGATCAGCAAGCTCGTTAAGATCAGGGCTGCTTTTTCATAAATATGCAATATCCCTTTTTTCGGATAATCATCAAGATCCTTGTCTGCTGACTAGCTTGTGGATCTGCGCTTATAAGTTTATAAGATCGGATCGCGGAACAGCTATATCACGAAGCATGACTCAAGATATAATCTTGCATACAAAAAGACATACGCTCACGCATATGTCCTCTCTATTATTTAACAATGTCGGAAATACCCAGCTTATTAACGGTAACGATCATGCCTTTGGCAATTTCTACATCTACCGTATCTTCATGAACCGCTGTGATTTTGCCCTGAATACCGCCGCCGAATACACAGCGTTTACCAGGCTTGATCGAGTCCAGAAAAGTTACCATTTCCATTCTGCGCTTTTTCATCGTGCGGGCACTCATAAAGGTATATACCAGAATAAGCAGCCCTGCCATGATTGCGAAGACAATCGCACTTGTTCCGACTACCACCCAATTCATTGATTAAATTCCATCCTCGCAGGTCTGTTCTTCAACCGGCTGGAATACATAGTGTACTACCGCATCTTTACCTGTATTTACAGCCATTGCGGTTAATCCCTGCAGATCATCATTGAAGTTGCGGGCCATTGCCACTTCAACCAGCATAGCCAGGTTAGTACCGCCGATGACTTCAACATTCTGACGCTGTGTACTCAGAATAACCGAAGATTTAAATGGTGAACCGCCAACCAAGTCAGACAGTATCAGAATACCATCGCAATCACTTAAAGCGTCCAGCGCTTTGTTTAAATCACGTTCCAAATCTTCAACTGAATAATCAGATGTGAAATCTACTGCATAGTAGTTCTGCTGTTCACCAGCAATCAGATTCAATGAGCTTGTTAAGCCAGTGCCAAAATTTCCGTGTCCTGTTACGATAAGTCCGATCATATTATACGTCCCTCTTTCTTTCCTTCTTACCGTGTGTAAGGGTAAAGGATTACGCCTTTTACCACACGATTAACCTCGCCGCTTGGGCATGGGTTGTCCGGAGTTATATTATAAGATAATGACTTAAATAATGCAAGTACCTGAGCTGCCAGGATATAGTTGAAGCCAAGGAACATATTATCCGCGTCTGTATCATTTTCAAATGCAAAATAGTAATCCGCTAAAGCCTTAACTTCATCATCACTATGATTGCTTACGACAAGGATTTTATTTCCTTTACGCTGGCCGCTCATCTCTTTAAGAAGATCAATTTCATAACGGCGTGTATACGCATTATCACTCAGATACAGAACCGTAAGTGTTTCATCATTGATGATGGATTTCGGCCCATGACGGAAGCCCAGCGGTGTATCAAACATTGTAGCGACTTTACCGGCCGTCAGTTCCAGCATCTTCAAAGCGCTTTCCTGAGCCGTTCCCTTTAAGGTATTGGAGCCTAAATATACAATACGGCTGAAATCATAATCAGCGACAACCTGTTGGATCGTCTCATAAGAATTATTCAGGAATTGCTCGCTGGAACGGATGATCATTTCCACCTGCTTCACGGTTTCATCAAAGTTGTCCAATGAGAATGCCAACAGAGTAGCCAGCATCATATTCGAGTAGGAGCTGGTCATCGCAAAGCTCTGATCGTGCGTTTCCGGAGTCAGATTGATCGCAAATGCGTTATCACGAGTAGCCGCAGCCTTTGACAAGGCACCATCGGCATTGCAGGTTACAAATAAGTGATATACGTTTTCTTTGCATACCACATCTGCCGCTTCCACCGCACCGACTGATTCCGGAGAGTTGCCGGAACGGCCGAAGGAGATTAACAGGGTCGGCTTCGTCCGAGATAAATAATTTTCCGGAGTCGCAACAATATCTGTTGTACCATAGGACTTCGTTTTGAAATCTGTAACTTTATTAATATAGGAGTATAGTGCGTTGCCGACAAATTCACTGGTACCGGCACCGGTCAAAATAATGTCATAATCCTCTTTTGAAGTGACATTTGCTATGAATGCTTTTAATTCATCTTTCATAGAAGCAATCTGCTTGATGGTTTTCATCCAGGTATTCGGCTGCTGGTGAATTTCCGTTGCGGTAAAAATACTGTGTTCGTTTTCTAATGTTTGTTTGTCTTTTCCAAAGATCATAATGTCTCCCTTCTTGGATAATCTTATCCGCTCTTCATCTGCATTATAGAACAGCATATTTTAAAAAACAATAAATCAGTATAAGGATTGCTAATAAGTGCAAAAAGATTATTAATTTCTATTCCTTATTTTCTTTACGAGTAAGCGTTTTCCATATATAATAAGGGACAGAGGTGAGTGAAATGGCGCTAGACAAAAAATCACGGGAGGCTACTTTATCCGGTAGAAACATCTATAAAGACAACCTGAACCGTTACGTTTACTACAATTCCCGCAAACGCATCGGCTACGTAATAACCGATGATAAAATGGGAAAATACTCGACATTGAATTTCCGTTACTTTTTAGGATTTGTCGCCGCAGTTTTGCTGTATACGCTGGACTGGGGCTTGAATATCTTCCTATGCATAGGGGTGGGCATCGCAGTTATTCTGTTAATGGAATACACATTTCGTATGAAATTTCTGCCGTCCTGTATTCAAATCATGGACTTTGAACCGCAGCACAAATTCACAAGAATACAGATGATGAGCCAGGAATCAGTTGGCCGTCAATGGATGAAAGTAGCGTTATTTGTCGCTTTCGCCATTTTATTCGTACTAAATGCATACGACCAAAAATTTTCTCAGATCATGCTGATTGTCAGCTATGGTGTTTCGGCTGCCGGCTTAGTTATGGCAGGGGTACAGATCGCGTCGATCATGTACAAGCGCAGACATCCGGATTTTACTACGGATACCGGCCCGCGTAAAGGCAGAAAAGCCGAGAAGCTTGCGGAACAAAAGAAAAAGAAATAAAGCTAAACCCTGACTTGAAATCAGGGTTTTTTTATGATTCTTGTATATGAATTGTAATTGTCTGATTCTTGAAACTTTTTTCGAATTGATAAATATATGCATTGGTTTTAATCTCTAATTGGCCGTCTTTCACACAGGAAATCAGAAAAATTGATATATTTTCAATATCACGGTCTTCCGGTATTGTGTCACCAAGAACAAAATAAGCCATAATTATCGAAAGCGGAACACCTACTTCTGAATACTCGTAAGGATCTTGTTTGGAATTTCCGAGAATAACCTTATATAAGCTTTGATCGGAATGAAAGTAAAATATCGAAACAAACTTATCATTCATCGTATATGTCATCACATAGGAGTCATCCTCATTTTTCTTTAAAGATTGAAACTTCATATGTTGTGAGTCATTAGGAATTGTTTCATTAGCTGCCTCAACATTTTGATTTACTGTTGATATATCAGAATGAAAATCCTCTGGGTGTAAAGCTTTGGGCGGAGAAGAACACGAGGTCATCGTGATAACCATGAACAACAATAGCGAAAATTTTTTTAAGTTAATCATTGATACTCATTGGACCCGGAGAATGTACTTCCCATACCTCTCCTTCTCCTTGGGCAATAATATTACTGTGCAAATCTAAATAAGCTACAATTGGCTTATAATATGCAGGTGCAGAACCAAAATAAGGATATACCGATTGTAACAATAGCTTCATACTATCATCTCCTTTGATACTTTTATCGTACGTTTTTTTCCATTTAATGTCAATTACTGAAATTCGAATACATTTCCCATATAAAAATTCACAAAAATAAAAACGCATAACCCTTAGGTTATACGATTTACTAAAAATCATCATTATTATACATTGGCTTGTTCAATAGCTTAAATGCATCCGATGCCGTCTGTATATGCACATCGTATAATTTATTAAACAGCTCCTTTTGATGAAGCTTCGCCATCAAGAAAGGTATTTTGCGGGGTATTGCCAAGGGAAACAGTTTTTCCAGCTTTTCTGCCGCACTGACATTTACGGTTACAGCATCCTTGCGCCGAATGATAAATTTTAGGATGCGGCTTAACGCTGTACTGTCCATATACAGAATTTCTTTCACTTCCGCATCTGTGTCAGTCTCCCGATAAAACGCATAGCCGGTCAGCTCATCCTGCTCATTGCGGTACACGCAGATTCGGCAGTCACCGCCCATTGCCCGCTGGGTCAAATTTTCATAATATTTCAGATCACGGATCATATAACCGTCAAAATGCCGAGTAAATTGCTCATATAAGCTGAGTAACTCCTGGGATGTAAAGCTGCGGCTGACTCCATCATCTTCACATTTTAGAAAAACTTTAGCGGGGATACGATACTGTTTATGCCAGCACACGGTCTCAAAGCCGAACTTCTCATAAAGCTGCGGATGAAATGCTTTGATAACGGTAAAGAGATATTGATGACTGCTTTCATCCAGCATGCTATTCATGAGTTCACCCATATGGCCGCGCATGCGGTAATCCGGAATTGTCGTCATGCCAAGCAGATAATTGATACGCAGCCGTTTCTGCTTCATCGTCAAAACATGCGGCTGAGCGTGCAGGGTAGAAATAATTCGATCATCCTGCTCAATGATAACAGTTTTTCCTTGATCATAAACCCGATTGAAAAAATAATTCAGTTCGTTCAGATCCATATTGGTATAAACCTGCCGCCAGATATCATAGATAACCTGACGATCCGCATTTTTCGCGTTTCTGATCATTGTTTAATCCTCAGGATGCTCGGTAAATTCTACATCGATGACATCGCTGTCCACACTGCTTTTGTTTTGGTTTGTGTAGGTATAGCTGGATGACTGCTCTTCCTGATGATAATCCTGATAATACTGTTCATTCATTTTACGAATCTTATAGCTGCGGTAAATATTGAAAATAGCTGCTACGATAGCAAATATTATAAACAACCAGATCAGATAAGGAAGCATCGTGATAATCAGAAAAAATATCACACAGCTGATTATAATAGAGATAATAGCGTTCATGAATAAGACACTCCTTTCAACCTTCGATCCCGAATCTTTCGTATTGCTTACATTATACACGAAATTGACCAAATAGCTATAAAAAATGCGCCGGCGGCGCATTAAAATAGATCTCGTATCTCCACCTGCAGAGCCTGTGCCAGTTTTTCAATCGTCCGTAATGACACATTGCGCATGCCCCGTTCCAAATCTGATATATAGTTGCGGTGAAGCTGTGCAACTGCTCCCAGTTCTTCCTGGGTAAAATGAGCAAGCATCCGCAGCTCTCTGATCCGGTTTCCAAAACGCACTTCAATCGTATCCCATCGCTCACACATGTCAGACGCTCCTTTCAGGATACCTTCTTATCAACATGCTTTTTCGGCTTTTTATGGAATCTGTCCTTAAACAAGAGAATCCCTAAAACAATCCAGATTGCCAAAAAAAGTAACAGATAACGGTAGCCGCGTGATGGCTGATGTGCTTTGACAGTTTCTGGCTGCTTCTGTTTAGCACTGGTCTTCTGTGCGGCCGCCGCAGCTTCCATCCGTTTCTCATAGCGATATTCCGGATTTTTAACCGCAATATACCCTTCCTGATTTTTTAGAACTTCTTCCTGAAGCAGATTCCCATCCGCAAAGATATAGACTGGCAGCGGATCTTCTACCTGACTGCTGGAATCAATCTCTACGGTGATCGTTTTGGCTTCTTCCAAAGCTTTACATACGCGACCGGTACCTTTTTCATTCATCACTATATTAAAGAGCTGAACTTCCCTTATTTCATCCTTGATCTTTAGAAAGATTCCCTCAGCGGAACAGCTTTGAAATTCAGCTGGATAGCTGGTTTCGTGAAGCAAAGGAAAAAGCGCCAGCACTACTGTCAACAATACTTTCATGTCATCACCAATAGTAGTGTGCGCTTTTTACGGTACCCTTATTCGCGATACTGATTTGCGATTTCCCGCAATTTACCTAATCGATGCTTCATGCCCGATTTGGATATGGTTTCTCTGGTTTTTTCCTGATACAAATCACAAAGCTCATTCAAAGAGCTGTCAGGGTATGCTTTTCGCAGCTGTGCCACGACTTTGATCTTTGGCGGCAGGACTTCCAGCGAGCTGTAATTCTCAATCCAGTCGATATCCTCCAGCTGCTGCGAAGCCGCCTTCAGACTTTTCATCTCATTAGCCACCTCACAGTTATCCAAGCGCGTTAAAGCATTCATAAAATCCCGCTGAATCCGACTGTCCTCAAAAGTAAAAACTGCATCACTCGCACCGATACAGCGCAAGAAATCAGAAATTTTATCACTCGCCTTCACATAAACAACATGTTGAGCGCGGCGCTTGATCAGCTTAGCCGGCAGATCAAACTTCTTCATCTGCCGCTGAATATATTTTGCCAAGGCTTCCGTATTGGCGGTAATTTCCATGTGATAGTTTGCGGTCTGAGGGGAATTGATCGAACCGGACGCTAAAAATGCCCCCGCGAGATATGCTTTGGCATCCGCTTCCTTAGCCGTCAGCTGACTGCTGGGATGCGACTGCAGTCCCGCGTCAGTAAAGATTTCCAAATCCTTTAATATATCCGCTGCTTGATTCACAATACGAATGACATAGACATTGTTCTTTTTCAGCTTCATTTTTTTTATAACGGATAATTCACTGTCTACCTGATAACGCTCCTTCAGAAGCCTCCATACCCGTTTCGCCGTATTCGCATTTTCACTTTTTACCACAATATGCATGCCTCGATTCGTAAAGCTCAGGGTCGAACACATCTGAATCATCGCGGAAAGCTGTGCGCGCATCTGAGAATCCGTCAGCTCATTCTGAGCGATTTCCGCCTTTACCTCCGTTGTAAAAGACATCAGATGACCTCCTTATGGTTGATCAATTCTTCCATGATATCACGGATTTTATCGGAATCATGACGAATCAAGCCATTTTCAAACGTCAGCAGATCACGGCGGATCACCTGATAGTCATGCTGTTCCTGCTGAATCCAGACCGGCGTGGAACCCATCGCCGCATATTTTGCCAAGGTTTTTTCCTTCAGCTCATTATTATGCGTGACCACAATATCGATAATGCCCGGAAATGTATGATCGACCAGTGCTTGCACATGGTTTTCCAGGCTGTAATAATCGGTTTCCCCCGGCTGGCTCATGACATTGCAGAAGTAGATTTTTTTCGCAAAGCTATTTTTTAATGCTTCTTTGATATCGCCGATGATGAGATTGGGTAAAATACTGGTATACAAGGAACCGATGCCAAATACGATATAGTCTGCTTTTTTGATGGCGTCTACTGCCATTTGTGAAGCTTTGACCTCTTCCTCGTAAAAGACCCGCTTAATCTGATTCTTAAATTTCGGAATATTGCTTTCACCGCGAACGATCGTACCATCCTCCATCGTCGCAAACAGTGTTATCACCTGCTCGGTCGAAGGAATGATATCACCGCGGACATTCAATACCTTAGAAAATACCTGAATCGCATTCATAAAGTTTCCGGAGGATTGAGACAGCGCGGTTAGGATCAGATTGCCAAGGTTGTGCCCGCTGATATCACCATCGTTTTCATCCCCCTCGAATCGATAATTCATCAGCGAGGATAAAAGTGTTTCACTCTCGGCTAAGGCACACATAACACTGCGGATATCTCCCATGGCGGGGATATTATATTGACGGCGCAGCCGGCCGGTGCTTCCGCCGTCGTCGGCTACCGTGACGATTGCCGAAAGATTAATATTTTCAAGCTGTTTCATGCCGCGAAGAATGATCGACTGCCCGGTTCCCCCTCCGATTACAACAACATTTTTCATATACTATACCTTCTTATCGCGATGACCCTTGAAGCAGTGATACTGATCTTTGTAATGGTCATATAGCCAGTTGGTTACCGAGATGCTCCGATGATGACCTCCGGTGCAGCCGATTCCTACCGTTAAATGCGTTTTCCCTTCTTTTTTATACTGCTGAAAGGCATAGTCGAGAAAGGATTGAAGCTTCGCTAAAAAGATCTTGGTTTCCTCATGCTTCATAACATATTCATAAACCTCCGGATCATCACCGGTGAGATGTTTCAATTCTTCCACATAATAAGGATTGGGCAAAAACCGTACATCAAACAACAAATCCGCATCCAGCGGCACACCGTTTTTATAGCCGAACGATGTAAAGGAAATAGAAAAGACCGGTTTACTGGATAGCGGCAGCTTTGCTTCCAACACCCGCTTCAGCTCCTGGAGATTCATTTTGGTCGTATCAATATGCAGCACCGCGCGCTCATTCAGGGTATCAAATGTATCCCGCTCCATTTCGATTGCTTCCTCTAGCGTATTCGCTTTGGAGAACATCAGAAAGGGATGCAAACGGCGGGTAAATTTATAGCGCAGCAGCAATTTTTCATTCGATGCATCCAGGAAAACAACGCGGACATTCACGCCGATATTCTCAAAATAATTCAGAAATTTGGGGTAATCCAGCGCATTGGTCGCCAACGCAATGTTCGTATAACGCGGATCCGGCTGATCCTTGATGATTTCACCCAAATTCTTAATCAGCTGCACCGGAAACTGATCGATGCAGTGGTATCCCATATCTTCCAGGATACCCATCGCAGAGGTTTTTCCCGCTCCGGACATCCCGGTAATTAATAATACGTTCTGTTCACTCATTTTCCTCACCTCTTTTTCACTATAGTACCACAGCCTCGGGTGGTTCACAACTAAAAAACTGTCTTAAATAAGACAGTTAAATATGCTTGATCTGATGGAAGGCGTGCTGTGCTGCGATTGCTCCGTCATTGGCCGCGGTTACGACCTGACGCAGCTTTTTCACAATTACATCACCAGCGCCATAGATTCCTTTTACTTTGGTTTCACAATTATCGTCGGTTACGATATATCCGTGTTCATCCAATACGTCCAGACCCTCTAAAAAAGAGGTGGCCGGGTCAAGCCCGATATACGGGAAGATGCCGCTTACCGTTAGTTCGCTTGTTTCATCCGTATTGACGTTCTTGATTTCCAAAGATGTTACATGAGCCCCGTCATCATGTACAGCTACCGGAACGCTGCTGCGCACGATTTCAATTTTGTCATTGGCTTCCACCGATGCCTGAATGATCGCGTCGGCGCGGAATACATCGCGGCGGATCACAATATACACTTTGCTTGCGAATTGGGTCAGATACAGCGCTTCTTCCAGTGCGGAGTTACCGCCGCCAATCACCGCTACCGGCTTTGCTTTGAAAAAGGCTCCGTCACAGACCGCACAATATGATACACCGCGCCCGATGTTCGCTTCCTCACCGGGGATGTTCAGCATCCGCTCCTTCGTACCGGTCGCGACAATCACACTTTTTGCTTCATAGATAGTACCATCATCACATGTGATTTTTTTCCACTCACCGTCTTCGATCTTGGTTACCCTTCCGTATAAGTATTCTGCTCCGAAATTGGTAGAGTGCTCAAACATTTCATATGCCAGATCAGCTCCGCTTTCCTGCTTAACGCCCGGCCAATTTTGAATTTCTGCGGTCTTGATCAGCTTACCTCCCGGTGCCCCCTCTTCCAACATCGCGGTTTTTAACCCCGCCCGGCTGCCGTAGATTGCCGCACTCATACCGGCAGGTCCGGCCCCGATAATAATTAAATCGTAGCGTCGCTCCATTCGTGATCCTCCTTTACGATATCTATTAATTCTTTTAAATGATGAATCGTTCGACACGGCTTTTCCGCCAGCAGATTATCCGCATTTTCCTCATCGAATAATACTGCCACACTGTAGGCCGCCATGTTCTTCGCCGCCTGAATATCGGTGATGCTGTCACCTACATAAATGACATCATCATGAGAGCAGTACAGCTCTTTGCACGCTTCTAAGATACACTGGGGACTCGGCTTCGGATCGCAAATTTGATCGCAGCCGATAATTACATCGATGTATTCTGCCAAACCGCAGTGAGTGATCCCTCGAACCACGGTCTCTTTTATCTTATTAGAAGCAATCGCAATCGGATACTCCTGTTCTTTCAAATACTGTAAGGTTTCCTTAGCTCCGGGAAACGGCTTTACCAGTTCATCATGATGCGCCACATTGTATTCCCGGTAAGCCTGTATCAGTTCTTCACTCATGGACGGATCGAAATATTTCTCAAAGGAAGCTTTTAAAGTCGGTCCCAAAAATGATTTTAATTCTTTTAACGATAATTCATATCCCGGCTTGTACTTACTGAATACATGACGGAAGGAAGCAAATATCAAAGCTTCGGTATCCAGCAGTGTACCGTCTAAATCAAAAATGACCGCCGGCTTCTGTTTCTTAAACGGGTAGAAATTTTGAAACAGCTTATCCCAAACTCCGGCAATTCCGAGCAGTCCGATGATGATACCCAAAATAGAAACCAGCTGAGCAACTCTAATATTACCCATCATCAGTGAATCGGTACGGAAGCCTTCGACAAAAAACCGTACCAAACCATACCAGGCAAGATAGGCAAATGTCAGATCACCGCGTTTTCTGCGTCCGTATTTTCGGTAAACAAAATAAATCAGAATAAATCCGACAATATTTCCGATGCTCTCATACAGAAAGGTAGGATGATGATACTCACCCATGATAAACATCTGGTCTTTGATAAAGGCCGGAAAATGACTCATAAACTGAGCGCTTACCGCACCGCCGTACGCTTCCTGATTCATGAAGTTTCCCCAGCGTCCGATTGCTTGTGCAATCAGCAGATAGGGAAACACGACGTCCATGATGCGTAAGCCGTTGATACAGCGCTTCCGGAAGTAATACCAGCCCAAGAGCACCGCAGCGATGATACCGCCGTGAATTGCCAAGCCCCCCTCCCAGATATAAAATACCCGGATCGGATTATCGACATACTGCCGCCATTCAAAGATGACATACCAGATACGAGCGCCGATGATCGCAGTGGGAAGCATCATCAGGAAAAAATTTTCAAATATTTCATCCTCATAACCCATTTTGCGGAACTTTCTAAGACACAGATAATAGGTCAGAAAAGCAGCACTTAGAATAATTACCGCATACCAAGCAATATGCAGCGGTCCGATTGTCATAAAGGTTTTTGTATCAGGAAATAAACTCATAATTCGCGTTCCTCCTATTTCTCAGCGTTTTCCTTAATGTAAGAAAGAACGCGCTGTTCAAATTCCTTAGCACTGTCCATGCCCATTTCACTCAAAGTGAAATTGGTGACAGCCGATTCAATAATCGCAGCCATCGACCGTCCTTCCCGTACCGGGACAACGATCATCGGAATATCCACATCGAGAATGTGATCATACTTCTTCTCCTCGATACCTACTCGATCATAATTTGCATTGTCCCGCCACTTTTCAAGGCAGACCTCAAAGTCTACTTCCATTTCCGGAAGCACCGTACTGGCGCCAAACATTCGGGCGACATTGATAATGCCGATCCCGCGGATCTCCAGCATCCCGGCTAGAAGCTTCGGCGCTTTGCCGACAATGCGGTTGTGGATTCGATAACAGTCTACCCGATCATCGGCAACCAACTGATGGCCGTGCTTGATCAATTCCAATGCGATCTCACTTTTGCCCAGTCCGCTTTCACCGCGAATCAGCACCCCTTTTCCATAAATGCTCAATAGGCCGCCGTGAATACATTCCGTAGGAGCCAGCTGTTCATCCAGAAAAGTAACGACATCAATGGTAACCCGAAATGTCGGCCAGGACGAACGAAGCACCGGAAAGTTCTTTTCTTCCGCAATATGATACAGAATTCTCGGACATAAATGATTTTTCGATATTACAATGCCTGGTGTTGTTTCATCGGTTATAAAGTCAAAAGCGCGCCGCTGCGCCTCCTCACTCATTGTTTCGATATAAGCAATCTCTTTATCACCAAGGACAATCAGCCGCTTCAACTGCGAATAGTCATAAAATCCTGCGAGCTCCAGACCGGGACGGTTAGTATCCGCAATGGTAATCGGACGATTTAAACTCTCCTGATTGCCGGTGACCTGTTCAAACCGAAAGTTATCTTTCAGTCCGCGCATCGTGATTACTTTATCGTTCATAGCTTATCCTCTTTTCAATATAGGTTTTAAATACTGTCCGGTATAGCTCCCCGGGGTGTTTGCAATCTGCTCCGGAGTACCGGTGGCAACGATTTCTCCGCCTTCGTCTCCGCCCTCCGGACCGATGTCAATAATATAATCCGCGCACTTGATTATGTCAAGGTTGTGCTCGATCACGATCACGGTATCGCCATTATCGACGATTCGCTGCAAAACCTCCAACAGCTTTGCGACGTCATGCGTATGCAGACCGGTAGTCGGCTCATCCAACAAAAACAGCGTCTTGCCGGTTGCCTTGCGCTGCAGCTCACTGGCAAGCTTGACCCGCTGGGCTTCCCCGCCGGACAAAGTGGTTGCGCTCTGACCGAGCTTAATATAACCGAGTCCCACATCATACAGCGTCTGCAGCTTATGTTTGATCTTCGGAACTCCGGAAAAGAAGCTGATCGCTTCCTCCACTGTCATCTCCAGAACATCATAGATATTTTTATCCTTGAATTTTACCTGCAGCGTTTCTTCATTGTAACGCTTGCCTCCGCATTCCTCACACGGCACATAGACATCCGGCAAAAAATGCATGGAAATTCTCAGGATTCCATCTCCCTGGCAGGCTTCACAGCGACCGCCCTTTACGTTAAAGGAGAAGCGGCCCTTTTCGTAGCCACGCTCTTTCGCATCCGGAGTTTGTGTGAACAGATCGCGGATATCATCAAACACCCCGGTGTAAGTAGCCGGATTGGAGCGCGGTGTACGCCCGATCGGATCTTGAGAAATATCAATGATCTTATCAATATTTTTGATGCCCTTGATCTTGTCGTGCTTGCCCGGCTTCACATGCTGACGGCCCAAATGCTGAGCAATGCCCTTGGAGATGATCTCCGTAACCAGTGATGATTTGCCGCTGCCGCTCACTCCGGTTACTACCGTCATCACGCCCAGCGGAATGGTAACGTTGACATGCTTCAGATTATTTTCATAGGCATTCACAACTTCCAGTTTTTTTCCGTTGCCCTTACGCCGTATCATCGGTACATCAATCTTCCGTTTGCCGGATAAATACTGACCGGTCAGCGATGCCGGATTGTTCATTACCTCTTCCGGTGTTCCCATGGCAACCACGTTGCCGCCGTGCACGCCGGCTCCCGGACCGATATCAATAATATAATCGGAAGCCCGCATCGTATCTTCATCATGCTCGACAACAATCAAGGAATTACCAAGATCGCGCATATTCTTCAGCGTATTGATCAGACGGTCATTATCACGCTGATGCAGACCGATGCTCGGTTCATCCAGCACATACAAAACACCGCTCAGATGAGAGCCAATTTGCGTAGCCAAACGAATTCGCTGAGCTTCGCCGCCGGACAGGGTGCCGGCCAGACGATTCAATGACAAATAGTTTAATCCGACATTGCTTAAAAACGTCAATCGCTCTCTGATTTCCTTCAGTACCAAAAAAGCAATTTCCGCTTGCTGCTTGGTAAGTGTCAGCTGATCCATGAAACGTAACGCGTCACGTACGGACATCTCAGTCCATTCATAAATATTTTTACCGCCGATACGGACACTCAGCGCCTGCTCGTTCAGTCTTCTCCCGCCGCATTGCGGACACTCTGATTCACTCAGGAAGGTCGCATACCAATCGCGGCTCATCTGAGAAGAAGTTTCCCGATAGCGGCGTTCGATCAGCGTACAGATACCCTCGATATATTCATTACGTTCCGAGGTATTGCCGGACTTAGAATAGATTTTATAGGAGATCATATCCTTAGAGCCATACAATAAAATATCCAGCTGCCGCTTCGTCAGCTTATTGATCGGTTTATCGATACTGATTTTATAATAATCACAGAGTGCTTTAAATCGCTGCCACTCCAGATTGTCCTTATGCAGGATATTCTTATAATAGACAATACCGCCTTCATGGATGGTTTTACTGCGGTCCGGAATTAAATAATCCAGATCGACCTTCATCGTTACCCCCAGTCCTTTACAGCAGTCACAGGCGCCAAACGGCGCATTAAAGGAAAATAATCGGGGTTCCAGTTTAGGTATGGAAAAGCCGCAATACTTACAGCTGTAATTACTGGAGAAAAGAATTTCTTCTCCGTTGTAAGCTACGATGGCGTTGCCCTCTGCCAATTTCAGTGCTGATTCTAAAGAATCGTGCAATCGGGAACGATCATCGCTCTTAACAATACGATCTACAATCACATCAATATCGTGTTTATTGTTTTTTTCCAACGGCTCCATGTCCTCAATCAGATGAACCTCGCCGTCAACCCGTACACGAATGTATCCTTCCTTTTGAAGTTTTTCAAAGAAATCCTTGTGGGTACCTTTTTTCCCCCGCATAACCGGGGCCAAGATCATAAGTCTGGTCTTGTCTTCAATCTCCATTACCCGATCGACCATCTGTTTGATCGTCTGAGATGTGATCGGCTCATGATGGGTCGGACAGTACGGTACGCCGATACGGGCATACAGCAGCCGCAGATAATCGTAGATTTCAGTAACTGTACCTACGGTCGAACGCGGATTATTACTGGTCGTTTTCTGATCGATGGAAATGGCCGGTGACAGCCCTTCGATACTGTCTACCTCCGGCTTCTCACTGTTGCCTAAAAACTGTCTGGCATAGGCGCTCAAACTTTCTACATACCGCCGCTGACCCTCGGCATAAATCGTATCAAACGCCAGCGAGGTTTTGCCGGAACCGGATACTCCGGTCATAATGACAAATTTATCACGCGGAATTTCAATATCGATGTTCTTTAAATTGTTTTCCCTTGCTCCCTTTATTCTAATGAATTCATTATTCATGGTAATCACCTCATATCATTACATGCTCATTTATTATACCCTACTTAGGATAAAACTTCTAATTTTTAGCCCGCCATTATATGCAAAAAAGCGGCTTAGCCGCTACTTTGCATCCTTAGCCCAGCGTTTCAGCGTCGGGAAATACTCATATGCCCGCGCCCGCAACTGCGCCTCACTCATTTCCGGAAATGCCTTTGCCTCAAACGGCAGGCATCCTTCAATCATCTGTTCCATCGTACACTCCTGGGTGAAAGCACCATCCTGATAGCAGTATTTACAATAATCACCGCTTTTGCTTCCGTCTTTTTCAAGACCGCTTTCCTCCAGATGATCTCCCAGCGGCATGCCGCAGGACTGACAAAATTTCATTTCTTTCATATGCTCATCTCCTTTATGAGCATAGCTTATCACATCCAATATGACATCCTATGTCATATATAAAAAAGTTTACAATTATTCTTTCCATTGATGATGCTTCATATCAACATTACCATTCTTTAAGAAGGTTACTCCTTCCGCTTCCAGCCGTGCGCGCTGATCCGCAAAGTCAAGTGCGAGACGGCCATTGTGTCCAACGACTCGATGACAGGGAAAATCTCCATAAGATCCGGCTTCATGCAATGCTCTGCCAACCAAGCGCGCATGCTTGGGCTGACCGGCAAGCCGCGCCAGCTGACCATAGGAAGCCACTTTCCCGGCAGGTATTTCTTCCATGATGGCATAAATATTGTAGTAGAAATGATCGTGATCCTGCATGCTTATCACCTCTTTTATTCATTATAACGCAGCTTGCTTTCAAAACGGAAAAGAAAAGCAGAAAGATATTCTTTCCGCTTTCTGATTTATTTCTTTTGCTTTGATGAGCAACAGGTGTTTGCCATCTTCGGTGCCTTTGGATCCGGATCATCAAAATAACGTCCCGGCTTTGACAGATCGAAATACAGACGGCTGTCTTCACTCATACCAAAGTTTCGATTACTGCCTTCATCGCCGATTTTATTGAGAGCCTCACAAAACAGCGCATTGTGTGCTTCCTCCCGTTCCAGCAAAAACATGATTGTTTCCTTGACATATTTGTCGTCAATCTGCCGATACAGATACTCATAAACAACCTTTGCCCGCTGTTCACTAGCGATGTCCGCCAGCAAATCGGCCGCCAGATCGCCGGTAACCGTGACATAATCTGCGGTCCAAGGATTACCACTGGAATTAACCAGGGCCGGATTTAGTCCGAAGGTAACCATGGTTTCGATTTCACCATTCTTCACCTTGCGGTAATCAACATCATCACCGTTCAGCAGATTGATCGTTTCCGCAACCATTTCCATATGGCTGAGCTCTTCTGTTCCGATATCCAGAAACAGGTCTTTAAAGACCGGATCCTTGGCCCGAAAGCTCTGCGACAGGTACTGCATAGCCGCCTTTAATTCTCCGTTGTTGCCACCGAGCTGTTCCTGCATGAGAACGGCATATTGCGGATTGGGCTTTTCAACTTTAACCGGATGTAACAATGGTTTCTTGTGTTCAAACATATACATTCACTCCTTTACAGGATTAGTGTGCGGCAGTAAAAGACAGTCTATGCGTAAAAAAGACACCCATAGTGAATCCATCGCAATGGCAGGTTACGATTTCCGTGAAAGCAGCCTGAAAAAAACAGCCCTCAGGCTGTTGTTGAAGCTTTCTTCTGTGTTTTCTTTTCAATTCGGCGATTCATTTCTTCACGCAGCAGGGTATAGCAAACAGCAAAGGCCGGAAGCCCCAGCAGCATGCCCATAAAGCCAAACAGTCCGCCGCCGATCGTTATCGCAAACAATACCCATAATCCGGACAGACCAACCGAATTTCCGACCACGCGGGGATAGATCAAATTTGATTCAAACTGCTGGAGACAGATTCCGAATACGATAAAAAATAAGCCCTGGATCGGATTAACGAACGCTACCAGCAAAGCGCTGATGCCAACGCCCATGATCGCACCGAAAATCGGTATGACATTGGTACAGCCGATGATCACTGAAAGTATCGGCGCATAGGGAAAGCGCAGAATCAGACATCCGATATAACACAGTACCCCAATGATGACCGCTTCGATCAGCTGACCGCTGATAAAGCTCGCAAAGGTGCGATTCGCGATCGCGGCAACATGAGTCAGATAATCGTTTGCCTTATCCGGAGTAAAAGCATACATCATGCGCTTGGTTTGTTTGATTAGTTTATCTTTGCTAATAATAAAATATACGGTAATGACCAAGGTCAAAAACAGATTGGTGACCCCTGAAGTAATCCCCTTTGTCACATCGACAAGAGCCGGCACCAGATTTGTCAGCACAGACATGATACCTTCCTGTATCTGATCTGAATAATTATTTAACTGCTGTTCCACCGCGCCGTTAATTTCAAATTTATCGATCAGATTGACGATTTCCTTTTGCAGCGACTCCACATACGCCGGGAATTTATCGATAAAAGCCAACAGACTGTCTAACAGCTGAGGTACGACAATTTGAAAAATAAAGGCAGCTACGATCAGGATGACCAAAAGACTCAGAATCACACAGAGTCCTTTACGGAACCTGTTAATCGATTCCGGCAGTTTGCGGTCAAAAAATTTCATCGGCAGCTGAAATACATAAGCAAGTCCAAACGCGTACACGAACGGACGCAAAAGCCCCAGCACATCGAAAAACCAGCGCTTTAAATCCTGAAAATTCAGTATCACCAAAACCATACAAGCCGCATAGGTGATGATCAACAGAATATGCTTCAGGGTAAAATTAAATTTCTTATCAAAAACCATAGACCCTCCTACTCGTTTCTAAGCTCCAAAAGGATATCGCGCAGCTCTGCCGCACGTTCAAAGTCGAGTACTTTCGCGGCTTCCCGCATTTCTTTTTCAATATTTGTGAGCATCTTCTCTTTGTCCTTTTTACCCAGTTTCGCTTTTTTGTTAATATATTTCGCCGTCATTTCCTGCGTTTCTTTACTATGGACAGCCTCATGGATCGGCTTGATGATCGTTTTCGGCACAATGCCATGTTCTTTGTTATAGGCAATCTGAATACTGCGTCGGCGGTTGGTCTCATCCAATGCGTACTGCATGGAATCAGTTATTTTATCGCCGTACATAATTACGCGGCCATGGGCATTTCGCGCCGCACGTCCGATGATCTGTACCAGCGAACGAGATGAACGCAAGAAGCCTTCCTTATCCGCATCCAAAATCGCAATTAAGGATACTTCAGGAATATCCAGTCCTTCACGAAGCAGGTTGATACCGATCAATACATCATATTTTCCTTTACGCAAATCGCGGATAATTTCCGTACGCTCGATCGTTTTGACTTCATGGTGCAGCCACGCTACTTTGAAGTCCATACCCTTCAGATAAGCCGTCAAATCTTCCGCCATACGCACGGTCAGGGTGGTTACCAGCGTACGCTCGTTGCGTTCAATTCTGGTTCTGATCTCATCAACCAGATCATCGATCTGACCCATTGTCGGACGAACCTCTACTTCCGGATCCAGCAGACCGGTCGGACGAATGATCTGTTCGATTACTTCACCATGAGTCGTTTCCAGCTCATAGTCACCAGGCGTAGCCGAAACAAAAATTGCCTGATTGATCAGCCCTTCAAATTCCTCAAATCGCATAGGACGGTTGTCTAACGCACTTGGCAATCGGAAGCCGTAATTCACCAATACCTCTTTACGGGCCCGATCGCCATTATACATACCGCGTACCTGCGGCAATGATACATGGGATTCATCTACAATCAGTAAAAAATCATCCGGAAAATAATCAAACAGCGTATAAGGTCGAACTCCGGGCTGGCGTCCGTCAATATGCCGTGAGTAGTTCTCAATGCCAGGACATACACCAAACTCCCGCAGCGCTTCAATATCATAGGTAGCACGCTGTTCCAGCCGCTGTTTCTCCAACAGCTTGCCTTCCTTTTCAAAATATGCAAGACGATCATCCAGCTCTTCCTTGATCGTTTTACAGGCGCGCAGTATGATATCGTGATTGGTCGCATAACCGCTTGCCGGATAAACGACATATACAGTATAGGCATTCAGCACTTTACCGGTCAGTGCATCCACCTCACAGATTCGTTCGATTTCATCATCGAACAATTCAATCCGCAGTAAATAAGCATCCGTATGTCCGAATGCAATTTCAATACTATCGCCGCGCACGCGAAAACATCCCCGCTGTAAATCAATATCATTGCGAGTGTATTGGCGGGCTACCAGCTGTCCTAAAAGCTTCTTTCGATCAATCTTTTCCCCAACCCGAATGGTGAAGAACATCTCTCGGTACTGATCCGGATTGCTGGCACCGTAAATGCAGGCTACCGATGCGATGATGATCGTATCTCTGCGCTCCAGAATGGAGTTGACCGCAGCCATTCGCAGCATATCCAGTTCTTGATTGGTCGTCGCATTCTTATCAATATAAGTATCACTGCTTGGCAAATAGGCTTCCGGTTGGTAATAATCAAAGTTTGATACAAAATATTCAACCCGGTTGTTCGGAAAAAATTCTTTGAATTCAGAATACAACTGTCCGGCGAGGGTTTTATTATGCACAAAAACGAGCGTAGGCTTATTCACCTGCGCAATTACGTTTGACACAGTAAAGGTTTTTCCGGTTCCGGTAGCTCCCAGCAGCACTTGTGTTTTCTTACCTTCTTCAATTCCCTTTACCAATTCCCTGATTGCCTTGGGCTGATCACCCTGCGGCTTATATTCCGAAACCAAATCAAATAATTTATTTTCCATGAACGACATCAACCGCCTTTATCATTTGTGTATCGAGTGTATCATTGTGTTCATGCCAATAGATCGATGCCGAAGAATTCAGCGACAAAATGACCTTTTTATTGATGACTCCTGTTACTTCAAGTCCCTTATCCTGCTGATACTGCCGCAGCGCCTGTTCCGTCTTTACTGAGAAATAGCCATCGGTACGATCCACATCATAACCAATGAATTTCAAATAATACTGTGCCGCAACACAAGCCTCAGAAACACTGTCAACCTTAAATTTCTCTTTTTTGATATCCCTAGACAGCCCAATGCTCAATGCCGGATCAAGACTTACCACATAATCGGGCTTGATACCGACACCGTTTACCTTTTTCCCTTTGGAGGTAAACCACTGTGAGGTCGTATATTTTAATACACTGCCGTCATCAAAAGACTGCGTAACCTGAGCAGTACCTTTACCATACGTAGTTTCTCCGACAACCTTGGCGTTTACCTGTTCCTTCAAGAAACCGGTCAGCACCTCGGCCGCGCTGGCTGTATCATTATTTACCAAAACCGCGATCTGATCATAACGATACAACGGATACTTTTCCAGAGTCTTATATTTCGTTCTGGTTCCATCCTTAGTTTCTTCAATAAATACAGTTTTATTCTGCGGGGTAAAGTAACTTGCCATCTGCTGCGCCGCGGTTAAATAACCTCCGGAATTATTGCGAAAATCCACAATCAGTTTTTTTACGCCCTGCTGCTTAAATGATTCCAGATATTTGCCTACCTCTGAACCGGTCGTTTCTGCAAAGGAAGTAACCTCCAGTACACCAATCTGTCCTTCTTTGACATAACCGACAACAGAGCTTTCCACTTTTCTACGCTCTACATTCAAAGTAACTTCCTTGTTCTCTCTCAAAACGCTGATTTTCACTTTTGTGCCGGCTTTGCCCTTCACGATTTCACTGATCTCATCGGCCGTCATTCCTTCAACTGACTTCCCTGCTACTTTCACGATGTGATCATTTTCGATCATCCCGGCTTCTTCTGCCGGAGAGCCCTTAAACACGCGGCTTACAATTCCCATATGCCCGTCTGAATAATATTGAATGCCGATTCCCACAAAGCTGCCCTGCAAAGAACTGGTAAAGTCATTTGCCTGCTGTGCGTCCATATAGACAGTATGCGGGTCTTTCCCACTGTCTACCATGCCGGTTATCGCACCATTATATAATGTGGATGACAACTTCTTTTTATCCTTGCCGAAATACCATTTATCATGCATTACCTCATAGATTGTCTGCAGCTTTTTAGCATCCTCATTCGCCGTTATCGAATTCTTATCAAGCAGCATGGAAGACAGAAAACCGATGACAAAGCAGACTACACAAAAAGCTGCTGTCATGATTCGGTGTGTCCGTTTAGCCTTTTCCGCCGCTATCTCATCCGGCCACTTATGTCTGACCAGCTTATACCTCACTACTTTTTTCTTTTCTTCCATGATCTTCACCTCAATGTAAATATTCTATTATACTTTTATAACACCTTTCATTGAATCATACAACCATTTCCTAATATATGAAAACAAGACAAACGTCTTGTTTATTTACGTATCACATGTTTTATTTTCCGCAGAGCTTGATATAGTCGGTATATGCCCGGCTTACAGATATACTGAAAATCACCGATCAATTCAATAACATAGCCTGAAAAACCTCTTTTAAACTCATAGATACCCCAATCCTCCGCAGATTCATTGAAAATACCGGAGATACCATAAAAATTATACTGATCAAACCCATGCTCCATACCATACTGCATCATGGTCCACTGCAGCGCATAGGGAGCATTAAACTTCATATAGTGATCGTAAGCCGCTGAAAACAGATACATGACTTCCTTGCCATATGTAATAAAGTAAGCCGCTGCCAGAAAAAGCACATCTCCTTCTTTGGCGAGCTCTGCCGCTTCCTCCTGTTTTTTACAATTTACACCCTGAGCTGTTTTCAATTCTTCGATACGCTTCGGCAGCTTTTTATTCTCCGGCTGGCTGTTCCACTTTTCTTCAGCCTTTGCCAGCTCCTGCTTCAGCTTTTCCGCTTCTTCCATCAGCGTCTTTTGATAAGCCGATACATCAAGCTCCGCACACAGCGCTTTGATATGATCATATTTTTTAAAGATGGTCATCATGCCTTCATAATAATGCATGGTATGATCGGAGAAGCCGCGTCTTTCACATGTATGCTCGGTCATGCGTTTAAATTGAGGAAGATCCGCCAGCGTCATTTCACGTATCCGCAGATTGAATTTTTTTGTTTTATTGATATTGCGGCGAGCCCGCTGATCAAACTTTTTCAGCAATGTTTCAGGTGTTTCACCCTTCAGATTTAAAGCAAACATCCAGCGCGGTTCACTCGTATCGTCATATCCGCGAATAAATCCCGTATGCTGGTATCCCATGGCCAAAAAGCTGTCTACGACATCCTGATTATGAATGCCGCCAGGTACTGCATCACCATTGATATCACGCTGTTGATACCACACATATGGATCAACTTTCAGATACATACAGCGAATGGTTTTTAAATACGTTAGCAGTCCTTTCTGAAACTGCTCCAATAAATCCCGATTATGATAATCGATCAGCATGCCCCGCATGATCTGTGCCTGCGTAGTGCCAAGAAAAAGATTTCGGTATGAAAGCATTGCCGCCGCATGTACGGTATCATCCTGCTTCAGCCCTACATATACTACCTTCCAGCCATTCCATTCCCGCAGCTCTCCCATATCGATACTCTGCCAAAAATGAGCATTTTCATAAGCTTTGGCATACTGGTCAAATTCCGTTTTCGTCAATTCTACAAATTTCATACTGCATCTTCCTTTACGTATTGTTTATTATACCATAGTTTAAGAATTTTATCGGATGAAAAAAACGGGCTGTAAAACCCGTTTTCGTTTATGGGAATAGATTTTCCGGACGTTCTCGGCATGGAACTCTGCGGCCATTCTCGCAAGCGCTCGCAGCGCCGGTATAGCCCCAACCTGCACCATAGGCGAAGTCCGCTGTCCGGTTAAACCGGCCGGCAGCTTCCACCAAAGACATATTTCCAAGATAGATAACCTCAATATGACAATGTGGACCAGTAGAATTACCGCTGGAGCCAGCCTGTGCGATGATTTCACCGCGGGCTACCGAGCTTTTTCCTTTCGCGTAGAAATTTGCCTGCCGCAAATGGAAGAAACTGATAGCGTATGTCGTTCCGTTTACCTGAGTAAGCAGAGAAATACTGTTTCCAGCTCCTGCCGGATGTCCCACCATAGAGCCTAAGTTATATCCGTTATCTTTTGATATGGGATTATTTGCATACATAACCAGTGAATTAGACGGTGCCACGATATTGGTTCCGTAGGATACCGCATAATCTACCCCAAGGTGCGGTCCGCCGCCACTGTAATAGAACGGACGTTCTGTGATATAGGAACCGGGAACCGGCCGCGTGAACCCGTTTGGATCCTCACCGCCGCTGGTATCTCCGCCGGTACCGATATTGATGTTGTTCATACCAGACTGAAGATCACTGATGTTCACTTTGGCATTACGCATTTTTTCTTCGATTGATGCCTGCAGCTTCTGATATTCTGCCAAGGCTGCTTCTGTTTTTGTGCGCATCGTGACCTGAACCGCCTTCTGTTCTTCCAGATCGTCTTTTGCGGTTTGAGCTTCAGCCTCCAGACGCTTTTGTTCACCCTTAGCTAGGTCCAGCTCTTCCTTATCTTTTTTCAAGGATTCGATCTGATCCTGGTCATTTTTTGTAATTTCCTGAATTCCATCCATGATCCGCATAAGATCGACCAAGTCCTTAGCACCCATAATAAAATCTATGTACATGTTTGAACCCAGCATCGGTTGTTCTGAAATCATCCGTTTTTTAATACTTTCATCACGCAGATCAATATTCGCTTTGATTTTAATGATTTTGCCATCCAGCTCCGCAATACTGTTGCGAATCGTATTCAAAGCCGATTCTTTCAACGCAATATCACTATCCAGCTTATCAATTTCTTTTGAATATTTATTAACGAGCGCTGCCAAATCTTTGGCATTGCCCTTCGCATTAGCCAGTTCTTTATCCAAGCCGGCTAAACTATTCTGTAATTCATTTTGCTTCTGAGCCAAATAATCGCGAAAGCGCAGACATTGATTTGCTTCCGCCTGCGTCTGCTGCGGAACACTGCACTTGTTCTGCCAGTAATCCTCATTCCCGCTGAATTCATTTGCCTCAATATTCGATGAAAGGGGCAGAATCATACACGCAGCCGCTATGCCTACAAGTAATTTCCTCTTCATGTCGCTCCTCCTTGTATTCGATTAACGCTTCCACTTCAAATATTTTGTTACAGAAAGGAAGCTTCCGATCATACCAACAATAACTCCGAACAGCAGTAATGCTCCGCAAATAGAGAGTGCCAGCGAATTGACCGACTGCAGGGCAAACATGTTCGTGAAGAATTTTCCTCCCATAGAATGATATAAATAGCGGTAGCCAAAGTATGTAAGCATCATCGGCATAATCGAACCGATCAGACCGATGAACATGCCTTCGATCATAAACGGAGTTTTGATGAACCAATTCGTTGCGCCGACATTTCGCATAATGGAGATTTCCCGATTGCGGGCATAAATCGTCATTTTGATCGTATTTTGAATCAGAAAGACCGTCAGTACAGCTAAGGCCGCAATAAATACAGCACCGCCATTACGAATGGCTGTAAAAACATCGATCATATCATTGACACTGTCACCGCCGTAAAAGGTCTTCTCAACTTTATCCAATTTCTTGATCGTATCCGATATATTCTTAATATCGCTTTTTTTCGCTTCTTTCACATCAACGATATAGGCGTCCCGAAGAGGATTTCCATCCCCTTTATAGATATCCCAGATATCGCCTTTTTCTTTTACAAACTCTTTTAATTCATTTTCCTTACTGGAAAAAGTAACCTTATCCACACCATCTATTGATAAAATTTGAGTCTTTAAAGAGCTTCGCTCCTCTTTGGTGGTAATCGGATCAATGGTTACGCGTATTTTGATACCGCTTTCTACGTTGGTGGTAAATGAACTGACATTTGCCGCCAGCAACATAAATACTCCGACCAGCGATAATGTAACAGTTACTGCTGAGGCTGCGGACATAGACATCGCAAGATGGCGTCCAAAGCTTTTGACCGCTGTCTTAAAATGATAAGGCAGGCTCTTGATGAAATTAATCATGCTGGATGTAGCCTCCCTTCATGATGTCCGCAACCACAAACCCTTCTTCCAAGGCAATCGTGCGTTTTTTAAAACGGTCGACGATCGTACTGTCATGCGTTACCATGACGATGGTCGTATTTTGATCTTTATTAATTTTCTCCAACAATTCCATAATCTCAATAGATTTTTCCGGATCCAGGTTGCCGGTCGGCTCATCGGCAATCAGCACTTTCGGATGATTGGCAATTGCTCTGCCGATCGTAGCACGCTGCTGCTGTCCGCCGGACAATTCATTTGGAAATGCTTTTGCTTTTTCTGACAGTGAAACCAGCTCCAAAACTTCACGAACCCGTCTTCTCACCTTTGCTTTGTCCTCACCGATCACTTCCAGCGCAAACGCGATATTCTCAAAAATTGTCAAGCTTGGAAGCAGCCGATAATCCTGAAATACCACACCGATATTACGCCGATAGATCGGCACCCGGGAATGCTTCAGCTTGCCGACATCGACATTTTCCACCATCACCGTACCGCTGTTGGGAATTTCTTCCCCGTCAAGCAGTTTAATCAATGTGGATTTCCCTGATCCGGTAGGCCCTATAACATAGACAAATTCGCCGTCCTCAATCTGTAAATTTATATTTTTAAGCGCATGAACGCCGTTTCTGTACTCTTTTGAAACATTCTCAAGAAGAATCATACTATCATTCCCTTCGCCATGTATTATAACATACTCTTTTACGAAATCTAACCCATTTAGAAATGAAAATATTGACACTGTAAGTAAAGAGCAGATAGTTAAGCATTCTTATGAAATTATGTGAAATCATGGTAAAAATAAACAGATGGCCTTTCGGTCATCTGCTAGGATTGTATTTGTGATTTTAAATAGGCGTAGATGAACTCATCGAGATCACCATCCATCACACCCTGCACATTGCCGGTCTCATAACCGGTACGCACATCCTTTACTAATGAGTAAGGATGGAAAACATAGGAACGAATTTGGGAACCCCACTCGTTTGCCTTTTGTTCTCCCTTGATCGCCGCAAGTTTTGCCTCTTGCTCTTCGATCATTTTCTGATAGATGCGACTTTTTAAAATACGCAGTGCTTCTTCACGGTTTTCATGCTGGGAACGCCCGTTCTGACAGGTTGCCACCAATCCGGTCGGCTTATGCACCATGCGTACGGCAGAGTCAGTTTTGTTGATGTGCTGTCCGCCGGCTCCGCTGGCACGCTTGGTTTCCACAATCAAATCTTCCGGCTTGATATCGATTTCAATTTCATCATTGAACTGCGGCATTACATCCACCGACGCAAAAGACGTGTGGCGTCTTGCCCCAGCGTCAAAGGGTGAAATTCTCACCAAACGGTGAACTCCTTTTTCCGCTTTCAGATACCCATAGGCCATGTCACCCTCGATCAGCATGGTTACCGATTTGATACCGGCTTCTTCCCCCGCCAAATAATCCAAAACAGTTACTTTGAAACCCTTATTGGAAGCCCAACGTGAATACATACGGTACAGCATTTCGGTCCAATCCATCGATTCGGTTCCGCCGGCTCCCGGGTGCAGCTCGACAATGGCATTGGAATGATCATATTCATGAGATAGCAGGATCTTTATCTCAAAATCATCAAATGTCTTTTCCATCTCGTGATATTCTTCCCCGGCCAGCTCCATGATTTCCTGATCCATTTCAGATTTCAATAAATCATGGGTTTCCTGCAGAGAGTGAAGCAGTGTTTCCAGATGATTATAGGCATTTACCACATCCTTGATGGAGTTTAATTTTCGCAGCATCTGCTGAGCAGAATGAGGATCGCTCCAAAAATCCTCCTGCATTGTCTGCGCATTGAGTTCTTCAATTTTATGTCGTCTGGCAGCTAAGTCAAAGTGACTCACCTAGCTGATAAAGCTTAGCCAGGTGAGTTTCCACTCCTTGTTTTAATTCATAAAGTTCCATTAAGCAGCCCTCCGCTCAATTTGAATCTTCATTGCGAAGAATACAACTTCACGGGCAATCCGCTCCATCATTTCCTCGAACATTTCATATCCTTCAGTTACATAAGCCTGCAGCGGATTTGTCTGCGCATAGGAACGCAGGTGAATGCCGTCACGGAGCTTGCTCATAATATCAATGTGTTCAATCCAGTTGCGGTCGATGTTTCTGAGTACGATGCTTTTCTCAAACGGCAGGAACTGCTCCTTGATATCATCGCCGATTTTGGATTCATAATAATTCCATGCCTTATCACAGCAGAATTTAGCGGCTTCATCCACCGACATATTCTTTAGATCCTCAGCCTTGATTAAATCTGATTCAAAACCAAGCACTTCCAGACCCTGTTCTACGGATTCACCGTTGATTTTGTTATCCCGCTTAGTCTCATCGGCATTCGCGCGAATCACACTTGTAATAACACGATCAAACATATCGTGAACGATGTTATGCACATCGTCATTCTCTAAGACAAAATTACGCTGATCATACATAATCTCGCGCTGCTGGCGCAGAACATCATCATAATCAAGCAGCTGCTTACGAATATCGAAGTTATATCCCTCAACTCGGCGCTGCGCCTGTGTGATAGATTTCGTAACCATTTTCGATTCAATCTGCTGATCCCCCAGCGAGTTGAATAAGGACTGCAGCTTTTCACCGCCGAAACGTACCATCAGGGAATCTTTTAATGATACATAGAAACGGGAATAGCCAGGATCGCCCTGACGGCCAGAACGCCCGCGCAGCTGATTATCGATACGGCGTGATTCATGGCGTTCACTGCCCAAAACCGCTAATCCGCCCAATTCACGTGTTTCCGGAGTCAATTTGATATCCGTACCTCGACCGGCCATATTCGTTGCGATCGTAACCGATTTCAGTTGACCTGCCTTCGCAATAATTTCAGCCTCACGGGCATGGTTCTTCGCGTTCAGCACCTCATGAGGAATCTTGCGTGCATCCAATAGCTCTGAAAGAATTTCACTGACTTCTACGGATACCGTACCGACCAGCACCGGCTGACCTTTTTCATACAGCTCTGCGATTTCGTTCACCATCGCACGGTACTTTAATTCCGGTGTCGCAAAGATCGCATCCGGACGGTCATCACGAATAACCGGCTTATTTGTCGGAATTTCCAACACGCGCATATTATAGATCGAAAGGAATTCTTCTTCTTCGGTCTTGGCAGTACCGGTCATGCCGGCAAGCTTTTCATATAAGCGAAAGAAGTTCTGATACGTAATGGTTGCCAAGGTGGTAGTTTCTTCCTTAATGGAAACCCCTTCCTTAGCTTCAATCGCCTGGTGCAGACCGTCGCTGTAAGCACGGCCCTTCATCAAACGTCCGGTGAAAGAGTCAACGATGACAATTTCGTCCTCCTGAACTACGTATTCCACATCGCGCATCATGATGTAATTGGCACGCAGCGCTTGTTGAATATGGTGTACTAACTGCGTATGCTCAACATCATACAGATTGTTTAATTTAAAATATTTCTCAGCGGTGTCAACACCTTCCTCGGTAAGCATGATCTGACGGGTTTTTTCATCGATCTCATAATCAGATTCCTGTAAGGTCTTCGCAAATTTATCAGCCTGGATATACAGGTTCGCGGTTTGCTTTGCACCACCGGAAATAATCAGCGGAGTACGGGATTCATCAATCAAAATGGAATCGACTTCATCGACAACCGCCATATGCAATCCGCGCAATACGCGATCCTCGACCTCAGTAACCATGTTGTCACGCAGGTAATCAAATCCTAATTCTGAATTTGTCGTATATGTAATATCACATGCGTAAGCGGCGCGTTTTTCGGCCGGGGTTAGCGCTCTTTCATTCACACCGACACTCAGTCCCAAAAACCGGTAAATTTGTCCCATCCACTCCGCATCACGAGCTGCCAGATACTCATTGACCGTAACGACATGCACACCTTTTTTGGCTAATGCGTTCAGGTAAACACACATGACGGATGTCAGTGTTTTACCTTCACCGGTTTTCATTTCTGCGATATCGCCGCTGTGCATGACACAGGCGCCGACAATCTGTACGTGATACGGGAACTCTCCGATTACCCGCCGAGCTGCTTCACGCGCTACGGCAAAAGCTTCCGTCTGTAAACTCTCTAATGTTTCTCCTTGTTCGTAGCGCGCGATAAACTCATTGGTTTTTCCCTTTAATTCGTCATCGCTCAGCGCTTCCATCGCGGCTTTAAAAGTTTCTACTTCATCCGCAGTCTTGTTGAATTGTTTCAGCAGGCTGTTATCTCCGCCAAACAGTTTATTGAATAATCCCATGGCACAATTCCTCCATTTATTACTATGAAAAGCATAGTATCATGCAGTATAGATTATAACATAGAAATATGCATTGTAAAAGTATATTTGCTTTGTCTTGCAGATTCGTGAAAGCCTGATAAAAGCAGCCTTTCCAAACCGTAAAAGAGAAAGGAAGCAGGCCCCTGCCTGCTCCCTTTTACAGCTTAACGATATTATGCGCCTGAGGTCCGCGGTCTGTCTCTGTCAGATCGAACTCAACCAGCGTATCACTCTCGATTGTTTTATAGCCTTCCATCATCAATTGAGAGTAATGAAAGAACACGTCTTTTCCATCATCTGTTGTGATAAAGCCGAATCCTTTCTCCGCGTTAAACATCTTTACTTTTCCTTGCATAATGCTCCTATACCTTTCTATGCTCACCTTAAATGCATATTCATATTATAGTCAAAAAGACCCTTGAAATCAATTCATTTTCATACTTTCACAACATTTCTTGCCTGCAGTCCTTTTTCTGCTTCGATCACGTCAAAGCTGACTGCTTCACCTTCCTCTAAGCTCTTATATCCCTCCTGTTGAATATGTGAATAATGGACAAAAACATCTCTTCCGTCCTCTTGTGAAATAAAGCCAAATCCCTTTTCTGCGTTAAACCATTTTACTTTTCCTGTCATACTGTTTTTTCCTTCCTTTTTTTCGTCGAAGCGCTTTCTCATCATCCGAATGGATCGTAATTTTTTCATGAGCACTCAGCACCAGTGCTTCCATATCCATGGTATGCTTTTCCAGCAGCTTATATGCATGTTTCAAAGTAGCCCCGGTCGTACATACATCATCGACCAGAAGCAATGGAGTATTGGGAATTACCGCATCTTTTCTCAGCCGCATATGAGATTTAATTTCTTTGCGTTCTGCACCGCTTTTCAAAGACTGCTTATACGCAGCATCCTTTTCAAAAAGATCAGCATACGGAAGCTGAACAACTTCCAGCATTCGTTTCAGATGATGAAACCCTCGTTCCGCGATTTTATCCGCGGAAGACGGCATGCCGATCATCGTATAACCACGATACCTTCTGGTGATCTGCTTCGCATTCAGCCAGAAGAAAATATCAGCCAGCGCCGCATCCCGGTTTTCTTTATATTGATACAGCAGATTTTCGATCTGTTCCTCATATTGATATAGGGCAAAGACCCGAAGTTCACCGAGCTCAAAAAAACCATTGGCTGGGATGAAATACGAACGGCAGCCGCCGCAAAGGATATCCCGGTTCCAAAACCAATTTCCCAGGGTCTGATCGGTTGAACGGCTTGAAAAACAGACCGGACATATTTTATCAGGCTTGTGCATTCATCATCTCCAAAGCATGCAGACACCGCGTAATCGCAAGTGTGCGATGGGTGAATAAAAAGAGCCCTTCACCGCTTGGGTGGTGAATATTTCTGCCCACTCGGCCGATGATCTGAATCAAGCTGGCTTCATCAAATACCGGATGGTCGGCACAAATCACTGCGGTTTGAATATCATCAAAGGTGACACCGCGCTCCAATACCGTGGTTGTGATAAGAAACTGCAGCTTCTGTGTACGCAGTGCCTCAATCATTGATTCTTTCTCTGAAGTAACGGAGGTTATTAACCGGCAGCGGTAACGAAGCTTTAGCCAGCGATACAGCTTATGTCCAAATCGCCGCGTCGGCACAAACAGCAGAAGCTGCTTGCCGCGGTGAATGCACCGCTCAATAAATGCCAGCAGAAATACATACTGAAGGATCAAAGGTGCTTTCCGTTGTTTTGGTATCACCAAAGGATGACCGTGCGGTCGTTGAAACAGCTGTACCATCGCCCACTCTCCCTTTTCCACCCGCTTCAGCATTTCCTCATCCGGGGTTGCGGTTAGATAGACGACACTTCCCTTCATTGCATGATGTGCAATCTGTTCCAACAGCGCATTATGCTTATAAGGAAATGCATCTACTTCATCCATGATCAATACATCAAACGCTTGATGATAGCGGTACAGCTGATGCATGGTACAGATTATCAGATCACCATCGGTCACTCTGGTGCTGCCCTCACACACCGCTATGACATGAAGACGAGGAAAGGCCTGTTTCATCCGTGCACAGATTTCCAGTACGACCTGCCGGCGTGAAATCGCAAAGCCTACTTTCAACCCAGCATTTAATGCCTGTTGAATGCTCTCCATGACGATTTCAGTTTTGCCGCTCCCGCATGCCGCGTAAAGCAGTACGGGTTTTCCCTGCTTTACCCAGCCGGCTACCTCACCAGAAGCCTTTGCCTGTGCGTCGCTCAGCGGATATTTCAAATGAAGCCGGCAATGATGGCGTTTTGTTTGATAAACTTTCACCGGAACTTCCTCACCGACATTCAATCTTCCAAACTGCACGCAGCGCCGGCAGTACCATACCTCCCCATCCTGATAAAAATACCGCTCATCGGTATTGCCACATCGCTTACACAGCAAACTCATCACCCAATCTCTTATACGAAAAAAAAGATGTTATCCTAAACAGATCACACCTTTTCATATGCTTCAACGAATTTCTTATGAAAACTCCGATTTACCGTAAATTCTTCACCGTTGTCCATCGTCAGTTTTAAACGGTAATGATTCGCGGTTTCAAAATATGCAACATGCTGAACATTCACCAGCATCGTTTTGGATATTTGCACAAAATAATATTTTGACAGTTCCGTTTTTACATCATTGAACCGTTTGCGGAATTTCAGGATTTTACCGCCGATTGTATGCGCAAGAACCTCATTATCCTTCAATTCAATCATGTAAATTTCCACATAGATCACCTTATGCTCGATCCGTGGATTATTGACATCATATAATATACATTTATTCATACAAAGTTTAAAACGATCTACTATCCCCTTTGTGATATCCTTATCATCACTATGATAATTAATCCGTACATGACCACGCTGAAGTGTCTCATCTTCTTTGAGTATAAATTTCATACTGCACCACCTAATTATTGAAATCTCCCACATTCCAATAGTCTTTCTTTACCTTATGAATTATACACTATTTGCAGATATTTCCTATATTCTGAAACGCCACTTGCATTATTTACCAGACAAGTTGCACAAAAGTATAAATAGCAGTCGCAAAAATAAAGAGAAATCGAAACCGTACAAGCTGGAATGCGCAGGAATTGCGTACTTGTTAGAATCCCAAAAATTGTTTCTCTTTATTTTTGCAAATTCATTATAAGGGTTCTGTTATCGAAATTCCAACATATGCAATCGAATTACAATATTTACATGTAATATTACATTTTTTTATATTTACAAGCACATATATGCCTTTTCAAACAATTCACCACACCCATTTTTGATGAGGTTCTTCATGATTAGATAAATGCTTCATGAACCGCAATGCCCAAGCTTCCATTTCTTTGGTAATATGCTAAAATAGATATAATGACGGAGGAACTTTCATGAAAAAAATAAGAAAAGCAATCATTCCCGCGGCAGGCTTTGGAACCCGATTCTTACCGGCAACGAAAGCAGTACCAAAGGAAATGCTTCCTATTGTAGATAAACCAACAATCCAATATATCGTTGAAGAAGCCGTAAAAAGCGGCATTGAAGAAATTTTGATCATTACCAATGCCCATAAAGCAAGTATTGAGAATCATTTTGATCAAAGCTTTGAGCTTGAAAAGCGGCTGGATGCCAGTCACAGCGATGAGCTTTTGACAATGTGCCGGGATATTTCAAATATGGCTAACATTTATTCTGTACGTCAAAAGAATCCCCGCGGTTTAGGACATGCTGTTTTGTGCGCAAAAACCTTTGTCGGTGATGAGCCTTTCGCCATCCTTTTGGGTGATGATATTGTTGTTAACAAAAATGGACCTACCGCAACCGAACAGTTGGTACGTGTGTATGAAGAACAAAATGCCAGTGTGGTCGGCGTTCAGCGGGTAGCAGATGAAGCCGTGCATAAATACGGCATTATTGATCCCAAAGCGTCGTTATCAGATCGTTGTATGAAGGTGCAAAGCTTTGTGGAAAAACCAAAACTGGAAGATGCTCCAAGCAATATGGCAATTTTGGGGCGTTATATACTTACACCAAAGATTTTTGAATTGTTGGAAACGCAAGAGCCCGGTTCAGGAAATGAAATTCAATTAACCGATGCTATCGATCGTTTGACAAAATACGAAGAAGTTTATGCCTACGATTTCATCGGCAGCCGCTATGATGTCGGAGATAAGATTGGATTTATCAAGGCTCAGATCGATTTCGCACTGGATCGGGCTGACCTCCACGAACAAGTTGCGGCAATCATCCGCGATGCAAATCAGGCATTAAAATAAGAAAGCGTGGTTTTCCCATGGATATGAAGAACCTGCCTCAAAATGCCACTCTATTAGCTCCAGCCCACCAGCACGGCTTTTTACGCGTGCTTTTTTCAAGTGATGCAGGATACGCAAATATTGATATTCTATCGGTCGAAAATTGGCTGAACAAGCACGCTTCATACAATCCTGTCGAACAGCTGTTCCAGGCGAGGAAGCTGCTGGCGAATCAACCTGACAATATATTTAAAACACAGCTTCAGGATCCATCCTTTCTTATTGAATGCCTGCAATTTGCAGAGCTCTTAAAAATATATGACATCGCACTGGAAAGCCTGCCGCGGGACACCGCCGAAGAAGCTGCACTTGCGGAAATCCTGAATATTCTTTGTAGTTTGCATACCAAAGCCGATGATCTGATACAACATTGTAATCAAGTAGAAAGTATTGATGAAAATGTATATGTTATGCCGACACGCTACCCAGCAGCCACAGATATTCTGGTAAAGCGCTTATGTGAAAAAGGAGCTGTTTTTCTTGATCAGCAGGATCAGCAGCCGCAAATAGAGTTCTATCATGCGATCAATATTCGTCAGGAGGCGGAATCCTGTGCTCAATATATCCTTCGGCATCACATCAATGCAGAATCCTGTGTAATCATGCTGAGTGACCCCAATTTACTTCCTTATATAAAGCAAACCTTCAAGCATTATCAAATTCCCTTCACAATCCTTCATGAAAATGCCCGCGATGTATCCATACTGATCACCGCGAAATTATTGACATATTATTTGAATCCGACCAATGAAAATTTGTTTGCCGTGCTGAACAGCGATTTCATGAAGCATCCGTATTTGCCGCAGCTGATAGAATATATACAGTTGTTTGATGCAGATATTCAAAAAGCTTTTCACCATATTCGGAAACAGGATCTAATGAGTGAGCTGATAAATAAGCATGACAAAGAACGGCTCGACCGGTTGGAAGCCTGCGCCGAAGAAGCGCGTCAGGAGGTTGTATCCAAACTCAATTTGATTCTGCAGGCAAATACTTACGATACCTTGTTGAGAGCTGTTTATGATCAAATTTACTCTATTTTACAAAACGATCAGCGGCAGCTGGAAAAACTTCAAAAGCTCTTTCAGAATGTGTATCCACAGCTTCACCAGCCTGAGGATTTATTATTTTTCATACACTATCTGCACACTCTCAGCAGCAGTGTTAACCCCGACGCTTATCAGGGAGCTTTCATAACTGATCTTGCACGGCCGCTGCCGCCGCGTTCCTATTTATTTGTAATGGGATGTACGCAGGCAAATTATCCGGGATTTCCATCGCAAAAGGGATTTTTCGATGAAGCCTATGTCAGTAAAATCGCTTTCCCTTCTATGGAGGAACGCTATCAAAAGCATTTATATCAGACGGAAGCGGTAATGAAGGACTGCCAGCATCTGATCCTTTCCTATTCACAAGGAGATTTCAGCGGCAAAGGGCAGGAAGCAGCCCTGGAAATAGAATTATTCTCCCAAAAAAAATCAGTTCCGTACCCGCTTTTTTCAGAATTTAACAAGAATTTATTGAAACCGAATATCCACCCCGCTACCGCAAAACAGCTCTTTGTTAAAAACGGTATGATGCACGGGTCAATTTCTTCCTTAGAACGCTATATCAGCTGTCCTTTTTCCTATTTTTTGAAATATGGTTTAAATATTCGGGAACCGCTCGACAATACGTTTTCTTCCAACCGTATCGGTACTCTGGCTCACTTTGTATTGGAAACGCTGGTAGAGAAATACGGTAAGCAGTACGCAAACACCAAGCCAGAGGAAATTCGGCAGCTTATACATACTGAGCTTACGAAAGCCGGAAATATTTATACTGCTCAGCAGAATGTTTTTGAAATATTAGAGGAACGCCTTTTCCGCAGTCTGATTTCGATGATGGATATTTTAAAGGATATGGAACAGCATACAAGCTATCAGCCTGCCGCATGTGAGTATCCGTTTGAGTATTCCATGATTTTAGGTAAACATATGACCTTGACCGTAAAGGGAATCATTGATCGATTGGATGTCTGTGATGATTTGATTCGAATCATCGACTATAAAAGTTCCCGGAAAAATCTGTCGGAAACAAAAGTATTCGCTGCCCAGCAGCTCCAGCTTCTCACCTACGCGCTGATCGCACAAGACACATTTCAAAAAAAGCCCGGTGGCGCGTACTATATTTCACTGAAAACCGAAAATATTCAAGCCGACGCCGGTAAAATGAAACGCCGGCCGGTTGAATATGTTCCATTCGACAAATCGGATTATGAAGAACAAAAAATAAAAGTACATCGGCTGGATGGCTGGACCTTTGAGACAGATGGGCAGCTGATGGATGATGACGGACGGCATATAAAAGGATTCCGCATGAATAAGAATGAGGAAATCAGTATACGAAAAGTATATGATATCGACGTGCTGCGAGCATTAGTAAAACAGATGTATGCAGTAATTACCTCCCGTATTCAAGACGGTCAGTTTGATCTGACTCCTGCTCAAAACGCATGTCAGTTCTGTCCCTATCATGCAATCTGCCGTTATCATGGTTTGACCCATGAAAAAGAACCTCTGGTAGAACCAGATGACACACTATATCGGAAAGGGGGGAAAGGCCATGCCGAATTGGAATCCTGATCAGCTGCGTGCAATTACTTCCAGAAATAAAAACGTCATTGTCTCTGCATCCGCCGGAGCCGGAAAAACAACCGTTTTGATTGAACGATTGGTGCGGCGGGTACTTGATGACCGCATTCAGATTCGTGAAATCCTGGCCATGACCTTTACCGAAGCAGCAGCCAGCGAAATGAAAAAAAGATTGGCAGACCAGCTTCATCATAAGCTTGAAAATACGCATGATCCTCTTGAACAGAATTACATACAAACACAGCTGTCACAGCTTCAAAATGCTTATATATCGACCATTCACTCCTTTTGCTTATCCATCGTTCAAAAATATTATTATGTATTGCATTTGCCACATAGCCGAATCAGCACAATTCTCGATCAGAATACCGTAAAGCTGTGTGCTGAACAGGCAATGGAACGTGCCTTTGCGAATCAGTATCAAAAAAAGGATCCGGTCTTTCTGTCGCTTGCCCAATATTTTTCCGCACGAAGTGAGAGTGAAGAAAGCTTCCGTCAAATCATTACCGGGATTGCTTCCGCTGCTTCCTCACAATCGGATCAGCAGGCATATTTTCAAATGATACAAGCTTCCTATGGACATTTTTCATCACTTACAGAGCTTCCTTCATCGGTTCAGCAAAATTTCTTTGACGCCTATCAGATGATCTGGGAAACGATTATGGAATCCACCAAGGAGCTGTATCAGCTTATCGCTGTCCGCTATCCAAAGGAAGAGAAGAAACAAGCGGTCATCGAGAAAAAGATAGAAGCGCTGAAGCTTGTTAAACCCTGCTTGGATACGCAAGCTTATGAAGCATTCCGTATGAATTTCATCAATGCCTGCCGCGTTATTCTGCCTACCGCTCCCAATCGGGATGATAAAACATATGGAGATTTGCGTAAACAGATCCATGAAATGGAGGATTCCGCTCTGGCTGATCTGCATTCGGAAATCACTTTGCTGAAGGATCTTGAAGCGCAGTCACGTGATCTTGATAAGCTTTTGGAGATCACAAAAGATTATTTGCAATACTTTGCCGAGGAAAAAGCACGAGCAGGCGGTATCGATTTTGATGACATGGAGCACTTTGCTTTAGCAATCCTACAAGCCGATAATGGGAGGATTGCCGATCGATACCGAGATCAGTTTAAAGAGATCATGGTCGATGAATTCCAGGACAGCAACGATGTTCAGCATACATTGGTTTCACTCATCTGCAAGCCCGATAATGTATTTCGAGTAGGCGATATCAAACAGTCGATCTACGGTTTTCGTCATGCCAAGCCGCAATTGATGAAAGGCTTAATTGAACACGCGGGGGAACAGGATGATATCATTTACCTAAGAAGCAATTATCGATCAAAGCAGATGATCGTTGATTTTAATAATCAGCTGTTTGACAAGCTCATGAACATCAAGGGTTTTGAAAGCTCCTACGCAAGCAGTGACTATGTGACCACCGGTGCTCCCGCCCAACAAACGCATAACAAGCCGATCTGCTTTCATGCTTTGGATTACACCGCTTTAAAAGAAGAAGCAGGATATGCGATCCATACCAATGTGTGCAAGGCTTCTTATATTGCATCCAAAATTTTAGAGTTAAAGCAGCAGGATCATCGAAGCTGGAAAGATTTTGTTGTTTTGGTTCGGGGAAATGCCCGCAAGGATGATATGAAGGCCGCTTTAGATGAACAAAATATTCCTTCATTCATTGATGTAAAAAGTGGATTTTACCAGTCAGATGCAGTACAGATTCTTCTGTCATTCTTGAGAATGTGCATCAATCCGCATGATGATATCGCTATGGTCTCCGTCCTTTTATCTGCGCTTGGGCAAAGAAGCAGTGAAGATCTGGCACAAGCCGCACTTTTAAAAGCACCGAATGAGTCCTATTATACATATTATCAAAAATACCCTTTTGAAGGATTTGAAATATTGGAGGAACACATTCAGGAGATTTATACAAAGACGCTCACCGAGGAAATTTTATCAATTTACGAGATTCAGCAATTCTATCAAAAGCAAATCACCCTGCAGGATCGGACAAATCTCGATTTGCTGTATCAAATAGCTGATCAAAAGGAAAAACAAGAATCACTCAGCATTTCCGGATTCTTGAAATATGTTGATGAAATTGCCGACATGGAAACTGCCGAAGCGATACCGATCGGCAGCGATGATGACGTGGTGCGGGTGATGAGCATTCACCAGTCGAAAGGGCTTCAGTTTCCGGTCGTCTTCCTGTGGTCCAATTCCCAGCAGCCGGCAATTGATTTTAAAGAAATGGTGCTGATTGACAACGATTTGGGTCTGGCCATGAAGCACATGGAGCTGCCCCAGCGTTTTGTACGCACAACAATACCGCGAATTGCTATGGAACAGAAAAAAAATCGTGAAGAACTGGAGGAGGAAATGCGAATCCTGTATGTTGCACTGACCCGTGCTCAGGAAGAGATGCATATTGTGGATTATGTAAAAGATGAAGAAAAATACCAAAATGATTTGTCACAAAGCCGCATCTATCAAAGAGGCGGATATTCCTCATGGATTCTTTATGCATTTTTAAAAGAGCATAGCGCGCTGTTTACCTATGAGCATGTGATTCATATGCGGTCAAGCATTAAAAACATCCAAGATAAACAGCAGTCAATGATCCTGCCTGCCTATGATTATGTCAATCAGTCCGTACATTTTCAGACTGCCAGCGCCGCTCATCAGCGTGATTTATCCGTACTTGAGTTATGTCCTGTCAAGAAGGGGGCTGATCGGGGTACCGCATTACATGAACTTATCGCAAATTATGAAAAGCTGAAGGATGCCAAAGAAATTGCCGGTTATCAAATTCAGGATCAGGATCGATCTGAGGTACAAGCATTATATCAAAACAAACTGTTTTTGGAGGCCCTCTCATTGCCGAATCACTACTTTGAGTATTCTTATACCATTAAGGATAAAGAAACGATTCTGCACGGCTATATAGACTTTGTAGCGTATAATGAGAAGCAAGCAGTTATCATTGATTTCAAAAGTGATCATAATATGGATGAAAAAGAGTATATTGTACGATATCAGGATCAGCTGAAGCAATATAAACAGGCGTTTCAGCTAATGCATCCAGGACTTAAAATTCAGATATACATTTATTCCCTGAAGCTAGCTAAAATGATTTCGCTCTTTTAATCAATAATTATTAATTGTGATTTCTCATATAAAATTTAAATATATAAAAAAAGCACATGAAATATCAGAGCCGAGAATGTGTACCTTTTTAGGAGTTCTAGGTTATTTAATAAATAGAAAAAGAAGTTCTACCACTCACTGATTCTTCCTACATATTTAGAGTTTACACAAAATTTTGAAATACTTTTTAAAGATTCAAATTTTGGTATTGAAATACTACTAACTAATATGCAATCAAAAATAGGATTGATTGATTCTTTTAGACAAAATAAAAGCTCTCCTTTCACTATACATATGAAGCTTGTCACTCTCAATATCAGAATAGCAAAAGTGGAGCTGGTTTTGTGTATTATGGTGTTGTATAAATGAATTAAGAATTATAAAGATACGCTTAATCTATATTGGTGCACATTACGAAATTATTCACTTCATTTCACATCCCTTTCACCTAGTATAAATAATAAATAGCTTGATCCTTTGCTTAGATTAATATCTACCTATTTTTAATTTTTTGAAAATAATCCATTCCAATATTACGTAAAAATATGAATGATTTATCTTTTCTTAGCATTAGATATACTATTATTAAATAAACGATCATAGTACTAAAGCCCAAAATAAGTAAAGAAATCCAATTGATGTATAGACTACTTGATAATCGTCCCATAATAATTATACAAAATACAGAAACTCCTAAAATTTTAATAAATAATAATAAATAATGACGAACAGGTTTATGAAATTTATAACTATAAACCATAATTGGCTCAATTATAAAAAACAAAACATTACTAATTGCAGTTCCTAAAAATATCCCATATATACCGATTTTTTTAACTAAAAACACTGATAATACAAAATTAACAAAAGCCTCCGCCAATGTTCGCCAATTAAAAACTCTAAATAATCCAAAACCGTCTCGGAAAGTAGAAAAAATAGCTCGACTACACTGCAGAAAAATAATAAATCCAAGTAAAATAACAATTTTATCCGTAAACAAATATTTTTTCCCCACCCACAAAGGTATGAATCGATTTATAAGAAGAGAAAACTCCACAAATACAAATCCTGATATTATAAGATTAATGAATGCCAAAACATTTGTTATAACATAGTTATAATCGTCATCCTTCTCAGCATTTAAATTACCAAGACTGGCTAAACAACTTTTAAAGATTTTCAACAAGATACTTCTAAGTGAAGTCATTATTAAAAGATAATTAGCGTAAATCCCCACATTACTTACACCTATAAAAAATGATATTATAAGATTATCCTCATTTTCTGTTATTAAACGTCCTAATTTAAACATCAACGTAGATTTAACATCACGAAATAATTCTTTTTTACTTCTTTTATCTAACAAAACTTTTTTATTGCGTAAATATTTATATTTTTTATCAACAATATAAGAAATTAAGAAATTTTCACCTAAAGTTGCTAAAACCATTAATAGTAAAAACAGGTAAATATTACTGGTCAAAACTAAAACAATAATCTGTAAAATATTCTGAGCGAAATAAAACATGTAATGTATAGAAGAAATTAAATAATCCTTTTGATTAGAAAACAGCATGACTCGTTTATAAGAAAAGAAATATGAAATAAATGAATTGATCAAGAAAATTAAAAATACACCTAAGACTAAAATATAATCAAGATTATTTGTAAAATAAGGTAAAAACGGGATCATAATACCGCCTAAGACTAGAACAACGAAAGCGATAACTACATATATTTTCTTAAAATAACCCATTAAAGCAATAATTCTATGCCGATTATTTTCTGCAAGTGGCTTATATAAATTAAATGTTATAGCGTCACCGATACCCAATTCAGCAATAGATAAACTGGAAATAATAGTTGTACACAATGAATTAAGTCCAGACATTTCTATACCCAAGTAACGCACAAAGTATGCTCTTGCTACAATGCCAATTAATAAAGATATCATTTGACCACCCAAAGATGAAATCAAATTATAAATAGTATATTTTTTCCGCATATCAAATTTCTCTTTTATCCATAAATAAATAAAATATTCCTAAGGGTATCAACATTTTGATTAAAGGACTAAGGATATTAGCTAAATCTGCACGATTAGCATACATAAAAATAGGAATCATACAAATATATAAGCTTATTGTTAATCCTGATCTAGAAGATAATTTATATAAGTAATTGACTAATGCAGCTACGGCCATCATTTCAATTATTACACCTAAGACACCAAAATTGATATATCCTTCTCCAGTAAGAGTAAAACCCATTCCAGTTACTTTTCCAGGGTAAAAAAAGTTTTGATACCACTTCATTGAGCTGTAATTAGAAATATCTATTGGCAAAACCATATCAAATGGTCTAATAATATCATACAGCCATGTTTCACCGTACTTTAAATCATATTGATCTCTTCCATTTGCTAACGTATTTAAATTCAATCCCGCTGCATGAAAATCTGACTCCAACAACTTAACAACAAAATTACGATTATCTTCTTTTGCAACAGCATAACTGCTTTCCTGCCGCAGCAATACCATCTTGAGCGGGGACATGATTGATAATGCAAGCATCGCGGAAAATCCAACAATTATTGCTTTTTTAAAGGTTATTTTTTTTATTAAAATATGATATACAAGAATACCACATATAGCATTTTTTATCACTAAAGATCTATCCCCATTAACTAAAAAGGTTAACAATAATAATGCTATTAAAATTGCGAAAATAATCTTCTTTGTGCGACCACTAAGATTAGTAAAAAACATCATTAAAACAAAAAATAAAGATAGATTGGGTAATATCAAATTCCCCATTAACACAATAATATTATTTGAATTTGCTACATCAATTTTATTATATACAGGATTCTTCAGAAGATAGTAATTATAAAGAAGGGTAATCCCCACTACAAGTAAAATTGCTGTAATAATTATACTTTTTTCAATCTTTATCCCTAAACGAGCTTTATCATATACAACATTTTTTTTATTCACGCATAAGCAAAACGTTATTAAGCCTATCCAACTTAGTAGTAAATGCTTGTTAGTTGCTACATAAGATGAAAACTCCCCCATTTTGCTTAAAATTGCAAAGGCAGTTGAGTAAAGACTATAAACAGGTATAAACCAACAATCTGGTCGGATAACATTAAAACCATGAAATATGTAATACAAAATATTAAATAAAATAAAAGTTATGATACTAGTGGTTATATCATTGACAGTAAAAATTACAACAGTTAGAATTAAAACAAAAAAATAAAAAATAAGACTACTTTTTTTTATTTGCATAATAATTCACCATATATCGCTTTTAGCTGCTCAACAGAACTTTGCAAATCATATCCCTTTTGCTTGATGTTTATAGTAGCATCATACCGGTTTGCATCAATATTATCTGCAATTGTATTACACCATTTATTTTTGTCATTCAAAGGCAGAAAATATAAATGTTCAGTCAAAGCAACTTCATTAGGTACTTGATCAGAAACTATACATACCAAGCCATTCATTTGAGCCTCCACTAAAACAAGCGGAAGCCCTTCGTTCAAAGAAGGAAATACAAAAATATCAAACATATTCATATATTCATGAACATTACTAACATTTCCAACAAAAGTTATTTTATCATAAATATGAAGTTCTTTACTTTTTAATATTACATCGTCATATAAATCACCTGAACCTAAAAGCACTAACCTAGCATCTTCATCCTGCTCACAATACTTTTTGAATACGTCTAATAAAAACATATGGTTCTTTTGTTTTCTAAACCCTCCAATATGGCCCAATACATGTTTATTTTGGAATCCATATTTAGTCCTAATCTGTTTGCGAACACAGGCATTAAACCGAAAGTTGTCTGTCAAAATACCATTTCTTAAAATATAATACTTTTTCTTTCCAAAAAGCCAATCTCCAGCATCCTTAGAACAGGCCAATCGATAGACATTTTGCAGATTAAGTTTAAAAGGGATTTGCAAAATATCCTTTATCTTATTTTTTAATCCCATTCCATTGCTAGTATTATGACTATGGATTATAAATTTGAGATGAAATCTTTTAACAGCAAAATAAATAACACTAGCATAACTTCGAATATGACAATGAATTATTTTATACTCAGGGTGGCAGTTCATAAAGCGCCGCCAATATCTAATATATTGCAAGGTATTCACCAATTTAAATTTAGGGAAATGATAAATCTTTGCATGAAGCTCTTTTAACTCTTTCTCATAATGACCAACATCATCTCCATGTATAACATAATCAAAAGTATATTCAGAGCCCAACATTAAAGTGTTTAAATTTAGTACAAGTGTTTCAATACCGCCACGATCCATGTTAGAGACAACATGAAGAATTTTATTTTCCATAAATTATCTCCTTCCAAAATTTATCATATCTATTTTGAATAATATCATTTTCAAATTGAGCTGCTACCTCAAAACTATGATTTTGCATTTTTTCGAGTAACCCTGGATCTTTTGATATCTGGAGTATTCTATCAGCATATCCACTTATATCATTAATAGGAAACAAATTTTCTTTATCCACTATATCTACAAGACCGCCGACTTGATTAGCAATAACAGGGCATCCTCTGCTCATTGCTTCAATAGTTGCTCTCGGCAATCCTTCGCTCACACTAGGCTGAATATAGATATCCACTCCGTCGAGAAAATCAAAAATCTGCTTCTCTGTTTTTAACTGTCCTAACAATTTCACGCGATTTGCAACACTATGTTCTTGGGCCACACTCATATAATGATCAATATCCCCGCGTCCTACTATTTTCAAGTTCCACTCTGGCGGTAGTGATTCTAATAATTCAATTGCGAAGCTTGTACCTTTCATCTCACTTAAAAAACCAACAATACCAATTGTATATGTATTAACTTTATTCTTTCGTTGTTTTACAATTTCTTTTGTAATATTTTCAATCAAAACAGAGGAAGATATTAAGGCAGGCTGAAAAGTTGAATATTCCTCTTTCAAATATGGAGAAACATATTGCATATAATCAGCACTCTTAACAAGCTTTTTTTGATAGTAATGAATAATGAGATTTTTCACTAGCTGACTAAAGCTATGATCTAGTTGAAATTCTTTTTTAGCACTTAAAATTCCACTGCCTCCAATATACCCTATCGTTTTTAAATGTAAGTTATTGGCTATTCTTAATCCAACTGAGCCATTTAGTCCAAGACCTATCACTATATCATTTTGATTGCAATTCTTTAATATATTCTTAATAGTTCTTTTATTTTTGTGATTTTTCTTAAAAAAAGTTATACCATCACTGATTTTAATGTCTTCTAAAATGAACATATTATACTTGCATCCTAATTTAATACCGCCATCATTAACAACGGTTTTTCTGTTTCTACAAATTATATAAATTTTATCAAAATACCCACTAAATCGTTCTAATGCATTAATATTGCCTCTTGTTGTATAAATCTCATTCTCATTTTTAGAAAAACCTATGTCACAAATATAATATAGATTCATTTAGATTCCTCGTTTCTAATACATTTATCTTTTTTTTATTACTTTTGCAGGATTTCCTGCTACTATCACATCACTATCTACATTTTTAAGTACAACAGCGCCTGCGCCAATTATTACATTATCACCTATCTCTATATGTCCAATTATTTTTGCACCAGCACAGATAATTACATTATTACCTATGACGGGTGCTAACATTTCATCATCTTCACCTAGATTTGTGCCTATAGTCACATTTTGAAATATTTTGACATTATCTTTAATAATGACTCCTCTATGAATAACAACACCTAGAGCATTATGTGCAAAGTAAACATTATTTCCGATTTTCAAACCAATTGGAATATCACAACTATAAACTATTCTAAGATATACTTTCGCTAATCTTTTTAAGATTATACTAGCATTAATCCATTTTGATTTTATTATTTTAGATATTCTCATAAATGATTTTTGTACCAATCAATAGCCAAATTAATACCTTCTTCAAAGCTATATTCTGGATCGTATCCAAGCAACTTTCTTGCTTTCGTTATATCTGCATTACTATGCTTGATATCTCCATTTCGATCCGGACCAAAAGATGGATCTATATGTATATCCAACGCATCACATAAATGGTTATATACATCAATTAAATACTCTCTGCCTCCATAAGCTATGTTAAAAGCTTCGCCAGCGGCCTCACTAGATGCGAGACATGCCTTTAAGTTAGCCTCTATTACATTATCGATGTAAGTAAAGTCACGAGATTGTTTCCCGTCACCATTTATTTTAGGTTGCTCGTTATTTAATAATTGTTTTATAAATTTTGGAATCACAGCAGCGTATGCACCATCAGGATCTTGACGTCTACCAAACACATTAAAATAACGCATACCATATGTATCCAGATTATAAAGTTTTTTATACAATTTACCATATTCTTCATTTACCCTTTTAGTTAAAGCGTACGGACTGATAACATTCCCCTCTTTCCCCTCAACTTTTGGCAGAACAGGATGATCACCATATACTGATGAACTTGATGCATACACGAATTTTTTGACGTTATTCTGACGTGCGGCCTCCATCATATTTAATGTTCCACCGATATTTACTTTCTCATAATACAAAGGCATTTCAATGCTTCTCGGTACCGACCCCCATGCAGCTTGATGAAGTACGTAATCAACATTTTTACATGCATTCATACAAGTATCAAAATCGGTAATATCTCCTTGTATAAATGTATAATTGGGAGATTTTATAAACATATCTACATTTTCTTTTTTTCCAGTGGAAAGGTTATCTAGACATATAACTTTATATCCCATATTTAATAATGCTTCGCATAAGTTAGAGCCTATAAATCCAGCTCCTCCAGTAACTAAAAATACACTGTTTTCTTCAAATTTCAATTCACAATATCTCACCATGATTCCTCCTATAATATTATTAATTATTTATCACTTATATTTCAACTTAATATATTCACTATGAATATTTTCTCTACATTCCTCATAACGTTGAAATTCATTACTAAACGTATCCATTAATTCTAACGTTTTTTCATTAATTAAAGACTTAAAATTATTTTCATTACTTAATCCTTTTTCGGTCCAGCTAAATGGATGTATTAATATTTGTATTTTATCATTTTCACGTAATGTTTTTTCATCGGGAAAGCCATAGTTCCATCTATGCTTACTATCTGAAATATATTTCACACCTAAATTCGAAGTTATATTTGCATTTTCATCAAATACAAAATAATCTTCTGCATAAGTATTTATTATATTAGGTATTTTTATTTCCCAATACCTGCTTTGTTTTGCAGGTCTATGCATGGAAAATCGATCTATTTTAATATCATTGCCTAACATACTTTCTAAAACAGGAATTTCATTTTTGATTCCTTTTTTTATTTTCTTTGAATCAAGGCATCCATTACAATGATAGTGAAGACCAACATGATGCCCATTTCGTATCATTTCTTGGAGCATTTTAATATTTTTCTGAGAAAATGCATTATATGAGTTATTAGTAATTTGTACAAAATAGGATGATACTAGTCCATACTTTGTTTCTAATAAGCTCATATAGTAAGCCCTATCAATCGAAAATTCAATATCGTGTCTTAAAACAATAAACTTATCTTTTCTCGGTGCTTCAGAATAATCACAATATTTTCCACTATTGATAAGATTTTTTAGTATTTTTTCATATTCACTATAACTTGGCAAAAACTCGTGCATGTCATTTTTCTCCTTTAATTTTTCCCGGGTTCCCGTAAATAAGAGTATCGTCAGGAACATCCTTTACAACATTAGTAGCAATCCCTGTAAATACATTGTTCCCAAGGGTCAATCCATTTTTTATCGAAGTGTTAGGTCCCAACCAAGTATTCTCTCCAATGGTAACACTTCCCGATATCTCAGAACATGCTGTAATCATTGCCCCGTCTCTTAGATGAACACTGTGAGCTATATGACATAAGTTATCTATTTTCACATTATCTTCAATGATTGTGTCATTTAAACTTCCGCGTGCTATACATGTTCCAGCCCCAATAACTACTTTGTTACCAATAATAATTCTGCCAAGATGAGGAACACGTTCAGATTTATTCTGCTCATTCAAATAGTATCCAAATCCGCATACACCAATATTTGCACCAGATTCGATAAACACATCATCTGCGATTGACACATTACCTTGGATTACAACATTATGCAGTATTGTAACATTATTTCCTATAGATACGTTTCGATCTATGAATGAATGATGTCCAATATATACAGAGTTTCCAATTTTTTCAGAAAGAACAATAGCACTTTTTTCTACTTTTGGTATCTGTTGATCATAATCCATTTCACCAAAAAACTCTTTTATAATTCTGAAAAAAGTTCTTTTTAAATTAGCGACAAAAATAACATTATCTAAGTCTTCCCTATATTCATCAATATCACACAGAAACAACACGTTTGAAGTATTCTTTAGATATGCTACTGAATGTTCATTTATATGCTTAACCCACGTTATTGAATTCTCTTTTAAATCATTGAGAGAACTAAAAGCATTTATAGATATTTCGGCTAAGTAGTTATATTTATACTTCACCTTTCCTTTTTCTAATATTTTAAGAACATCGTTTATAGAGTACATAGTATCTTTACCTTTCTACCAGAATGGTCTACAATTGATTAACCCGAAACTACTATAACCGCCAATAAATATATCCATCAGAAACGTATTCATGTTTATCCAGAATTCCTTTGACGTCAATTAAGATTCTTTTATCATTAAACATAGAATCAAAACTTTGCTTTTTTATGTTTTTAAACTCATGATGTTGTGTAGCAATAATCAACGCATCTAGATTTACTAGTTCACTCATAGGTTTCAAATTTATACCATATAAATCTTTTGCTTCCTCCATATCTGCAACAGGATCAACAACGATAGGAACTACTCCATATTCTTTAAGTTCGTCTATGATATCTATTATTTTAGTATTTCTAGTATCAGGACAATTTTCTTTAAAAGCAAAACCTAAAATACCTATTTTGGAATTTTTTATATTGATATCCGCTTTTATCAAATGTTTTATTGTATTTTCTGCGATATATTTACCCATTTCATCATTAATTCTGCGCCCCGATAAAATTATCTGCGAATGATATCCCACAGACTCTGCTTTATATGTTAAGTAATATGGATCAACACCTATACAATGCCCTCCTACAAGCCCAGGATAAAAATTTAGAAAATTCCATTTAGTTCCAGCTGCTTTCAAAACAGCTTGTGTATCTATTCCCAACTTATTAAAGATAATAGACAGTTCATTCATAAACGCTACATTAATATCTCGTTGCGAATTTTCAATAACTTTAGCTGCTTCAGCAACTTTTATTGATTCTGCTTTATATACCCCAACCTCTACAACTAATTCATATACCTTAGCAATTTCCTCCAGAGCTTCTTCATCGCAAGCAGAAACAATTTTGGTAATGTTATTTAATTTGTGTACCTCGTCACTTGGATTAATGCGCTCTGGAGAATAACCGACTTTAAAGTCTAATCCGCACTTTAATCCAGATTCCGCTTCCAAAATAGGAATACAGATTTCTTCTGTTACTCCCGGATACACCGTAGATTCATAAACAACAATTGAACCTTTTGTCAAATTTCTGCCAACAGTATGACTAGCGCTGATAACTGGCCGTAATTCTGGTGTATGATCAGATTTAACTGGTGTTGGAACAGCCACTATATGAAAAATTGAGTCCTTTAGTGCTTTTTCATCGCTTGTGAAATTCACATTACAATTTTTAACAACATCATTTCCAACTTCTTTAGTAGGATCAATACCTTGTTTATAAAGATTCACTTTATCTTCATTTACATCAAAACCTATGACTTTTACTTTTTGAGAAAAGGCAACTGCGATAGGCATTCCTACATAACCCAAACCAATTAAACTTAATTGTGCTTCCTTCTTGCATAATCTTTCATAATTATTCATTTATTCATTACCTCCCATAATTTTTTTACCATCTTTTCATTGACTTTATTAACTTCGAATTTTGATTTGCATAATTCGTATCCTTTGAGTCCCATAATTGCAATGGACTCCTCATTCTCAATAAAATATTTCATAGCTATTGCTAAACTTTTCGCATCTTGAACAGGAATTCGCAATCCATTTACTTTATGTTCAACGGCTGAACGGTTGCCTGGAACATCACTGACTATTGCTGGTCTCTTCTTAGCCATACCTTCAATTACAACTCTAGAAAGTCCCTCACGATAAGAAGGCATAACTACTACACTTGTTTTATCTAGAATCTCATTTACATCTTCAACAGCTTCATAATACTCGAAAATGCCATTTTTCAATAAACACCTTTTTTTCTCCCCAAATCCAATATCGTCAACTCGGTAAATATTTCCCACAACAATAAATCTAATATGCGGGTACACTTCCTTTATAATTTCAGCAGCTTCTAAAAACTCTAAAATTCCTTTTTCTGAACAGATTCTTCCTATGTAAGTAAACGTAATTTGATCTGGATATGGAGTAGGCTGATACCTTTCCATATCAACTCCTGATCCATCTGTCAATACGGTCTTTTCTTGAGAAAGTAAGTGCCTATTTATCAATTCATCTATATCATCTTGATTTTGCAAAAAAACCAAATCAGATGAGAAAAAAGCAAATTTTAACATGGGAAAAGATATGAATCTAACAATTTTAAACTTCATCGTATTTTGAATAAACAAATTCCCTACGCCATTTATATAGCTAAATAAATAAGGCACCTTCGCAAAGCGTGAAGCTAAAATACAGGTTGGGATGAATTTCATTCCAATCACTATTACAGCATCCGGTTTCAAATTGAGTAACTGCCTTCTAATACGAATTAAACTTTTAATCTCTTTAAATGGGTTAATATTTTGGGAATCTGCGTCTAGATGGAAATACTTAATACCATGTTCGTCATACTCGTAAATTTTTTGATGATAAATCTCAGGGCCACATATGGTAATATTAGCTCCTAATTTTAATAAACGCAGAAATAAGTTCCCTCTTATCTTCCACAATGAATCCGCAGTATTTTCAATTATTAAAATATTCATACAAATGTTAACCTCTTAATATGCTCCATATCAGTTTCGATCACATGTTTTTCTTCACTACAAAATAAAGCATAACCCTTTCTATCATTACTACTTTCAACTTTAGTTCTTTGATATTGAGTCAGCTGATCTGAACTAAAACGTACGATGCTTTTGCATTTTAACAGGTCTTCCTCTATTGTGGATGGACCATTGAAGTACAAAATTCCGGAAAAATTACTCTTTGTTGCCGTAAATTCGCTTACTTTGTATAATGTGTCATCGATCAACATTTTTACCATATTAATACCTGTAGACATAGGAACAAGATCGGTTGTTATATGGTCACCGCCAAGTCTTGCTCCTACTTCAACTATTTTAGGCCCAGATTTAGTGACAATTATTTCTACATGTGCTGGTCCACGATCGATTGCTAATGCCTTAACGGCCGAAATCGCAACTTTTGAAATTTTTTCATATAAATTATGATTAACTGTGCTTGGCTGAAAATGACCAATTTCAATAAAATGCGGTGCTCCTGTAGTTATTTTATCTGTTATCTGAATAACCCGAGGATCATTATTCACAACAAAAATTTCAACACTTACTTCAAATCCTTTCATATACTCTTCAACGAGAATTTCATTATTAGAAGAGTTACTTAATGAATATTGATATACCGCCGATAAATCACTATCTTTATTTGCTAATACTACCCCCCTAGATCCAGAATTATCACTAGGTTTTACGATAAATGAATTCGAAAAATGTAAAATTGCTGCTTTGAACTCATTGAAGTTTTTACATACAAAAAATTCCGGTATGGGTACCTGATGTGCTTTGAGTCTTAATCTCATAAGAGCTTTATTTGTTGCTGATAATGCCGCATCACAAGATATAGTCTTTAAGTTTAGTTGTTCACCGATTTTAGCAATAATCGGCATCGGTTTATCACTACAAATCGTAACAATTCCATCGATATTTTCTTTTAATGCAATGTTATATATCGCATCATAGTCTAATGTACTTGAACAGTAAAACTTATCAGCGTACTTTTTACCAATACACGTATCATCCCAATCTACAACTAAAGTAATAATATTGGAGCGTTTTGCTTCTTTAATTAATGGTAATTGCAATTCACTTCCACCTAATATACATAATTTTTTCATGAGTTTTTCTCCTGGAAACAATTTATCTTATAACAAATTTCTTCCATATCATCCAGAGTATAACGCTGATCAATCGGAATACACAAAATATGATCAGAGAGATAGCCACATTTACCATACATCCGTTGTTCGGGATCTAACTCCCAGATTACAGGGCAATAAACATTGTTTTCAGAAAGATATTGCTGTAAAACATCTCTATTTTTTGTTAATATAGGGAAATACAAACTATTCTCGCAGGCTTCAATTTTACTAATATTTACATCTGTCATATTTTCTTTTAAATACACAAAATTTCCTGCACGAATCTTCTTTATTTGACTTATATCATATGTTAACAATTTAAAATAACTAAAATCGCTTATTGCATAATTATCCATTTTGCTAAGTATAGTATCAGCTTTTTTTGATGCATCTAAGAAATAACTTTTATCATCACACAAATTGTGTAAATATTCATATTTCGTAAATCCTGCGTTCAATTTTAAATTATAAAAACTGTCATCGTTTAGAAATTCAATATCTAGTTTATTTTTTGATACTAACAAGCCTCCATCAGGTAAACTGAACCATTTTCGTAGACTACAAACCACATAATCTGCATATTCATAATACCAAATATCTCCAAAAAAATTTTGCGTTTTATCAATAATTATGCAGATATTGGGATTTTTATTTTTAATTTTTTTTAAAAATTCTTCATCTACACAAGAAATACCAAAATAATCAATAAGTAGTAAAATATCAGCTTTTTCGCACAATCCCTCTACTTCTGATTTAAGAAATTTAAAATTATTATCAATCCCATAAAATTTGATATTATCTTCTTTTTTGCTAAATGGAGTAATAACCGAATCACAAGAATAGGCTGGGAGTACAACTTCAATATTTGATTTAAAGCAATGGGCGATATAGTTCAGTGCATCTCTACAAGAACGAAAGAAATAAAAATTGTCTTGTAAAAAAAATCTATTCATATATATTTCCCAATCACTTCCTATTTCTTTTCTTATCACAAACACACCCTGCTTTCTTACATTTTTACTTATTCATGATTTACATTTTTTGAAAACATGATAGTTACAATCGTTTTTAGTATAATTTTTAAATCAAGAATAAATGATATTTTTTTTGCATAGTACAGATCATTTCTCATTTTAGTAGCACCATCAACTGAATTTCTGAAATAAGCTTGATTATATCCGGTTATACCTGGTTTAACTTCTAAAAATTCTAAATATTCTTTAGGATATTTATCTAACCAATCTGGTGGATCCGGTCTAGGACCTATAACGCTCATATCCCCTTTTAAAACATTTATAAATTGGGGAAACTCATCCAAACTTGTTTTTCGTATGAATTTGCCAACTTTAGTTACTCGATCGTCATCATCGGCATTGTAAGTAGAGCCATCATCCAGACGAATATCTGGCGAATTCACTTTCATACTTCTAAGCTTATACATTGTAAATAAACTGCCTCTTTTCCCAATTCGTTCAGCTTTGTAAATTATAGGCCCTCCATCCTCAACTTTTATGAAAGCACCAATTATTAAAATTTCTAATACAACAAAAGGTAAAAAAAGCAAGCTAAATAAAATATCGAAAACCCGCTTAATTATTAGTTTATACATCTTTCAACACTCCTGTAAAACACTTGATAATATAAGTTACTTCATCATTTGTTAAATTACTTCTTAATGGTAATGTAATTTCATTTTCATACTGCCTATATGCATTAGGAAAATCCTTAATATCAAACCCCAATGACTTATAAGCTGTCAGCATAGGAAGGGGTTTATAATGTACATTACATGCTATACCTTTTTCCGCCATTTGGATAATCAGCGCATTCCTCTGCTCAACCCCTATATCATTAACTCGAATCATATATAAATGACCACTTGATTCATGCTCTTCATCATAGTGATTCAAAAGCTGCACATGCAAATTTATAAATGATTTATTATACATATCAATAATTTCTTTTCTTCTTAGCAATAAATTTGAATATCTTTTCAATTGGGCTAGTCCGATACCAGCTGTAATATCAGTCATATTACATTTATAGGCCGGAAATAAAATATCATATTCCCAAGAACCTAAACTCGTTTTATTTAAAGCATCCTTTGTTTGACCGTGTAACGAATACAACTGATATTGTTTATAAATATATTCATTATCTATTCCGGGAATATCCTTCCATACAACAGCTCCGCCTTCTGCTGTTGTAAGATTTTTTACAGCATGAAAACTAAAAGATGTGAAATCCGCCACTTCACCACATACATTACCTTTTCTAGAAGAACCAAATGCATGAGCAGCATCCGCAAGGACTAAAATTCTACCAAGCGCTTCTTGAAATTTATTGGAAGGGCAAAATTTATATTTGTTGGCTTCAATAACTTTATAAATTTGATCATAATTGCACATAATGCCTGCAAGGTCAACTGGAATAATAGCTTTGGTTTTATTTGTTATTTTTTCAGACAGTTGCTCATAATCCATTTCATATGAATTTTGCTTTACATCAATCAGGACAGGTTTAGCGCCTACATGACATATTACACTACATGTAGCTGTATAAGTATAGGCAGTAGTTATAACTTCATCACCCGGTCCTATACCAAATAACCGCAATGTCAGCTCCATACAAGCGGTTGCGCTGTTAAGACACACAGCCCTTTGAGCATGACAGTATTTCGCAATTTCATTTTCAAAAGCTTTTACTTTTGGACCAGTTGTAATCCAACCAGATCTTAATGCTTGTACAACTTCCTCAATTTCAGCATCCCCCACATCTGGTGGTGCGAAAGGTATATTTTTTTTCTTCATTCTGATCCTCCTAAATTATGAATCATATAATAACAAAAAAGGATATAGCTCCCCTTACCCAAAGAGCCTCTACAGGTAATGAACTATATCCTTGAATCATCCATAAAGTGCCTAAGCAACTATTATTTCAGAATCATATCTTTTTCAGTATTTCTAAACTAATTTTAATTGATTTTCCAAGTAATTCATTTTTCAAATACGCAATCCTCTTATGCCGATCTATTTTCTCGATCCTGCTTTCCATCCCGCATAACGGACCATCAATAATTACTATTCGACTGCCTTCAATCATACCCGATGATTGCCTTACTGTATAATTCTCATCCATAAGCTGTTCAAGAAAGGCAGCCTCTTCGGGATATAAAGCACTTGTTCCTTCTTTATCATTTTTTAGTTGTTTTACTATACCGTTATGATTTTGACAGAACTGGTATAACCATAAATCAAATGCAGTATGATCTAAATCCGTTTTGATAAAAATGTAATTTGGATATATAGGAGTCTTGATCATATAATACCTTCCATCCTTTTTATGTACCTTTTCCATGAGAGGTATAAATGCAATCATGCTTTCACTGTTCAGCAAGTTTACCAAATAATTCGCTTTACTGGATCTTACAAAAATCACGTACCAGTTCATATTATATAAGAACCATTATTAATACGCTCGTCATGAATCACTTGCAAAAGCAGCTTTTTCCATTCAGTATTTTCTAAATCACTTCTTAACGCCACATCCATTTTCTCTAAAGCGTTATTTATAAAACTATGGCTTATTGACATCCGATCATTTACGAAGATAAGATCATTATCAGTCTTTTTGACATTTTCACAATCCAATTTTAATTCTTCAAACATCTTTTCTCCAGGCCTTAATCCTATTTCCTTGATGTCGATATCTTTATATGGTCGGTATCCGGAGAGCTTAATCAAATTCTCGGCCAAATCCAATATCTTCACCGGCTCTCCCATATCTAAAACAAATATTTCTCCTTTATTTGCATAATAGCCAGCTTGCAAGACTAATTGCGCAGCTTCAGGAATGGTCATAAAATAGCGAACTATTTCTCTGCTTGTTAATGTCACTGGACCTCCTTCGGCAATTTGCTTTTTAAAAATTGGTATTACCGATCCAGCACTTCCTAATACATTCCCGAAACGGACAGCCGCAAGTTTAGTGACTCCGTTATCCTGATGGGATTGTAAAATCAATTCCGTCATTCTTTTGGTTGCTCCCATAATATTTGTAGGATTTACAGCTTTATCAGTACTGATCATAATGAATCTAGGAATTTCGCATTTGATACAAGCATTGATCACATTATTAGTTCCGAATACATTATTTTTGACTGCTTCTTCCGGTCTTGTTTCCATTAGAGGAACATGCTTATGTGCCGCCGCATGATAAACCACATCAGGCCTACACATTTGAAACAGCTTCAGAATTGTAGAATATTCTCGGATGTTTGCTATGTAGGAATATATTTGTATTGTTTCATCCATCTTTCCATGAACGATATCACGATTAAATTCTTGCTCCAGCATATATAAATTATTCTCGTTGATATCAACCATGTATATTATTTTGGGTTTAAATTTAACAATTTGGCGACACAATTCAGAACCAATTGAGCCAGCTGCACCTGTAACCAAAACTTTCTTTCCTTCTAAGTAAGATCTCAGTTCTTCTTTGTTAAGTTTTACTTCACCTCGCCCTAGTAAATCTTCTATTGATACATCAGCAATAGGTAGTTTTTCTGATATTTTAGAAAGTACTTCAGAACGTAATATTTTTGTTTCTGCATTTGTCATCTGAGCAATTTCACAAATTTTTCGAATTCTCTCTCTTCCAGCACTAGGCATCGCAATGTAAATTACACTTATTTTTTTACTCTCCACAATTTCTGGTATATTATTTATTTTACCTAATACAGGTAAACCTGACACAATTTTTCCAACTTTATAATCATCGATAAATCCGACCAGCTGCCCTTCAAATTGACTGTTTTGCTCCAATTCTTTCATAAGAAGATAACCGCCGTCACCAGCACCCACAATGATAGCACGCTTATTCTGCTTTTTCTTATCATCAGCAGATTTCCTTCTTTGCAGACGATAGCTGGATCTGATCAGCAGCATGATAACGATCGTCAATAAACTTCCAGTGAAGTAAATACCGATATCATGTCCTGGATGACCACCGAACAAACAAGCAATCAATAGAACTATTGTTGCACATGCACTCGATGCACAAATTCTTAATACCTCTTTGATGCCAACATATTTCCATAATGAATTTTGAATTTTAAATACTAGAAAAAACAAGAGATAGACCAACAGCACTATAGGTAAAATACGAATCATATCAAGCAGGATAACATCTTTATTGCGAAGTAGACCGAATTCGGCTTTTGATAAGACTGCCACAGTAAAGGACGCTGCCACAACCGTCAAATCTAAAATACATAACAGCATTTCTCGATATTTTCGATAAATTGAATTCCCTAAAATACGATCAAACATCTAATCCCTGCTTTCTTTAACTTCATCCTTAATCTGAATAATAATTGTAATAATTCAACGTATTTGAATCTTGCACTTTTGTCAAAACGGCTCCTAACAAATTAACACCGTTGCGTTTCAATTGTGTGACCGCCGTTTTTGCCTGAATTTTATCTGTATCCTTTGAAGAAACAACAAATATGGTGCCATCACTGACATGCGATACATAGATGGAATCGCTCACTGCCGAAACAGGCGGACAATCCATGATGATCATATTGAATTTTTTTCGCAGTTCAGCAATCAAATTTGAGAATTTTTCAGAGGCTAATAATTCTAACGGGTTATACACTTTGCTACCAGCTGATAAAACATACAGCTTACCATCATCCTCTTTATCTTTAAATCGTTCAAAATAAGGAGATGAGTTGATATCAATTGATGCCACATCAACACCATCTTTCAACAAATTTGATAAACCAGTTTTATTTGAAATCCGAAAAATCTTATGAATAACAGGTTTTCTTAAATCACAATCAATAATCAGTGTTTTTGGATATTTAGCTGCATAAATAAGAGCTAAATTTGCAGATACAGAAGATTTTCCCTCTGCCGGATTCGTGCTGGTCAAGTTTATGACCTGAAGCTCATCTTTATCCAAAGAAGCAAATTCTAAATTCGTACGCAGCTGTCGATAAATTTCCGAATAATCAAACTGCTTTTGCTGCTTTTTCCCCGTTTTTTTCTTATGATCTAAATCATGTATCATTTTACGTTCATTATTTTTTTTCTTAATCATTTTTCCCTCCAAATATTTTCTTCAATAAGGATCGTTTCCGTACCGAAATTGAAGAAAGCGGTGTACCTTCAATAACCCTAGACGGATTCACACAACACAATAATTCTGCTGCTGCTTCTCCACATCTATTTTTTATCAATTCATAAGCATCTGAAAGCTTAATAATACGATTTCCTTTTTTTCTATGCACATCGCTTGCAACAATATGTGCAGCACCATTCTCAATAATTGTCCATGCATTTTTCTCGTTTATTTTTCCATGACCGCCAACTAAACTTGAACGATTTATCTGTATAAAATAACCATTATCAATCCACTCATAAATTCTATTCATATCAACTCCATGAGGGAAATAACGTTCCGCATGAGCGATGATCGGCGTATATCCTTTAATCCCAATTTCATAAAGGCGATCTTCTACTTGTAACTCGTCAGGCAATTGTATTCTCGTATCAAACTCAACCAGCATATAAGATGTACCATTCATATTTCGATGCCAGCCGTTATCAATCATTACATCGTAGGAACTATTTATGAAAACTTCTCCGCCAGCATAACCATTGATTTGGTATTCCTTAGCTAGCTGGATTGCTTCTTGTACACGACCATCAAGCTGCGTTAATTCATCATCTGATTGATGCCCAGGAATAATATGAGGAGTAAATATAATATTTCTTATGCCGTCTGCATACGCCTGCTGAAGGCATGCTATTGCATCATCCTTATTAGGTATGCCATCATCGATATCCCATGCAATATGATTATGTATATCTGTATATTCCCTCATATTTCACCGTTAATTTGATTCAAAATAAGGAATTTCTACCAATACAGGTATGCCTAAGTAAGATTCTGCATCCTGTTTATTTTTCAACCGCTTATCAAGCATGGATTTGATAGCGATAAAACCACAGGATAGTACACCGCCAAGAAACGCGCCAATCAAAGAATTCGTTTTAACATTTGGTGATACAGGAGACTTATTTAAGTTAGCTTCATCACTAACAATAACATTGTCCAAATTCAAAATATCTTTCAAATCAGATGTAAAGACATTCACTGTCGTTTGCACGATCGCTTTTGCTTTTTCTGCAGAATCAGCAGTAGCACTAACCTTAATAATCATCGATGTACCCTCACGAACCGCGCTTAATCCCTTAGATAATTCCGCTGCTGTTACTTCATGATTTGTTCCTTTCAGACGATCTACCACACGATTACGAACATTACTGCCCTTCAGCAGTATCACATAGTTATCTGCCAAAGAATTGTTTACAGTAACAGAAGAATAATCAGCACTTCCCTCAGTCACTTTTGGTGTTAAAAGCAGCGTCGATTCACTTGCATATTTTTTTGCCAAAAAGAAATTGGAAATTAAAAAGAATACTACAGCAAAAAGTACAATCATAATTGCAATAAATTTCCAATTTTTTTTCAATGCTTTATAAACATCAATCAAATTTATCTCAATCTGTTCATTATTTGTTTCTTCCATGGGCCCTCCTTAATTATTCGTAAGTACGTTAATATATAGAAATATTGAACCCTACATTTCTGTGACATTTTCTCAGACATAAGTGTTTGTCTTATGATCAATTTCAATACAAATGCTCATAGCAGACATACAAACGTAAATCTTTTGTCTCAAATAGTGTACTATTATACAATTAAAAAAACAAGGATTTTTTTGACAATAAGAGAGATAAACGTGTATAATTAAAGCGGTATTTTTAGTATAAACACATTTTTTATTACAGATTGTTAATATATATAAATGTACACATTTCTACACAATTTTAAACAACTCAATAATACCCATTGATAAGTTCTTTAAAATGCAGTTTAATTCACTCAATTCAGTGATTTTTTCTTCATTAGCTGTAATAAATTATGTGTTTTTTTATTTAATTCCTTATTTTGGTTTATTAAAGGAAAATTGAAATATCCTATATATAATAAATCGTCATTTCAGTAAAACTTGTATATCTTACATTGAATTGATTCATTTATCTTCAACCCCCTAAAAAACAATAATGGTTAAACAACAAAAAAACTATCCGCCAGCTCATGCAGATAGTTTTTTTAAATATTTCATTTTATAAAATCATTGATTTATTAATTCAATAATTGTAACACTTAAATCGCGAATCGTTTCCGCGCTGCACAGGATCGTTTCCGCATGAACCAACAGCAAACCCACCGGCAGCTCCCGATTCGCTTCCATCGACAATGCCCGATGATGCGCCTTGGATGCTTCCTGAAAAGCTTGATTCCCTTCCTTCAGCAGATTTTCATAATCCTGCTTTTGCTTTGCGCATTCGATCGCCTCCAGAAAACAGCTCTTTGCAGTCCCCGCAAACGATATAATCTGAAAACAGACCGCTTCGTATTCCCGCATATCCATTACTTTACAAGCTCCATGATTTGTTCAAACACCGCTTTACCATTCATGGTTCCATATGTATACATATCGATGTCAGCCAATGGCTTATTCGGTACTTCCTTTTGTAATTTAGTCTGCATATAGCGAATCTGCGGTCCGATCAAAATCACATCAGCATCCTGCATATAATCGTCCGCAACCGCCAAAGCGACTGCCCGTACTTCCATATCGACATCAGCTTCCTGAGCCGCTGCCCTTATTCGATCACACATAATTGCCGTGGACGCTCCCTGCGAACATATTAGCAGCACTTTTATCATATCTTTACCTCCTTCGGTTAGCCTGTAAAATCGCTAAGATGCTTTCAATCAAATTCATACTGTTCCCGATAAAATAATTGGGGAATTTATTTTTGGTCTTCCGGCCTTTTTTGATAATGATATTTCGTTTTGTTTTTTTACATATGGTACTATTTTCATTCGAAGACAACGCATACATTTTATAATTTTTCAGTTTCAGCCGCTCCTCGATCGCAATCAGGTCACTCGTTTCTCCGCTCTCGCTGATAAAAATTACCAGTGAAGGCAGATCGCATTCGAAGTCCAGCGGACTTTTTGTAGTACAGAAATAATCCATCTCCAGCAGCTTGTCGCGAAAATACGCTGCCGCATAATCGGAATACCCAATTCCCATCACATGAACCCGATGAAACGCTGAAGAAACCAGATCATGAATCAGTTCATCGACAATCGAAAGCGAATTTTCCGTTGTCAAAACCGATAGAGTCATATCCGATACGTGATATTCCACAGCGGAAGTGCATTGAAGCTTCAGCTCATAAAGCATTTCACTGTATCCGTCATATCCCATTTTCTTGGCAAGGCGTACTACACTGGTCGTGGATACGAACGCTGCTTTGGCAATTTCACGGATCGGTATTTTATAAACACCCTTATCCATCCGCTGAAGAATGGCTTCCAGAACTGCTACTTCATTATCAGTTAAGTTATTTTGTCGGGCCAGATCATTCCTATTCATGGATTCATTATACCACAACGACTTTTGTCGAGCCTATAAAATCATGAAGCATTCTGCCCTTACGATCAAACAGCAGAAAGGCAATCGAAACAAAACCGGCAGCGAATGAGAAATAGATGAAATATTGAGTAAACGATCTGCCGATCACCAGCATCAGCACATTGCGTATATAATTGCTTAAGGGCATAAAGCATCCTTCGATCACGATCATTCCTAAAATGTCCCGCTTCCATAAATTCAAGAAGGAAACCTCGCTTCCATCCTTATTGACAACTTTAATTTTTGTCAGCTTCTTGCCTAGTGTCTGTCCTTTCAATAAATACTTCGGAATAACACAAAAGTATAAAATTTGGAGAAAGAACAAAATGATCAGCAGGAGCACTTGTTCACCAGCCTGAAAACGAGTGATTGGCATGACATTGGTTGTCATTTCCCCGGTCTGCATATAGTCGGCTGCGACCAACAGCAGATTCATCAAAAAAGTGATGAGATACCAGTCGATAAAATATGCGATTGCTCTACGAATTTTCATAGCTTTTATGATCCTTCTTTCGTATCTTCAAGCATTTCCTGTTTTGCTTTCTCTTCTTTGATATACTGCTTATCCAGCGTTTTAATAAATGGGTAGTAAATAACGGCTGCGATCACCAAAATCACCAGCTGTAGGATACCGCCGCGAATATCATTGCACATCAGCCAGCCGCCAAAGAAGAACGGCATTGTCCACGGCACTGCTACACCGGTTGGCAACGGTACCAATCCCCATGCCATTGAGAAAAAGGCAACTGCCGTACAGACCATCGGAACCAAAATAAACGGTATGACCATGACCGGATTCATAACCAGCGGCAGGCCGAAGATAATCGGTTCATTGACATTGAAGATTCCCGGAATCAAGCCGCCCTTGCCAATCGTACGCACCCGATCTGATTTACACATAAAGATCATTTCAAATGCCAGCGGCAATGTCAATCCGGTGCCGCCTAAAAAGATAATCATATTTGAGAAATCGTTGGTAACAATATATGGTCTGAGCGCCATTGGATCCGCCTGATAGACCAACAGATTCGCATCACGCGCGGCATACCATAACGGGGTCATTACTGATGATACTACGTTGGTTCCATGTAATCCAAAGAACCACAGAAAGGAATTCAGAAATGTAACAACCATTGTACCGGCAAAGGTTGTGCCGATCGTTGTAAGCGGGGCTTGAAGCAAGCCGTAAATCATATTGTAAGCAGTTGTATACGGAGTAATCTGTATCACATAGCGGGCTGCAAGAAAGATAACACCGCAAATAACTGCCGGAACCAAGGCAGTGAATTGATCCACAACAAACGATGGGATGCTGTCCGGCATCTTGATAACAAAATTCTTTTTCAGACACAGCGTATAAATTTCAACGGATAAAATCGCCACGATGATCGATAAGAATAAGGAAGAAGCACCAAATTCATTCATTGAAATCATGGAATCAGAATTGACATGCACCAGAATAAAATATCCCATCAGCGACATAACAATGCCGGGCAGCGGTGATACTTTATTTTTGCGTGACAGCTCGTAGGATGTACCGATCATTGTCACCAACGCAATCAAACCGAACGTTGCCGGATTCAATACACTCCAGTTCCATTCCCCCCAAGCTTGTTCTCCAAAAATTGAAATCATGAAATTTTGATAACCATCCCATGGAAAATCGCTGATAATACAGGCAAACGCACCTACCAACAGCAATGGAATAGTCAGCATGATTCCATATTGGATGGATGATAAATATTTGTTTTGTTCGAAAAAAGCTGCGAGCGGATAAACTTTCTCTTCTAGCCATCCAGTTAGTTTTTCCATAATATCCTCCTATTTATTGAAATTGCGGCCAAAAATCACCGTTCACTTCTTTAAAATCAGCAATCAGTTGCTTTGCCAAATCAGCATCGCGGACAATACGGTTTTCAGTAAACGCCTGCAGCAGCTTGAAGTCATCCTTATCCAAAATGGCATCAACCAGCAGTTTTTCACACGCATACTGATTCTCCAGCAGCCCCTTTTCAAACTGCGGAACCGGACCGTAATGCAGCGGAACAATTTCCTCCTTACCAATACGGCAAGCTACCTCCAGCATCATTCCGGCATCCAGATTTGGACAAATACCGTCATTCTTAACCATTACCAAACCGATTTCATTCGCATTGTTGATGATTGAAAGCACCAACTCTACTAAATATGCCGCGTGCACATCGTTGTCCGCATAAACAGTCGAAGCTGCCTGCGGATTGTCTACTTTATAGTCCGGATTAATTTTCGCGCTGATATCGTATTTCGTACCCTTCATTTTACCCAGCGCCGCGATTTCTTTACAATATGCAAATACCATCGTTTCCCGGCCCTGAATGACCTCATCATACCGAGTATGCCGGATATCATAATGTTTTAGACATTTATCTGGATAAAGATAATACAGGTTGTAGGTATTCGGCAATGCATACGGGAAATCATGAAGCATTTCCAGATGGTGCAGGAAGGTAATTCCCCAATGGTCATCTTTCCCTTTGATTTTTGCGGTAAATTGTTCATGAACCTCATCATAATGCTCTTTTACATAAGCAAGCAGCTCAGGCAGATAATCATGTCCGCTCTTTTTATCGTAAAGACCGGTAAACCATCCAAAGTGATTCAAACCGAAGAATTTCGGATATATCTGTGAGCGTTTTACATGAATCAAGGGCAGATAAGCATCCAGTACCGATGTTGGCATATCACAGATATTCACCAATTTCTTATCATGCGGAAACAAGCGCTTCGTGGCCTCAGCCACAATCGCAGCCGGATTAGAGTAATTGATGATCCATGCATCCTTGGAATAGGTGCGAATATCCTTAATCATATCAATCATTTGCACGACGCTTCTGACCCCGTATGCCAGCCCTCCCGGTCCGCAGGTTTCCTGACCGATGCAGTTGTACCGATACGGTACCTTTTCATCGTTATTGCGCTGATCCATACCGCCTGCGCGAATTTGGACAAAGGCAAAATCTATATCCTGAAACGCTTCTTCTTTATCCAGAGTATACGAATATTCAAGTTCCGGATAGTATTCCTGAAACATAATTCTTCCATACTCCCCGACGATCTTCTGCCGTTCTTCATCATTGTCAAACAGCACCACTTTTTTCAATGGGAAGTCTTTTTGCATCATACAAAGTAATTCCATCATGTCCGGGGTATATGTGCTTCCCCCGCCACAGATGACAACTGAATATTTTTTCATAGGCTCTCCTTTTAAGCAGCATAAATACACTTCGCGAAGTAATTAAACAGCTTATAAACAAATTATAAAAAGAAAAGCTCAAATGTAAATAAGTTAACCTGTTTTAGAATTTTGTGTCTTTTTTAGTAACCTGTTACATCAATCGAAGGAAATAATCAGCAGATAAAACAGCTGAAATAACCTGTCAAACCAAAATAAAAGGAACCATTCCGTTTGGTCATCCAAATTTCAAGGTTCCTTAACGATTATTTCATCAAGAAAATGAAACATCATTTTATATATTGATAATATTTCAGAATACCGTCCATAGCTTTTACAAACTGCGGATAGATTGCCTGATAAAACGCATCGTCCATCGGCTGATATAGTTTTTGATAAGCTTCTTTGATCGACTGTTTCTGCCGCTCATTGCCCGTTCCATAAAAATATGCCTGATTTTCATTCACAATGGCTTTCAGCGTGCGAATATATCCCATGATATCATTGCCCAGAGTTCCGAATTCAAAGGTGGCTGCATACATTTTCTTATCAGGAAATGTCTGGTACAAATAATCAATTTCATCTCCATAAATTTCATAAAATTCCTGTGCGTCACTTTTCACTACATCAGGATATTGAAAATTTTCTTTCATTTCCTTTGAGCTCTGTTTTTCAAAACGCGAATTCACAATACTCATGTGATTCGCCGGTCCGTATCCAGTATGCATATCCAACAGAATTACTTCTTCATACTTGGTGAAATATTCCTGATACAAAGCTTTCATGATTGCGGTTGCCGGTTCATCTTCATGGCCGCCGTAATACAGTCCCTTATCACATACAAACTGTCCAAGCGTCATCGCCTTTTCGATATTACCCATTCCCATTTTCATTAGTAAAGACACGGTCGATCCAACAAAACGAATCGTTTCCAGAAATGCATGCCGGTAACCGCGGGCAGGCTGAAACAGTTTCGCAGCTTTCAAATAGAAAGGATTCGCATCCGCAGCTGCTTTTGTGAAATCTACCATGAAGTTGCGGTTCAGATCGACATTGTGCTCATTGGTTTTCCGATAGTGCTTCATGCCCCAGGAATTCATACCATGGATCAATACGATTCCGATCGATGCATCCAGATTAGGTAAATACTCTTTGATAAAGCATTGAATCAGACCTGCTCCTACATAGCCCTCTATGCCGTGCTGACCGCTGGTAATAAACAGCAGTTTCTTTTTGTCTGTTCCCTCACGGCAAAATAGATCAATCGTACAGTCATCAATGATCGGCAATGCCTTTACTTTACCATATTGTTTTCCGCATGCTTCACGAAACATTGTCCGGCTTGTTTCATAATCGGAAGCAAAACCGCTTTTAAAGTTAGAAAGGTCCATACGCAAAACCTGTCGCCAGCATGATAAATATCACAGAAACCGCAAACAGCATCAGCTGCAGCTTATAGGTGAAGCGAAACCACTTTCCGTAACTGACCATTGTCAGACCAAGAGCAATCAAAAGTACCGGATTGGTCGGGAAAATCACGTTTGAGAAACCATCTCCAAAGCAGAACGCAAGTACCGATGTCTGACGGGTAATTCCCACCAAATCCGCCAACGGGGTGATGATTGGCATTACCAGGAACGCTTTTGCGGTAGCTGATCCAATAAAGAAATTCAGCGCCAATACCAGGAAGAAAATAAAAATACCCGCAGCGTAAATATTCGATGAAGAGATCAGTGAGGAGGCTGAATAGAGAATCGTGTCCATGATTCCACCCTCAGAAATAATGAATTTTACTGACATTGCCAATAAAATCAGAATGATACCCGGAGCAATCCCGGCAATTCCACCGGCGAATGCTTTCAGCACCTCCTTAAAGCGCAGGCCGGCAATCTTCCCGCATCCGATTCCTGCTAAAAAGAATAATAAACCTACCAAGGGCAGTGAAAGATCAGAAATAACCGAAACAAAAGATGCCGAAAGCATAACAATGAAGATTACTGTAAAGGAAGCAAGCAGAAAATAGCGAGCTTTCTTCAGCTGTTCATTATCTTCCATATCCAACAACTGTGAACCATGATTGCTTCCGCTATTGTAAAGCAGTGATTTGCTCGGGTCTTTATCTATCTTTTTCGCATAATGAAGAATATAAGAGGTTAGAATCAGATAGACAACCGCAAAGATCAATAACCGATATAAAAGACCACTGAAGGCCGGCAGTCCGGCAATGCTTTGGGCAACCCCAATGGAGAAAGGATTTGTCATCGCAGCGGAAAATCCAAACGCTGTAGCAAGCAGGGATATGCCAAGCCCCACCATAGCATCCCAGCCAAGTGAATAGGATAGCGTTACAATGATCGGCACTAGCGGAATTGCCTCTTCAAAAACTCCTAATACCCCTCCAAGAATCATAAAAAACAAAATAACCAAAGGAATGATCCGATACTTGTGATTTTTTACTTTTTCCACAATTAAGGCAATTGTGCTGGTCAGCACACCGCTCTTTTGTAATATCGCAAACGAGCCGCCAATCGCACAGATAAACAGAATAATCATGGAAATCATCAGTCCATCCTCACTGAAAAGAACTTCCACAGGTGCTGTTATCAGATGCCATAAAGGATACTTAGCCTCATGAATCACATGATAGCTGCCGGATACAATTACTTCTCGGCCATCTTTTATGACTCGATCAAACATTCCCTGAGGAATGATCTGGGTCATGGCTCCAGCGATCAAGACCAAAATAACCAAGATAGCCAATGAGCTAAGAAATGATTTTGTACTAATCTTTACACTGGATCGTGAATCCTGCTGTTCCATAGAATAAGCCCCCTTTTCCTAAAGTGTAGTCCCATTCCTTTGAGGATTCAACAAAAAAGGCGAAATCCATCGCCTTTTATCTCTACATTGCCGGCTGTGCCTTTAATAACCCAACCATAAATTCTTTTAAAGCTTTTCCGATAGAATAACTAATATGGGCAGTTATTCCTTCATGTGTACTCTGCATGAAGAATTGAATCATGTAGTCATTATCATTTCCATGACTGTCATCAATCATAAGAATAAACAGAATAAATAGGTAATTATCATTTATATACTGTTTTTCAGCTTCACTCAGATGATCCATGGAATATGGATATTCTTCCAACACATGCTGATCACAGATCATCATATATAACTGTTCCAAATTAAACTCTTGCGGGAAATTAATTTCTTTTCCATCTACAAACAAAGATTCTCCATGCTGAGTCAAATGAAACTGTAAAGCAAAATCTTTTGCCCGCACACACAATGGCAGTCTCCAATCTTCAAAAGCATCGATGATTCCATTATCATTCATATCCTTAAAAGCATAACCATCTGATTCTAAGATGCGAATGCCGGAACCCGGGAAATAACCAATTGTTTTCCCGTTTTCATTCACGATGAGGCCGCGATTCTGTGCGTGCACGAGCTTCCATTTCTTTTCCATGAAATACCTCCGCTCTCTATTTGCATTATAGCACTTACATCGGCATAATTTATCGAACTATTGTGTGAAATTATCGCATATACTTCCATTCGCTTTAAAAACAGAAATACTATTTGTTCACAAATGTCTACCTTTATAAATAGTATAAAAGGTAGACAAATAATCAAATTCAGACACCCATATTATAGCATAAAAACACTTTACCCAATCATAAATTGATATTTCCTTAAGTAGACAATTTCAAACAAAATGACGAGAATGGAGGATCATTTATGAAAAAATTTTTATCCGTATTTCTTTCACTAAGTTTGTGCTTTTGCTTCCTTTCCCGCACCGAAGCAAAATCAGCAGCAGACATCACATCCCTTCAGCAAATAAACGGTTCTGGATCATATCGCCTCACGGCTGATATCACAGCTGACAAAAATCTCGAAATTTCCGCTTCCGATGCAGTCATATTGGATTTGAACGGTCATACGATACAGCTGCAGGAAAAATCCATAATCAATCAAGGATCATTAACAATTCAAGATCGTAAAGCAACCGGAAAAATTCTAACTGACAATACTATTTTGATCCGCAACAATGCCAGCTTATATATAGCCGGGGGTTCTTATGAAACAAAAACAGTGGGCGGGGCGGTCTTCTTGAACGCAAATGCAGACAGCTATCTTCAGATCGACGATGCTTCCGTTGAAGCACGCAGCTATGCTGTCTATAATAAAGGAAAAGCCATCATCAATCAGGGCACCTTTCACTCTTCATCATCAAACACAGATAAAACTGCAAGCGGTGCTACTTTCTTTGCTTACTGTATAGCCAATAAGGATTTGCCAACTGCCTCAATGACCATCAATAATGCCAAAGTAACCGGTGTTCAGGGAGCAGTAGCCAATGCCACCGGAAATATCATAATTAAAGATGGTTACTTTGCGACCGAAAAAGATAATCCGAAATCTTTTTACGCACTCTATGTTGCCGGGGAATACAATGTAGCCCACGGGGAAATCTACGGCGGATATTTCTATAGTCCTAAATATGCAGTCAGTGTAGGCAACGATAATACCGATGGTGACGGTGGAGTCAACGCAGAAGCGACAACTGAAATTTATGGAGGTTCCTTTTACGGGGATCAGGGAGCTGTTCAATATGCCCCGATCACAGGTAAAAATCCATATATTCTTGGTGGTACATTCAATTCTGATATATCTGCCTATTTAGCCGATAATGCTATCATGAAAGAAGCCGACGGTTTGTTTACCGTGGGTAAAAAGCTTTCATCCATAACGATGCCAGAAACCCTTTCTGTTTCCGTTCATACAAAACGAAGCCTTTCTCCAGTAATTGATCCGGCAGATACGATTGAAACTATTTCTTGGACTTCCAGTGATCCTTCCATTGTATCCGTCGATCAAAACGGTACTATAACAGCTCATAAAAAAGGATCTGCTGTCATCAAGGCTGTGGCTGCTTCCGCGCAGGCTCAATGTCAAATTCAAGTCTATCAATTAGATGTACCAGGTCAGGAAACGACATCAGGTTCTGTATCTTCAAATATCAAAGATCAAGCTTCTAAAAACATCATTTATCAATTTCTGGATCAGGCTATAAACGATCCAAATTCCAGCTTGGATCCCGCTACGAAAACCAATTTACAAAATGCCATTACCGCTGGTAAAAAAATTACCGTATTACCTGCTGCTAAGCCGCTTAAAGCAAATACAATCAATTCAGATATAAAAAAATCAATTACAAAAGCAGCAGAAAAGCTCAATCAGAAAAACCAAACTATCATCTTTGGCGAATATCTGGATATATCTTTAAACATCGAGGCTGATGAACAACCATTAGGATCGATCCATGAGCTGCCGGCTCCGATCAAAATATCAATTTCAATTCCGAAGAAGTTAATAAAGCCAAATCGAACCTATTATATTATTCGGTACCATGACGGAAAAGCAGATGTTCTTCCGACCAGTCAGTCTTCTGACACATTAACATTTGAAACGGATCGTTTCTCAACCTATGCGATCGTTTATACCGATTCCCCAAAAGCTTCAGCCAACACATATGATTCTACTGATCCAATTTCATGGACATCAGTGATGATTTTGTCCGCCATAACATCAATTTTATGTGTTATCAGTTATCGTTCGATAAAAAAATTCGGTTAATTACCGAATTTTTTATTTTGCGCTTCCACCAGCTGTTTAATAACGGTTACACATTCATCAACACCAAAGCGGCTGGAATCTAAGGAAACATGATAGTTCTCAACCTTGCCCCATTTCTTATCCGTATAGTAATTATAGTAATTCGCACGGCGTTTATCGATTTTCTCAATTTCCTTTTCAAGATTATCGCCATCAACCTCATAAGAAGTTCTTGCCCGCTCGATACGGGAACGCATGTTAGCGTGAATAAACACATTAATGCATTCCGGATGATCCTTTAAAACATAATCTGCGCAACGCCCGACAATAACGGCTGAACCCTGCATAGCTATTGACTCAATAACCTCAGACTGTACTAAGAACATACGATCGTTCAGCGACATTTCATTAATAGAAGTGATTGGTGAACCCAGCGTATAGCCCATTGCGGCCAACAGATGAAATCCGCGGCTGGTACTTTCGCCCTCGGTTTCAAACAGCTCCTTATCAATGCCGCTTTCTTTTGCGGCCAATTCCAGCAGCTCCTTATCATAAAACGGTATATTCAATTCCTTCGCTAGTTTCTGTCCGATTTCACGACCGCCGCTGCCAAACTGTCTGCTGATGGTAATCAACGTCTTTTTCATAAGACATTCCTCCTTACCTTTGTTACCTATATTATACTACGTTTTCAAAGATCCTTCATGCCATTTAAAAATTTTCTCATGCATACGATTATCTTTTTTTCTGTTTTTCAGCTACACTATACATGAGGTGAAGTTATGAAAACCATATTTATTGCGTATCCGAAGTGCAGTACCTGCCGCAATGCGGAAAAATATCTGAAAGCGCATGCTATTGATTATGAATTTCGCCACATCACTGAAGCAGTACCTACTGCTGATGAGCTGCGAAACTGGATATCTCAAAATGACTTTCCCATTCGTAAATTATTCAATACATCCGGAAATGTATATAAACAGCTGAATCTGAAAGAGAAGCTGGACTTAATGAGGGAAGAAGAAATGCTGCAGCTGCTGTCGAGCAATGGTATGCTGATCAAAAGACCGATACTGATTCAGGGAAATAGAATGATCAACGGATATTCAGCTGAAAAATACGATGCTTTCTTTTCCGGTCAAGATTTTGTATAATAATAAAAAGGGGTGAAGCTATGGAACTAGGACAATCACGGGAAGATTATCTGGAATGCTTGCTGATGCTGGAGGAAAACGGTAAAATCCGTTCAGTTGATGTTGCCAAAAAAATGAATGTATCAAAGCCTTCGGTAAATAAAGCTATGAATGTTCTGAAAGAATATGGTTTTATTTCCCAGGAAAACTATGGTGACATCCATCTTACGGAAAATGGCAGAGCACTGGCGGAAAATATACTGAACCGACATCGCACGCTGCGGGGGTTTTTGTTGGAGGTTTTGAAAGTAGAAGCTTCACAGGCAGAGGAAGATGCCTGTAAAATAGAACATGTATTAAGTGAGGAAACCTTTATAAAACTCAGCAATTTTTATCATTCTTATCAAAATCACGAGTAATCGTGATTTTTTTACAGCTTTTTTGTTCTCATTCCTTATCCTGAATCCTGATTTCTTTTTATACTTTCCAAATGATTCTCTGATTATTCAGATTCATATTGTTTTTAACCTAGCTGCATCCATAATTTCAAAAAAAGAATGCATACAATGCATTCTTTAGCTCCGATGATTTTTGCGCTGTTCCAGATAAATAGAAAGTACTGCGATATCTGCTGGGTTGACCCCGGATATACGGGAAGCCTGACCCATAGTAAGCGGCTGAATTTGTGACAGCTTCTGACGAGCCTCTAATGATAAATGGATGACCTCCTGATAATCCAAATCATCCGGAAGCTTCACATTTTCTAGCTGACGAAGATGCTGGGCATCACGCCGTGCTTTTTTGATATAGCCCTCATATTTCAGTTCAATCTCCAGCTGCTTAACAGTATCTTCATCCATTTCAAATGGTAAATAAGGACTTAGCCCCATCGCTGTAACATGGGGACGGCGAAGCAGATCAGCAGCACTCATACCTTCACTCAGTGGCGGATATCCGATTTTCTGCATATACTCATTCACATCGGAATGAATGGAGAATTTCACCTGTTTTAATCGTTCCATGTCCTGTGCAACCGCTCGCTGCTTATCACAATAGGTCTGATAGCGTGCATCAGAAATTAATCCGATTTCATATCCGTACTGAGTCAAACGCACATCTGCGTTATCATGGCGCAGCAGCAGTCGATATTCCGCTCGGGAAGTAAGCAGGCGGTATGGTTCATTCGTCCCTTTGGTAACCAGATCGTCGATCATAACCCCAATATACGCTTCATCTCGGCGCAGCACCAGCGGTTCTTCATGATTCAGCTTATGCACTGCATTTATGCCTGCGATCAGCCCCTGGGCTGCGGCTTCCTCATATCCGCTGGTACCGTTGATCTGTCCCGCGGTAAATAGATTTTCAATCCGTTTATTTTCCAGGGAAGGCTTGCACTGCAGCGGATCGATCGCATCATACTCGATCGCATATGCATATTTTTTGATGCGGCAGTTTTCCAGTCCCGGCAGACTGTGCAGCATCTGATCCTGTATATCGTGCGGCATGGATGTGGAAAACCCTTGAATATATGTTGTATCCAGTTCCTTGCTTTCCGGTTCCAGAAAAATCTGGTGACGCTCCTTATCAGCAAATCGTACAAGTTTATCCTCAATGGAAGGACAATAGCGAGGACCAACGCCCTCTACCAATCCGGAGTACATCGCGGAACGCTCCAAATTTTCACGGATAATTTTATGGGTTTTGGGAGTCGTGTAGGTTAAATAACAGAGAACCTGCTCAGCAAACGGCTTGATCTTCTTTGTTTCATATGAGAAACACACAAATGCATCAGTACCAGGCTGCACCGTAGTTTTAGAAAAATCGATAGAGTCTGTATACACCCGCGCCGGTGTACCTGTCTTTAACCGAAAGGTTTTGAGTCCGGCATCACGCAGCGATTGTGACAGATTCACTGTAGTCGGTTCCTGATCGGGACCGCTGTATACAAAATCATGACCTACCATTACCTTACTGGTCATAAACGTTCCGGTCGTCATAATGACAATTTTGCTTCGCTCCACCAATCCGTCAGCAAGCTTGACCCCGCACACTTTTCCTTTATCACAAATCACCTGTTCAATCATCATCTCTTTTACTTCCAGATGTTCCTGTCGCAGGAGCACCTCCTGCATGTAGCGTGCATATGCCAGTTTGTCCGACTGTACCCGCAGGCTTTGCACCCCAGGGCCCTTTGTCGTGTTCAGCATCTTAAACTGCAGTGCTGTCGCATCTGCAGCTTTTCCCATTTCGCCCCCCAAAGCATCAATTTCACGTACAACAATTCCTTTCGCCGGGCCTCCGACACTGGGATTGCAGGGCATAGTCGCTATCATATCAATATGCATTGTATATAACACGGTATCTTTTCCTAATCGAGCGCAAGCCAATGCTGCTTCTACTCCAGCATGACCGCCGCCGATAACTATAACATCTCTCATTGTAATTCTCCTATTCAATACGTGTATTATAATACAAAAAGAAAAGGGATGTACCCTTTTTCAGTATTTATTTTGATTTCTGCCGGCGCAGTTCCATTGACAAATCATAGAGATGAATATCCTGCAATCTATAAGCTTCCGTATTACGATGATGACAAATCCAAGCGGAAAGAAACAGCATGCCGGTGAGGATTCCCAAATATATCATATCTTTGTAGGCTTTCTGATATCCCGAATAGCAGGTAAGCCCAAGCATTATCAGTGCCGCCAGGGTCAACAGTCGGCATAGCCAGGGATGAGACTTTATCTGATATTTTCGCATGCAACGCATAACACACCTCCAGCAATCTGCTATGTAGAAAATATACCCAGAAAAAAACGGTTTATGCATTGAAAAGCAGTTCCTTATCAGGGTGCTTGTTGACAGAGCGCAGATATTTCCTTATTCTATTATCATTGGAAGGTGATCTTATGGATTTTACAGCCGTAGTCGTAACTTTAGGAGTTTTGGTTGGTATAGAGGTTATCTATACCATCTATCATTTCTGGAGCAAGCATCAGCAGCAAACCGCCGTTTTTCAAAATTGGGGCGAACATTCCTCCTCAGGTTCTTTCAGTAAAGACGAGCTTTCCTTTATAAAAGAACAGACGCAGGAACATTATGAACCCTTCCAAGTAGACGATATCACCTGGAATGATCTGGATATGGATATTGTTTATCAGCAGATGAATCAATGCTTAAGTGCGGCTGGTGATCAGGCGCTCTACCATATGCTTAGAAATCCCCTGTACGATCCTGCTGCCATCACGCAACGCCATGCGATGCTGGAATGGGCAATGAATGATGAAGCCGGAAGAAATCTGATTCGCAGCGCCCTGATTAAGACTGACAGCCGAGGTGAAATTGCGATTGATGCACTGTATACCAAGCCTAAAAACGTCAAAATGATTTCACAGCCGCTGGTCTACATCCTAGCCGGTCTACCGGTATTCTTTCTGATTGCCGGAATCTTTTACTGGCCGATACTGACCTACGCATTTTTAATCGGCTTCATTAACTGCTTTCTGGCCAATTCCATACGTAAAAATATGGCAGATGATTTTGACTCTGCGTTATACCTATACAGCTATGCCCGCTCTTTGCAGGCAATTTCTAAAGCATCGCTCCCCCCGTTTATCCAGGATCAGTACCCACTGAAGAAAACCGCAAAAGCATTAGGAAGTATCAAGCGTTCCTTATTTCCTGATATCCACAGTGGAGACGGTTTCTTTCTGCTGATTATCGGCAATGCACTGCTTGGTGAAGCATTTACGTATTATCGGCTTCGCGATCATCTGTTTCAGCATCGTAAAAACATCGAAACCGCCGTTACGATCATCGGTGAGATGGATGCTTTGATCAGCACGGCTTCCTATTATCAAACACTGACGAAAACCTGTACGGCAGAATTTGTCAGCGATCATATTCTGGAAGCAAAAACAATGATTCATCCACTGCTTGAGAATCCCGTTCCCAATGATGTCGACCTGCATCAGAATATCTTGATATCCGGCTCTAACGCGTCCGGAAAATCAACTTACCTGAAAATGATCGCAATCAATACCATCTTTGCCCAAAGCTTCGGTTTTGCCTTGGCAGCTTCCTACCGCGCGTGCATCTTCCAGATTTATACATCCATGTCACTGCGGGATTCTCTGGAAACGAATGACAGCTATTTCGTTGCGGAAATCAAATCAATCAAGCGTATCCTCGATCATATACACGATGAAATTCCGATTCTATGCATGATCGATGAAATTCTGCGCGGTACTAACACCGGTGAGCGAATTGCGGCGGCGAGTGAAGTACTGATGGCACTGAGCCGTTCCCAAGCGTTATGTCTGGCAGCTACCCACGATCTGGAACTGACCCGTATCCTTTCTAATCACTATCAGAACCGTCATTTTACTGAATCTCTGCAGGATGATCAGATGCAGTTTGATTATCATATCCATGAAGGAGCGTCACACAGCCGTAATGCGCTGGCATTGCTTACCCGACTGGATTTTGACCGCAATGTTGTCAAGCAAGCAGAAGAACAGCTTCAATACTATGAAACCAACGGGGTTTGGAAAAAATTGCGGGAGGTGAGCGGATATGAAAAATAAATTTCTGTTTCTGGATGGAAGATTTGGAATGGAACCGCTCTTCCCAATCAAGGATGATGAAATATCAACTGTACACAAATATTATCGTTCCTTCCTGGATACAAGCCTGCATACGCTGGATGACATTACTTGGAATGACCTGGATCTGGATACAATCTATCGAAATATGAACGCGACTTACAGCGGAGCAGGTGATTTCATGCTGTACGGTATGCTCAGACAGCCTTGCTTATCCAATGAATCCCTGCATCATCGGCTGACTGTGATGAACTGGGCTCGTAACGAAGTCGAAGAGCGTGATGCAGTCATTCATCATTTATATGGAGCCGGCAAACGCTATGAGGATGATTTAGAACAGCCGTTCCAGCATGATTACAGTAATTCTTCCCGTCAGTACCGCTCTCGCGCACTTGTTTACAGTATGTTTATATCTGCCGCTTTCGCATTTTTAATGCCGATGCCATTTGCGGTCATTGCCGGCGTGCTGTTGATCTACAATATTTTTCGATCCTTCATTCTTCATAAACAGCTCGAGAATGAGATGGACTCCCTCGTTTATATGCTTTCTCATATTGAAACAGTGCATCAGCTGGCCGCTGAACCTTTCACCGGATTACCCGGATTAAAGAAGCATCTGGAAGAACTCAGCGAAGCCATGCACGATGTACATGCCAGACGTTCTCTGGATTATTTTGAAAAGAGCTCCTCTACCCTGAATTTCCTGTTTCAAAGTGAATCCATTTACTATGATAAATACGCTAAAGCAATCTATGAACGACAGGATATCGTTCGTGATATCTTTCAAACGATTGGTACGCTTGATGCCTGTATCGCTGCCGCTTCCTATCAAGATTATGCACATGCATCTGACAATGTATTGCTATCAGAGGAAGGACGCTTCATCGACGCGACAGATATGATCCATCCATTGCTTGAAAATCCTGTTTCCAATCATGTGGATATACACGAAAATCGTTTGATTACCGGCTCCAATGCGACGGGAAAATCTACCTATCTCAAAATGATTGCCATCAATGCGATTTTCGCTCAATCCTTCCATTTTGCATTTGCAAAGCAATATCGCGCTTCCTATTTCAAGATCGCAACCTCTATGACGCTTCACGACGATCTGTTTCAAAATGAAAGCACCTTTGTGGCGGAAGTGAAATCGCTTCATTCGCTGCTGGAGCTTTGCCATGATGATATCCCTGCCTTATGCATGGTCGATGAGATCCTGCGCGGTACTAACACACTGGAGCGGATCGCTGCCAGCTCAGCCATTTTGCATCAGTTTGCCCAGTCCAACTGTATTTGTCTGGGGGCAACCCATGATATCGAACTGACGCATATTTTGGAAAAGGATTATCAAAATTATCATTTTACGGAAAAAATGGAAAAAGATAAAATGGTGTTTGATTACAAAATTCACCGCGGCCCTACCACAACCCGCAACGCGATCTCACTGTTAAAGATTCTGGGCTATCAAAGCGATTTGATCGAACAGGCAAAATCACGCTTGAATCATTTTGAACAGCAAGGCGAATGGGAAACCATCGCATCTTAAAAAAGGACTAGAAATTTAGAAAGCTATTCAAGAAAACAAAATAAAACTATCGGATCAAACCGATAGTTTTATTTTGTTTGCACATTATTGTATCAGCGGCGATTCCGGCGCTTTTCATGATACATTGCAGAATCCGCATGACCATAGAGCTGTTGAAAATCAATGCCGTCACCAGGGTAGCGGGCAGCTCCGACACTTATAGTAATCGGCATATCTTGCGTGTTAAGTATTGCCTGTGAAATTTTTCTTGAAATAGATGAAATCTGCTCATCATTTGCGGTATCTTTCAAAAATACAACAAATTCGTCACCGCCGATCCGTCCGAGAATATCACTTTTCCGAATATTGCTTCTGACATTCGCCACCAGATCAATTAGCGTTTGATCTCCGACCAGATGACCGCACGTATCATTAATGTTTTTAAAATCATCTACATCCAGGATCAACAAAGCATGACAGCCATTGGAACCTTCTCCTCTTAAATATTGATTAATGGAAATCTCAGCCGTACGGCGGTTATAAATACCGGTCAAAGAATCCAGCTCCGCCTTTTTCACCAATTCATTATTTTTCTTTTTTTCTTCATCGATATTTGTCAGCTTACCGATAATTCGATTTGGTTGTCCCTGCTCATCGTACAGTACACTGGCAATAATGCGCATCCATACAAATTGCTTATCTTTTGACTGAATCTGAAAATCCATATTAATATCCTGTCCGCTTTTCAGCATTTCCTTATAAACCTGCTGAAGCCTTTGCCAATCGGGTTCGGGAATACATGCCTTTCCCGTATCCATATGAATCAATTTACCGTTTAAATCATTAAATATCTCAATATAATTATCACCGATTTCAATCGTACCTTTTTGACAATCAGCTTCAAACAAAATATCTCGGCTCTTTTCAGACAGGATACGATAACGTTCATCACTCAGGCGCAGGCGCTCCTTTTCTTCTTTCAGCCGCTTTGTTTGCCGGCGATCCATAAACGTGAAAAAGGCAAGCAGAAAAAGGAATATAGATAAAAGCTTAATCGTCAAAAAATACACTTGATCAGAGATAAAACGAAACTGTGTACGCACCGCAGATTCTGGAACGAGAGTAAAGATATACCAGTCGTGAATACCCAGCGGCGTATAATTTAGATATTGGGTTTTACCAGCCAGATCAAATGCGAAATTACCGCTTTTCCCCAGCTTCATTTGCTTTTTCAAAACGGTTGTTTGTGTTTCATCATACTGCTTCATATCCACTAGGATATTGTTGTGATCCAAACGTCCTTTATTATTAGCTGAGGATATGACATTGCCTTTACCATCAGTCAAAATCACATAATCATGATTATCCATTTCCTTACCGAAGAGCTGAAGATGAATGGATTCCACATGCAATACACCATTCAGCACACCGTTGATCTTATTAGGATCATTGGGATCGTACACGGGAACCGAAAGGATAATGCATTTCTCTTTGTCTACCTGTGAAACCAGCTGATCGCTGATGTAGTTCTCCCCTTTCATGGCATTTTGGAAATATTCTCTGCTTTTCGCATCAATCTCATGATTATCTGTACTATAGCTTTTCCCGTCGATATCTGACACCGATATACGAATGAAAGACCCTTTCTTAACCGTAGAAGTCAGTATTTGCTTTACTTCTTCCAGTGTGATGCCTGCCTTATCACTGAGAAAATCTGCCATCGCGTTAAGCTGTGTAAATTTTCCTTCAATTCTCATATTTACTGCTTCACTTTGATCCTTTGCCGCATTCTCCAGGGTTTGATAAGCGTGCTTTTTCAGCTTCGCATTGACACGATAGGAAAACTCAAACAATGAGCCCCATATCAAGGCTCCTGCCGCAAGTATAATGAAAGTGAAAATCATAAATTCCCGTTTTCTGCTTTTCATATAATCTCCGATAGATAAATTCTGCTTTTTCATATTATCATAATCATTATATTACTTTCTGATAGAATTATCAAAATGGATTGCGATTTCCTAAGCTTCCCGCGACTTCAAGTTATGAAAAAAAGACTCCGCATCAGCGAAATCTTTTCGTTACTCATAGAAGTATCACTCATTTAAATCATCATGCTTTACTATTTTCAGATAAACGATAATTCTGAATATGCCCATGACGATCAAAATACCGCCGATCACAGGCATCGCATATGGATATTGTTTTGACAGAGATGCACCACATACTAGCAGATAACAGCCGATTCCGATCAGGACAATGTAAACCACTATATTCCGTAATACAATCTTATTCACAATATCGCCTCTTTCTAACGTTTAATCGACGTTTGTCCCAGCCGGCAGATCACGTGCAATCGTCAGCAGATCCAGCTGTTCATCATTTGGTGTAGATGCGCACAGCAGCATGCCGTTTGATTCCAAACCGCGGAATTTAGCCGGCTTCAGGTTCGTAACAACCACCACATTTTTGCCAACCAGTTCCTCGCATGTAAAGAATTCTGCGATGCTGGAGACGATCTGGCGCTGTTCTTCTCCTAAATCAATCTGAAATACTAACAAACGATCCGCATTCGGATGTTTTTCACATTTTAAAATTTTACCAATCTTCAATTCAATTTTGTCAAAATCATCAATCTTAATCAAATCCTTCGCCATAGTTTCTTCCTCCTGTTTGGTTTCCTTCGCTTTTTTTGCCTCTGCCTTTGCCTTTTCTTCAGCAGCGCGGCTGTGATCACTTTCAATCTGTTCCAGCATTTTCGCTGCGTCAATACGGGCAAATAATATTTCCGGCTTCGTTTCTACTATTATACCACATTCCAATGCGCCAAATTCACGAATACTCTCATGTTCCGTTTGATTGGTATGCAGCTCCTTCAAAATCTTTTCAGCGGTTTCCGGAATGAAGCTCTTCAGCAGCACCGCCGCAATTCGGATACTTTCCAACAGATTATACAGCACTGTTGCCAAACGATCCTGTTTTGATTCATCCTTACCCAGCGCCCACGGCGTCGTTTCATCAATGTACTTATTGGATCTTCGTAACAGGGTAAAGATTTCATCAATCGCATCTCCGACCCTCAGCTCATTCATCTTCTCATCAACCCGCTTAACAGTATCCTTCGCTATGTCAATCAACTCTTGATCGATAGCCTCATAAGCCTTGGGATTGCTGACAACACCGTCAAAATACTTATTCTGCATAGACAGCGTACGGCTTACCAAATTTCCCAATATATTGGCAAGATCAGAATTGATTCGTTCAATCATCAATTCCCAGGTAATCGTCCCATCCTGGGCAAACGGCATTTCATGCAGGCAGAAATAACGAACTGCATCAACCCCGAAGTAATGAACCAGCTCATCGGCATAAATCGCATTGCCCTTCGACTTTGACATTTTGCCGTCCCCGACCAGCAGCCAAGGATGTCCGAATACCTGTTTCGGAAGCGGCAGATCAAGAGCCATCAGCATGATCGGCCAATAAATGGTGTGAAAGCGTAAAATATCTTTCCCGATGATATGCACATCGGCAGGCCAGAATTTCTTAAAATTATCCCCGTGATTTCCATCCGCATCATAGCCCAATGAAGTGATATAGTTGGACAGCGCATCAATCCACACATATACCACATGCTTATTATCAAAATCTACCGGAATACCCCAAGTAAAGGAGGTTCGGCTGACACACAAATCCTGAAGCCCCGGCTTCAGAAAGTTATTCAGCATTTCGTTCTTACGCGATTCCGGCTGAATGAATTCCGGATTGTCCTCAATATGTTTGATCAGACGATCGGTATACTTATTCATTTTGAAGAAATACGCTTCTTCACTAGCCTTCTGCACCGGACGCCCACAGTCCGGACATTTCCCATCAATCAGCTGACTCTCTGTCCAGAAGGATTCACAAGGCGTACAGTACATGCCTTCGTATTTACCTTTGTAAATATCACCCTGATCGTACAGCTTTTTAAAGATTTTCTGTACCTGTTTCACATGACCCTCATCCGTTGTACGGACAAAATAGTCATAGGATGTATTCATCATATCAAAATTTTTACGGATACTTCCCGCTATATCATCCACGAACTGTTTTGGTGTGATTCCTGCTTCTTTTGCCTTTTCCTCGATCTTTTGACCATGCTCATCGGTACCGGTCTGAAAAAATACATTATATCCCTGTTCTCTGCGATACCTGGCTATTGCGTCTGTCAGGATAATTTCATATGTATTTCCGATATGAGGACGGCCCGATGTATAGGCGATTGCGGTTGTGATGTAATAATTTCCTTTTTCACTCATAAAATTCCTCCTTATATAAATAAAAGCTCCCGCAAAGGACGAGAGCTCGTGGTACCACCTTTATTCATGCATAATCAAATACGCATCTTACTCGCTAACGCTGAGGTGCGTTTTATCCTACTGTATCGGATAAACAGTTCCGGGTCCATTTTCTGATCCTGCCGCCTGTCAGCTTCCACCAGCTGCTGACTCTCTGTCAAGCACATAGATCTTACTCTTCCCTTCATAACCTTTACAGCCTATATTATATAGAATCCTCATGCAGTTGACAAGTACTAAATCTGAATCACAATGCGCTCTTCTTGTTCTATACGGACTTTACCGGAAAGTCGGGTATGCAGCAGAACATCCACCCAGGAGCGATGATGACGATCGACGAGGATAAACAAGATACAGAAGAAAAAATACAGCAGTACACCAAATGTATGAAACAGCAGATACAGTCCCACAAACGGAACTGCCTTTTCCAACAGCTCTCTCCGACATTTTACGGTTATTGATGCCGGTATCTGATTTTCCTGATACAAGGATAGATGGAGCAGCAGATTACCGCAGGTACCGCCATAGCGAATAATCAAAAACAAGTTAAATCCCAACAGGGATATCAACAATACCGGAAACATCCAGTACATGATGATTTCCAGCACCGTAAAGGATATCACATTGCCAAACACTAAAATGAAAGAATCGATAAACAGCGTGATGGGCATGAGGATACCGATCATATCATATACATAATTTAAGATCATCATCATTTTCTGAGAATGATTGCTTTGCTTTTTTTCTTCCATAATTTGCTCCTCTTTTTTTGAAACATCAGTTGTGCTAAAATGGTCTCAAGGAGGGATCTCCATGAAAAAATTATTACCCGCTCTCTGCTGTTTATTCATGCTCGTTACTCTTGTCGGCTGTCACGGCGAGGACAATGAATATAATGCAATGCAGACAGTCAATGACTATCTCACCAAATTAAGCAAGCTGGATCTGAAAGGCGCCGCTGAAATTACCGGTGAAGTATACGATGAAGATAATTTCGCCGCCTCCGGATATACCGCTGATGATTTAAAAAAACTGATGTTTTCCAATCTAAAATATGCCATTCGTGGTGAAAGCTATGACAGCAGTAAGCATCGAGCTGCGGTAAAAGTGAACATTACCAACTCTGATTACCAAAGCATTCTCCAAGCAGCACAGGCTGCTGTAATCGCTGATCCAAACAATATTGGTCTAGACAGCGCGACCCTGAACGGACTGGTCATGAAGAAAGCAAAAAAGTTATTAAAAGACGCGGATAAGCGTACTCAGACAGTTACGGTGTTATTAGAAAAGGGAGAGGATGGAACATTTCGCATCATCGAAGACAATGCCGCTTTCCATTACGCAATTACCGGGCAGGATCAGCCTGACGATGAATAACGAAACATTCCTACCCATATAATAATCGGGTTTCTGCGAGGATTTTGTCGAAAAAACATCTGTTTCATTCATCCGATTTAAACTATTCAGTAAGAAATACTCAATGATATGATGGTTAGAAAATAAAAAACTGTGCAGGTTCGATAGCGTCCTTGTTAAAAGACAACAGGTCTATCGCTTACACAGTTTTTTAATATTATTTTTCTTTAAATTGCAGAAAACGGTTCAAGATTTTTTCACCGTCGATCGGACATCCGGTATCACCGATCTGAATTTTTGGCTTTACCTTGCCATGGAAATCACTTCCGGCAGTTATATAAGCATCATGCCGCCGGGCAATTTGAAGCAGCTCGGACATCTGACGATTGGTATGATAAGAACTGAATACCTCTACACCATCTGCCCCAAGCTCTAACAAATCCTCGATAACCGAAATATCATCCTTGAAGTTACAGTAAGGATGAGCAATGACTGATAATCCTCCAGTCACCTTGATCATCTGCATAATTACTTTCACATCCGGATACTGGATCGGAACATAGCACGGCTTACCTTGCGAGAAATAATCCCAATAGAAATTTACATAAGGCATGTCACTTCGATCTCCGTGCAAATATGGATCAAATAACGGGTTGTTTCGATATTTTGGGTTGTTCATTGCCTGTTCGGCAATTTGTTCGCCGGCAATGGTCTGGAAACGGTTGTTCGCCAGCAGAGCATCGACATCGATCTTCATACCGGTGTATTCTTCAAAGTTCATGACTCGCTTCATACTTGCATCACGTTCGCGTTTCAGATTCTGATTTTCGATCTTGGCAAACATTTCACTCTTATAATCAATGTAGTAGCCCAGCATATGCATATTCCTGCCATGGTACACACAGTCGATTTCAATTCCAGGTATATAACGAATATCATATAATTTTGACATTCGCTCCGCAATCACATTTGCCTTAGCGCTATTGTGATCGGTGATCGATATCGTTTCTACACCACGGCGCTTTGCCAACTGAAAAATTTCCTCAACATTGAATTCGCCGTCATCACTAAAGGTAGTATGCATGTGGAGATCCACTTTGTTGACGCTCTTTTTCAGCAGCGACTCCGGCTGTCTGATCGCTTCCTTTACCTGCTTGATCTTCGCATTTGCGGGAACCTCCAGCAAGACAACCGGACGTGTTCCCAAGAAAAAATCAGCCAGGCTGCGATGATTGGGATCGACCAGCATAACCAGCAGATTAACTGCAGGCCAGATGAACACACCAAGCGCTCCCAGCAGTATACTCAAAACAAAGATCGGAAGGCCTTTACCGATTGCCTCACGCAGATAGAGGACTTTACCGCTGGCTTCATGACCATCTCTACGCACAATTTTAAAATTACACATATATCGACCAAGTGATTCACCGTTCATTTTCACCACCATCAGCGGATAGAAAAACAGCAGGGATACAATCATCAGACCCAGCTCGATAATCTGTACGACCGGCAAAAGGGAAGCCGGAAGAATATCAGAAAAAATCAATAAAACGACAATCAGCCACAGATAGATCGGAAAAAACATCACGGAACAGTCGATCAGTACACTGACAAAACGTTTTCCGATATCTTTATAAGTTACTCTTGAGATAAAATAGCGTCCCTCTTTTTCATAATGACGAGAACGCTGTTTAAAGAAGATCGTCAGAATCTCTTTCCATGTATAGTTATCAATTCCTGAATTTTCCATAAAGCACCTCAATTCTCTTTTTCATATGTGATGATACCAAACCGTACCAGCAGACAATCCGCGATCATCGCCAGCAGAAAGGACAGACCAACGATAAACAAAAATTTCAAATCGATATTATCACGGGGAAAGATCTGCATGCTGAGAGCAACGCTGATTCCTACCGAAAGCAGCGGTACAGCCATATGCTTTTTCACACTGCTCTGGGTCATTTCATACTTTGCTTCACAGTTTTTACAGCGAAGATGGACTGCGCCTTTGACAAAAGAAGCTTTGATATCTGATCCGCAGGACGGACACTTCATAATTTTCGGCACACTACCACGCTCCTGTTTATCATTATACTACAAAGTTCTGCTTTCTGTCTGCCTCCGCATAAAAAAAGCGGCAGCGCCGCTTTCTCTTTACGCAATGGACTGACAAGCCTGATCCATCTTTATCACTCGATGGAAACGCTCAAGGAATGCCGGTGTCCAGTCATGGGTTACCACAATACACAGAATATCCTGCAATGAGAAGATTAGATCATTGATCATATGTGCATTATTGGGATCAAGAGAAGCACATGCTTCATCAAAGATAATCACTCTGGACTGCTTCAGTAAGGCGCGGGCAATCGCAATGCGCTGCTTTTCACCTCCGGAAATGCTTCGTCCGAAATCCCCGATCGGTTCATTGCCATGGGCCTTCATGAGTTCTGTCAAATTTACTTTATCAATCACGCTCTGTACCAGCTGTTCATCATAATCACGGTACATTGTGATATTGTTTAAAATTGTGTCATTGAAAATAAAGGTATTCTGGTGAACAACTGAAATCAGATCATAGATATCCTGCTTACGAATTCTGGAAGCTGACTGATGACCGATTTGAATGGTTCCTTGATAATCTTGATAATACTGCATCAGCAGACGAGTAACGGTTGATTTACCGCAGCCGCTGGTGCCGATGATGGCATATTTCTGACCGGCACTGAAGGTATCACTAAAGTTTTCAATGACCGGCCGTTCGGTATATCCGAAAGACACATTTTGATAAGAGAGATTCCATTCATCGGCCAGATCCAGAGACTGCTGCTTGTCTTCACGCTCCTCATTTTGATGCAGGAACGTCTGTACTTTATCAATGATCGGTTTTGCACCTTTCATATAAGTGAGTATTTCGGAAAAGCTGGCAATCGGATTTACTACATAATTCAGCAGCTGAACGGCTGTCATCAGCATACCCGCTGTCAGCTCGCCGCGGATAACCAAGAGACCCCCAATCAGAAAGCAAAGACATTGGGATATGGCGCCCAGCATTCCGGAAGTATTAAAGCTGTTCATTTCCAGCGCAGTTGAACGACGTCGGCTCGCTTCTCGCTGTTTGGTATCACGATCAAAGCGGTTTAAAAATTTTGCCGCAATATTATTGGTACGGATACATTCATAGCCTTCAATCATTTCCTTTACACAAAATGTATAAGCTTCATTATCTTCACTCAAATGTTCTTTATTACGCTGAAGCCGCTTTGAGAATAACATTGGAACAGAGATCGGAAGAAGCAGAAGCAGGGCAAAGCAAATCGTTAAAAATACATTAATAGAAAGCAGTGCCCCTAAGGCTAAAATAAACTGTGAAGCATGCATCGCAATCATCGTCATATATTTCAAGTACTCATCATCCAAAAGATTCATATCATTAGACAAGAGATTCAAATAGTAAGCATTATCTTCTGCTTCAAAGGCCGCATATGGAACACGAAAGAGCTTAGCGGCTATATCTTTCTTCACATGAGTCATCACTTTCTCCACAAACACACGTTTCGTATAGGTAGCGATGATCAGTGTAAGCAGGGTACCGACAACTGCCAGCACTACCTGCAGGGAGGCCCAGTACAAATTAGCTTCCTGTCCTTTTAATATATAGTCGATCATGTCACCTAAATAAAAGGCAAATAAAACTTCCAGCCCGGCAGATACAAGGTAGCACAAACTGCTGATCAATAAGGGCAGCTTATGACGGTAAATGTAATATTGCATATTGCTCACCTATCGAGGAAGGTACAGCGTGCTAAGTCCATGAGAATAATGCAGCTGTTCTTTCCAAATCTGATCATGAAGCTTTTTTGTGTTATATACATGTTCTGCCGACTTGGCAGTATTTCCTTTTTTCATATGATCTTTCTCCTTTATAGAACAATGTTTTGTTCTTCATGTATATTATATAACATAACATTGTTTTATTGTAAAGAGGTTTCTGTTAATTTTTATTTTTTTCACATTAGCTTTAAGCAAAACCGGTTCCGTCCCCGCGTACGATCGCTTCAAGATAGGTAATTGAGAACACTTGCTTCTCCTTTCTTTGATCCAAAAGAAAAACTCTGCCGCGTGCAGCGTACAGAGTTTTTGATTACATTTACTTATGCTTTTTTCGCAAACAGCAGATAGGACAGCGGTAAGCCGCATCCGTCATATACATCAGTTAAACCTATATCATAGTCATATTCATTCAGCTTTGTTACATACATACCTACATCGCTGACAGCATTCATGATCGCAGACATCGTGTGTGTAAAGCTGATGAACGTCTTGGATGTGTACGTCTTTGACATATAGCCCATCCCTTCATTTTCAATCCAAGGCTCCTTACGAAAATACGAGTATACAAAACGGTCCAGATGATTTTGATCAAATTCAGGTTCACCCGGCATCGGCAAGCTATTCATGATCGGATGAAAATCATGAATTATCAGCAATCCACCCGGCTTCAAACATTTCGCTGTTTTTTCAAACAGCAGATTCAAATCCTCAAACCAGGTAATCGCACCGATCGTAAATAAAACATAATCAAATTTATTATGATAAGCTTCTGGAATATCCAAAATACTACATGCCTGAAATTCACAATTTTTGATACCTGCCTGGTCAGCTGTATCACGCGCCTGCTGAATGATATTTTCCGCAATATCAAATCCATATCCCTGCTTCACTCCAAGCTGCATCAGCGACAAAAGCTCCCGGCCGTTGTTACAACAGAACTGGGCAACGGTTTTATTTTTAAATTCCAGCTTTTTCAATTCAGTTATCATGTCATTCTGAAAGAACGGCAGTTCTTCGGTTAATAAACGCTGCGCATTTTCTTCACCCCAACCCTCGTGACGATGTTCAAAGGCCTCTTCCCAAGCCTCCTTATTTCCTTGTATATAATCCATCGTGTTTCTCCTTTTATACTTCTACATGGTTTTCATGATTCCAGCACTCATAATAGCGGATATCCAGTACCTTAGTATCCTTCGTTCACTGCATACTGCTGTTCATCACTTCTCGATTCTCGTAATCGATATCTGTATCTGTTCTTCCTTATGCTTGAACATTCACCAATTACTTCTTCATAATATCATATATTTTTTATCTAAAAAAGAAGCGAAAAACCGCTTCTTAGAATAATCCTTTGATATTCCCTGCCTCATCAATATCCATCTTAAGCGCAGCCGGTGCCTTCGGCAATCCCGGCATTGTCAAAACATTGCCCGTCAGTGCTACGATGAAGCCGGCTCCCAGCGATGGCCGGAATTCTCTCACCGTGATTGTGAAATCCTTAGGCGCTCCGTAAATCTTATCCTGATCAGTCAGGGAGGTTGGTGTCTTTGCCATGCAAATCGGTGTTTTATTCCACCCTAGTCGGTTATATGTGGCAATCTGTGCTTTCGCAAGCTCACTGTATTCAACATGAGCCGCCCCATAACAAGTTTTCGCAATTACCGCAATTTTATCTTCGATCGAAGCTTCCACTTCATAGATTGGATGATATTGATTCGGCTGCTCACAAACCTCAACAATTTTCTCAGCCAGGGCAATACCGCCGGCTCCGCCTTTTTCCCAAACCTGAGAAAGTGCCATCGGATGATGATTTTCTTCACACCAGTTTTCCAGTGCCATCACCTCAGCCGCGGTATCACTGACAAATTCATTGATTGCGACAACATAAGGCAGTCCGAAATGCTTTACCGTATCAATGTGCTTCGCAAGGTTAGCACAGCCATTCAGCATCGCTTCTACATTTTCCTGTTTCAGATCATCAAATGCTACACCGCCATGCTGTTTCAAGGCTCTTATCGTCGCTACGATTACAACTGCATTAGGTTTCAGACCGGCAAACCGGCATTTGATATCCAGAAATTTCTCAGCGCCTAAATCGGCACCGAACCCAGCTTCGGTAACAACATAATCACCAAGCTTCAATGCGGTCTTTGTCGCAAGAATCGAATTGCATCCATGGGCGATGTTCGCAAATGGACCGCCGTGTACAATGACCGGATTATGCTCCAGCGTTTGTACCAAGTTTGGCTTCACCGCATCCTTCATGACCATGGCCAACGCACCCTCAATTTTCAGATCGCGTACATACAGAGGTTCCCCTGCAGTATTATAAGCGATCAGCATACTGCCCAAGCGCTGTTTTAAATCCATCAAAGAGGTGGATAAACAAAGCACCGCCATGACTTCACTGGCAACTGTAATATTGAATCCATCTTTGCGTTCTACGCCATTGCTTTTCGGTCCTAAACCGACTTCAATCTGGCGCAGCGCCCGATCATTCATATCCAGGCAACGTTTCCATGTGATCTTTTCCAGATCGATCTGAAGCTCATTTCCCTGATGGATGTGATTGTCAATACAAGCGGAAATTAAATTATTAGCGGTTGTGATCGCATGCATATCTCCGGTGAAGTGCAAATTCAAATCTTCCATTGGCACAACCTGTGCATAACCGCCTCCGGCAGCACCGCCTTTCAGTCCAAACACCGGACCCAAAGAAGGCTCCCGCAGCGCGATCACGGTTTTCTTATTGATCCGGTTTAAAGCGTCGCCAAGTCCCACCGTTGTAGTGGACTTCCCTTCACCGGCTTTGGTCGGATTGATTGCCGTCACCAGAATCAGTTTTCCATCCGGCTGTGATTCACGCTTCTTTAAAATATCCAAAGACAGCTTTGCCTTGTATTTTCCATAATGTTCAAGATCATCTTCCTCAATCTCGATTCGTTTTGCGACTTCACTGATGTTTTGCATTTTACATGCCTGAGCGATTTCTAAATCGGTCTTATACATAGCCTGTTCCTCCTATAATATATGAACGCGATGAAATATTTCATCGACATTTTTCACATGATGCATTGGATTAAAACAGTCGTCTATTTCTTCTTGAGTTAACTTGGCGCGGACTGTCTCGTTCGCTTCCATAAGACCTTTAAAATCAGTTTTTTCTTCCCACGAACGAATCGCATTCGGCTGTACCAAATCGTATGCTTCCTCACGTGACAAGCCTTTTTCGATCAGCTTCAGCATAAAGCGCTGAGAGAAAATCACCCCATAGGTTTTATAAACATTTGCCAGCATGTTATCCTCAAAAACAGTTAAATTCTCCAGGATGTTGGCAAAACGGTTCAACATGTAATCCAACAGCTCAGTCGCATCCGGTGCGATGATCCGTTCCGCACTGGAGTGAGAAATATCCCGCTCATGCCACAGCGCCACATCCTCATAGCTGGTCATCATATACCCGCGCATCACCCGGGCACATCCGCACATATTTTCCGACCCGATCGGATTGCGTTTATGCGGCATCGCGCTGGAACCTTTTTGCCCCTTGCGGAAACGTTCTTCTACCTCCCGTACTTCGGTACGCTGTAAATGGCGGATTTCGGTTGCCATCTTTTCAATCGAGGTCGCAATCAGTGCCAGTGTGGAAAAATACTGTGCATGACGGTCACGCTGCAGCGTCTGCGTCGATATATTCGAACTGGTGATTCCTAGCTTCTCACATACATAATCCTGGACATATGGAGGTGTATTCGCAAAGGTACCGACTGCGCCGGAAATCTTTCCCGCCTCGATCACCGATGCGGCTTCTTTGAACCGATGCAGATTACGCTGCATCTCATCATACCATAAGGCAAATTTCAAGCCGAAGGTCGTAATTTCCGCATGTACACCATGGGTGCGCCCCATCATGATCGTATCTTTATAACGGAGTGCCTGTTTCTTCAAAATTTCGATAAATCGCTTTAAATCTTTCAATAACAGTTCATTCGCCTGTTTGTATAAATAGCCGTAAGCGGTATCTACCACATCGGTACTGGTTAAGCCGAAATGCACCCATTTCTTTTCTTCGCCCAGTGTTTCTGAAACAGCTCTGGTAAATGCCACTACATCGTGATGTGTTTCCTGCTCAATTTCATAAATTCGGTCGATGTCAAAGTCGGCGCGCTCCCACAATTTTTTCACATCTTCTTTGGGAATCTCGCCGAGCATGGACCATGCTTCACATGCCAGCAACTCTACTTTCAGCCAAGCCTGAAAACGATTTTCCTCACTCCATATAGCCTGCATTTCTTTTCTTGCATAACGATCGATCATAAATGCCTCCTACTCCATATCTTTCTTACCGATATCATTTCGGTAAAATAAATGTTTACAATGTATCTTATGAACATCCTCATAGGCCTTCTCATAAGCTGCCGCTAAGGTATCCGCCTTTGCCACCACAATGAGCACACGGCCGCCGTCTGTCACCAGCTGAGCATTATGACGCTTCGCTCCCATGTAGTAAACCATGCTGTCAACATTCTCTACTCCTTCGATCAGGGCACCTTTGGTGGAGGATGCCGGATAATTCGTACTGGCCATTACCACTCCCAGAGTTACCTGATCATCCCATTCCAACGTGATTTCCTGATGATTCATAACGGCCTGAATAATCGAAATAAAATCAGTTTTCAAGCGCGGCAGGATGACCTCTGCTTCCGGATCACCAAAACGTGCGTTAAATTCAATCGTTTTTACACCGTCATCGGTAAGCATTAAACCGCCGTATAAGAACCCCGTAAAGCTGTGACCTTCCTCGACCATCGCTTCGGCCATCGGACGCATTACCTGATTCATGGTATCCTCAATAATAGCAGGCGTGATGCGCTTCACCGGTGAATAGACGCCCATACCGCCGGTATTAGGCCCGGTATCTCCATCATAGGCACATTTATGATCCTGGGCTATTTCCATCGGAATCACCGTCGTACCATTGACAAAACAGATCAAAGAAAATTCAAAGCCTACCAAACATTCTTCGATAACCACCTGATTATTGGGAATCTCAAAGGCAATTTTCAGTGCTTCCTCAGCCTCTTCGATCGTCTTTGCTACGGTTACGCCCTTGCCGGCTTTCAACCCATCCTCTTTGATAACGATCGGAGCACCCTGCGCCATAACATAGGCATAAGCGCAGTCATAATCACGGAAAGTTTGATAAGCTGCTGTCGGAATCTGATATTTCATCATGATTTTTTTAGCGAAATCTTTGCTTGACTCCACCTGCGCCGCATCCTTGGTCGGGCCGAAAGCAAGCAGTCCCGCCTCCGTAAACGCATCCACAACGCCAAGTGACAGTGATGATTCCGGTCCTACGATCGTCAAATCGATCGCTTCTTTTTTCGCAAACGCAACCAGACCTGCGATGTCACTGTCGCTGATCGCTACACATCGTGCAATATTCTCCATGCCAACATTGCCGGGTGCTGCATACACCTGATCCACTTGGGGACTGCGATAGGCCGCATGCGCAATCGCATGCTCGCGCCCGCCTTTACCGATTACCAATACTTTCATAATTACCTCCTGCTATGAAAATAAAAAAACGTGAAAGTCAAAAAGGATATTTCACGTACTTAACCGCAAAAATCCCTTGTAGTTCACCGATTTACGGTCGGTGAGTAGAAACGTGTCAACCGATTATGACCTTATACAAGGATTCTGTACGTACTTATTTTACTTGATTGTAATCACTTTTACAATGACAATTCCAAATTTACAAAGCTCTGCCATAAAAAAGACTCCAAGGGGTAGTTGGAGTCTTTTTTAAAGGGTTAAAATTTTATAAGATGATGGATTACAGAGGATTTAGACAAGATGTCGTACAAGATGAACGATCCTATCTGACGTGCATATCTGAAGGCCCTCCACATTGAGCTTTCAGTATGCGTTTTTGAAGCAGTGTCCGTTGTGTTTTTTAATTATGTTATGAAAGGGAAATTAGACAGAATTAACGGATATCACTGTTTCAGCCCACTAGATAATTTCTGCTTGAAATTATCTAACCTGTTTATACGAAATATTTGAAGATGTTTCAACCGGTTAGGGACAAGATGTCATTTTTAGGGACGAGTTGTATTAAATTCCTCGCCCCTCATCTTCTTCGTCATCACTGTCGCGGTGAAAGGCTATTTGCGCAACCAGCCGCATTCCTTCTTCATAATAATAAATTTCACCGCCGTAGCGTTCCACAACTTCTTTGATTTTTTTAATGCCTATGCCGTGCAGTTCTTTATCCGGCTTCGTTGTCTGCATCTTCTCAATCACATGAATGACACTTTCATGAATACTGTTTCGCAGATAAATGATATCCATCTGTTTTTTCTGCGTGATCGTCAGCTTGATATATTTTTCCTCGGTTTTTTCCGCCGCTTCGATTGCATTATCCAAAAGATTGCCGAAGAGCGAGGAAAGATCAGAATCAGCGATATACATCAAAGCGGTTTGTACCACCAGCTTACAATCGATATGGCGTTTGGCGGCTTCCTCCAGCTTGTGATTGATGACAAAATTCAAAATACTGTTATTGGTCTGAATCATTGCCGGTATATACTCAAGATCAGTCAGATTTTCCTGAATCAGCTTTTCAATTTCTTCCTTTTGACCATTTTTCACATACTGATTAATAACCATTAAAATCCGTTTATACTCGTGACGAAACATCCGAATTTCCTGTATATGATCATTAATTTCCCGACTGTTCTCAACTTGGAGCTCATACTTTTTCTGGTTAAACATCAGCTTCTGATTCGCCTGCTGTTCTTCGAAAAACTTTCGCATATAATAATAGAATACGACATTCAGAAAGATCAATGAGACGATAATGCCGCCGGCAACCAAAAAGGTTGGTCCCTGAACCGGATTTTCCATAAACATCGACAGGATGAATACGGTTATCAAAATACTCAAAAGGGGCAGGATGAAATAACCGCGTCCTTGAGAAAACCAGATACTGAGGCGCTGATGCCGGTGGCGGCTGATAACGATTGCCATACAGATAATCAATAACGTCTTGGATATACAGAAGATACCAATGGCCTGTAAAAAATTCGGATATTTGGTGATGATCTCCAGATTGGTCTGAGTCAGCCATGAAGCGGTGACCAGCACGCCGGTATTCATGATCGCTACCAAAACAAACGGCAAGAGCACTGCCGCGATGGCCTGCTTGATCGGTATATGCAGATTTACAACAGTAACCACAAACAGCGTCAGAATCGGGATTACTGAGAAAAATCCGCTGTATCCCAGCAGCTGATCGACAAAAATCTGTTCCACCGCCAATACCGCCGTGACAATCATTTGTTGTGCCAGGTCGCGATGCTCATAATAACGGTATAGAAACTCGACCACGATGATATTTTCCACAATCGGAAAACAAAGGGCGATAATCAGACTTTCCAGCTCATTCATCTTCTTCACCCAGAAGCATCATATACTTCTTCATCAGCTCCGTTTTCCGCGTTCGGCTGATGTGAAAGACATTATGATTTTTCAGTGTTAATTCATCATGATAAATATTGTCAACGTAGTCATAATTGACCATCATGCCTTTGATCGGCACTAAAAATCGACGGAACTTCGGATCTTCCATTACCGCTTGAATCGTATTACGATCCTGATACTTTGCTTTCTCGGTACGAATGGTGATGTAATTGCGGTAGCTTTCGATGAACATGATCTCATTGATGTTGACCCGCAGCACTTTGGTTGGCTTCAAAAAGGTATAGACCGCTTCACTGCTCACGATGGATTTATGAACCTTCTCAATAAGCTTGGTTAAATCTTCGTCGAGACATTCCTTGCGGATAAAATAGTATGGTGAAAAATGGAAGGTGTCAAAGACGAGGTTGCTGTGACTGGTAATAAATATGATTCGGGTTTTCTCACTGTTCTTCTGCGCAAACTCGGCAATCGTATACCCGTGGATCGGCATGTCGATGTCCAGAAATAGGTAATGATAGAAATGTTCCGTTAACGCTTTCTCATATCCTTTGCCTCCCAGCAGGGTATATACATTTGTCTGATGATCAATACGTCCAAAATATTCAGTGACAAGGGTTTGAAGCCGCGATAAAAAAAGCTCATCATCGTCACACAGCAAAATTTCCATTGCTTCACCTCCCTTTTGTGTATCTATTGTACCGTAAATGAAGCCAGAAAAAAAGATACCGAAGTATCTTTAACGGGTAGGTTAGGGAGACCACGCCTCATGAGTCTAAAACATAAGGCTTTGCTTTCTTTACATCGTGGTCGGAGTAATCATCACTCTTTTCTGCGTTTTTGAGTAACGGTAATCTCACACATCCCTATATCATGATAATGTATAAACTTGTGATTTTTTTGTTACTACTTTCTCACTTATCGTATTTCATAACGATTTATCATCCAATCAAGGTGCTTTTTTACCAAGGTGGTATGACAATAGGCACATTTTCCCGCTTCATCGATATTCAAGGGCGCTCCGCAGTTTGGACAGTTTTCCAACCCTGCCAAAGGTTTTCCCAAGGGACGCAGAAATTCAACTTCGTAGGTATGTTGATCTGCCTGCTGGTTGACCCGCTGATGACAGTACCTTCCGCATTCTTCGTATACTCGATCAAACTCATATAGCAGATCAGCGTAATCGTATCATATCCCAGACTGCGATGAAATCCATCAATCGTCATGCCATTCATTTTTTGAAACTCCATATAGACGGTGCGATCCTGCATATTTTCCAGCAGCTCTTTTTGACTGAGATACTGCAGCTCCGTATTCAGATACTTCAGCGTATTAAAATCTTTTTCACTCAATGCTTTTTGAAGCCGAAGAATCCGTTTTGCGGCGAATTGCTTAAACTCTTCTTCAAAAAAAGAAGGATCAACGCTTTGTATTTCGGATACAATACTATTATCATCGGTTTTTATTACCGTTAATATCGGCACATCATCCGTTTCCTTGTCACGATTCTGACTGAAATAAATAAACATGCCGGCGCCGATCGGCAGAATAATGATAAGTGCCATGGCCATTTTTTCTGACTGAAAGCTCGTTTGACCATCATAAGATCGATATTCATCACTGTAATCTTCTGCTTTTATTAATTCAGCTGACAGCAGGAAACAAATACATACCAAACATACAATTTGTTTCCAATTTCGCAGAATTTTTTTCTTTCTCATAACTATCCTCTTTTTCCTAAATGATCATAGCACATCAATCATCGCTGTTTTAAAAAATCCACTTTCGTGGATTTATGCCTGCATTGCTTCACTGTACTTTCGGCGTTCCGGACTCAAATTATCAACATAATAACGAATTGTCAGTGCCGCTGCACATTTGCTTTTATTTTTTGGTTCAACGATAAAGCCGTCCCCCTCCAGCATTTGATTCAGCATGGCTTTACAGCAGGACTGTAAATTTTTCACCCCAGGCTCGGATGCTTCCATGAAGTCTTTCGCATTGACTTCAATGTAGAGCCATTGTTTATTATGGGCTTCGACCTTTTCGGCCTGTAGACGATTTTCATATTCCTCAACTGTAAACTTTTCCATGTTTTTACCTCACCTTCTTATTCATATTATACCATGGATCCTTTACTTTCACAGATTTTTCATTGGATATCCAAAGCATATTGAATATGTAAGGCATTACAAATTTCTGTTTTATACAAATTCCGACAGTTGAAGAATATTTTTGTCTTATTTTGCAAGTATCTCGACCCCGTGTTCGGTAATCAAAACGGTATGTTCCCACTGTGCGGATAAAGAACCATCCTCCGTATAAGCGGTCCAGCCGTTATCCGCATCGACAAATAACTCATAACCACCGATATTGATCATCGGCTCTACGGTAATCACCATACCCGGCACCAACATCATACCGGTGCCCGCAACACCTACATGAGAAACGATCGGATCTTCATGGAACTCATTACCCACGCCGTGACCGGCAAAATCACGCACCACGCTGTATCCATACTTTTTCGCATGGGTATGGATGGCCGCGCCGATATCGCCGAGATACCCCCATGGCTTAATTGCCTGAATACCGATTTCCAAACACGATTTGGTTACCTCAACCAGCTTTTTTGCTTCTTCGCTAACTTCACCGATCATAAACATTCGTGAAGCATCGCTGTAATAACCATGAAATATAGTTGATACATCCACATTGACAATATCCCCTTCTTCTAAGATGACAGACGCATCCGGAATACCGTGACATACTTCATCATTGACTGATGTACACACACTCTTAGGAAAGCCGCCGTAGTTTAATGGCGCCGGAATAGCCCCATGTCCTACCGTATAGTCATAAACCAGTTTATCAATGTCTTCGGTGCTCATGCCCGCATGAATTTTAGAAGCTACCAGGTCAAGCACCCCATCGTTAATGACCGCACTTTTCTTGATACCCTGAATATCCTGTTTGCTTTTGATCAATTCCTTAGGTGGCATTTTATTACCTTTAGCGCGATACATTTCATATTTTTCATCAAATGCTTCATGACAGTTTTTATATTTCAATCCACTGCCGCACCAGCATTTACTGTTTCTTTTTATATCCATAATCATACCCTCCAATGCATGTATCAGTATAGCACCTTTTCTTTGGAAACTCACATAGAAACTTTTTTGCATCTTTTCAAAATGATAATTGACTTCATTGAAACGCTTTCATATAATGGAAATGGTATTACATATTCACAACTATGAGAGAGTCATGAACATGTATTCCAAAACGGCCGAGAGGCTGTGAGAAGCGGATCCTTTCTGGGGATTCCGCTTTTTCTTTCTTTATGCTATGATCATACCAGAGGAATAAATATGAAAAAAATAATAATATTGCTTATTCTCTGTTTTTTAACTGCCGGATGTGCCTCTAACAATACGATGGCATACCCTGAAATCAAGCGAAAATTCAAGGCAGAGGGATTCAAAATGGTATATCATCGAGATCGAGAAAAGGATATTGATATTTTATCCTTTGAATCTGAGAATATGGAATTGTTTTATAATTCAAAAAGAGTTATGGGTGTAATCAAGGGGAATGTGCTTTATTCTCCTTCCACCAACAAAGGATATGCGAATGGTTTATCGGGCTGTATATACAATTTCCGTAAACAAGAAACCGGAAATTTTTGTTATGATCATGATTTAGCAGCACTAAAGAAATTGAAGAAGCAATATAAAAACACCCTAAAAAAACTGAATCTTACGGAAAAGCAATTTTATATGTTCGCAAAACATGAACTACGCGCTTATTTAGACAAGGTGGCATCATTGACCGACGAACAAAAACTTGAACGCATTGGCTTTAAAAGAAGCAAAGATGAATATCAGATTCATTTTAAAACAGATAATGAAGACGAATCACCGATCCCGAATACGATGAGTATTAATTTGAAGAAAAAGCAGATGGATTTTAAATACGAGTCCAGTGTGATTACGCTGGAATGGGCTAACCAAATAATAGTGAAGGAAACTTACACAGACGGTACTGTTTGTGCGTATGATATCACAAATAAAACTTGGCTAGAGCCCTGTGACGAGATTGATAACGAAAATAAATTTTATGAATACTATGATTTCTTTCAAAAGTTTCAGAAAGAGTATCAATTATCTTTATGAAAAAACCGTCAGCGACGGTTTATTTTTTTACTGCTTCAATTTTTAGATACTTGACAAGCATATCGTGAATCGCTTCCAATCGATCCATCTCCAGCTTGCCATCCTTGCGGCTGCGGGTATTCTTAATCTTGACTTCATGTTGCTCATCCGCGGTGCCGCTAGTTACATACATCAGATTATTGAACCATTGCATGCATCCCGGAACATCGGTAGGGCGCTCCAGCAGCCGACTTTTCGGCAGATACTTCTGAAGCCCTTCAGCAAGCTGTTTATCGGCCTTTTTATGTGCGATAAATACATCGCCGTCAGATGCGATACAATCCATGATAATCATATTTTTGCCTTTCAGCTTTTTTTCCATATTCTCAGCAATTTGCGCATAGCCATAGAAGGATGCGGACACGTTGTCACAGAAGATAAATGCCGTGCGGTTATCCTTAGCGGCAGCTGCTTCCTGCATCAATGTAATCGCAACACACAATGCCGACGTATTCTTATTAAAGTTATACTTATTCGCCATTCCCTTCCCCAAAAAGAAACTGGCGATGATCATTGCTACGCCGACGATGACCGCTGCGACTTTCATCCAGATGTTGTAGTCATTAAAACCTCGTACCAGCAGATAAAACAGGAAAATAACAAAAATGGAAGAAGCCATCTGAATCGCCAGTGCGATCATCTCCTGCTTATGATCTTTTTTGAAGTTGAACGGATAATACGTATAACCGGGCATCATCACCTTGCTCGGCGTGTCATATCCGGTAACGACGATATTCTCACATTTAGTGAAATTACCGACCAGCAGATTACGGGAAGCAAGCTTGCCCTTTTTCTTTTCGTCGATGTGAACTTCAAATCCCAAATCCTGTGCACTATGGGCCAGCCATGCCAGGAAACGCTCTTTCCGTTTTGCCGTATTTCGCTTTGCGAACTGAACGCAAAGCAGTGCAAATAAGTCTCTCATTCTCGTACCTCTTATATCCCTTTCACATTGCTTTCATTATATACGTTTTTTGTCTTATTATCAATTAGACCCTTTAAAATAACACATTTCCATTACTTCTAAAACGATTCAGCCCTACCTTCATACAAAGTGATCGCGCTGCGGCTGCGTTTCTTTGATTCATAGAGCGCTACATCCGCAAAATGGATGATCTCCATCATGGATTGATCCGACTCCCGTTTCGCAAATCCGGCGCTAAAGGTAATCGAGCTATTATCGTTTATTTTGCACATCATCCGGCTGAAATCCTTTTGAAGCCGCTGCAGCAGCTGACGCACACTTTCCGCGTGAGATTCCATAAACAGCACACAGAACTCATCCCCGCCAAACCGATAAGGATAACAGGTTTTTCCTAAACCGCACATACATTCTCCAAAGCAATGAAGCACACGATCACCATACAGATGTCCATAACAATCATTGATATGCTTAAATTCATCAATGTCGATCATCGCGATAAAGAAATCTTGTTCCTGTTCATTTGCCAGCATCTCCAAATGCTGAAGCATCGCCTGCCGGCTGCCAACCCCGGTCAGCTCATCCAAATGAATCCGCTGCCGAAGAATCTTTCGTTCCACATCCTGATTGATTATAATCTGTTTCTTCATGCGAGCAAACTGAATCATCGCTATGGCAACAGCCCAGGACGCGCAGGTACATAATATGATAATTACAAGATTTATTAGGTATAGGGAAGTGAAGGTATCTCCATGAAGCATGATCCCCAATGCACTGATGATTTGAAGGAGTATTCCGAATACTGCCGTTACGCTGGTAAGCCGTTTCTGTTCGTAAATGACCGTCATCAAAAGTGGTACGATGGATACAAATAAAATCGTTACATAGCTGCTGTGGACAAAGGACAAATTAAAGGTTATCAGCACAAACAGAAAGGACATACAATATTCTTTTTGACGGACAGACAGTTTCTTATGGAGAACCACGGTACGTCCGATATGAATCAGAATCAAACCGATCAAACCGGGTATCAAAATATAGGTAAGCCAGTAATGCAGATCACTGCCGCTGATGAAATGACCAAGCCGCGCTATGATATAGACCGCAATTTCCGCTAAAACACTGACAATCACGCTTAACTGAAGTATCCGATAGTGAAACTTCAGCCACTGATGATTCATTGATTGATAGGAAGCCGCTGCTTCGCTGCGTAACGAACGATTCATTATTTGCCTCCTTTCTCAGAATTTTCACGTGTTATTATCATAACAAATAAATATAATTTACGTCTACAAAGAATCTTAATTTATTTTATATATTTATATATATTCTATTTATTGATAATTTATGTTGCGTCTCTTAAACATGAAAAAAGCAGCTTACAGCAAGCTGCATTCTGCTTTTCATACCTACTTTCAATTAAGCTTTATCTTTAGAACCAAATTCTGTCATCATCGCAATAACTTTGGCTTTGATTGCTTCAGCACCCGGTGCCAGCAGTTTACGAGGATCGTATCCTTTGCCTTCGTTATCCTTTCCAGCTTCGATGTATTTACGGGTAGCCGCCGCAAATTCAAGCTGCAGCTCTGTATTTACATTGATTTTGGAAACGCCCAATGAAATGGCTTTTGCGATCTGATCAGCAGGAATACCGGAACCGCCGTGCAGTACCAATGGCAGTCCGTTGGTAACCTCCTGAATTTTGCCTAATACATCAAAGTTCAGTCCAGCCCAGTTTGCCGGATATTTACCGTGGATGTTGCCAATGCCGGCAGCCAGGAAGTCAACTCCCAGAGCCGCAATTTTTTCACATTCATTTGGATCTGCAACTTCACCCATGGAAGTAACGCCGTCTTCTTCACCGCCGATGCCGCCAACTTCACATTCAACAGAGATTCCGCGTGCGTGAGCAAATTCAATGATTTCTTTTGATTTTTCCATGTTTTCTTCAAAATCATAGTGAGATCCGTCAAACATAACCGAAGTAAATCCTGCTTCGATGCATGCCTTCGCTCCATCATAAGAACCGTGATCCAAGTGCAGAGCAACCGGTACCGTGATACCAAGATAATCGTGGATTTCTTTTACCATGGCAGTTACGGTCTTGAAACCGCACATGTATTTGCCTGCACCTTCTGATACACCTAACATTACCGGTGATTTTGCTTCTTCAGCCGCAAGCAGAATTGCTTTTGTCCATTCCATGTTGTTAATGTTGAATGCTCCTACTGCGTAGTGTCCGGCTCTTGCCTTCTTGAGCATTTCTGTAGCTGATACTAATGCCATAACCAAATTCCTCCTTCTATTTACCTTTTTATTTTACTGCATTTTTCATCGTTTGAAAAGGTAAGAGGGGTATTTTCTACCCGATAAAAGCTGAATTCTGGAATATATCTGAAATCCCTGACAAAAAGCTTTCATCTAAGCGCTTACTTTTCAAATGTCGGTGAATACTCTTTTCCTAACCACTAAAAAAGCCGTTAGCACGGCTTTAGAATTCTTCGGCTGTTTCCTTTGGAGCCACTTCTTCCTCTTCAGTATAAGTGGTGTCGTCTTCCTCTTCATCGATCAAAAGTGAATTTGTATCAACCACCACTTCCTCATACTTATGACGGGAACGCAGATCCCATTTATTTTCCGGCATATGAACAAACCGTTCATCAAGTGAAATATCGGTATAAAATTGTGCGATATTATCTTCTGCCTGCTGTTCATTCAAACCGGATACCTGAGATACTTCTTCCCAAATTTTCAAAAAAGTCACCGGTTTTTTCTTTTTAGACATTAAATCAAATGCTACATCAACCATCGGTTTTTTCATAATCAGATTTCCTCCTACACATAACATTCTCTGCTTTTGAGAAACCGTCGCTATATCATATGCCGTTCTCATAAAAAGAATCGAAAAATTTCATTTAAGCACTTATATCTTTGATTTTCCATATAAGTCGGTATGACTCGATTACTTCATTTTCATTCAATACCGCATATTCCACCGCGATGACATCCCGGGTACAGATATATGTCTGTGTTTGAATGATCAGTTCCAAGTACCCTAATTCATTGGTGACAGAACCGACTGTCTGCGTTGTATTCTGATCAAAGTGGAGCTGCGTAAGCATTTCTCCGCTTCGCCTCAAATGGGCAAAGTCGGAATGAGCAGTAAATGTTACTTCGGTAGTGCCGTCGCTTTCCCGATAGATGATTTTGCGGTTCTCCCCATCTTCGACAACTTCTGCAATCCCGTTAAACAGAGTATTTCTAACATTGCTGCTGCGTTCTGTACTTGTGACTATCAGCTTTTTACGCACCCTATCACCACTTATCATGAGCATTATAGCAGAATATTTTTTTACTGCAACTATAAATACATATATTTTAATAAATTGTGTTAATTTCTATAAATTGAACAAAATAAGAACGAGGTGACGCTATGAAGAAAATCGGCAGACTTTTCCTCTGGTTTCTGTTTATCGCCATGACGCTTTTGGTTGCGGTATATACCTATGCGTGGATGGATAAACTGGAGCTGCATGAAAAACGATCAAGCATTACTATTTACGATGTAAATGGTAATGTGCTATATGAAACAAACTTTAAAAAAAATATGCATTGGACCAATATTGATGATATTCCAAAATCTGTACAGGAAGCGTTTGTAAGTGTTGAAGATAAACGCTTTTATTATCACGCAGGCTTTGATCCGCTCCGCATTGTGCAGGCGATGGGACGCAATATCACTTCCGGCAATATCTTGGAAGGAGGCAGTACCATCACCCAGCAGTATGCCAAAAATCTTTTTCTAACCAATGAGCAGACAATGGCAAGGAAAGTGGAGGAATTTCTCTATGCGGCCAGGCTGGAGATGCAGTATTCCAAAGAAGAGATATTGGAGGGCTATCTTAATACATTGTACTTCGGACATGGTGTATACGGTGTCAACAATGCCGCGAAATACTTCTTTGATAAACCTTTGACGAAATTGACAACTGCAGAAACCGCTATGCTGGTAGGAATACCGAATGGTCCTTCAATCTATTCCCCGTATCTATCCAAGGAAAACGCAATCAAGCGTCAGCAGCTGATTCTGCAAGTGATGGTCAATAATGATGTCATCACTGAAAAAGAGAAGCAACAGGCGGAAAAAGAACCGCTGCAGCTGGCAGTTCACACCGATCATGAAAAGGCCGGAAATGATGAGTATTATATCGATGCCGTCATTCACGATCTTCAGCAGCGTGATGATATTGACTTAGGCAAGGAGCTTCATGTTTATACGTATTATGATCCAAGTGTTCAGGCAACCCTGAATACGTCGATCAGTAACCATGTATCCCTGAAATCAGAACTGGAGATATCCGGAGTAGTCATGCAGCCGTTTACCGGCAATGTTATGGCGTTGGCAGGCGGAAAGGATTATACACTGTCACAGTATAACCGGGCGATTGATTCTAAACGGCAGGTTGCTTCCACCATCAAACCGCTGCTTTACTACTCTGCTCTGAAAGAGGGCTTCGCTCCGTCCAGCACCTTCTTATCAGAACCTACTACCTTTCAGATCGATGATAAAAATACTTACGCGCCAAAAAATTATGCTGAAAAGTATCCCTATAAAAAAATATCAATGATTCACGCAATATCCGTATCCGACAATATCTACGCTGTAAAAACACATATTTTCTTAGGCATGGAAACTCTCGCGGATTCCCTTCATGCCTTTGGGATCAAGGATGCCAAGCCGGAGGCATCGCTGGCGCTTGGAACCGTTAATATGTCAATTCTGCAGCTCAGTAAAATTTATAATACCTTCGCTTCGGAAGGATTGTATACAGAACCGGCCTTTATCTCCAGCATTACCGATGGTCAGGGCAGATCGCTGTATCAACATGACAGCAAGCCTAAACGGCTTTTGGACCGTGACGAGACACTCGTATTGAATCAGATGCTGACAGCAACCTATGACAACAAAAACGTTGCTCATACCTTCCCGACCATGTACGGTAATCAGCCTGATACTCAGGCAGGGGTAAAAAGCGGCACCAGTGATTGGGATGCTTTGGTAGTCGGCTTCAATCCCAATTATACAGTTGGGATCTGGAGCGGTTATGATGATAACCGAGCACTCCCGAAAGCTGATTTCAATATCTCAAAGGATATCTGGCAGGAAACTTTTGATGAACTGAATCAAGGCAAAGAAAATGTTTGGTATCAGCCAAGTGATAACATCGTTAGCCGGAAAGTAAATCCGATTACCGGAAAACCTTCCAATGACGGCAGTAACTACTGGTTTATCCGCGGCAATGAAGACGGCAGTGAAAAACTAAAAGACGATTAAAAAAGGACCGATTTGTCGGTCCGTTTTTATAAGATCGGGAAAGTTAATTTACAGATAAACGTCTGTTCCTCACCCGTAATATCAAGCCTGCCCTTCATCAGCGACATCATTTTCGCTGTGCTTTTCAATCCGATATGATTTCGCTCCACCTTATCGAGATCCTGACGGACATGATTGATAAAACTCATTTCCATGGTTTCCTCATGGCATAATACATCAATTTCTATCGGCTGTTCCTGATCCGCATATTTCATAATATTTGAAAAAATATTATTGAATACACGCTTCATCATCTGCATATCGATTTCCATCCGACATGTATTATCGGGGGAGTGGTATTGAATATGATAATGATTCATCTCCAGCTGCTCCATTTGGTCAATCAGCAGCGGAAGCAGCTCTTCCAAGGTGATGTTTTCAAGCTGTGCCCGATGATCCGGCTCAAACACTAAGGAATATTCAAACATCGCATCACTCATCTCTTTAATATCTTCAGCCTTTCGGATACACCGATCAAGACATTTTTCATACTGCGCTTCATCCTTGTACTTACGATATTTCAGAATATCGAGATACGCCTTTAAAGAGGTCAGGGGAGTACGAAGATCATGTGACATGCTGGTAATTAATTCACTGTTGTTCTTACGGCTCATTTCCTCACTTCGGATATTTTCACTCAGAATCAAGCGCATTTGATTCAGATCCTGACCAAGCTGAGCGATTTCATCACGCCCCTGCGGATTGATATCATGACTTAAATCACCGCTTGCCAACACCAGAATATCATTTTGAAGCCGTTTGATTTCAAATACCTTGCGATTCATAAACCGCATTACTGGAATTAAATACATTGATACTGCAATTAATACAATTGCGACAAGGTATGGGGTCACATAGGGAATAAGCGGATAAGAATAAATCATCAGCTGTCCTGTTTCTCCAGAAAAGTTCACACTGTACATGTAATATTCAGGTACATATATAGCCGATACATCATAGACCGTACCTCGCGTAAACAGCCGTTCAATGCTTCCAACGCGATTCCAATTACCGGCAAAATAATCACCATTATTATCATAAATATAACAGTAAAAATAGTTGGATGTATATTGATCTAATATTTTTTCCGCGGTTTTCTTATTTTTCTTTGAGAAAGTAAGATTCTTCGCCTTTTTTGTGATTTCCTGATGAATCTCATCATAGTTTGTCTGTTCGGATATTTCAGTTGCTCTTATAAATTCAAAAAACGAGTAACGGTTCTCATACATAAAGAAGAACATGCCAAACGCAAACACCCCAGCCAACAGATTTACTATCAGAAGCTTCATCGAAAGCTTGTGAAACAGCTTCCACCGCATCCGCTGCTGAATATTTTGAAAAATATGCCGAAGGATGCACCGTTTCTTTTCCAGAAGCATCAGATAGTAGAAAAATAAAGATATCAGCAGCGACACGGCTGCATCTGCTAAAATATAAAGCCTGCTGTATCCTGTGAATTTTGGATAAAGCACAACTCTGACTGTTTCATCAAGAAAGTTGATTTCTAAAACATCAGAAAATTTTGTAGACATTTCATCCGGTGCCATACCATGAGAAGCTAAAAAATAATCCTGCTCATTTTTCATCTGAAAGATAGAGAAAGTGTAATCTCCAACAACACTGTCAATACTTTTCTGGATAAAGTTTAAATTATCAATATCAAATTCCTCACCGCCCAGATCATTTTGGATTTTCTGCGCAACTTCATCACTGATGCGAAATGAAACAATATCGTTGTCCACGAGGATTGACAATACATTTTTACGGTAAGCAAAAATGATAAAGAATGAAAGCAAAAAGAGAATCGCCGCAAGATATACTCGAAGCAGTACCGTTATGTCAAATCTGCGCCGCTTAATCACAGCGATAGCCCTTGCCCCAAATCGTTTTTATAATTTGCGGATTCTGAGGATCCTTTTCTATTTTCTTGCGAAGATTGCGCATATGTACCATAACTGTGTTGTTGGCAGAATAATAATAGGATTCTTTCCAGATGGTTTCATAAAGACGTTCCGCAGAAAATACCTGACCGCGGTTTTTCACTAACAGCACCAATAGCTGGAATTCAATATCCGTTAAATCAATTTCCGCATCGTCAACGGTGACGATCCGCTTTTGTTCATCGATCACTACACCATCGACCTTCAGCGCTTCAGCAGGTTCCGACGTATTCTCATCCCCCTTATATACCATATAGCGGCGAAGCAGTGCTTTTACCCGAGAGACTAGTTCATTATATGAGAATGGTTTTGACATGTAATCATCACCGCCGCTGGAAAAGCAGAGGGTTTTGTCACTATCCTGTGATTTTGCACTCAAAAACAAAATCGGCGCCATGCTGTATTTCCGAATTTCCACGCATGCCTGATAACCGTTCAGCCCTGGCATCATAATGTCCAGTATCACCAGTCGAAAGGTGTTCTCCTTCATCATTTCCAATGCTTCCTGACCATCCTTTGCCTTATATACCTGATATCCTTCGCTGTTTAAAAGAATTTCAATGACATCTCGGATATCCTCATCGTCATCTGCTACTAAGATTTTGATTTCATCCATAGTCTTTTACCCCTTTATGTACCTTCATTATATAATACCCACATCGAAAATGGGGAATGTTTCATAATTTTAAGCTCGTTCTTCAGAATTATTAAGAATTGAAAAAGGGCATCACGCCCTTTTCTTTTTGTATACCAGTTGACCTACGATTCACTCAGGTAGTTTTCAACGAGCCTGACTGCCTCTTCAAACGGCTGTTGATCCATTGTCAGCCAATGAATATCCTGATCTTTACGAAACCATGTTTTCTGCTGCTTCGCAAAGCGCTTGATCGCTCTTCCAAGTGCTTCATACAGTTCATCCTTCGTCTTATAATCACCGCTGATATAACGATATATATAACGGTATTCCAATCCCAAGGCTTCTAAAAATTCACCGGTTGCTCCCTGCCGTAAAAGCTCCTTAACCTCTTCCAGCATCCCCTGATCAAAACGGCGTTTCATCCGTTCATCAATCCGCTTATGCAAAATTTCATTGGGCCAGGTAACACCTAGCTGAAGCGCTTCATAGCGCGGTTCAAATCCCTCTTCTAGTCCTGCTTCACCAATCGTGTAATATTTCTCCAATGCCCGAATAATGCGTCTGCGGTTGCTTGCGGTATTGCGGGCTGCGGCTGCTTCAGAAATATTCTTCAGCTCTTCATACAATTCCTCGGTAGTTTTGGTTTCCAGCCGTTCCCGCAGTTCATCATTTTGCGGTACATCACGAAAGGTATAACCCTTTACTACGGCACGTGTATAAAGACCGGTACCCCCGGCAATGATCGGCAGTTTCCCTCGAGACAAGATATCATCAATGATTCGATATACTTCTCTTTGATAATCCACAACCGAATACATCGTATTCACATCCAGAATATCGATCATATAATGAGGAACGCCCTGCATTTCATCGATTGTAAGCTTTCCAGTACCCAAATCCAGTCCCCGGTAAAGCTGCCGTGAATCCGCGGAAATCACTTCGCCGTTAAAATGCAAAGCAAGCTTTACCGCCAGATCACTTTTTCCCGATGCGTTGGTGCCCACAACAGATAAAATTTTTGGTTTCATAACGATTCCCCATTTCTTGTGTTTCAAGTATAGCACACGTAAGAAAAGGCGGTCAATTTACCGCCCTTATGAATTTACTTGATACGAAAGGTTTTCGGTGCATAACGATATACACAGAACAATGCGATCAGAATATACGTGATCGTAAATAGAAAAACATAGATAACAAAATTCGCAATCTCCACATGCAGATTCATGACGGTAAGACATACGATATACATTGCATTATTTAAAATCGTATAGAAAGGATTCTTTTCATTATAATCTTTTGTAAATGGCTGAAAAACATAGTACAAAAATAAATAGTGTACCGAAAACAGCACAGACAGCAATAAAATCGTTATGATCGAGATCGCCATATCAGCGGCACTAATCGGTATATGCAAAACCGATATACCAACTGTCAGATAGATACAGAGAACGGCGGCAGGTATCATGTTGTATGTTACCAGATGGCGAAGGCGAATCGCAAAGTTTTTCAAAACCGCGTCCTTGCGTCGATAGAAGCTGTATTGAAGCAGTGACGCGTCACAGTTATAAAATAGCGAACGGGTCGCTCGAATACCGATATTCATAATATACATGATAAAGACAAGCCCCGGGAAAAGCGCGTTTAAAGAAGCCGCAGCTTGATCGCTGACCTTGATGATCCTGCCCAATATGATAATAAACAGAGCAAGCGCAGTAAGAATCAGCAAACGATTGCGCACCGGACGAAAGAATATCCGTTTTTGACGATGAAAAAACAAGGCATTCAGGTATTCATATCCATGCCGGTTCGCAAAGGTATTTCTGTCACTCGTCATCTCTGCTATATCTTTATCTCGAATCACTACATCTTGAAAGGCTGAATCACCGGTTCCGGCCGCAGAAATCATTTGATTAAAATAGTTGATAGAGAGCTGACTTGCCTCACTGAAATACGGATAGCGGTTTATTTTCATAAAAACTGCCGCAGTGATCGGGATGCCGAGGAAGCCGATATAACAAATATTGACAAGCGGTTGCAAAATCCAGTCCTGCATGATGAGTACAATGCCTGCGATAAATACTACAAAGGAGATGAAAACAATCTTGATATTATGCTTGATAAGCGGCAGGGTATGGCGTTTTTCAAACCATTTCATCTGGAGATAGTCAATGGCCGTATGAGCACCCAATGCCAGGGAAAGCAGCGCCGGCGCCAGCAGTATATTCCCATCAAAAAGCAAAATGGCAATGATCATGCCGGGAAGCATGAACACCGTATACATGAGATATTCACTATATACATAGGTTCTAATGTAAAGCGAGCTGTCAAAACGCATGATTTTTAAAAACATCCGGCGTAATTCATCGGTCTGAAACATCATTAGATTATTCATGGAACCGCCGATGACACTAAAGAATAGAAATAGCTGCAGAAAAGCGGCTAACCGAGGTCCATCGGGCGGAACGTTCATGATGACCAAACCATACAGCACGGCAATATAGAAGCTCTTTTTGAATAGCTCTGACAAAACGGCATACAAAACCATAATACAGGACAGACCGTCTTTTAAGCCGGTTTTATGATAAAGTGAGGCAGGAAACAGATGCTTGATGAGCGGAATTTTCCGCAGATAATAAATCCAGCGGTTTACCGCTGTGCTGAGCCGAATCCGATAGGTTGTAAGAAAACATTTAAGCATGGGGCTCATCCTTCAAGATCTCCACGATTTCTGCTTCAAAATTGGGACTATGCATCGTTTCCTCATCCAGCGTCTGTAAGCTGCCGTTGTGCAAAATTACAATTTCATCACACAAATCAGTGGCAAGCTGCAGCACATGTGTAGAAAAGATCAAAATATGCTCCTGCCGCATCTGCCGCAGCAAATTTTTCATTTCCAGTGCAACAACCACATCGAAGGAGGTCAGCGGCTCATCCAACAGCACCACAAGCGGTTTCGCTATGATAAAACACAGCATCTGCACTTTATTTTTCATTCCATGTGAATATTCCTTGATAAGCCGATGTCGATCTGTTTCGTCTATTTTCACCAGATCAAAGTATTCGTCTATAGAACGCGCATCATGAATATACGCCGCATTGGCTTCCATATAAAACTTTATAAACTCATATCCAGTCAAAAAATCAGGAAGTACCGGAGTTGAAAATACAAATCCGATATCACTCTCATCAATCTGCCGTACTCGATCTTGATCTTTCAGATAACAGCTTCCGCTGTCCATCGGCAATTCTTTGGAAATACAGTTGAAAAGAGTAGTCTTCCCGGCTCCGTTGCGGCCCAAAAGACCATAGATTTTTCCTTTTTCAAAGGTGATGCTGACATCCTGTAAAACCTTCTTTTCATTGAATGATTTGTTGATATGATCACAGATCAGCTGCATAAGCAAATCCTCCCTAAAAGTAGTTTCAGTATAGCATGAATGTTCAATGCTTGTATATTCTTTAGAAATTCTTTATGTTTCTCTACCGGTAGATTTTATAATTCCTGGGTATACTCAGAGTAACTAAGAAAGGTGATGTAAAATGATTGATACCATCGTAACCATAATCGGTTCTGTCTTTTTTATTCTGGGGTTTCTTTTGGTAATCATCACCTGCCTGTATATCATGGGCAAAAAGGATGATGATACAATTCGTCAGGATCAGTATTACCATTAGTGTAAGCTGTTTGTTTCATGTATAATAGGGGATAGAAAAGAGGGATAGCTATGGATTACCGCATTTTGGTCGTAGAAGATGAAAAAGAAATCAATGATGCCATTCAGATTTATTTGAAAAATCAGGGTTATGAGGTAGTTCAGGCCTTCAATGGGAAAGAGGGGCTTGATACAATGGCCGTCTATGATATTCATCTGGCAATCGTAGATGTGATGATGCCGATCATGGACGGCATTTCCATGACCATGAAAGCAAGAGAACTTTACGATTTTCCGATCATATTCTTATCCGCCAAATCAGAGGATATTGATAAAATCACCGGCTTGAACATCGGCGCTGATGATTATATAACAAAGCCTTTTACGCCAATGGAGCTGTTAGCAAGGGTGAATTCACAGCTGCGCCGCTATCAGCGCTTCCTGGATTTAAAAAATGGACAAGAGAGTGAGATCAATGGTTATGTAATCGGCGGTTTGGAACTCAATCTGGATTCTAAGGAAGTCAGTGTGGATGGGGAACCGATCAAGGTTACACCTATCGAGTTTCGCATTCTGGAATTGCTGATGCAGCATCCGGGAAGAGTATACTCCGCAGATGAGATATATGAAAATGTTTGGCATGAAAGTGCCATCAGTACAGAAACTGTCATGGTTCACATCCGCAACATTCGTGAAAAAATCGAAATTGATCCAAAAAACCCCCGCTATATCAAAGTAGTATGGGGCGTTGGCTATAAAATGGAAAAGGTCTAAGAAATGAGTGATGAATTATGAAACGCAGAATTATCGCCACATTATTCATTCTATTGGTTGCAGTCACCGCAAGCGGGGTTATGCTTTCGCAGTACCCTGAAATCAAAAAGAGTGTCGACAGCCTAAATGAATACGATTACAGCAACAATCTGGTTCGTACAATTCTCGCGGCCAACTATGCTATTCACTATAATATGGCAAATGCCGGACAGCCAGGCGAAACAAGCCGAACGCCATCTGATGTCTACATTGCGCCGAGTGAAAGCGCTCGTGAAAGCACATCGGAAACGCAAAGTGATGAATCGAAAGAAAGCCAAGCCTTGGCTAAGGCAAACGCAAAATATATCTCCGGTTCACTAGATACCACCGTTCAGCAGTGGGACACAACTTTAAAGTATAACTGCCAGAATCTTGTCTACTATGCAGCAGATACAGTGACAAATCAGGTGCAGGTATCCAGCAATGATGTCGATTCCATACCGAACGGTATCAATCTGAAAACTTATGCAGGCAAAGTTGGTACGGTCAGTAAATCCAGCAAAGACAAGGATGGAACCCGCTATCATTATCAGTGGGTCATAACCATTTCCTATGATAATGATGGAATTGCTTCGATCAAAAATCAATCTTCTTCAAAAGTAAAAATGACGGATTATATGTATCGAACCGAACAGGAAATATTTCTCAATGAAAATTTTCCGATCTTCTTCAGCAACGATGCGAATGATATATACACATCTGATGTAGCTTTGACGCAGCAAGAAGTCCAGCAGCTGCGAAAGGATTATCGTTTTAATGGCATTCGCAATATGACATTTGTATATGCTGTACCAGAAAAGCTTATTTATAACGATGATATCGCCAATATGCTGGGATATTTCGACAGCGGTTATTACTGGTCAGAATCAGTAGTCTATTTGCTCAGCATTTTAGCCGCGGTGATCATCATTGCTTTACTGGTACCGGTCAAGCTGCTTCAAAGCAGTACGATCGCTTTTGAATTCAGTAAAATACCGCTTGATCTGTTAGCTATTTTCTGGATTCTGATACCGTTCTTCTATCTGATCGCAGGAATCCCCGAAGTCATGCCGTTAACTTATCCGGATCGGGCTATACATGTATTTAACACATCAAATATGTTCTTTCCATATGCGATTAATTTCCTGTACCTGTTTCTGCTGTATGCCAGTGCACTGCTTTCTGTCATATCCTTTAAAAAAGCATGGAAGCTGGGATGGAGAAAATTCTTTAAACATACTTTCTTATATAAAGTATTCCACAATCTGAAGCAGGGGGTGGGAAAACTATTTCGATATTTGGACCGCATCGATCTCAATGATTCTTCCAGCGCCCGATTGGTCGGAATTATTCTGGCAAATTTCTTCTTATTATTTATTATGATTTATCTGGTACCTTCCTCATTGGGCATTTTCCTAGCCTGTGTGTATTCTCTGGCACTGATGTTTATTGCCCGTAGCTATATCACCCGGGTAAAAGAAAATTACCGCAATCTTCTGCAGGTAACCAAAAATATTGCAAATGGTGATCTCGATAAAGAAATCAAACAGGATCTGGGTATCTTCAATTCGTTTAAAGAGGATATCTCCAGCATTCGACACAGCTTTAAGAATGCTATCGAAGATGAAGTTAAGAGTCAAAAAATGAAAACGGAATTGATCTCCAATGTATCTCACGATCTCAAAACACCGCTTACCACGATTATCACCTATACCGATCTGCTGAAGCAGGAGGATATCAGTGATGAGGAACGGCAGAATTATCTGATAACCCTTGAACGTAATGAAGTTCGGCTGAAACATCTGATCGAGGATCTCTTTGAAGTAAGCCGGGTAAACAGCGGTGATATTCAGCTGAATGTTCAGGAAGTCGATATCATTTCACTGATATCTCAGATTCTCGTTGAACATGCTGATAAGCTGCAGAGTCAGAATTTAACGATTCGGACCAACTACAGTGATGATAAAATCCTAATGATGCTCGATCCGCAGAAAACCTACCGTGTACTGGTTAATATCATCATTAATATCGGTAAGTACGCAATGCCGGGAAGCCGTGTTTATATTGATGTAACAGACTACGGTGAACAGGTTGAATTATCATTTAAGAATATGTCCGCAACTGAAATCACCTTTGATCCAAGTGATATCGTTGACCGTTTTGTCCGCGGTGATAAATCCCGCAATACTGAGGGCAGCGGATTAGGGCTTGCCATTTCCAAGAGCTTTACTGAAATTCAAGGCGGAAGCTTTCATATCTCTGTAGACGGAGATTTGTTTAAAGCTGTCATGCGGTTTCCGAAAACAAGATAGAAATAAAAAAGTCTGTTTCACTAAGTAAATGAAACAGGCTTTTCTTATCAATCACTGAAATCAGGGTAGAAGGCCTTGTGATCTTCCTGAAGTCTGCTCTCACAAAGTGCCTTTACAATTAAGGATATTTCTGACAGTTCAACAATTCGCCCATCTTGAGCCAGCACCCAAATCGCTTGGCCGCCATCTCCCTGATAGGGAAGATACGGGCGCTGTGATGCGATATCCGACAGGAAATAATAGCGTATATCATACCCGTCAGCAGTCAAACGCTGCTTGATGCGTTGCGCATCTGCTTCATTTTCAAGGGTACAATAGGCAAATAAATGGCGATTCAGCAGTCGGCTTGATAAATCCTTCAAGATAGGATCCTGACTTTTTTCCAATAGCGAAAAACCATAGAAAGCAGCTGCCTCATCCAATCGATAATGTTCTTCTACATCGGCCGGTGTGTCTTTCAGGAAGGCGTGGAACATCACTACCTCATCCAGCAGCTTCCGATTGCTTTTCCAAAGGTCTTTCATCCGCCGAAACAACAGCTCCAGAATGCTTTCATAGCTGCGGGCAGTCGGGTGGTAGTATACCTGCCAATACATATGATAGCGTGCCATGATATAGTCTTCCACAGTATGAATGCCGCTTTCCTTAACCACCATTTTATTATCCACAACACGGATCGTCCGCAGAATACGCTCCAAATCGAAATTGCCATAACTGGTTCCGGTAAAATAAGCATCGCGCAGCAAATAGTCCATGCGATCGGCATCGAGCTGGCCGGAAACCATTTGATTCAACAATTCATTGGGATGCCGGTGACGGATAATTTTTGCGATATCTTCAGGAAGCGATGGATCAGCTTGTATCAAAATCTGATGAATTTCGGTATTCTCTTCAATAATGCGACAGGTAAATTCCTCATGCTTGCAGGTGCTTACCGCTTCAAATGCATGGGAAAACGGCCCATGACCTACATCATGAAGCAGACCCGCCAGCATAACGGTCGCTTTTTCGTAATCACTCAATATATTTTTAATGCCGTCGATCTCATTTACCATACGCCGGATAATTTCATAAACACCGATTGAATGAGAAAAACGAGAATGCTCTGCAGTATGATACACCTGAAAGCTTCCGCCCAACTGCTGAATGCGGCGCAGCCGCTGAAACTCCCGAGCATTGATACAGTCCCACACTACCTGTAGATCCACATGGATATAGCCATGGATCGGATCACGCATGACCTTTACTTCATTTGTCGGATCAAACATAACAGCATCACCTCACAGCTTCATTATACCATTATCAGGTAAAAAGATGTTTATTAACAAGCAAACCATTTGAATACAACATTTGCTACGATGTTTAAATTAAATATAATAACCTGCAAATTTAATGATCGCAGGAGGCCGTTCGGAGTTCGATAACACATACATACAAATATAATCGTAACTCCTTTATCGTAAGACTGTTTATTACGCACCAGTTATGCTATATTTATAACATAAAAACAGGAGGGATTATCCATGAAAGTAGCTACAATCGGTACCAGTTTTATAACAGAATGGTTTTTAACCGCGGTTGAACAAAACGAAGGAGTGGAGTGTATTGCCATTCATTCCCGCAGTGAAGCAAAGGGAAAGGCTCTGGCCGATAAATTCCATGTGGGAAAAGTATATACGAATGTCGATGAAATGCTGTGTGATGAACAAATCGATACTGTCTATGTTGCTTCACCAAACGCACTGCATTATGATTATGCGCTGCAGGCCCTGGAAGCTGATAAAAACGTTATCTGTGAAAAGCCGTTTACTTCTACGACTGCTGAATTAGATCATCTGACTGAGGTTGCGAAAGCAAGAAAGTTGTTTTTGTTTGAGGCTATTGTTACGGTACATATGCCTAACTTCAAAACCATCCAGGAGCATATCGAAGAACTGGGAAAGCTGCGTATGGTACAGTGTAACTTCTCACAGTATTCCTCCCGCTATGACAAATTCCTGGCCGGCGAAAATCCGAATATTTTTAATCCGGAGTTTTCCGGCGGAGCGCTCGGTGATCTCAACATCTATAATATCCATTTTACAATGAAGCTGTTCGGAAAACCGAAACACGCTCAGTATTTCCCGAATATTGCGGAAAACGGCATAGATACTTCCGGCGTACTGATTCTTGATTACGGAAGCTTTAAATCGGTCTGCGTTGCCTGTAAGGATTCCCGCAGTAAAAATTCTGTCCAGATTCAGGGTGAAAATGGTTATCTGTATATTGAATCTGAATCCAGCAAATGTGACAATGTGTCAATGCATATAAACGACTCTGAAACACTTCTGTCAGTCGAACAGAACCCGATTGCACTGTATTATGAGCTGGGTGACTTTATTAAGATTATCAATGCAAAGGATTATGATACCTGCTATGAAATGCTGAAGTATTCACGCGATGTGCTGGATGTTGTTGAACATGCCCGAAAAGCTGCCGGCATTGTCTTTAAAGCTGACTCACGTACTATTTAATACAGGGATTTTTAAAAAGCCCGAAGGCAATATCTGCGGGTAAGAAAAATAGATCGATTATTAAAATCGGTCTATTTTTTCTGTCTTATTTGGTTGAGCTTATGATTCAAGCGTGATTTCGTTAACAAAACTGGTAGCAAAGCTGTTTTTTACATCCTCTTTTAAGGTACTTTGTCCCAATGACCACATCAATTTAGTGAGGCATGCTTCACTGGTCATGTCGTATCCCTGGATGACCCCCTGCTGAAGCACCTTCAAGCCGGTCTGATAAATTGAAAAGTCACTATGCTCATATAAGCATTGAGAACATACAACAACGGCAATTCCCGCCGCAGCCATTTTTTCCAGCTTAGCAATCAAATCGCGCCGGATGAAGTTAATGCCTCCGGCACCAAAGGCTTCAATCACAATTCCTTTGTAATTCATTTGAAGCAGCATATCAAAGATTTCCGGATTCATCCCCGGAGTCAATTTCAGCAGCATGACATCTTCGCATAATTGATCCTTTAAAATAAATTCACCCTTACTGCGAATAATCTGATTTAAATGCAGTCCTCTAGCATCTACAATGCCGATGGGCTCCACATTGACACTTTCAAATGCATCAAATCCCATGGTCCGTACCTTAACAGCTCGGCAGCCCAGCATAACTTTACGGTTAAATGCGATAAACACTCCTTGAAGATCACTGAGAACAGCCGCAAAGGCTACCCGGATATTATCCAATCCATCACTGAGGGGATGCACTAGCGGCAGCTGAGAACCGGTAATCACAACCGGAATCGGCAGATTTTGAAGCATAAAGGAAAGGGCACTTGCGGTATATGCCATCGTATCAGTTCCGTGCGTCAGCACGATACCGTCTACATCATGGACCAATTCAGCAATTCTGCGGGCTATCAGCACCCATTCCTCAGGCTGCATATTGGAGCTGTCCAGCTGTAATAAATCTTCACAGCAGATTTCCACTTCCTCATTCAGCTCACCCAAGTATTTCATAATATCATCACTGGTTAATGCCGGTACCAATCCCTCCTCGCTCTGTGCTGATGCAATCGTTCCGCCGGTGGTAATAAATACAATTTTCTTCATGCAGCTCATCTTCTTTCCTAACCCATTATAAAAGATATCATGAAGCTGTGCTACTCTTTTTCACGGTTCTTAATATTTTATGCTGATAAAATATTTTCTACAAACGCAAGCAGCGGTTCAATAAAGCTTTGATCCATCCAATCAGCGTGCTCCCCTTGAGATTCCACCAACCCCAACATCCAAGGCTCCGTAAAAGTTTTCGGATCTTTTTTCATCAACGATTTTCTCAGCATTCGACACATTGTCCGGTCTTTAAAGCTCATCACACTCTCATCATAGATACCGCGGCCATAAAACAGCGCAGCGGAGACTGGAAAATCTTTCAAATTGCGTTTTCTAAGCTCCTCAATCGCTTTTTCATCGTAGGGACTGGCGCCGGTCGCAAAGATCAGAACAGCTGCCTGCGATGATCCGCCCAAAAGCTTTTTCAGTTGTCTGATCCCGTCAATTCCTCCGGCATAAATTCCTCCGGCAAATATGATAACCTCATAGTTATTCAGATTTCCCCGATAATCCTTAATAGCTGCCAGCTCACAGGACAGTGAGTTTTTTATCCATTCTGCGTATTTCTTTGCAGAGCCGTATTTTGATTGATAAAGCACGATTGCATGTTTCATTTTTCCTCCTCTGTCAGTGATATTTCAACTGCTTTTAAGATACATTGACTGCTTACGGTAGCACCGGATACTGTATCAACCTTCAATGTCTGCTGTGCGATGATTGATTTCACGATTGCTTCCGCATCACGACCAAGTCCGTTTTGATGTTTTATAATTTGAATATCGGTTATCCGGTGATTGGTTATTATCACTTTTAATGCCACTTGTACGGGATCAATATCGTATGCTCCCTCATAGACTCCGTTTGTTAAATTTGAGAGATTTACTGAATGAATTTTTAGATGTATTGCTTTATTGACGATTGATCGCATGAGAAATAATCCGCCGGCACCAAGCAGAAGAATCATGCATAAAGCCGTGATTCCAATTGTTTTAGATCGTTTCATTTTGGATCTTTTGTTTCCATTTGATCAATTCCCTCATACAGTTTCATTATGAGTGAAAAAAACTGGTTCAGTTCCTTTGCGTCATAAACGCTGAATAACGTATGAAGCTGAGTTTCATATGCTGCAAAAGTATCCTGAAAATAACGATGCAATTGCTCGGTAGCTTTAATACTGGCAGCACGGGAATCCGAAGTACTTTGACCGATTTTCACATAACCCTTCCGCTCCAGCGTGCTTGCCAGTTTTTTAATATTTTGGCGCGAGCAGCCAAGCAGCCGGCCTGCGTGTGTCAGTGTCAATTCCGTATTTGACTGCCTCACCATCGTCAGCAGCATAAACTGTTTCAAGGTAATTTCCGGTATTTCTTCATCAAATAACGTCTGTAACCGATTACCGGCAATAAACAATGTACTGAATATTGCTTTCATTTTATGTTCATCTGTATCTGAAAAGCGCTGGATCAAATCCTTTATTTCCATGGTTTCCTCCTATGCGTAACTTATTACCATTATATTAGCAACTAGTTACGCATCTGTCAACAATATTTTATCAATGAAAAAGACACCCTATTATAAGAGTGTCTTCACTTTATACAATTTTCATTTTGATGCAAAAGCATTACATTTACAATTTGATGAAGTTTTCTACATCAACTACAAAGATCGTCGCTCCGCCTACTTGCACTTCCACAGGGAAAGATGCATAGCGTCCGATATCATAAGAAGCGGTGCTTGGTACAACCTCCGTACGTCTTCTGCTGTATTCACCGATAACTTCAATCGCTTTATCCACTTTATCATCATCAGTTCCGACAATTAATGTAGTATTGCCCGCACGCAGGAACCCTCCGGTTGTTGCAAGACGGGTAACCTGGAAATTTTCTTTGGTCAGTGCACTGGATACTGCAGGACTGTCATCATTAGACATAATCGCTAAAATCAACTTCATGAGAACATCTCCTTCCATTACTTTACAGCAATTTTGATTATTGTCATTTTACCATATTCACCCTCTGTTTACAATCCGTAAGGTATATTTTCACATGCTTGGGATGTAATTCGATCTTATTTTTTTACTATTTCATAAATCTCATAATATTGCCGTATTTCCCCATGATTCTGCGTTTTATTCTTCCAGCGTTCTTTTGAATTTTGTGATATAATGATAACCGTTCAATCGACTGGAGGGAAATCTATGGATAAAATCGGACTGGTTTTAGAAGGCGGCGGTATGCGCGGCATTTATACTGCGGGTGTATTAGACTGCCTGCTGGATCATGAAATTGAAACCGACGGCGTGATCGGTGTTTCCGCCGGGGCTTGTCATGCGACATCCTATTTGTCAAAACAACGGGAACGTAATTTCCGTGTCAATACAAAGTATTTAAAGGACAAGGAATATCTGAGTCTTCATTCACTGCTGAAAACCGGTTCCTTATTTGGCATGGATATGCTGTTTAATCGAATACCTCATGAACTTGAACCCTATGATTATGACACCTTCAATCAATCAAAAAGCGAATTGATCATTGTATCAACCAATATTGAAACCGGTGAACCCGATTATCACGTGATCAAAGATATGGATAAAGAGATAGGCTATATTCAAGCCTCCAGTTCGCTGCCGCTATTAGCGCAATATGTAGAAATCGACGGGAAAAAGCTAATGGACGGCGGATGCAGTGACTCCATTCCCGTACAGTATATGCGCTCTCACGGCTATCCTAAGAATATCGTTATTTTGACGCAGCATAAGGACTACCGCAAAGGTAAAAATAATCTGCTGCCAATTATCAAGCACAATTATAAGGAGTATCCTAAGCTGGTAGATGCATTGGCAAACCGCCATTTTCAGTATAATCGCACCCTGGACGAGCTCCAATATTTGCAGCGGCAGGGTGAAGTATTCATCATTCAGCCCAGCGAGCCTTTAAGCATTTCACGGATTGAAAAAAATATTGATAAATTAAAGAAGGTTTATCAGCTCGGCTATGAAGATTGTGAAAAACAAATGAAGGAGTTAAAGACTTTTATGACTGAAGAAAAAGCAGTGGTTTAGCTGCCGCACATCTAAATTCAAGAAGCGAAAGCGGAAGTGTCAGTTCCGTTTTTTTATCTTTAGCAAGATATCGTACCCAGCAATGTATGAGATACAGCTTTTTAATCACAGAAGCGAAAACATTACCTGATCTTTTTGACAAACGGATACATTCGTCTGAAATATGTACACTCCTGTGAGTATGTTGAAAATTGCGACATTTGATGTGTGCTGTCTATGGTGCGTATTGCCGATTCATTATAAGCTGATACCAGTAAACAGATGGAGGTATTTAATATGTATTACAGCAACGGCAATTATGAAGCATTTGCACATCCTAGAGCTCCCAAAGGAGTAGACCGGAAAAGCGCATATTTGGTAGGCAGCGGTTTAGCATCCCTCGCTGCAGCCTGTTTTTTGATCCGAGACGGTCAGATGAAAGGCGAGCATATCCATATTCTTGAAGAAATGAAACTGCCCGGAGGGGCTTGTGATGGCATTCAAGATCCTACGAAAGGATTCATTATCCGCGGCGGACGCGAAATGGAAAATCATTTTGAATGTCTTTGGGATTTATTTCATTCCATTCCTTCCCTGGAAACAGAAGGCGCTTCGGTGCTTGATGAGTATTATTGGCTGAATAAAGAAGACCCCAACTACTCGTTGATGAGAGCGACAATTAATCGAGGTGAAGACGCTCATACCGATGGGAAATTTGCATTAAGTGATAAAGCCGCTATGGAAATCATGAAGCTGTTTTTTACCAAGGATGAAGACCTGTATGATAAAACAATCGACGATGTATTTGATGATGAATTCTTTTCCAGTAATTTTTGGTTATATTGGAGAACGATGTTTGCCTTTGAGCAGTGGCACAGTGCGTTGGAAATGAAGCTGTATATACAGCGATTCATTCATCATATCGGCGGACTGCCGGACTTTTCCGCTTTGAAATTCACAAAATACAATCAGTATGAATCTTTGATTCTGCCGATGGTCAAATTTTTGGAAGACCATCACGTTGATTTCATATATGATACACGTGTTACGAATGTCGTATTTGATATTCGTAAGGATAAGAAAACCGCAACCCAAATCGAGTGTATCCGAAACGGTCAAAAAATGAGTATTCAGCTGACTGAAAACGATCTTGTCTTTGTAACGAACGGAAGCTGTACGGAAAATTCCACCCTGGGTGATGAAACACATGTACCGCAGTTCGATACGTTACCGGGCGGATGCTGGGAATTGTGGCGCAACATTGCTCGTCAGGATGCATCTTTTGGTCATCCCGATAAATTTTGTGCAAATCCCGAAAAAACCTATTGGGAAAGCGCTACTATAACAACCTTAGATAACAAGATTCCGCCGTATCTGCAAAAGATATGCAAACGGGATCCCTTCAGCGGAAAGGTGGTTACCGGCGGGATCGTCACCGCTAAGGATTCCAACTGGCTGTTAAGCTGGACGATCAATCGTCAGCCGCATTTCAAAAATCAGCCGAAGGATCAGCTGATAGTCTGGTTTTATGGTTTATTCGGCGATGTGCCGGGAAACTTTGTCAAAAAACCAATGCGTGAGTGTACCGGCATTGAAATCACCGAAGAGTGGCTGTATCACATCGGTGTTCCAGAAGATGAGATTCATGAATTGGCGCTTCATTCCGCTCGCTGCATTCCATGTATGATGCCCTATATAACAGCGTTCTTCATGCCGCGAACTGCTGGTGATCGGCCTAAGGTTGTACCGGATGGCTGTGTAAACTTTGCCTTTATCGGTCAGTTTGCAGAGACCCTCAGAGATACGGTTTTCACTACTGAATACTCAGTTCGTACCGCAATGGAAGCAGTATATACACTGCTTGATGTTGACCGCGGCGTTCCGGAAGTATTTAACTCCTGCTATGATGTAAGAGTGCTGCTGGATTCTACCTATAAAATGATGGACGGCAAAAAACTGGCTGATATCGATGTTCCATGGCTGGTCAAATGGATTGAGAAAAAAGGAATGAAAAAAATCCAAGGAACAGTTATCGAAGAAATGCTGCAGCGTTATCATCTCATATAATTACCTTGAAAGACAGATAACTCTGTCTTTCTTAATTTTTGTGAAGTTTCTGTAAAAAAGGAAAATTTCGCAGCTGATTTTGTTATAATGTGTCGAGGAGAGGAGAAAGATACATGAATCAGTCTTTAAAAAAGCGAATATTCAATATCATTCTGCTGCTCGCACTGACTGCATTCGCACTGTGGTTCGCGTTAAAGGATGATTATCAGGATGTCCTGAATAATCTGAAGCACCTGCCGCTTCGCTGGCTGCTCCTGATTTTAGCTCTCGGTATTTTATATTATGTACTGCAGGGAATCGCACTTTATCTCATTGGTCATACCTATAAAAAGGATCTGCACATTATTGACGGTATTGATAATGCTTATATTGCCGCATTCTTCAACGGAGTTACTCCGTTAGGCGGGGGTCAGGTCGCTCAAACCTATGCATTTCGCAAGCTGCATATGAAATATGCGGATATCGCTTCCATACTTTGGATGGATTTTTTTATTTTTCAAAGTGTTGTATTACTTTATGCCGGATTTTTCATTATTTTTCGCTTTTCGTATGCCATGAATCACTTTCCGCAATTTCTTCCTTTGATCATCCTCGGTTATCTGGTGAACAGCTCAGTCATTATCGGACTTTGGACCGTTATTCGATTTCCGACCTTTTACCAAAAAGTCAGCACCATGCTGCTAAAGCTATTGCACCGGATACGTATTGTAAAGGATGCGGAAAAAACCGCGGAAAAATGGAATAAGCAAATTCTTTATTTTCAACAGGAAGTAAACAATCTTAAGCAGCATAAAACTCTGATCCTGCAGTGTGCGGGTCTTTATATCATACGCCAAACGCTGTTCTACAGCATGCCGTTTCTGGTTGCGCATGCGATCGGGCTTTCTTTACAGCTTAGTGATCTGCTGAACATCATGGCGATATCTGCTTTCATTCATATGCTGAATGCCTTAACCCCGCTTCCCGGCGATACCGGATGGACGGAAACCGCCTTTATAATTTTATACAGCATCTTATTTGGAAAAGCTGACGCAGGCAGTGTAATGATCTTGTGGCGCATGTCTACCTATCACTTAAATGTGGTAATCGGCGGCATTCGATTTATGAGAGTAAAGTCCAAAAAATATCCCATACAAGATACGAACCCTATTGTTAAGACAGGCAAAAACGCAGAAATACATTCATAAAGCCTCATTGAATCATAATCTTAAAATAAAATGTATCACGAATACGATGAAGATTTATATGCTTCTAAGACAAAAAAGATTTGACAGGATTTACGTCAAATCTTTTTCTTACTTCATGATTGTAAATAGGTCAAAAGTTCATGATAACTCGCTACTTCATAATCTGCTAACGATGTGTCTTGCTGAATCTCTGATCCTTTGTAGCCGATTACAATGGTATGGGCTTGCTTTGCCGCTTGAATTCCAGACGTGGAATCCTCGATTACCAACACTTCCTCAGCAATTTGATTCATCTGCTCAAGAGCTAACAAATATACATCAGGAAAAGGTTTTCCTCGTTCCACAGCCGCCGTGGAAAGAATCAGATCAAAGGTATTTTCCATGCCGATCATCCGTAAGGTCTCCTTGATACCGAATAAGCTGGATGAGGATACTACCGCCATTTGGATATCATGCTGCTTGAATACGTTGATAAGTTCCAGCAATCCCGGCATCGGTTTTACATTTCCCTCGCCGTAAAACAATCGATCATAGTAGACAAGCTGATGTGCTCTGATTTCAGAAAGTGTTTCATGAATATGATAATCCTGTTTCAGCTGGCGGCATATATCATGCATGCTCATACCCAAATATCTGGTTAATTCCTGAATTGAAACCGTATGGTTCAAAGATGCTAAATATTGCTTCAAAGCTTCCAAATATAGCTTTTCCGTATCCGCTAAAACACCGTCCATATCAAAACAAACACTTTGAAATCTATGATGAAGAAAGCGCATGAACCTTGTCCATAAATGCTTTTACACGTTTTTCATCAACTTCATTTTCAAATATGCCATCGCGTTTAAATGTAGTTCCAACGAATGCCCCATCAGCAAGCTCCATTATTTTTTCAACACTGTCGATATGAACTCCGGTCGTAGCGAAAATAACAGCATCCGGAAATGTTTCGCGAACCCGTTTCATTAAAGAAACATCCGCTTCCTCTCCTGCAACCGGTCCGGTAACACCCAAGGCATCCGGTTTATCCAATTTATATACAGGGCGCAGGGCATCAATCGCATCACGATTTGCTATATCTGCACTCGATTCCACATTCACATAATATACAAGCTTAAAATCATCAATTCCCAGACGGTGACGAAGCCGATGAATCGCTGCCCCGTCAGTATCCATCAATCCGCCTGCCGTCGCATAAACACCATGATAGGTACCGCGTGTAAATTTTGCTCCTGTGACTGCCGCAAGACATACCGTTGCCTGCGCATCACCGATTAAATGAACCCCGTAAGGAATGGTGATAAGATCGCGCAGCGCACCGATTATATACGCCATTGCCGCAACCATTTCAAACGATGCTCCTTTTGGATATGGCAATGAAAATTCATTCGAAAACAATAGTCCATCCACACCGCCTCGCTGTAACGCAAGAACATCGTGCCGAGCTGCCTCGATTACTTTTTTCATACCGCCCGCTTCATCATATCCGGGATCTCCCGGCAATGCCAGAAAATGTACCAAGCCGATAATGGCTTTTTCTTGGTGAAACATATCAGTTATCCAATTTTTTGACATACGCACCTCTATAACAATCCCAACGCAACCAGAATAATACCGGCGATTGTCATTGTAATCATGATCTTAATCACAGAAACATTCTTTTTCAAACCAAAGAATACAAGCGCTGTCACAGCTACTCCCAGAAAGCCCGGAAGAATCTGATCAAACAATTCCTGAAATTTAACTGCTGTTCCGCCCATCTTCAGCACAAACGGTGTTTGTATCGCCAGTGTTGAGGCCACAAGTGAACCGGCAACCGTCAGTCCGATGATACACATACAGTCTGTTATCCGTCTCATGATGCTGGAATCTTTGATTTTACTAAATGCATTTTTACCGAATTTATAACCCTGGAAATATGTAAAATAACCAGTAGCTAAAATATATGCGGTATATAAGAGGAAGAATACGAGCGGTCCGGCAACTGAGCCTTTCTGCGCCATTCCAATTCCGATCGCCAATAAAATTGTCTTCACAAGACCCTGTGTAATCGTATCTCCGATACCTGCGATCGGTCCCATTAATCCCGTTTTGATACCGTTGATCATATCACTTGAAATATCAACTCCATTCGCTTTTTCTTCTTCCAGTGAAGCCACCATTCCGGGAATTAAGGCACCCCAGTTATTTTCTGTATTAAAGAATGCCATATGTCTCGTTAAGGCCTCAGCACGTTCTTCTTTGTTAGAATAAAGACGCTTAATGATCGGAGTCATTGCATGACAGAAGCCAAGTGCCATTAATCGTTCATAATTCAAACACATCTCACTGGTTAGTTCCCAAATAATCCAGCTTTTCATCAGATCTTTTTTTCTTAAATGAATTTCTGTTTTCTGTTCAGCCGTTTCTTGATTTATCATTTGATTATCCATCATGACGCTGCCTCCTCTCTGGCTCCAAAGAACCAATATAACAATGCGAATGAGATACCCAGCAGTGTTACCGCAATAATATCCAATTTTAAATACTGTACCGCTAGAAATCCGATTATAAGAAAGGAAATAAACTGGATTTTATAAATAGCCTTGATCAGCAATGCCAGACCCAGCGTAGGGAGCAGCATACCGACTGCCATCATCCCGTCCACCAATACTTCTGGAATGACCTTCATAAAATTTTCAAAATGCTCTGCACCGTAATAAACAGCTAGAAATGCCGGAATAACATATACGAAGAAACGCACTACCTGCGGCATAATCACGTTGTTGATGAAAATTCCTCTGGTGTCTCCGTTTTGAGCACATTTATCAGCACGGTGAACCCAAATACAATTTAGTGTCCAGCGGCTCTCTGTTGCCAGCATACCGATCAATCCCATCGTAACCGCAATCGTGCATCCCATTTCCGGCGGCTGTTTGGTTAAGATGGTAAGCGAAGTAGCTACGACTGACGCATAAGTAAAATCTACAGCGCTAACCCCGCCAATTACGATATTTCCTAAGTAAACCAATTGTGTCATTGTTCCGATTGCTAAGCCCGCCTGAACATCTCCCAGAATGAAACCGACGATCGGTCCCCATATAAACGGTGCACACAGGCCTACTGACCAGCATAAAAATTCGATATTTGCACAACAGATCCATGCGCAAATTGCAATTAAAATAGCTTGTACTAGCATACTATCCTCCTTCTTATCCCAATGCGTGTTTCAAGCTGACTACCTTATCAGAAGGTGTTGCCTGAAAATATACATCGATTCCCTGTTTTTCCAGTGCTTCCAGAATCTCTATTTCTTCTATACTGGCACTGACATTTTTATACAGCTGCTTCCGGTTAGGATTCGCACCCATTCCCCCTACATTCAGTTTTTTAACGGCAATACCGTTATCAAATAATTTTTTCGCTGTCATCGGGGTCTTTACTAATATCACCGTGTTTGCTTTATCTTCTTCAAACTTCGGCAGTTGTTCCTGCAGGTTATCTGTTCCGATAACTGCCAGTTCGATGCCGGAAGGCGCTACCATTTTCATGACATCGATCAAAAATTCATCCTTTACCACTTGATCGTCCACGATCACAACTCGCCTTGCACTATAATTCTTAATCCATGCCACAACTACCTGACCATGGATCAAGCGATCATCAATGCGTAAAAATTTAATTGGCATTTTACTATCTCCTTATTTACTTAAAATATCTTTTTTTGATGTAATGCTTGTTTTTCCGATTTCCTTTGCCAAATCACACAACGATTCAAAAGGAAGATGATCTTTTTGCATTGCCGCTTCCAATACCATGGGAAGATTAACACCGGTAACAAGATATACATTGTCCTGCTTCATACTTGCAATCAAACTGTTAAACGGACTTCCAAAAAGCAGATCAGCTAATACTAAAAAGTTCTCATTTTCACGTTCTCGGATATACGCTTCAATTTTTTCTTTAAAATCATCAAGCTGAACTCCCGGTTCCAGCCCATATGCAACAACATTTTGCTGCTCACCAAATATTAAGGACGCAGTCGCAACCAGCGAAGAAGCTAAACTGCCATGTGATACGATTAAAAGATTTGTTTTCATTCTTCCTGTTGATTCTCCTTTTTGAGTAGTGTATTCATGAATACAATATCCTCTTTGCCTTTTTCACAAATCAGTTTCCCCAAATCCCATGGATTTTGTGTATTTTCACCGTTCAGCACTTCAATCAACATGGATAAATTCGTACCGCACACCAAAGCAAACGCATGATCCTTCAACAAGCGGGAACAGAGTATATTCGGCGTCCCTGCCATCATATCCGTTATAATCAACACCTGATCGTGACGCGTTACATAGGAACGAATTTGATTTTCCAATTCATCAAGTGAATCACCAGGCTCCACCGGGATAATGTCAACCGGCGGATGTTCACAAATAAACATCTCAGCAGCTTTCAAAAGCGCCTCTGCGTAATGCCCATGCATGACCATCAAAATATTACACGTCATATTTTCACCAAACGATTTAATGAGATTTCCTGTTCACCAGGAATCTGACGTATTTCCATTTTTATGCCGCGATGCATGATCTTCTTGCAGATTTCAAGGTCTGACTGCTGCAGAATTACATGACTTCCAATCTGCAGTGCTCCTGTTTCTTTCTTTTTCCGCTGTCCGCCGATATTTATTTCACGAATATAGGGAATCATTTCCCACACATGATAAGCATCATTAAAATTCTCTACGATCAGCATCGTATTGTTTTCAGATGCCTCCTCCATTTGTAATGCTTGATAACATGAATCTGTTTCATAAAAATACAATTCAACATTTTGGGGTTTTGCAAGACAAAGTGTTACTTTGGAGAATTCGTCATTTGCCACTTTTGTATTTACAATCATGATTTTGTCAATGTGGTATTTTCTTGTCCAACTCTTTGCCACCTGTCCATGTAATAATCGATCATCAACTCTAAATATTTGAATCATAGAACACATCCTCCAGTTTGCTTTTGCTAGAAATACATACCTGAATCAGTTCGGCCGCACCCTGATTTACATTGACATCTTCTGTGTGTCAAGAAGCAAATCACTTCCTCCTCCTGTCAACATCATAAGATTGAAGTTCAATTTCAGATACACAACAATTTTCACTAATTCAAGTGAAATCTTAATTCACTAAACTGATTTTAAGCTTTCAATTAAATTCTGATAATTGGGATTCGCATATATTTTCTGCACATATTCTTTATCCTCGCACCAGCGTGAAATCATTTCGAATAAATATTCCGTTGTTTCCCGATCCCGGATATGGTTCAGGCTGGTTATGATGATCGTCTTGATATACTGCCGATTCCACGCGATTGGTGCGGCTGCGCGCACATAAGCAACAAACGGATCCTTTACATCGTACAATGAGTGCAGCAATATGATATCATTGCCTATCTCTGCCAAATCAAAACGACATCCGGCCATAAACTTTTTGGCTTCTCGTTCTCCGATTTCACTAGCTAAGACGGCTTCAAGTGAAAGCAAGCATGCTTGTTTGCCGGTTACATCTAACTGTTTGACAAAAAGACGTTCCGGAAGATACATGGTTAAATCTTGATGCAATTCTCCGGGACGATCCAAAATATCACTAATTTCTGAGAAATAATCAGAGATGTGTTCCTGCACATAAATAACCGGTATTTCCAATTCCACCGGAATTGGAATGGTCGTTACCAAAATATCATTCTTTTGAAAAGTAAATGTTTCTAATTCAAAAACATCAATCGTTTTGATTTCCGCTATTTCGGTACCGAATTTTTCATTTAGCTGATTTAAGGTCAAGATCATTTCCGGCCGTCCATGTCCGCAAATCAAAATAATACGTTTTTTATTTCGCTTGCGTTTTTTTGATATAGCGAGATTAAAATACAAAACCAGATATGCAAATTCATTTTCATCCATCGTTACTTGAAAGCACTTTTCTATTTCATCGACTGCTTCTAATCCTACTGAAACAGCATAGGGATATCGGCGCAGTGTTTCATACAATAGCGGATTACGCATGAACAATCCGGTTTTAAGTCGTTTTACCATCGGCGGAATATGTAATTTCAAAAATGAAGTCAATTCCTGATCTAAAAAAAAGGATAAATGGAACCGTTGGTTGATCCGTTTGTAAATATTATATAAAAGCTCTTCAATATCTCCCTGTTCCAGTTGGGATGGATTATCCATCAGAATCGCTTTGGATTGAAAATGCATTGCTAAATAGACAAGCTCTGCTTTGGGAAGAATGATCTCAAATTGTTCATCAATCATCTTTTTTAAATCACAAGCAGCCTTATAAGATGTGCTCTCTAAAAATTCGGTTATGACTGCTTCCGGCAAAGTTACGTATTGGTAAAAACTGCATCGCCGGATCATGATAATGATATGGACAACCATATTTTGTATGGATAAATCAGAAAAACGGATGGCATGCTGGTTTAAAACATGTAGCAGTGCCTCACGGATAAAGCGTACTTCCTTTTGATTTTGTTCACTGGACAGAAGTGCATGATCCTGGACAAAAAAGTTAGTATTGCTGCGCTGAAAAAAGAAGTCATTCACGCAGCGCCGTTTTTGCATTTCCTCTCCTTTGATCACAATTCCCTCATTCATCGAAACATCAATCTGCAAATGATAATTTTGCAGGATATCACGTACGACCCTCATATCATTTTTGATTGTATTACTGCTGACATATAGTTCTTCTGCAAATTCATTGATCGTAATTGGATAGTCCACAGTAAGCATTTTTCGAATTATGTAGTTCGTTCGTTCTTGATGATTACGGGGGATTGCTGTGAAGGAGTGTTCATTGGTACGGTATATATCCTGTATAGCAGAAAACAGCTTTTGATTTTTTATAAACAGCTGATATCCTTCCCCTCTTTTCGAATACAATTCAGCTCCATGCTTTTCAAATATCTCATACAGCTCCTTCATATCCGTTTTTACAGTACGTGTGGTAACATGTGCCAGCTGGGCAAGCTCCATGCTGGTTATATTTAATTCTGGATGTGTAATGAAGTACTTCAGAAAGAGCTGCTGCCGCGGTGTAAGATTTTCAAGCATGTTTAAATACCTCCAAGATTGCATTATTTTTTTAAATATAGCATTCTAACCAGAAACTGTAAACAGAGGGTGATTTTTTATCTGTATCAGCTAATAGGAAAGGTATGCGTTAATGTAATCATCAATAATTTCAGCTGATTAATAAGCGCAGTTTCCCCTTATTTATCAATCATATAATTCCGTATAGTACATAAAAAATGCAGACACAGAAATGTGTCTGCAAATATTCGTAAATTTTTTTAAACGTTAAATCGGAAGTGCATCACATCTCCGTCCTGAACAATATACTCCTTACCTTCTAAACGCAGCTTTCCTGCTTCTTTTATCGCATGCTCACTGCCCAGTTCATCAATATCCTTGAAAGAATACGTTTCCGCACGGATAAACCCTTTTTGGAAATCACTGTGAATCACACCGGCACACTGCGGTGCCCTCATGCCTTTATGGAAGGTCCACGCACGGCACTCGTCTTCGCCGGCTGTCAAGAAGGTACACAAATCGAGAATATGATAAGCTGCCTTGATCACCTTGTCCAAGCCGCTTTCTCCAATTCCCAAATCCGACAGAAACATATCTTTTTCAGTCTTTTCCAATTCACTTAATTCTTCTTCAATTTTGGCACATATCGGAACCACTTCATTATGTTCTGCTTCCGCAAAAGCCTTTACTTTTTGATAATAGGCATTGTTGGATGCATCTCCGATTTCTTCTTCGGACATATTTGCAATATAAATCATCGGTTTCAGAGTAAGCAGGCTCATGGATTTGATGATCAGCAGTTCTTCTTTATCCAGTTCGACACTGCGCGCTGCCTTGCCTGCAGCCAGCGCCTCCTGAATCTTTTTCAGTACCGATACTTCGGCCAAGGCTTCCTTATCTTTATTCGTTGCCGCTTTGCGTTCGATCTTTCCCAAACGATTCTCAACAGTCTGCAAATCAGCCATGATCAGCTCCAGATTGATGATTTCAATGTCACGAATCGGATCGACGGATCCCTCGACATGCGTGATGTCATGATCATCAAAACAGCGTACAACGTGACAGATTGCATCCGTCAGGCGGATATTGCTTAAAAACTGATTTCCCAGACCTTCTCCCTTGCTGGCGCCCTTAACCAGACCGGCGATATCTGTGAATTCGAAAGTTGTATAAATTGTTTTCTTAGGATGGAACAGCTCAACCAGACGGTCGATACGCGCATCCGGTACTTCCACTACTCCTACATTGGGCTGAATCGTCGCAAATGGATAATTGGCAGCCTCCACCTGACTTTTTGTGATAGCGTTAAATAAAGTGGATTTTCCTACATTAGGAAGCCCCACAATTCCGGCGGTTAACGGCATAGTATCATTCCTCTCAATTTACCGGTATCATTTTACCATTTTCCTATTCAGATATCTACTTTAATTGCGATTTTGCCTTCTGCGCATGCAAAGAAAGGAAATACTGATCGCGTTCACCATCACCAAGGATGCCGCAATGATCATGGTAAGTGTTTCGCCGCGCAGACGGTCACTCACAAACAGTACATCGTCTATAATTGTGATGATGAAAAAGAAAATCATGAAGAAGGTCATCTGCTGCTGACTATGCATGCCAAAATAAGCATCTTTAAAAAGCAGCGCGCAGGAAGCATATGCGGACGCCAGCATAACTATCGAAATTAAGAAGTCTGAAAATCCGATCTTGTTGACAATGTCATAAATTCCGAAATCCTGAATAAAAGCAGCGCACAGCAGAACAATGATCAGACCGGCCATTGTATGAAAAAAGATCCTGCCGCGAATTTGTATTTGTCGTTCATCCATATTCATAGACTATTCCTCCTCTTCCCAAAACAAGTCGTTCAGTGTCTGATGCAGTACCCTGCATATCGCAATACAAAGCCTGATGCTCGGATTATAATCGCCCTTTTCGATTGCGTTCATCGTCTGCCGCGTGACTCCCACTCGATCAGCAAGTCCCTGCTGGGTCAAATCCATCGCTGCCCGAGCGGCTTTTACCTTTAAATTTTTACTCATATACATCACCTAACTTGTCATCATTATATAAACAGTTATACATAAAGTCAAGTATATATTACATTTTATATGATTAATATTACTAACATAATTAATTACACTTCATAAATGATCTGAAAGCAAGCATTTATTCACCTGTCTTTTCTTTTAATATGTGATAAAATGGTTATATATTACGGAAGGGTTGAAATTCAGATGTTTAAAAAAAGAGTACACCGTATAATAATTGCTTTTTTTACAGTTCTGTTGACCTTTTCTTTAACGCTTCAATTTCCGCAGGCTAAACAGAAAAAAACGATTCGTGTCGGAATGGCGATGCAAAGCGGTCTGTCAATGAAGGATGATAAAAACAATTATTATGGTTATGACTATGATTATCTAATGCAGATTGCGCAGTATACCGGTTGGGAATATGAATTTGTTGAAGTAGAAGGGGATATTAACCAACGCCTCACCAAGCTGCTGAATATGCTGGAAAATGGTGAAATTGACATTATGGGAGCTATGAAATACAGTGAAAAACTCGAGGAGGTTTATGATTATCCAAGCGAACCATATGGCTATTCCTACAATGTTCTGCGGGTAAATGATAAAAATGAAATTTATGATTTTAATACTCTCACCCACAAAAAAGATTTAAAAATTGCAGTCTTGAAAACCGCAGCCAAGCGTATTCAAAAGCTGGATCAATTCGCATCTGCCAATGGTTTTGCTTATACAAAAGTTTTTTGTAATTCTGAGGATGATTTAGCAAATGCTGTCACATCAGGAAAAGCGGATGCCCTTTTGGAAGTGGATCTTATCGCAAACGATCATTTCAATAACATTGTTAAATTCTCTCCGGATCCGTTCTATTTCGCAGTATCAAAAGGAAAGAGTGAAATCGTGGCGGAGCTCAATCAAGCGCTGAATAATATCCAGCAAAATAATCCAACGCTTTCCAGCAATCTTTATAATCGTTATTTTTCAGGGATCAATACCTTTGTTCTAAGTAAGAAAGAAGAGGAATTCATCCAATCGAAAAAAACGATTAATGTCCTGGTAAAGGACGGGGCTGCGCCTATCCAATATACGTTAAATAAAAAAGCATCGGGAGTCGGTGCCGATGTCTTAAATTTCATCAGCAGACAAAGCAATTTAGAATGCAATTTTATTGTAGCGAAAACCAGTAAGGAGTATAAAAATTATTTAGATGAAGGAGATATTGATGTTCTGCTTGGCGTTACTTATGATGCCGATTATGCAGCTTCTCTAAATGCAGAATTGACCAATCCATATTTAAGTACGAGTATGCAGTTGGTTACCAACAAAGCTGTGAGTCCCTCTAAGCTAAACGGAAAAACATTGGGTGTCAATGAAGATGCCAGCGCCAATATCAATTATGCGGATGGTTCCGAAAAAATGAAGATATATGATACTCCGGAAGAAATACTGAAAGCTATAGACTCTGGAGAAGCAGATTACACCTACTTGAATAAGTATTTGGTAACGTATTATATGAATAAGCACCGCTTTAAGAATCTCTCTTTCTTTTCAGCTCCGGATTATATGCAGAGTCAATTTTCATTCGCGATTTTGAATCATAATAATCAACAGCTGAAGAGCATTTTAAATAAAGGAATACGCGCCTCTCAGGATGACATAACTACATATATTTATAAGAATGGATATGTAGAAAGCGGTTTTGATTTAATTAAATATACACAGGATCATCCGCTGATGGCAGGAAGTATCACGCTTTTGACATTGGCAGTCATCATATTCAGTATTTTACTGTACTATAAACGGCAGCTTCAAATCAAGCAGGAAATGGAGCTTGAATATCAGAGATTTCAGAAGCTATCCGAAATTTCCGGTGAAATGACTTTTACATATGATTACCGTAAAGATGAATTAAAAATTAGTAAATTCGGTATTCATCAATTGGCAGAGGTAGATCAGATTCCGTCCTTTGCCCAAGGCAGTCAATTATCCAATCATGCGCTTGAGAAAATCCTGTATTACCTGAAACAGGAAAACGATGTGAATGATGAATTAGAGCTTCAGCTATTGGATCAGGAAGAAAAATGGTATCGCTTGATCATTAAGGTAATCAAAGGCGCGGGAAAAGAAGATCAGTCTTATTATGCGGTTGGTCGTGTAAAAGATATTCAGAAAGACGTAGAAGAACGGGAAATTCTGCTCCGCAAAAGTATTACCGACAGCTTGACCGGTATTTATAACCGCCGTGGTATTATCGAACGTATTGAGGAAGGAATGCAGGGATGTTCATCCAATCATGCACTTATCTTACTGGATTTGGATAATTTCAAAGTAATAAATGATACCTACGGTCATCTGGAAGGTGACAAGGTTCTCTGTCAGACAGCTGAAATGCTGAAAAAGATTTTTCTGAACAGTCCGGTTGGCCGGTTGGGCGGCGATGAATTTATTATTTTCATCCAGAATACCAGTGAGCGGGAGGTTGCCGAATGCTGCAGTGTAATGCTTGATAAGATCAATCACATTCCGTTTGTGGAAAAGCATCATCTTTCCCTGTCCATGAGTGCGGGAATCGTAATGACGACATACTCATGTGATGTGACCGAGCTCATCCGCTTTGCCGATGAAAGTATGTATCATGTTAAGAAGAGCGGCAGAAACGGATATTATTTCTACCATGAAAATATGTAAAAAGATAACCAAACAGTTATCTTTTTTATTGAGATTCATGATGTTCAATTACTTTCTTTAATTTTTTTTCAAATTCAGTGCGGGGAAATAATACAGAAGCACCGCAGCCCTGACACTTAATGCGAATATCGGCACCCATGCGGATAATTTTCCAGGTAGTTGACTTCCGGCAGGGATGCTGCTTCTTCATTTCCACAATATCATTCATATCATATTCTGGTACAGGCAATGCCATCTTATCCCTCCTTTTCCATATGCAGATCGTACGCTTCCAGCGTATTCTCTAGTAGCATGGCTATTGTCATCGGTCCCACACCCTTTGGCACAGGTGTGATATAACGGCATTTGGCAATGACTTCATCAAGATCCACATCGCCGCATAGTTTTCCGCATTCATCCCGGTTCACCCCAACATCTATGACAACAGCCCCGTTTTTCACCCAATCGGCTTTCACCATCCGCGGCTGACCCGCCGCTGCGATTAGAATATCTGCATTAGCAGCTTCCTTCGCCACATCCTCGGTTCGCGTATGACAAACGGTGACTGTCGCATGCTGATTCAGCAGCAGCTGAGAAACCGGCCTGCCGACAACATTGCTTCTTCCTAATATAACTGCCCGCAAGCCGCTCAGATCCTCATATCCGATGTGTTTTAAGATGGTCATGATTCCCTTTGGCGTACAAGGAATGAATGTTTTTTCCTGAATCATCATTTTACCAACATTAAAAGGATGAAAACCATCGACATCTTTATTCGGATCGATCGCAAACAAAATTTCATTTTCCTGAATATGCTTAGGAAGCGGCATCTGAATCAAAATACCGTCAACCGTATGATCATGATTTAATTGCTGTATTACCCTCAGCAGCTCCTGCTGTGTAATCGCATCATCCAACTGAATCAGATCATTTTCCATACCGATCGCCTGACATGCTTTTTCTTTGCCCCGAATGTAAGATTGAGAAGCCACTTTACTTCCGACAACTACAACGACCAGCTTAGGCAGGCGTTGACCCTTTTCCTTGATTGTATCTATGCGCGCTTTGATAGAGTCTTTAATATTCTGCGCAATTACATCTCCGTAAATAATTTTGTCCATCATATTCTCCTATGCAAGCTCATCGCTGTCCAATAAAATGGTGATCGGACCCTGATTGCAGAGCTCACAGCTCATCTCAGCAGCGAATTTTCCTGTCTCCACATGAATGCCGAAGTCTTTGAGCTCCTGATTGAATAGCTCATAAAGTGCAATGGCCTGCTCCGGTTTTGCTGCCTTATCAAAACCCGGGCGGCGTCCTTTGCGATAGTCTGCATACAGCGTAAACTGCGAAATAGACAGAATACTGCCGTTAATATCTTTTAAACTGAGATTCATTTTTCCGTTTTCATCATCATTGATACGAAGATCTATACATTTCTTCGCAACCTTATGCACTGTTTCAGGAGTATCACTATGCGTAATTCCCACCAAAAGCATATACCCATTCTCAATCTGACCGATCACATTACCTTCGACGGTAACGGAAGCGTGTGTTACCCGCTGTATAACTACCCGCATAAAATACCTCCTGATTTTCCTTATTATCATAATCATACCGTGTCCCCCTGTATTTCGCAACCATAAAAAGCTGACTATTTCCTATCTCATTAGATGCGCTGCAAAATCTGGATACCGCAGAAAAACATCGTATACGATAAACACATGGAGACAATGAATTCAAGCTTCAAGGCTGCTTCATCATTGGTCTATTCAATGATTTTGATAACCGTTATTTGGTTGACAAGAAGATGAAGGCCAATTAATTTTTGTATCTGCTGAGACTTATCACAACTGCATCGTGCCAGCTATCCGTTATGAATGTATCTGAAAATGTTTTAAAAAAGCACAGATCACACTGCGCTTTTCTTCTTATAATCTTTTCGTATTGTAATTGAATCCTGTGCTTCAATATGACCCAATAGAACGCTTGCATTCGGATCGTGTGCAGCCATGCGTTCGCGAATGCTCCGTGCGTTGTAATTTGCGTAACAATACAGACATTCATGAGCACAGGCATTATAGTCTCCGATATCGACTGTTGGCAGACAGCCGCAAAGCTGCTTGCGGACTCCTGCTATTTTACGGTATTGAAGATTTTTTCCGCATAGCTTTTGAACTGCTTCCAATTCTACACAGGGACGATCATAGATTCGATAACGCTTTAAATCTATTTTACCTTCCGCACATGTCTGTATTTGAAAACCATATAACGCCGCATCCTTTTGAAAAGAACTGCACAAGGCATAGATATCATCAGGGGTGATTGGTTTCATCCGTATCAGCGACTGGTTCGCTCGCGTATTTTTATACAGATCGACAAAGGAGATAATACAGGTATCGATATAGCCGCTTAATTCTTGAAGTAAATGATGAAAAGCTCGCTGATGATACGCGACTGTATAACGATCATTCAATATGATCGGATCATAACGAAGCATGACTCGATCCTTACCTAGCTTCACCGCCATGTCCTTTACCGCCTGCAGGATCGTCCGTTTATCCGGAACACGGCACTCCATGTCGGAATGGTAAGGCGTTACGGTTACATGAACAAAGTATGGAAGTTTTATTTCATCCAAATAAGGAAGCATCGGTATCGGGTTCTTTGTGCAAAAGAACAGGCAATCAACCATATCCTCATTCAGCAGAATCCGACTGATCTGGTGTTCATTAAATGGATTTCGAACATCAACAAACCCAGCGGTCAAACGTTTCATAAACCACTGCATATAGAAAGCAGGTATATCACAGCGTCCGCTGACAAATAAGATCATTGGACCTCCTTTGTTTCAAGCATTTCCTTGGCGATCTCAAATGTAACAAACGTTGATGAACGGGATAACTGTTCCTGTACATACCGTGCCAGATTAAAGTTTCCTACTTGATTTCTCAAGGATTGTTCATAATCATTCACCAGCTTCTGATTGCGTTTCACAAAGATATACTCCTTCAACGCTGCTTCCATTCGCGGCGGATGATAATATTCTTCAAATCCATGGCAAATCAGGGATACAGAATGAAGGTGATTTAACGGAACCATTCCGGTGATCGTTTCACTCCATACTGACGGATCTTCTCCCAAAATGTAATAGCCCCCCGGCAAATTGCGATGCAGTCGATTTTCAATCATCATATGATCCATGAAGGTACGTACTTGGTAAAGCGGTACATGCTTCTTTTCTCGCAGATCACGGCAGATACTTGTCAATCTGGCATCCATATGCGGTAATCGTAAATCCATGACAGATTTGGTACTGCCGTCATCGAAATGAAAGAGTATTTCACATGGCCCCAGTACATGATAACACAACTGATTCTTCTGGACATAAACAAGCGCCAAGGCTGTATTGGGATACTCCATATCGGTGATTTCTTCATCGGACATTGCTTCATACTGCTCAATCACTGCTTTTTGAGCATTGTGAAACAGCTCATCCGCATCGCTGAAATTACTCACATGCTCGCGCAGATAATCATTAATTTGTTTCACGAACCACTTTGCATCCGATTCATCATCGCTGATATGAAAAGGAAACAAACTGTTCGCACCATCAAGAATCCAGGCGATATTCGGTTTCACATGGATGACATCGATATTTTGATCCTTACGGCTGGCTGATGCATATTCAATATTTTTAAACATGAAGTACCTCTTTATGGAGATAATCATAACAGTTTTTTTAATGAACGACAAATACCGCCAGCAAAAAAGGAGCTTACGCTCCCTTAATTTGATCCCAAATATCCTTCATCCGCTCAGCCAATCCATAACAATGCTTGACGCTTAAGGAACAAACCGCAACACGGATACCATGATTTACTTTCACCGTATATATTTGTTCCTTCATCAAAGCTTCATGATACAGATCCCGTAAGCTATTATCAGGCACTGCTACGGTGATAAAGAATCCTTCTTTATATGGGTATACCGGTAAATTTACTTCCTCAGCTTCCTTTAGGAATACCTCACTGCGCTGTTTCAGCAGCGCCACATATTTCGCTTTCTCTGCCAAATATGCATCTTTATCAACGCTCGTCACGTAAGTAAAGTTGTCCATAGCGGCATTGGGAATATTGGACCAAAGCGCCCGTGCGGTTTTTTCAAAGACTATTTCCACACTGCGCACTGCTTCCTCACTTGCCGAAAGTGCCAGCGCCGCCCCACAGCGAAGACCGTAAGACGTTAACGTTTTACTGCAGCTGAATGCTATAACACACATGACATGTTCGCTCATACTCTCGAGTGTTTTCAGATAGTCACGAGAGTGCTGGCAATCATAAGCATAATCGATGTAGGCAATATCATTCAGCAGTACGACCGGCGCCTTTTCTCCGCATTCATTCAGAAACTGTATAATTGTTTCCCACTCCTGGATCGACAAGGAATATCCGGTTGGATTATGACAAGGATCATTGATAACTACCATCAATTTATTTTGTTCATCTAAAACTTTAAGGCAAGTTTTCTGAAAGGATTCCATATCAAAGTGATTATCTTTAAACAAAGAATAACGGGCAATTTTTAAATTATGCATTTCTGCCATCAATGCATAGGATCCCCATGCGATTTCCGGAATAATCGCCGTCTGTCCTTCATCTAAAAGCTCATTGAAGCAAAGACTTACGGCGCCGGTTCCGCCCGGTGTCGCGATAACTCGATGCTTCAAATTCAGCTTGTGATTTTGACATACCCAATTATAAACCTGTTCGCGAAAATCATCATTGCCGGTAAAGCTAGCCGCGTAAGCAGCCTTTGTTTCTTTGGTGATTTCATCATAGTGATGAAATACTGTTTCAAATGCAACAAGCTTTTCATCCTCATCATAGAGTGAACCGATGGTCGCATTGATTACCCTATCCTCACCAAGCTCTGCAATCGCTGCCTTAGCTTTTTTTACAACCGCAAATACCGTATCCTCGATCGGTGTTGTATTCACTTCATCTTTCACAAAACGCATACAATTATCCTTTCCGGGCATTAAATGCTCCTAATAATTTTACTTTTTCACATTGTTTTTCCAGTGCTCTTAACAGATCAGCGGTATGCGGATCCGCGATATTGCCATCCAGTTCAACATAGAAATAATACTGCCATGGCTGATCATGCAGCGGCCGTGATTTGATGCTTTCCATATTGAAGCCGTATTCTGCAATCAGCTGCATAACCTTGGCAAGCTGCCCGGCATCGTGGCGCAGGGTAAACAGAATATGAAAACGATTTCCAAAGCTTCGCATCTGTTTGCTGATTACGATAAAGCGCGTGGTATTTTGATCACTGGTATTAATATGTTCTTTCAGAATCTCCAGACCATAAAGCGCCGCAGTTTCTCCGGACGCGATCGCAGCCTTAGAAGGATCTTTTGTTTCCGATACATATTTTGCCGCTGTAGCAGTATTCGTATAGGGAATCACTTCCCAGTGATAGCAGTCCAGAAACTTACGGCTCTGTGAGATAGCCTGCGGATGAGAATACACTTGCTTAATATCAGCAAGATCAGTACCAGGAAGCACCAGCAGATTCTGCTGAATCTTTAAATCATAAACATCCTGGATATGCAAATCGTAATACAGCAGATGATCGAGAACCTCTCCCACTTCACCGGTATAGGAATTTTCAAACGGCACCACACCAAATTCGGCTTCTCCGCATTCGACTGCCTGAAACGCTTCCTCAAAGGTATATACCTGATGTAATGATGCTTCAGGAAACAGCTGCTTCGCCGCAATATGAGAAAAGGCTCCTTCTACTCCCGGATAGACAACACAGCGCTGTCCAATTTTATGCTTTTGAAAGTCACGTGATACTTGCATCATCATTTCCAGCACCTGCTGAAAATACGGTTTTAAACTTTCATCCTGCAAATACTCCAGATTCTTACGAATGACCGCCTGTTCTCTGGATACATCCAGAATCGGCAGTTGATGAGCAAGCTTATAGGCAGCGACATCGTTTACTGCCTGCATACGCCGTTCGAAGAGAGCTGCCATTTCTTTATCGATCGCATTGATTTCTACTCTTGCCTGTTCCAACTGATCCATCGTATCACTTCCTTTTAATAGTGCTATTATAGCATATTATCATTATATCTTTACATTTACTTTCATGAAAGAAATATGAAAAACTCTCATCAAGGATGAGAGTCAATCTATTTTGATTAAGTTGTATGTTCGGCTTCCCATCCCAAGCTTTTCACCATGCTCAAGACATACCCGCCAGTCCGTATCCGGATGGTTGTTAATGAAATGATCGTGTGTATGATGCGGCTGATGATCTAATACACTATCCGGAATCACCGGTGCCTGATTCGCCATATCCGCGCATGCCTGATCCAGGGCAATCGGATCAAAAGAAGCAAACATACCTACATCACCGATGATCGGGAGATCATTTTCATCGTGACAGTCGCAGTTCGGAGAAACATCGATGACCAAAGATACATGGAAGTTAGGACGGTCTTTTATGACCGCATAAGCATATTCCGCAATTTTCTTATTCAAAAGATCATTCGCAGATCCATTATCAGGACTGATGGCATCGACATTACAGGCACCGATGCAGCGTCCGCAGCCAACACAACGGTCATAATTGATCATTGCCTTATTTTCATCTGTATAAGCAATAGCGTCCTGCCCGCAGATTCTTGCACACTGATGACAGCCGACACAAGCTTTTTGATCGATCACCGGTTTGCCGTCATAATGCATTTCCATTTTCCCGGCGCGCGATCCGCATCCCATACCGATGTTTTTTAAAGTTCCGCCGAATCCGGTTTCTTCATGCCCTTTGAAATGAGTCAGTGTCAGGAAAATATCCGCGTCCATAATTGCCGTTCCGATCTTTGCTTCTTTTACATAATCGCCGTCAATCGCAACCAACGTTTCATCCGTACCCTTCAAGCCATCCGCAATGATGCAGTGACAGCCGGTCGCAAAGGGATTAAAGCCATTTTCATATGCCGCATCTAAATGATCCAAGGCATTTTTTCTACGACCGACATACAACGTATTACAGTCCGTCAAAAATGGTTTTCCCCCCAGCTCCTTTACCAGATCAACCATGACCTTAGCGTAATTGGGACGAAGATAAGCCAGATTTCCCGGCTCTCCGAAGTGAATTTTAATTGCCGCAAATTTATCCTGAAAATCAATATTCTTAATGCCTGCCGCCAGCATCAGCTTTTTCAGCTTCTGCAGCAGATTCATGTTGAAACCGGTATGTAAATCACAGTAGTAAACATTTGACTTATTCATAATCATACCTCCGTTACTGTCATTATAAAGCGACTGGTAAAACTTTACAATGGATTATCAAGCATTACAGAAGAAAATGTAAGCAACGCAAAGTATATGGTAAAGGGTTTGATTCATGATTGGTGTGTTTTGATCACCGCTATGATCATATATACTTTTGAAATGAACTTCTCATTTATCTATATAAACATTTTTAGCACCTTTTATTTAACAGATCATAAAAAACAGACAGCAAACTGTCTGTTAGATATGCGTTTCAATCATTTGATTGCAGGCAGATACACTCAGTATATCCGGTTCTATATGCCATGATCCTTTTTTTGAAAGGTGCTTGAATACTCCGTTTGTCTGTTCCTGATGCACTTGATCCAGCTGTTTTTGACTCTGTTGAAGCATGGAATACAGATAGCGTATGAAGGACTCTAACGGTGTATCTAATGCAAAGTACGCAAAAGCAGGCAAGGTGAGCACTCGCAGCTCCTGCGGCGACAATCGAGTAAGCAGCGTATTGAATAAGAAATGAATTTCTCTGGCATAAACGGCACGATGCGCTGTCGTCACAAAGCGCATCCCATCCTCCTCATATTCGAATAATCCGTGCGCCTTTATCACATTCTCCAAGGTATCTCCTTTGCGTTTCGACTTGATGAAGATTGGCTTCACCACAGGATAGAAAAGCGCTGATACAATATCATATTCATTATCAAGCAGATATACTTTCTTTTGATAAGCAGCAGATTGTATCCGCTTGCGATATTGCTTCTTCATTTCCGGCAGAATGCCTGGGGCATTAAAACCCACTACCATTTCCATGCGATCATTCATCGAATCATCTATCTTAAGTGATGTGTAGACTGCCAGCTTCCCTCCCTTAGAATGTCCACAGAGTGTTATATGATCAAGATTATGATGATGATTGACAAATTCTAAAGCCGCTTGTTCCTGAACTGTATTCTCATTAAATATAGTATCGAAATTATCTTCCCAATCCTGCCATCCTTTCGCTTCTGTTCCTGCATGATAGGATTCACTGCCGCGAAATACAAACAAATGTTCATCACGGAATTGAAATAAATAAACAGCCAGACCAGTCGTTTCATTCTCATTCTCATAATCCTCAATGACAACCTGTTGATAAATATTATCATTTAGGTGCGCTAAATGCTCGTCCTTTTTATGATCACTTTGATTCAGCAGCCATTTCGCAAATGCCTTGACACTGTTTCCGATCCACGTTGAATCAGGCAGATCAAAATAAGCAAGATAAGCAAGCTCACGCAGTTGAAATAGATTCATAGTATCCCCCCTTCTTCATAGGATATGTGAGATAAAAATCACAGGCACGGCAAAGGTAATCGCAGGAAAGGTAATGCAAAAAGCAATTATATTGTGTAAAATGATAGTTATGAAAAAGCAAAAGAAAAGAAAACGTACAAAGATGAAAATGAAACCGGCTGAATGGGCAGCCTGCGGTATCTTACTGATCGCCGCTATATTTCTGCTTGTTATTTTTAAAAGCAGGCCGATCCTCTATGAAGTCGCAGTTTTTAATGAGCAAAATCAGAAAGAAACGATTCAGTATTATCACCAGTATCAACAGGCACAAGCCGCAATGAGCTCAATCATCACAGCCGGAACTGAGAATGCGGCAATTTTGGCAAATGACGAAATCATTGATATCCGATATGGAATCGTTAATTTCAGAACCAAGGCATGTCGCGAAAACACATCCTTTATAACAGATCAAACTAATCAGATAAACTATACAAACGGATGTTATGGAGCAGATGCCCTATTCCTTGGACGATCAAATGATCTGAAAAAGGTAAAGTTTAAGCAGAGCGGCACCATCGGCTGGGTATCTGCAAATGATGTGGAAATTCTAAGTATCAGTGATCCGAAGATCGCATCTCTATCAATCTATCAGCAGCGCGGCGGCGGCATGTACCATCTGATAACAACCAATCTCACAAAAAGCCATACCGCTGCCGTCAACATTGGAGAACCTGAATTTTCCAATCCGAATCAAGATTTATACAGCTATGACGGGCATTATTTCTATTCAGCTTTTTCCGACATGGCAGATGATGAACGCAATCAGTCACACGCTCATGCTCTGAATATCAATAAACCTTACTATAATTACTATCAGTTTTTGTCTCATCGCGCACGCAGCAGCTATTTTGCAGCGGATATCAACTGGTATATATCCAACTATCTGGGATATACAGGCAAACCCGTAGGAAATACTGCCGCAAGCAATGAATCGCTGCTTAGCCAAGAGGGCGCAGCATTTATCCGCTATCAAAATCAATACGGTGCAAATGCTTTGATGATGCTTTCCTTAGCCATGAATGAAAGCAGTTATGGCCGCAGTGAACTGGCACTGAAAACCAATAATTTATTTTCTCATGCTGCTTTTGATATAGATCCTGATGGCAATGCAGCGCGTTATAAAAATGCTGCCGCCAGTATTCACGCTCACGCAAAAGTTTATCTTTCCAATGGTTATTTGGATCCCTGTGATCAATCAATACAGACAGACGATCCGAAAGCTTGCCGTAATGCGAATGGGAATCGCTACTATGGCGGATTCTTTGGAGATAAAAGCGGCGGCATGAATGTACGTTACGCATCAGATCCCTATTGGGGCGAAAAAGCTGCTGCTCATTATCGCAATTTTGATGAAACTATGGGTAAAAAGGATCAAAGCATCGCTGTCATCGGTATTATAGACGGACGAAAATCATGGGGTGTTTATCAAAAGGCCGACCCTTCATCCAAATTGCTCTATTACTCACCCAATACTGAAAATTATGCGGTTACCCTATTAGAAAAGGTAAAAGGTTCCTATTATGAAAACAGTGATGAATGGTATCGCATTCAAAGTGATGCAGTTTTGAATGATGATCACACTGCGGTCAAGCATGATAACGGTGTATATGATCAACGGCATAATATAGCGTATATACCAGCGAGTGCAGTTAAGGAGGTAATCGGAAAATGAAGCAGATAAAAGGCGTTATTTTTGATTTTAACGGTACATTATTCTGGGACAGCTTAAAACATCAGGAAGCCTGGTCAATCATGGCAAAACGATTACGGGGAACCCCCTTGGATGACACAGAAATGGCAGAGCATGTACATGGGCAGATCAATACGCAAATTATCAGCTACTTGCTCGATCATTCGATCAGCGATGAAGAAGCTAAGAATTATTCAAGAATGAAAGAGGAAATCTATCGTATGCTGTGCAGTAAGGATCCATCCTTTTTGCATCTTGCGCCAGGGGCAGAAAAGCTTTTTGATTGGCTGCAGAAGCATGATATTCCGCAGAGCATCGCCACTGCATCCATCCGTGAAAACGTTGAGTTCTTCAAGTCAGTCTTTCAGCTGAATACCTGGTTTGACGATGAGCATATCACATATGATGACGGTGTCAATAAGGATAAAACTGATATGTTTTTAAAAGCAGCACAGATCATGCAGCTGCCGATTGAAAACTGTCTGATCATTGAAGATTCAATATCCGGTATTCAGTTTGCCAATCAGATAAACGCCGGTATGATTATCGCTCTTGCCCCAGCTGATAAAGCGAGTATCTATCAAGCTTTACCCGGTGTTATTCAGGTAATTCAAAACTTTACAGACTTTGATACATCTATTTTTCGGAGGTGAAAATATGCAAATAAATAAAAACATTCTGCTTTACACACCCATCCTGGAGATTATGCGTCACAATGATTACCAAGTATTATGGGAAAGCGAAGCCTCTTTGGTGCTGTATGATCGCTGCTCCGGCATATACATTGGAGCCTGTGAAAAGGATGAGGAAGCAGATCATGTAGTACAGGTTATTCCAAATACGGCAGAGGAAGTTTTTCTGTTTCAAAAACGATTGTTTGAAGTGAAATTAAAATCGCATATACTACCGGATATGCTGAGCTATAACAGCGTGAATTTAAAAGCAGAGCCGCTGCCGGTAAAGCTGCCAAAAGATTTTAAACTGGAATGGATGAAGGAAGAGCATATTCCTTTTGTGGTGGAGCATTACTCGGTAAAAGAGCTCTGTACATTTGAGCATATGCGGGATCGGATGAATGCTGGCATCCTCGGTGTTTTCTACTGCGATGAACCAGTCGGCTTCATTGGAACACATCGCGAAGGAGCAATGGGCATGCTGGAAGTATTGCCGCAGTATCAACGCAAAGGCCTCGCTTTGGCTTTACAAAATGCTATGTCCAATGAGCTGAAAAAGCAGGGTGCTTATGTGTACGGCCAAATTATTCAAAATAATACTGCATCTTTTGCCCTTCAAAAGAAAAGCGGATTTACAATCTGTAATGAACCGACTTACTGGTATTTCGGCAATTAAAAAATCCTAACTAAAATGCCAAAAGTTCTTGAGATCATTCGGCAGAATGAACCCTGAAATAATCATTGTTAATTGTTATAGGTCATGTAACTGATATCTTATAAAAAATCCCACCTTTTTTGATCTCCTGAAATTCATTTCAGCAAGCTTCTTTGGTGGGATCATATCATTGTTTTGCGCTTGTTAAGCTCATGGAACAAAATTTGCAATAAAATAGCCTGATCATTTCATGATAAAAATTTTACAAGCCTCGTCTTTCAAAGACTTATGAAATTAAAATAATCTTTATTGTATACCATGATTGCTTTTCAGTTGACAAGCAAAATAAGCATAGCACAAAATGACCGTAGCGATACTTAAACAGAAAATGGTAAGAAAAATCGGCAGCACAAGTATTGATTCCTCCAAAATGTTTTTAAAAACATACTGTAAGATCATGTTGATAATGAAATAACCGATAAATAGCAGAAAAATTAAGAGTCCTTTAGAAGCATAGACAAAACGATATTGTATTTGATTCATGAAAAAAAACAAAAGCGGTATGCCAAGCAGCGGTAAGAGGTTGTATGCACTGCAATACAAGGATCCCTGTTTTATATAAAGAGGCTCCATCATGGAAAAATCCGGATAAGCTTCCGATATTTCTATTGCGATGCAGATAAAAAGAAATCCTAGCAAGCTGAGAAAAACCAGCACGACCGCATATTCCAGTAATTTTTCCATCACGGTTTTGCGCTTGCAGTTTTCTATCAACGAATTACAGAAGGCTTTACTATTATGATTGAATACTTCTTCGATAGGGCTGTTTCGCTTTTGATTTTCAAGACAAATACCAGCAAGCTCCAGTAAAACCTCTTGCTTTGCATAATAATTTAGAGAAAAGCTTCCCAGATAAATATTCATATCTCGATATGTTTTTTTATATACTCCTCGCAGCTGTTTCACTTCCTGCTTCAGCATCTTATCCGTTTCTGTTTTTCTGAACATGTTGATCATCCTCTCTGTCATCTTCCTCAAAAAGCGTATGCACACTGTAATACACTTGTTTCCAGTTTTCATAGAACTCTGACAAATAGGCTTTTCCGAGTTCGCTGATTGTATAATATTTACGTTTGGGACCGAAGGGTGATTCCTTGAGTGTGGATTGAATGTAAGCCTGCCTCTCCAGCCTTAACAAAATTGGATAAATACTTCCTTCTCGTATATCCTGAAAGCCAATCTGCTGGAGCTGTTCTGTTATTTCATAGCCATAAGTCATTCTTTTTTCAATGATTTTCAGAATACATCCTTCCAGACTCCCACGCATTAGCTGCGTTTTATCAAACATGACCAACCACCTACCTTGTCTCGCAAGATACCTAACTTTATTATATCGGATAACAGCAATCTGTCAAGCGAACTATTGAGAATATGAACATGATAAAAAACCGCCCAAAAAATTGGACAGTTTTCATACGCATTACAGTAGCTTTCTAAAAATTTTATCTTAGTAGTTTTGAGCTTCCATTGAGAAATGAGCTTTTGAATAACCGCATACCGGGCAAGCACCTGGGGCAACAGGTCCTTCATGACGGTAACCGCAGATGTCGCAAACCCAAACAACAGACTCTTCTTTTTCAAATACTTTACCTTCTACTACATTTTTCAGCAGTGCCAAGTATCTTTCTTCATGATGTTTTTCAATCTTTGCTACCTGCTCCATCTGGAAAGCAATTTTATTGAAGCCTTCTTCTTTTGCAGTTTCAGCGAATCCTTTATACATATCGGTCCACTCATAGTTTTCACCGGCAGCAGCATCCTTCAGGTTAACATCAGTCGTATCAACTTTATCACCGTGAAGTGCTTTGAACCATAATTTTGCGTGTTCCTGTTCATTGCGGGCAGTTTCTTCAAAAATACGGGCAATCTGATCCATGCCTTCTTCACGAGCTTTTTCCGCATAGTACGTGTACTTGTTGCGTGCCTGTGATTCACCAGCAAATGCAGCCATTAAGTTCTGTTCAGTCTTTGATCCTTTTAAATCCATGTTAATTTTCCTCCTGTCATTTTATATCCTTCTGTGTCTTAACACAGATAAGGTCTGATTAATTTGCCGATTTTTTCCGGCAGTTCTCACACACACCCTCAAAAATCAGCGAGTGTGACTGCAAATCATGATTGCATAAATGTGAGAATTCTTCATTCATTGCATCCCGGTATGGTATGTCCAGATCCAGCAGCTCATTGCACTTAACACAATGAAGATGATAATGCGGTTTACATGTCTTATCATACACATAACCATATATAGGATGGGCAATTTTCTTAATTTCATTCATTTGCGCGAGAATATTCAAATTACGATACACGGTCGCCAGAGAGATTGTTTTTTCATCTTTATTCAGTGCCGCAAAAATTTCCTCCGCGCTGGCATGACCTTCCATAGTCTTCATGTACTGTAATACGATATCACGCTGCTTTGACTGTTTTCTAATCATAACAACGCCTCCATATTAAGAACAATTCTTATTATAATTCTTAATTTAAAAAAGTCAAGTACTTCATAGAATTTTCAATAGATTTTGATAAGAAACTTACAAGGTATTCTTTCAGCTTTTGATATTACGTGCAGTTCAATCATCGTTCACGCTTTGTTTGCATTCCTATCACCTTTCCTGACCTGAAAAACACTGCTGAGCGTCAAACATTTTATAAACATAAAAAAAGTATCCTGATGATACCTTTTTTCATACATGAATTTATAACAACTCAACAGCCTGCTTCTTTTCCAATAAAACAACCGCTTGTGCAAGTACTCCCTCTTCGCGCCCAACATAACCAAGCTTCTCACCTCTTGTTGCTTTGACATTGATTTGTGATTGATCACAGCCCAATGCTTCAGCGAGATTGGCTTTCATTTTTTCAATATGAGGAGCCATTTTGGGTCTTTCAATCATAATCAATGCATCAATATTTCCAAGTTCATAATTTCTGCTTCTCATGAGTTCAGCAGCTGCGCTTACCAGCTTCAGTGAACATATTCCGCGATAGCGTTCATCTGTATCCGGGAAGTGCCGGCCCAAATCACCTTCACCCAATGCACCAATAATACTTTCTGCGATCGCATGACAGAGCGCATCACCGTCAGAATGCCCTGCTAGACCTTTCTCATGGGGTATTTCTACACCTCCAATAACCAATTTGCGGCCTTCACATAATGGATGGATATCACTTGATTGTCCGATTCGAAACATATCATTCACTTCCTTGTTATCTTTATTATACCGTACTTATTCATTTCCGCCAGAAAAATAAACAACAGACATTTTCTATGATTCATACATCCTTATAAGATTATGTTATAATACATATAAAAATAGGGGTTCTTAAGGAGGATATCATATGAAAAGATTAGGGACATTTATGCTTTGTACCGCATTGTTGTTTTCAGCAGCTGCTTGCGGTAAGAAAAATCCAGTCGATGATAAAGCGCTGGATAAACTGGAGGAAGTTCAGAAACAAACAATGAAATATCAGTCAGCGAGCTATGAGCTGCGTGTAAAAACTGCTGTGGATAAGGAAACCGCATCAATCAAAGCTGCCGGCAAATTTGTATTATCTGATAAACCACAGTTCTCTTTCATTTTGGACATGACTGCTAACGGTCAGTCATATAAGGATTTTGCGGACATTTATATGTACGACAATACCCTGTACTTGAATATGATGGGAAGTAAAATGAAAATGCCTTTTTCTTCTGCTGAAAATACCATAGAGGAGTTTACCGACGAAGGAAAAGGAATGGATCGTAAGACATTTAAAAAATTGTTGAAAAAGGCATCTTTTGACAATGATAAGATTGTTTTGGTAATCGACGGTAAAAAATTAACCAAATATGTGAAGGAAGCAAGTAAAGATACAGAAACCTTTACGAGCCAATACAAAAATACCGAATATGAGGATATCAAGTTGGAAATCGCGTATGATAAAAAAGCATATTTGACAGGCTTAACATCTAATTTCACAATGCTTTCTAACGATCAGACCTCTAAAGCGTCATTCACTCTGAAACTGTCTGAGCGTGATCGAATCAGTGATATTGACTTTCCTGATAATCTCAATGAGTATCAGATTCCGGGTACCGCCGGTCAAGAAATTCCAAGCTTGATTCCGGGACAAGGATTGTAAGAATTTGTTGCAATTTTTTTCCTTCTTTGATATGATATCTTCACTCGATAAGGGAGTAGTTAGCTCATCACCGCATGAGTCGTTAAGTCAACAGAATGATCGAAAGATCTGGCTTAGTGTTTAATAACGAGACTTATTCATGGTAAACATGATAGGTCTCGTTTTTTACTGGGAGGGAATATGAATCTTACATCTATCTTTATGATCGGCATCGGTCTTTCCATGGATGCCTTCGCTGTTTCTATTGCAAAAGGCATGTGTCTCAGCAAAAAGGATGTCGCAAAAAGCGCATGGAAGCTTGCCTTTTATTTCGGATTGTTTCAGGCAGTTATGCCGCTTTTGGGTTGGTGGATCGGCAGTTATTTCCAAAGCTTGATCACATCCATCGATCATTGGATCGCTTTTATTCTATTAAGTATCATTGGCGGCAAAATGATATATGATGCCTTTCATCCCGAGGAGGCAGAATGTGCCCCTTTAACTGCTAAGCTCGTATTGCTTTTGGCGATAGCTACCAGTATTGATGCATTAGCCATCGGCGTCAGCTTTGCTTTTCTTCAGGTAGAGATAATTTCTGCTGTACTGATTATCGGTATCACAACCTTTATCCTCAGTTTTACGGCTGTTTATCTCGGCAACCGCTTAGGCGGCTTTTTACAAAAATACGCAGAATTGCTGGGCGGCTGTATACTTTTTATCATTGGTTTAAAAATTCTGATTGAACACTTATTTATATCCTAATCAAGTATTTTTTAATTGTCTTAAAATATGAAGCAATCCTTTTGACGAATAATCCAGAACACCTTTTTGATAAATGTGCGAGCCGCTCTTTGCCAGCATGAAGAATGCACTGCAGGCAAAAAAGAAGGATAATCCCAATTCATAAAAAGAAACCGAGCCCTGTAATATACGGCAAGGCATAAACAGCATAGATAAAAACGGAATAAAGGAAAAATAATAACCAATCCCTTCGTTTAGATGATAAGGCGTATTCAAGGAGATAGCCAGATAATAGACGATCAACATAATAATATAAAATGGAGCCTGTATATTTCCGGCTTCTTCAATATTGCTGATAAAGCTGGACACGATCACCATTAACAGTTGAATCAGCAGAATGCCCGCAAATAAAAATAAGAATACAAACATCAGTTTGACAAGAAGATCACCATGAACTGATAGACTTGACAGAAAGGATCCGAATGTTCGTTGGGAAATAGACGCAAGATGGAGTTGATCAATCACTTTCAGCAAACCGGTTCCCTGATCATAAAAATTCCTCACCAGCAGCCAGAACCCTGTGTAAACGCATATAGAAAGACACTGAAAAAGCACCACCAGCCATCCGACAATAATTTTGCTGATAAAATGCGTACGAGCGCTGACACTGGTCAAAATCAATTCCAAAGTCTTCGTAGCTTTTTCATAAACCACTTCATTGGCTACCGTAGTCGCAAAGGATATCATCATAAAATAAATACCCGTTATTACCATAAAGGTCATATTACTCTGCTGTTCATTATGATTTGTTTGTTTATCCGTTATCTGATTTTTCATAGTTATCGGAGTAATATATGCGTTCAGCATCTCATTCTGACCTTGCGTTTCATTCAGAATAGCTGTTTGTCTAGCTTGGGCGATCATTGCGGTCAACGCTTCTTTCATAGCCGGTTCAACCTTATACTGCGATTTTAGAGTGTATGTATTTTGTTGTTCCAGAATATAAGAAGATGTTCCTTTCGCTTTTTGATGCTTCCATTCTTCAAAATGAAAGAGCGTGGAATTCTGAGAAAGCAAAAATTCCTTCACATTTTCATCCAGATCCGCCAGATATACAGTTGGCGGTTCCAGCATATCCGGATTGATGAAATCGATGATACGGTCAGCAAATACAGCACATCCGATTAAGACAATCAAAATGATATTTAAAAGGATTTGTGCACCATTGCCAAAACGCCGCTTTAACGAAAAGTGTATCAGCTCATTCATGGATGCGTTCCTGAATAATTTCCGATAATGAAGGAAGTGCTAATGCATACTCATCCAAGCCTAATTTCATCGCTCTGCGAATAAGCTTCTCTGCGGCCGGCAGCGTATTCATATACAGGATCAATCTTCCGTTTTCATAAAAATAGTCACATACTCCCGCTTCATCGATCCAGCGGTCGATTTTCGTATCATTCATAATAACCCTGGTGGAGGAAGAGGCTCTTTTTAATGACGAAATTTTTCCTTGAAACAACAATTCCCCTTCTTTTAAATATAAAACACTGTCACAAAACTGTTCGATCACTTCATACTGATGTGACGAAATCATAATACACTTCTTATTCTTTTGGAGCTTGCGGATAACCTGCTGAAACAGGGTTACATTTTCAATATCCAGTCCATTCAGCGGCTCGTCGAAAATATAGATGTCCGGCTGATGAACCAGCGCACACGCCAATTGAACCTTCTGCTGATTTCCTTTAGAAAGCTCAGCAATTTTTCGATTCCGATATTTTGCAATATCGAGATAGCTCAGCCAATACCCTATCTGTTCCTCAAGCTCTCCGGTCGACATTTCTTTTAATCGTCCCAGATAAAAAATCTGATCATGTACCCGCAGATCACGCAGCAAACTGCGCTCTTCCGGAAGATAACCGAATAATCTGGTATTCGTTCGATCAATCGGCTTATTTTCGTAAAAAATCATTCCCTGATCCTGCTTCAAAAGACCTAGCAGAATACGAAACGTCGTAGTTTTTCCACTTCCGTTACTTCCCAAAATTCCCAGTATTTTACCTGGCTTCAGGGTAAAAGATATATCATGAATTCCTCGGTTGTTTCCATACATTTTGGATAAGTGTTCAACTTTCAGCATAAATATCACCTATTACCTTATACGAAAAAAAAGAGTTATTCCTAACTCTATTTTGAAATAAGTGTATAATCAAGAACTCTTGAACAGATAAATACAGAAATCAGGCCAAGTATCACCTTCACCGGACCATAGAAGACAAATCCCAGCAGCACGGTTGTCGAATCCATGATCATCAGGATCGTCGCGACTTTTATATGGAAGAATTTATTGATAATGATCGGTGGGATATCCATTCCTCCGGTACTCGCGCCAGCTCGCAGCACCAGTCCTATGCCAAAGCCAACCAACACCGCGCTTATAACTGTTGCGATCAAGATATTGAAGGTAAATGAGGGAAGGTACCGCATAACCAATTCCAGTAATACCGGATAAATAATACTGCTTACGATCGTCTTGCCGGCAAATTCTTTTCCCATGAATATAAATCCGCATACAAAGGTTACTGCGATCAAAAGATTAATAATGGAGTTCACCGGAACATGAACGATCGGCTCCAGCACAAGCGCAATTCCGTTGACCCCACCGCTGACAATCTGGTTAGGCAGGATAAAAACGCCGCCGGCAATTGCAAGCAGCAGGTTTCCGATGAAGATCATAATCAAATTGCGCATCCATTTTTGCATACTTATATATTTCCTCGTAAACATCACTAATTGTAACACACTTGTTATGAATGTAAACAGCAATTCCTATTCCAATAATCATGTCCCTCCCTTATCATAACTGTGTTATATTTTCATGAAAAAAGCAGCTCTTTTTTAAGAACTGCTCCTTCCATTATTTTATGATTGACGGAAGCCAGTGAGAATCAGGCTCCAGCTCTAATAATTTTGCAACTGTTGAGGCTACGTTTGCCAAGCCGAAATCACCTTCATCCATTGTTACATCACGATTGTAAATGATAAATGGAACTTTATTTAATGTATGAGAAGTCTTTGCTTTCAAAGCTGCTCCTTCTTTTTTCGGTTTTTCATACATCTCATCTGCATTGCCGTGATCCGCGGTTACGATCAGAATACCATTTACTGCATCCACAGCTTTCTTGATGCGCTTCAGATTCAGATCAACAGCTTCAACACCGATGATCGTTGCTTCATAGTCACCGGTATGTCCAACCATATCTCCGTTAGGATAATTCGTGCGCAGGAAATCATACTTGCCGCTTAAAATTGCTTCTACCAGGACATCCGTGATTTCTGCGGATTTCATCCATGGACGCTGATCGAATGGAACAACATCAGATTTGATTTCTACAAAATCCTCAAGTTCATTATCAAATTTTTCGCTGCGGTTGCCGTTCCAAAAATAGGTAACATGTCCAAATTTCTGCGTTTCGCTGATTGCATACTGACGGATGCCCTTATTTACTAAATACTCTGATAATGTAAATTTAATTTTTGGAGGATACGTCAGGAAATGATGAGGAATATTCAAATCTGCATCATACTGCAGCATTCCCGCATACATCACCTTTGGGATGCGGACACGATCGAATTTATCAAATGATTCATCGCCATCAAACGCCAATGAAATTTCCTGAGCACGATCACCGCGGAAGTTAAACAGAATGACACTGTCACCATCCTCGATCGTACCGACCGGCTGATCATCCTTTGCAATAACGAAAGGCGGCAGATCCTGATCGACTACACCAGTTTCGTTGCGATATGTTTCAATCGCTTCCTTTGCGGATGCGAACATTCTTCCTTCGCCCAGAACATGTGTATGCCATCCTTTTTCAACCATTGCCCAATTTGCTTCATAACGATCCATTGTAATATTCATGCGTCCGCCGCCGCTGGCGATGCAGGCATGAAATTGATCGTCATTCAAGGCTGCCATGTAAGCTTCAATCTCATCGACATAGATCAGCGCGCTGGTCTCAGGCACATCACGGCCGTCCAGCAGAATATGTAAACGAGCTTCCTTTACACCGTCCTTCTTAGCTTGACTGAGCAGTGACTTCAAATGGTTAATGTGAGAGTGAACATTTCCATCTGAGAGAAGTCCCAAAAAATGCATCGTACCGTTTTCGCAGTTAGAGATAAGCTCTTTCCATGTTTCGGTCGTGAACATATCACCACTGCTGATAGATTCATTTACCAATTTTGCACCTTGACTGTAAATCTGTCCACAGCCAAGTGCATTATGCCCAACCTCGCTGTTTCCCATATCTCCATCACTCGGCAAACCTACTGCCAAACCATGCGCTTTGATTTCTGTATGAGGACATGTCTTCCATAACTCATCAAGGGTAGGCGTATATGCATTTTTAACGGCGTTGCCCAGCTCATTATTGCTAATACCAACTCCGTCCATAACAACAAGTACTACAGGTCTTTTACTCATTACTAAATCCTCCTTTTACTATATAAGTATACAATGAAAAAACGTTATTCTCAACGATGTTACTCCGATGAAAGGGCTGTCATTTTTAAAAAATCAAAAATTTCACAAGATTGTGTCGATTTTTCGTGATCAATGCTCTTTTATGTGGATACTTATATACAGATCACAGGAAAATTTCATTCGCAGCTTTCATCAATACAGAGAACAACGGCTTGATGAATGATACTTTGTTAGCGAATTCATGGAGTTTACAAGTCATAATTCAACCTAGAGGAACTGAGGACACCAACTTAAACAAACAAAAAAAGCGCATGTGCGCTTTTTAATCTTTTACTCCAATAAATTCCTTTGGCTTTACTTTGCGCAGACGTCTCACCAGAACCGGGGTGATGATCAACGCAGCGACCATTGTAATAAAATTATAGCCGGCATTGTAATTGATTGAGAACAAAAATGCGGGCATACTGCCTGCCGCTCCTTCTCCCGGCCAAAAATATACACCCGAAATCACTTGGGAAATATATTTCAGCAGCATGCCGCCGACAACTCCGACATATACATTAGAAATTCTGATTTTCCCAATATGAATTGCCGGAAACAGAGAAGCAAGGCCGACGGCTACAAACGGCGCAATATAATCAAATACGACTTGTAGCGGCCCAACCATATAATTATTCATGCCAAACATCATACCCAGCAGCCAAGCCAAGAAACTGATACCGGCACCCCATTTCCACCCCATATGATAGGAAGCCATAAAGAGCGGAATTACCATTAATTCCAAAGATCCGCCGTTTGGCATCTGAATGATCGGCATTACCGTATTCAGATAATTGAGCGCGATGGCAAGCGCCAGATAAAAAGCTGCAAAAACAATTTTTCTAGTTTGTTGATTAACCATAAAAAAACACCTCCATGAGGCGTAAGCAAGCAATCGTAAAACGATTCGACTCCCTACGCTAGTACTAACTAGATCAGGTCATAAGGGACCGGCTGGATCACAGCACATCTCAGCCCATATTTGGGCGCCCCTGTCTTGACAGATTTTATTATAGCGGAATTTGGATGAAATTACTATCCTTTTCTATTACTTTAGCTGTTCAAAAAAATAAATGCTGCTTGAAAATAAAGAAAAGTCACTGCTTTTTTAAAATAAATATTTAATTTTGAAAGGTTTCGATGACGCTATGCGTATTTAGAGTGAAACACATATGGAGGTCTTTTATGAAAAAGAAAAATTTAATATTTATGAGCAGCACCGCAATCGTTTGCGCATTAGGGTTTGGATTACAGGTTCACGCATACGATGCAGATAACAAACCGACAGATAATTCGCCAGCGGAGAGATCATCTCAACAGACAGAAAAACCTGCAAAAGCATCTTACAACACTACAGGATCAGCAGTCGATGCTGACTCCACCGTTATCCAGTATCAGAATACCTGTTCGAAAGGTCATCTGAACTGTGACGGTCTTCACGCTAACAGCAATCATCAAAATCATGACCGAAATGATCATAGCGGTTCTGCGCACCACCAAAGTAATCTACACGGACATAATGAAAGCGTAGATCATCATGGTAAACACCATAATTAACTATGTTTTCCCAATGGATAGAAGTATACTTTAGATAAGAGGAAATTACATGCGATGTGAAGAAGAAGTATCTCAAGCAATTGACAAATATGGAGATATGATTCGTCGTATCTGTTTCATTCATTTAAAAAAAGAAACAGACGTAGATGATATTTTTCAGAATGTCTTTATAAAATATGCTACAAAAGATATCGCCTATGCTTCTGCAGAGCATGAAAAAGCATGGTTCATCCGCGTGAGCATTAACGAGTGTCAAAGTATGCTGCGGGGCTGGTTTCACCAGAAAGTAGATTTGCGTGATGATTTGAGTAAATACGGACTTGCGGAACCGGCCCATCATCCAGAAGTGCTGCAAGCAATCTTAAAGCTAAGGGATACATATCGAAATGTTGTTTATCTATATTATTATGAAGGATATAAAATTACGGAAATAGCCAAAATTCTAAACCGCAGTGAAAACACTATTCACACCTGGATGAAGCGAGCAAAGGAGCAACTGAAGGAAATGTTGGGAGGTGATCCTCTTGCGTAACCCATTATCTGATCTGGACAGCATCAAAGCAAACTCACAGCTAAAAACGAAAACGCTGCAAGCCGTTATGAAAAAACAGCCGTTAAAGCATAGAAGCTATGGTTGGGGCATCTTGGCATTGGGCTTTTGCTTTTTGCTGGCGTTCTTTCTGCAATTACCATTTAGCCGTTCCAATACTGCACCTGCGGTAAAAAAAGACATTTATGCCTATGTCAGTATTGATATTAATCCCAGCATGGAATTTCAACTCGATAAAAATAATAAAATTATCCATATTATCGATTATAACAAGGAAGCTGCTAATGTTTTGAAGCAGAAGGATCTAACCGGCTATACGATCGAAGAAGCAATGGACTGGCTCCTGACTGACAAGCTGATTCAAGATTATATGACAAAAGGATTTATGCAGGTAAGTGTATACAGTAAGGATACTACTCATTCAGTTGCCCTTGAAAAAGTCTTAAATATGGTTCTGTCCGCAAATCTTGATGCTTCGCAATATGGATGTTCGCACGCCTCCGAAGAGGAGCACCGATCAGCAAGTAAACATCATATGTCCTTTGGAAAATATCAGGTAATTGAAGAAATCATAAAATTGAATTCTGACTACCGTATCGATGATCTTCAAAACAAGAGCATGCAGGAACTGAAAACAATATATACTCAATTAAGTGGAAACACCAGTTTCCCAAATGATCATGATTCCCATCATAATGAAAATTCTAAACATCATAACAAATAGCTTGATAAAAAACAGTCTTCTGTATGGAAGACTGTTTTGCAATTATTTTGGACTTACTTTTTCGCGGAATTTTGGAGTTCGGAAATCGACACGCTTATTCATTTCAAAATACAGCGGGTGTTTATCCCAGCTGTTTAATGCTTCTGCAGAATAATGTGCAATCAACTGAAAGAATGGAAGATAATAGAAACATGTGAAAGGTTCTTCACAAGGCTTAGATACACGAATTGCACGTGCATCCTCCACCGATTTATCATTTGTTAGGATATAGATATGATCAGTAACATAACTCATTGCATGATACAGATCTACGGCATGCTGACTAGTTTCATCCCCACTGTCAATCAGGAACACAGTATACGCAGGATCTAACTGCAGTGCCGGTCCGTGAAGTACTTCATCCAATTCATAGCATATCGCAGGAATCTTAACTGCTTCACCAACCTTTAAAGCACCTTCCATCGCAGTACCATAGTTGGTTCCGCAGCCGCAAACATATGCTTTACTCATAGAAGTCATATCTTTCATATGGGATTTGAAAAATGCTTCTGTCTGATCACACACTTCTTTATGCATTTCCATAGCCTGCGTAATCTGTGCTTTTACTTCATTCACACGTTCCGCTTTGATGAATCCCTTTGCTTTCGCTGCATATGTTGCAAACATCATCAAATATTCTGTCAGCGTTTCTACCCCTTTTGTAACATAACCGACAGTTTCAATACCCACTCCCCAATCCAGCAGATAATCGCTGTAATCTTTAAAGTCACAGTCCTCGGTGCCGGTCAGTGAAATAGATTCATGATTGATCTCTTTCAGCTTTTTCAGTACCTCAACGCCGTTTGTGCTGGCTCCGCTTTGTGACAATAATACACAGAAGTCATCATCGCGAAGTAACTTATAGTCATGGTGAGCAAAATTATATGGAGTGACAATTTTCACATCGGTATGCAGCGTTTCCGCAACATATAAACGAGCACAGTTGCAGGATGTATAAGATGAACCTGACGCTACCAAAACAATATTGTGATATTCCTTTCGCAAATATAGATCAACCAGCGGTTTGGTCAGCTCCTCTGCTCGCTGTAAATTCGCTAAAACAGCTTTCGGGGTTTCCAGGATATAATCCATCATAGTTTCTTTCGTTTCCATATTTCCTCCTTATATGTTATGACAATATGTCATTAATAATATAGCACACCACCCTTTTAAAAGCAAGAAAGCATCCGTTCCTGCCTTGCCTATTAGAACCTGGTACCGTATAATAAAAAACAGAAAAAGAGGGGATTTTATGAAAGAATATTGGGATTTATTTTATACCTTCTGTAAACTGGGAGCCTTCACGTTTGGAGGCGGATATGCCATGCTGCCATTGATCGAAAAAGAAATCGTGGAAAAGCATAAATGGGCTACGCAGGAAGAAATTATGGATTATTACGCTGTTGCTCAGTGTACCCCTGGCATCATCGCGGTAAATGTAGCTACTTTTGTGGGCTATTATCGCAAACATATTTTAGGTGGTATTATCGCTACGATCGGAGTAGTATTTCCATCCATCATCATTATTTTGGTTATTGCATCCCTGCTTCAGAATTATTCCAGTCTTGCAGTGGTGCAGCATGCTCTCAGCGGTATTCGGGTTGCAGTATGCGTATTAATTTTGAACGCTGTCGTAAAATTGTGGAAATCAGGTATTCAAGACCGTTACGGTGCGGTTATTTTTGCCATTGTGCTCCTCATTGCTTCTTTTACCGGAGTACCAACAGTAGCAATCGTGGTTTCAGCGGCATTTGCCGGTTTTCTGAAAGTAAAATTCACAAAGGAGACATCTGACCAATGATATATTTGACCCTGATATATGAATTCTTTAAAATCGGTCTGTTTGCGATCGGCGGAGGACTCGCCACCATTCCGTTTTTAAGTGAACTGATTAACCGATATCACTGGTTTACTACCAGCATGCTGGCTGATATGATTGCGGTATCCGAATCCACACCCGGTGCAATCGGCATTAATATGGCGACCTTTGCCGGTTTCCATACCGCAGGAGTTTGGGGAGGAATATTGGCAACTCTGGGCTTGATTGCCCCAAGCATCATGATCATTTGTATTGTCGCAAAGCTATTGAAGCAGTTTAAAGACAGTCCCCTTATCGCGGCGCTGTTTTATGGTCTGCGCCCTGCTGTTACCGCCCTAATAGCATCAGCCGGACTCACTATCTTTGGCACTGCTCTCTTTCATATGGATGCCCTGCAGGACAGATCCATAAATGTACTTACCCTATTCAACCTGCCATGTATAGTATTGTTTGTTATTCTCTATTATCTTTCTAACCGTTATAAAAAGCTGCATCCAATCGTTTGGATTGCTTCTGCAGCAGTTATCGGTATTGTCTTCCAATTATAAAAGATCGTCATGATGACGATCTTTTTCTATTGCTGATAATTTATGCTTACATGGTTACACTATTACAGTTCTGTGATATTTCCTTTTTTATCAGCCAGAATAACACTCATATTTAAACTTTCCTTGACTGCTTCAGGAATTTCGTTCCACTGACGCCGGTATGTAATGGAATCATTAAATGCAATACTATAGTGTGTATCCACATTATCTATACGTTTAATGACTTCACTCAGTTTAACCGGCAATGTCTGACGGCGGCCTCGTTTGATGCCTTGAACATTGATGACCCAGCGCTTTTGATCGCTCTGCGCTTCAATATAGTCTTTATTTTCTTCATATTGCCAACCATGCTCCTCAAGCCATGATTTTACTAGATTGCTGAGATCTTCTGTATTATGCTTCATTTTTGCTTTGCGAGCCATTCGTTTTTCTTCTTCGCTTTTTGCGGGACGGCCGCGTTTTTTGTCAGGGAACATGCGGTTACGATTTTCCATATCATTTAAATGAAATTTAACCGTTAAATGCGAACCAAATCCTGTGGTTCCCTTTGGTCTCCGAATAATTTCATCACCCTCAAGCAGCATCTTGTAAATTGCCTGACAACAAGTCGGCATCGTCGCATGCTGCGGTGATACCTCTTCATGAAGCTGTTTGGAGTTAATTTCTAATGTAGTTTCTCCGGCCTGTAATGCATTCATTTTTTTCTGATTTAGTATATGTAGGTAGTCCTTGATTCCTGGTCCTTTCATATGTGCTTTCACGCTCCTTTATTGGTTACATTGTAAGGGTTTCAATTTGTCGAATTCCCACGATTGATGTCATCGTGCGAAAAAATTAAAAATATCGGTTATAATAGAAAAAAAGGTGATCATATGAAGAAATCTGTTTTTAAAAAAATTCTAGTCATTCTTGATGCAATTGAGACAAATGGTATAACGATTGATACAGCTCTTTTGATGATTCAACAGAAGCTGAATCAGGAAAATATCCAAATGGAAGCTTCCGAAACAGCTGAGCTGCTGAGACAGATGGATGAACTGCGTTTTTTTCGCCATGTTCCCCGCGGCATTGACTTAAGTCCGTCAGCTACAATCATGTCTCGAAGTGATCCTTCCACAGAAGTGGAAGCTCTTGCTCTGCTGGAATGTTTAATACGCAATAATGACTATCGCAATCAATTTCGTGAGCTGATCAAAACCAATCCGTTTCTAAGCGATGCACAACTCGCATCGCTTCTGCCTTCTCCGATTTTTTTTAAGCTTTTAAAAGAAACGGTACTTTATGAAATCAAGCAGGATACCTACCGCATCAATCCGCTGCTGCTAAGTGATGCAGCCCATATCATTATGGAATATGATGAATTGCACCCCTTGGTATCCACAACCCTATGCGCCTTATATACAGCCGATATCGTCAACCATGAAGATCAGTCGATTCCTTACCGAAATACTGATATGAAAATGATCGACTATCCCTATCGAAAAATTATTATGGATATTATTCCCCGTACCGGCATCCCCTGTGAACGTGAAGAAACCAAGGCTTTGCAGACATTCTATAAGGATACGCTTTTTCATGAATTTGAGCACTGCTGTCCGCTCTGCGGCATTGATCTTCCGCATATGCTGATTGCCTCACACATTAAACCGTTTCGTGACTGTGCACACATATATGAGTGCAGCGATTATCACAACGGCCTGCTGCTGTGCCGCAATCACGACTACCTGTTTGATCAGGGCTATATATCCTTTCAGGATGATGGATCAATTATGATCAGCGAAGAGCTGGCAGCAAAAGAAAATCTGGAATATGCCTATGCGATTCACACTGATGATGTACTTAGAAAGCCTTACCTTAATGAAACTCGCCGGATGTTTCTCGATTATCATCGCCAACATATTTTTAAAAAACAGTAAAAAAAGACTGCTTCACAACAGTCTTTATTTATCTTTGCTCGGCAGCTTGAATACTTGCTCTCCGTCTACTTTTTTGGTAACCATAAATTTACCGCGCGCATATCGCAGCACATAATCAGGATCTTCCAGGTTCTTCTTTTCGGTTTTCAATTCCTTAGTATCCTTTTTAATCTGTGCCAGCTCCTGTTCGGAAGCCTCAATATTCTGTTTTAGTTGAATCGTGGTAAATACTTCTTTCAAAGAATCATATGTCAGAAGGCAAGCAATGGCAAAAGCTAAGGTGCTCATCATCACTTTAAGCGGGCGACGCTTTTTCTTTGCCGTTTTCTTCGTGTCCTGAATGCTTCTTACTTCGCTCACGCAGCTTCCTCCTTCTCTTCCATTTTCTAATCGGTACTTTTATTATACCAACAAATTTCTTTTTGGCAATAGCCAGAGATTGGAAGAGCGGTCTGAAAAACCGGCCTATTTGTTTATATATATGTGTAAAAATCATAAAATAAAAGCGGTAAAAAAGATATATTCCAACTAAAAACAAGACAATCAGATAAAGGGTGGTTACTCCCCCGTTTATAAAAAACAAACCGCGAAACATCAGCAGTGTAAATATTAGATGAAAAAGGATTTCTCCCGTGCCTTTCAGAAAACGAAATCTAACGTATTTTAATAGATATTCAAGAAAACTAAAGGTACAGCCATAGAGCCATCCCATCATCAAATGATATAGAATTGACTGTACCTGCTGTCCCAGCAGCATTATTTAAAGATACGGGACATCATAGAATCTTTACCGCCTTTTTTATTAGAAACATAACTCATGCTTTCGATCAGCCCGCGAATTACTACATCACCGCGTTCCGTATCCAGTTTATCCAAGGTCAAATCTTTACCCTGCACAACCATCCAACCCTGTGCCGTTTCCATTAGGAACTCATTCGCATCGAAGCTGTCAATCTGTTTTACCCCGGTCAGTTCCATGATCTTGCGATCCTTCAATACCACATTGTGATAAGGGTTTGTTTCAAAACGCAATGGATTATTCGTATCGTCTATCATATATATCCTCCTCTTGATAAAGAATATGAAAGATTCAATCGGTTTATGACACCCGCATGCTTGTGTCAGGATTATGAAAATGGTACACTGTAAACATGTTGAAGCAGGAATATCGGACATATTATACCAAAGAGAAGAGGCGGTGATAGGATGAAGAAAATAGATGATTTAAAATCAGAATATGAAGAGATCGAAATCCCAAAAGATTTAGATACCTTCATCGATCAGGCTATTCATACTGCTTCAAGATCTCGTAAAAGAAGGCAAATTTTTATCGGAACGGGATGTGCCGCCGCTGCGATCGTTCTATCCTTCGGTGTTGCGGTTAATACATCAAAAGTATTCGCTCAAAGCGTTTTTAAGCTGCCGATCATCGGCGATGCAGCGAAAATAATCTGTATTCGCAATTATCAGGAAACGGATGCCTTTGCACAGTTTGATGTGATTATTCCGAAAATTGAAAATACCGGGAACCCAAAACTTGAACAAAAGGTTAACCGTGAAATAGAAAAACAAATGAATTTACTGATCGAACAATCTAAAAAAGAGATTCGAGAAATTCGCGATTTTGAGAAAGAAAACAAGCTCTCACCGGCATCCGGTAAAACAAAGATTACCGGTGATTATGCAATTACTTATAATAAAGATACCTATCTGTCCTTTCAGGTAACCGTCTCTGCTGTGCGTGCTGCCGCCTATACTCATACCACATTCTATAACCTTAATATTAAAATCGGAAAGACCTTCACCCTACAGGATCTTTATGGTGATAACTATGCGGATGTAGTACGGTCTGAAGTTTTGAGACAAATGGATGAGCGAAAGGCAAAGGATAACAGCCTTGTTTTCTTTGATACCTTTGAAATCAAAAAAGACCAAGCTTTTTATATCAATGATAAAAAACAAGTTGTTATTTATTTTGAAAAGTATAAATGTGCAGCAGGATACATGGGACCACAGGAATTCATTATGCCCTTTCCCTTCACCCTTCCATGAAAAAAGCAGCTATTACAGCTGCCCGGCAGATGATTCATCATCTGCTTTTTTTATGAATTTTTCTTCCATGATCTCAAACATTGTACCGGCTTCTGCCTTACTAACCTGTTTTTGAATCATCGATACGCGTACAGTTATCTCCCGATTTCCAAATAAAACCCGAATTACATCGCCGACCTTTACATCGGTACTGGGCTTGGCCACCCGTCCGTTCACATAGACACGTTCACTGTCTGCCAGTTCCTTGGAAACACTGCGCCGTTTCAGAATCCTCGCTACTTTCAGATATTTATCTAAACGCATATCCTCACCTCGCTAGGATTAGTGTATCATTTATTGTTCCTGTTGGCGAGTTAAAACTTTCGCAAAAGCCTCTACCGCAGCCAGTTCCGATTCACTCAGCTCCCGTTTATCATATAATACCACAAACGCTCCATACCAGTCACCATAGGCTACTACCGGATATAACACACCGTTATACAGTGCAGGATCATTTTCATATACCGCCTGCTGTTCAAAGTGCGTTATACGATGTACTTTACATTTCTTTGCGAATCCCTCTGAGATGGTTTTTCCATGACTTGCCAGCATTTCATCCTGCATAAACAAAACGGTATCCTCAAACATAGCTGTCAGAGTTTCACACATGATCTTGATTTCTTCCACATGACGTGACAGCAGATCATATTTTTGAATGATGATCCGATCCTGATCAATATAAAACTCTATAGAATCGCCCTCTTTCAGGCGATATTGTTTACGAATTTCCTTGGGTATTACCAATCTGCCTAAATCATCCAAACGACGTACTATTCCTGTTGATTTCACATTCAGACACTCCTTTACTAATCAATAGTATGGTCATAATTATTTCCAATATACCCCTGTTTCTGGAAATCCCATATAACATTTTTGTTATCCGAATTCAGGTAAAGTGACATGACCCTACCGCAGTGCGGTTCTTCCCTTTTCATCCTATTTTTTCATCACTATCATTGAATTTATGGTTATTATAACACTTAATTGCAACATTAACTATATATAATTAACCTTTTTATATTAAATTTAATAAAATGAATTTACGGAGGGGTGGATAAAAATGGTAATCACGCAGGAACGTGTAAGTATAGGCAAAGCGGTGGGAGATCGCATTACCTATCTTTGTAAAGAACGTAATATTTCTCTGAATAAATTAAGTATCATGTGCGGAATGACACAATCAACACTCAACAACATCATGAATGAAAAATCAAAGAATCCTACAATTGGTACAATCAAGATGGTTTGTGATGGGTTGGATATCAGTCTTGCTGAATTTTTTGATACGGACGCATTTCGCGGTCTAGATCAGGAATTGCAATAATTAAACACATGCTTATGAAAAGAATCCGGTTAAAATAGACAATAAAGACTTTTATCTATTAGCGGGATTCTTTTTCTTTTATGTAAAAAAGCTGCTGAATCAAGGATGAACTGTTCATCATGATTATTAACGATCAAAAAAAGGCATGATACCGGATACCCATGCCTTTTTCTTTTTTATCCTTTTTATGAAGGAGTTTTTGTATGTTCCAAAATTTCAATAACCGTTTTCAGCCAATCTTTATACTTGGGCAGACGGACAGTTATCTTCTGATTGGTATAGCGAATTTTTATATCTTTGGAGATTGTGGTCATGCGTTCAAATAACTTTATCCCATCCACATGGCTGCTCCAGGATTCATCAAATGTAATGATAACTTCTTGAGTAGTTTCCCGGAAAGCTTCCACATGCTCCTCATTAACAAGAATATCCAGACGCTTCTTCTCAAACAGCAGTTGCACAGCTTTAGGAAGTTTACCGTAATTATCGGCAATTTCATCCATCATGCTCAGCAGCTCCTGTTTGGTCGTAATCTTTTCCATGCGCTGATACAGCGTTAACTTTTCATAGTCCTCTGGCGCGAATTGTTCAGGGATATATGCATCTAGTTTTGCATTTGTCTTTTTGAGCTCTCTGATTTCCGCTTTAGGAAGTCCTTTTTCTTCACGAATGGCTTCGTTCAGCATTTCGATATACATATCAATACCAATAGTATCAATGAAACCTGCCTGCTGCGGTCCTAACATATCACCGGCACCGCGGATCGTCAGATCTCGCATCGCAATTTTATAACCGCTGCCAAGCTGTGTAAACTCTTTGATCGATTTCAAGCGCTTCATTGCTATCTCTGACAGCTGTTTCTGCGGAGAATACATCAGATAAGCATAAGCCAGACGATCACTTCGGCCAACCCGACCCTTGATCTGATACAGCTGTGATAGGCCAAATCGGTCGGCATTCTCAATAAGAATCGTATTGGCATTGGGAATGTCAATGCCGGTTTCAATAATTGTCGTACATACCAAAACATGATACTCATTATTCGTAAACCGCATCATAACATCCTCGATATCGTCGCGGCTCATCTGTCCGTGAGCAACTCCGATTGCCACATCCGGAAGCATGTTTTGAATACGCCGGGCTGTCTGATAAATTTCTTTCACATTGTTGAAAAGATAGAATACTTGTCCGTTCCGAGATAATTCACGCTGGATAATTTCTTTGATAACTTGAAAATTTTTTTCGATGACATACGTTTGTACCGGCATGCGGTTTAATGGCGGTGTATCCAGCTGCGATAAGGCGCGGATACCGATGAGTGACATTTGAAGCGTTCGGGGAATCGGAGTCGCGGAGAGCGAAAGCACATCTACACTGTGCTTTAATTCCTTGATTTTTTCTTTATGCTCAACACCGAAGCGCTGTTCCTCATCAATTACCAGAAAACCCAGATCCTTGAATACAACATCCTTGGACAACAGCCGATGGGTACCGATCAGAATATCCACGTTTCCTTTTTTTAAATCAGAAATGATCTTTCTTTGATCAGAAGGAGTAACAAATCGATTCAATACTGCGATTTTCACAGGATAGTTCTGAAAACGATGCAGGAAGGTCTGATAGTGCTGAAGTGACAGAATCGTTGTCGGACACAAAAAGGCGACCTGCTTATTATCCAAGACGGCCTTGAATGCGGCACGGATCGCTACTTCCGTTTTACCGAAACCCACATCTCCGCACAACAGCCGATCCATCGGTTTATCAAGCTCCATATCGGCCTTGATTTCCGCGATCGCCCGGCGCTGATCATCCGTTAATTCATATTCAAAATCATCTTCAAACTGTTTCTGAAAGACTGTATCCTTACTGAATGCATGACCGATATGCTCTTCTCTATTTGCATATAAATGTACAAGCCGCTGTGCAAGCTCCGCGATATTTTCACGGATTTTTGACTTTGTACGTTCCCAATCGCCGCTTCCAATTTTATTTAATTTTGGGACAGCTCCTTCCTTTGAAACAAATTTACGAATCAGCTGAAATTGCTCCAGCGGTACAAATAAGACATCATTGCCTTTGTAAGCAATCTTTAAAAAGTCCTTATGTACATTGTCGATTTCCCGATTGACAATACCAAGATATTTACCGATACCGTGTTCGTTATGCACAACATAATCACCCGGGTCAAGCTCCTGAAAATTATGGAGCACTTCTGCTTCTTTAAATTTGTTCTGATAGCGGGCCAGCCGCGGTCTCACCTGAAAAATTTCTTTTGCGGTACATACCATTAAATTCTCCCGATTCATGATAAAGCCTTCCGGAAGTTCTTTTTCAAGCAATGAGATCCCCTTTGGAATACTATCCTCTTGAGAAAGCATCGTCCATTCATAATTATGCTCATTCAAATATTGCTTCACCTGCGGCAGCTCATGATGATTTAAAGTAAATAATAGACGCATATTTTTTGCTTCCAGCAGGATATTCTCCATGATTTTATCAAATCCTAAATTGGGCTGTGAAATACTTGTAATCTGCGAACTTACTGCTTTTACTCCCTGAACAAAAAGTCCGATATTCATCGGATGATAAGGGGCTGTAATACGATCCAAATCCGCAAACAGCTGATAAAGCGGAAGCATTTTTTGTTCATTGACAAGCTCCTGAACATAAGAGATTGTTTCTTCTTGGATATGTTTGTAAGAAGTTTTCAATTCTTCCAGGCTGGAAAAAATGATTTGCGGTTGTTTGGTATAATCCAAAATGGTGTAGTGTTTGGACAGCAGCGAAAAATATGGGTAAAGGTGTCCATCTGTCTGATGATTGGTAATTGCATCTAAGTCGTCATTGATATAGTTTTCCAGTTGGTTTGAAGCTTTCTGTTTTAAAGTCAACTGGCTGAGCTTCATCTGTGTCTGTTCCGCCATTTCTCTGAGTTCTTCATTATCTAACAGAAAATCCGTAGCCGGGATGATCCATGCATTTTGTATAGTTTCAATCGTTCGCTGTGTGCTGATATCAAAATATCGTATGCTATCTATCTCATTATCGAAAAATTCAATACGCAGCGGATGTTCATGATTGATGGAGTACACATCAACGATCCCGCCGCGGCTTGCATAGCACAAGGGCTGATCAATTCGGGATACCCGCCGATATCCTGCCTGAAAGAGCTGCGCCTTTAGCTTTTCAAATCCATATTCATCCCCAGTCTTTATATGAAGGGCACAGGACTGAAAAACCTCCGGTTTGGGCAAATAACGCAGCAGTGCTCCGATGTGCGTAACTAAAATACATGCTTGCTCCTCCAGCAACTGTGACATGGTTTCTAATTGATTTGCCTTCATTTCCGGAGAAGCCGCGATTGCTTCCACTCTTAGTGAATCCTCAGCCGCAAACAATAGAACATGATCATCCAGCAGCGATAAAAGACGCTGATAGAGCTGCTGCGCTGAATATAAAGTATTCTTAACAATTACCATAGAACGCTTTGTCTGCACAAAGGCTGTACTAAGCAAAAGCGCTTCTTCCATCGGCTGAACGTTGCCAAGATGATCCTCGTTCCGAATTAAACTGGAAACTGCCGGATTGGCCGCACATTCACGAAGTATCGTATTCATGATCTACTTCCTGTTATACAAACCCATCACATCCGAAAAGGGTTTTATAATGCTTGCTTCTGCGGCTTGAGCAGCTCGTTTTACTGCGTCCTGATGAAGCTCGCGGTCACTCTTAGGAATTTTACCTAATACATAGTCTGCTGTCAGCATCAGCTTATCATTGCCGATGCCAACACGAATACGCTTAAAATCTTGGGTATGCAGATGAGCGATAATATTTTTAATGCCATTTTGACCGCCGGCACTTCCTTGTTCGCGAAGCCGCAGCTTGCCAACCGGAAGATCAAGATCATCATAGATAACAAGAATATCATCCGCTGTAAGCTGATAAAATTTCATTGCTTCATATACAGCTTCCCCGGACAAATTCATATATGTCTGCGGTTTCATCAGAAGTATCTTTTCTCCCTGTACCATTGTTTGACCAATCAAAGCTTTGAATTTTTTTTGATCGATGGGACAATGAAGGGATGAAGCCAATTCATCCATAACCATAAAACCAGTATTATGTCTGGTTTTTTCATATTGTTTTCCGGGGTTTCCTAATCCTACTATCAATTTCATGATCCACCTCACTACATTCTTGCCTATCTATTATACCCCAAAGTATCATGAAAGCCAGCATAAATAAAAAAGATAAAGCATGAATAACTTTATCTTTCAGATCGTAAAATAGGTGTTTTTCGGATATGAATCACATGAGAAGATTTACGCTTGCGATAAATCGGTCCCTCTATGATCCGTCGTTTGATCGGTGTACGGCGATGATAATGGGTTCGAATCAAGCTTTCATCCTGTTTCGCTTCCGAAAGCTGTTTGCTTATTTCTTGCCGATCGCGCATTTCCTGTACCAGATTATCAAAATAATATAGCTGCATATTTTTACGCGCTGTTGTATTTTCAACTGTAATTTCCGGATTGCGCTCATAGATCAATTGAATATAACGATGAAGTTTTTCCTTTGTCAGCGTATTGGATAAGGTTACATGGTGTTTAGACGTATCCCAGGCAACCAGTGAATAGCGATTAAAATCACCATAGCGGTATACGTGGTAATGAAGCAGGGTAATATCCTCAAACGGATAGATTTCATATTGCCAGTTTTTTGATACATAGAGAAACTGATCGCCGAACCCCAGACGGTTTTTGCGCAGGCGCTCGCGGAAATCCTCATCAATTGCCTGACGCTGGTCTTCTCGCAGTGCCTGAAGCTGTTTTTTTATTTTGTGTTGGTAAATACCGCTGACTTCCAGCAAAATCACAATGATGATCAAAATAATCAGGAGAATTGTACTGTAAATGGATACGGTTATTTCGATTTTTTTACTGTTCCCTATATATCCATTACGAAAAATTAATTTGGTATAAGCCTCTTCAGACATATCATCTGCGATGATTTGTTCACGTTTATCTAATTCATCAAAACCGCCTCGCAGGACGATCGACTGATGATTTTGAAGCTTCATCATTAATTCTGCATCTAATTTTTTATCAAATCCAATCAAAATCGGTTGCTTATGTCCGGAATGATATAAGTAATACATATACTTTGATTTTTGAATTTGACGCAGCGGTATCATCGACTGATCATTTGCCTGAATCTCTAAATATTGATTATGCGGATCATGGATATCAAAGGAATCTTTTGGCTTGTCTTTCAGCAATTGCGGATATATTTCATCAAGTGCTGCCGGACCGCTCTGGTAATTTATTATTTTTGTCCCCCAGCTGCTTCCAATCACATAAAGAATCATGATCAAGCCGATCAGAATTAATTCTGTCATCTGCCTCGATCTCTTTTTACATTCGCGATAAAATAAACTCATATCAAAATCCTTTCATCTTAGGAAATCAATAAAATTTTAACATAAACCATTAATAATACAAGTAAGGCATGAAAAAAAAGCAGAATTGCTTCTGCTTAATTATCTTCCTTTCCAGGATTGTATACAATCTTTATACGCCGCTGATTTCCTTCACCCTCACTGACCGTGGATACATACCTCATATTCGTCAGATAATTATGAATTGCCTTGCGTTCATCTGCCGGCATCGGATCAAGCAGCGCGTCCGTCTTAGTGCGCTGTACCGTTTTCGCAACCCTTCCTGCCAATGCGCAAATCTTATGATATTTTTCTTCTTTATATCCGTTGATATCAATCAGCAGACCAATTCTTTTTTTAAATTCGCTGGATGCGGCAGATTTCAGAATACTATTCAGTGACTGAAGTGTCTGTCCATTGCGTCCAATCAGAATTGCATTGTTTTCAGCATTCAGAGTAACGCGGTAAAAACCGTCATCATTGATTACTTCAACCGTTACTTCCATTTCAATGTTTTCAAAATAGGTTTGCAGATATTCTTTGATAAAATTTTGAATATCCTGTTCACAATAAACAGTAGCACTAACTTCTCCGCCTAAACCAAGAAAACCTTTTTTTTCTTCAATAACATTGTAAGTTAAATTCTCTACAGAAGTATTTTTTCTGCGAGCTGCTTCCTGCAGTAATTCTTCCAGATTTTTACCAGTGTAAATTTCCATAACTGCCTCCTTCTGCTATACGTTTCCTTTAATAAAGAATTTATCGATAATCAAAGTCTGCAGAACACGGGCGATAGATGAAATCAGCCAGTAGAATGACATACCTAGAGGCCAAGAGAGGGCAAATACAGAAATCATTGCCAAACTCATGTACATCATCATATTCATCGACTGCATCATGCCAGAACCTTTCTGTTCCGGCTGTGCATACTTCTTTTCTTTTACGTTTGCTTTTTTCTTATGATGCTTCTGCATCCACTGTGGGAATTTCATTGATAGGAACTGCGCGATAATCATCAGCAAGAAAATCAACAGATATGCCCACTGACTGTCGCGGATACCGGAGATAACCGTTGTATCCAAATGAATGCCCATGAAATCACCGGAAATAACCGTATAGGCGCGCATGACCGCTTGATACATACCCAGAATGATCGGAAACTGGATAAACATAACCAGAATGGAACCAAATGGATTGATTTTGTTTTTACTGTAAATAGCCTGCATTTCCTGTGCCTGCATCATCCGAGAACGATCATCTGTCTTACCTGCATATTTTGCTTGGATACGATTCAGTTCCGGCTGAAGCATCTGCATTTTTTGAGACGCTACTTGTGATTTGATTGAAAAAGCGGATGTGATCAGTTGAATAAATAAAGTAACGACGATGATGGCAATACCAGCATCGGTATATTTACCAACAAAGTTGATCATCTGAGAAATCGGCCATACGATAATATCAAACCAACTTCCGTTTGTCACCGTGTCCCAAAACGGTGTATTCAGATAAATAATCTGATCTTTTAAGATATCACCATTGGCACCTCGAGGTTGTGAACACGCTGCCAGCGTAATCAGCATAAAGACACTGAGAAACAGCAGCTTTTTTTTGTCTTTAAAAAATCTTTTCATTCTTATTCTCCTCGCTAAGATAGCTTACCTATCTATTTTAACTTTTTTAACTACGCTTTCCAAGAGTTTTTTATTAGTATTGTATTTTTCTTCAAGAAAATGGGGGCGAACGAGGATAATTATGTCAAAATTTTCTTTGAATGTACAAGTTTCCATTATCATCATTCTCAGCTGCCGCTTTACTTTGTTGCGGACAACCGCGTTGCCCAGTTTCTTTCCTGCCGATATACCGACTCGCATATGATCCAATTTCCGCGGTTTTACATAAAGAGTGAAGGATGGTGTATGATAAAATTTTTTATATTGAATAATCGACAAAAATTCCTGGCTGTCTTTAATTCGATACTCTTTTTTCATGAACATTCCTCCCTTTCCTTATATACTAACTAAATATTTACCTTCAAACATTCCCTGAATTACAAAAAAATCACCTCGGAGGTGATTTTTAAGCTGATAACACTTTTCTACCTTTGCTGCGACGACGCGCTAATACTTTACGTCCTCCTACAGTAGCCATACGGGCCCTGAATCCATGAGTTTTTTGGTGTTTTCTTTTGCTCGGTTGATATGTTCTCTTCATAGGAGCCACCTCCAATTCTATTGTTAAACTTTCTATAAATTGAGCATTGCTTTTAGATTATACATAAAAACATTTATAAAGTCAATAAAATAACGTATCTTATGAAACTAAAAATATTCTTTTTTTGGATCCTTTTTTTCGATATCAAAATGAAGACTCTTTTTATAAGGTAACCATTTCATTTATGAAGAAAAATAAGCAATTATGACAGAAAGGTTTTGAAATTAGAAAAATTTACGTAAAATAACTAAAAATATGTGGATAAAAAAGAAGTTTTCAACAGTTTTAAGAATCTTTTATTTAATTTTGTGGAAAAACTCAGTTTTAAGTTAATTTTTGATAAAAAGTAACAATAAATTCACTTATCAACAAATTATTAACACTTTGAATAGCATAGTTTTCCACCATGTGTTGAAAAGGTGGAAAAGTTATTAAAATCCTTTGTTTATTATATTTTTTTAATATTCATATCGTGGAGTTTACAACTGTTATACCGAAGATAATCCCCATTTTCCACAATTAAAGTTATAAACAATTACTTTTCAACAACTTTTCCCAGTGGAATATTGTGGAAAACTACATAAAAAACCTATTTATCAAGGATATTCTATATTTTTGGTGGAAAACTCATTCTTTTTTATATAGTCATAGTAAATTATCCACTTTTATAGTAAAATTAACAAGTATAAATGAGGGATGATTATGGCAGAATACACGAATCAAAATTTAAAAAAAATATGGCAGGATACTTTAGATTTGATTCAAACAAATCATGATTTTGACAATGCGATTTTTAATACATGGATCAAAGATTCTTCTCTGTACGATATTGATGAAGAATTTGCAATCATTGTAGTTCCTTATAAAATTAATAAACAGATTATGCTTGAAAATATATTAATGATTCAGTCACGGCTGAGTTCTGTTTTGGAAAAAGACATGCAGTGTCAAATATTTCTTAAAGCAGAGGTGGATAATCTAACACCTAACAGTGTGGTGAAACGAAGAAATGATGAATTATTTGAGAATAAAATTAAAAAGCAATACAATTTTGATAATTTCATCATCGGTAAAAGCAATCGGGATGCGCAGGCCGCAGCTCTGAACTGCTGCTATTATCCCGGTAATTACAATCCGCTTTTCATCTATGGCAATTCCGGACTCGGTAAAACTCATCTTCTGCACGCCATCGGTAATTATGTACTGGAAAATCAACCAGATAAACAAGTTCTCTATATATACAGTGAAGATTTTGTTACATTGTTGATCGACGCCATGAAAAATAAAACGGTGGAAGACGTAAAGGAAAGAATCAGCAAAGTAGATTATCTGCTGATTGATGATATTCAGCGCCTGACGCAGAGTGCTTCACAGGAAATTTTCTTTAATTTATACAATAAGCTGGTTTCTGATAATAAACAGATTGTCATTACCAGCGATATGCACCCTGCTGAACTAAAAGGCATAGAAAATCGTCTGATTTCACGATTCTCCAGCGGTTTATCAATTACCATCGGATCTCCGGAATTTGAAACCGCAAAAGCAATTTTACGTAAAAAATTGGAAGGACGTCAAGACGATATCATTATTGAGGATGCCGTATTGGATTACATAGCAACCCGCTTTTCCAGCGATGTACGGAAATTAGAAGGAACTCTGAATGAATTATTTTTTAAAGCAATACTCTACAATCCGGAAACGATCAATTTAGAATTCGCAAAAGAAATATTCAAAGAAGATCCGTCCTTTTCAAAAAGTGAAAACATAACCCCTGCTAAAATAAAAAAAGCTGTCTGTGATTTCTATGGGCTGACCAAACATCAAATTGAAAGTAAATCACGCACTGCCAATATTGCCAATGCACGTCATATTGCCGTCTATTTATGCCGAAAGCATTTAGAAATGCCATTCGCAAAAATCGGTTTTGAATTTGGAAATCGCGACCATTCGACAATTATGTCTTCATATGAAAAAATGGTTAAGATGCTGAAAGAGAAAGAAAGCTTCCAACAGGCGGTTATTAAAATCGAAAATAAACTAGGTATCCACTAAAGTTTTCAACACTTTCACACTTTTATTCCCCATCGAATTTTGTTAAAATAAAGGTTGAAATACAGTTTATTTCAAGTTTTCCACATTTTCCACATGCTTATTGTTGTTATATATAAAAAATATATATCTAGAAGGGAGAACATTCATGTATTTTAAAGTATCGAAAAAAGATTTTCTAAATGCATTAACAGTTGTTTCAAGAGCTATTTCTACTTATTCACCATTACCGGCATTCAGCGGCATTAAAATAGAAGCAGGTGACAATGTTCTGACATTGACCGGAAGTGATTCTGATATGTCTATTCAAACCTTGGTGAAAAAAAGTGAAGAAGTATCCCTTGATGTGAGAGATAAAGGTTCCATCGTTCTGGAGGCAAAATATATACTTGAAATTGTAAGAAAGATCAACTCAGATGATATTGAAGTAGAGATCATTGATGGTTCATTAACAAAAATCAGCGGTCAAAATGCTGAATTCAAAATCAATGGTATGAAAGCTTCAGAATATCCAACAATTGATTTTAATCGTCCAAATGATGTTTTTACGATGAAATCGGATGTATTGACTCAAATTATCAATCAAACTTCTTTTGCAACAAGCGATAAGGAAACACGGCCAGTTCTGACCGGTGTCAATTTTAAAGCAGATGGTACGAAACTGGAATGTGTGGCTACCGACAGCTACCGTTTAGCAAAAAAAATGATTGAAATGGAAAGTTCGTTAAATTTTAATATCACGATTCCTGCTAAAAGTCTTGCTGAGGTTAATAAAACCCTTACTGACGGAATTGAAGTTCAGGTTGCCGTGGATGATAAAAAAGCACAGTTTATAATTGAGGATACACTGATTCAGACACGTTTGATCGACGGTGTATATCCTGAAACATCCCGGTTGATTCCATTGTCTTTTGATTATGAAATGACAATGGATACTCATGATCTGTTAGGCGCGATCGATCGTGCATCATTTATTAAAAATGATGGTGTATCGGTTATTAAACTCACTATGGATGAAACGGAGTGTGTGTTATCTTCCCGTGCGATTGAAGTCGGTTCTTCCACTGAAATCTTAAACAGCGCAAGCTATAAGGGCGGACATTTGGAAATCAGCTGTAACGGTAAGTATGTCTTTGATGCAATCAAGGCTTTGAACGGTCAGTTGGTGAAATTTAGCCTATGTGGTGAAATGAAGCCGTTCATTATCCAGTCTGTAGACGATGACTCGGTTTTGCAGCTGGTATTGCCGGTACGGACATACGCGTAAAAAATAAATGTGTATTTCAAAATCTGTTGATATATTTGTCAGCGGATTTTTTTTATTTTTGATTGACCTATATTGTTTGATTTTTATAAATTATTTATGCATGAAAAATATGTCGTAAAAGGTATGAAAATTTTATGGAAAAGCATCGTTAAAATCAACAAAAACAGTACTATTTATGATATAATATATAAGGTACGCGAAAGAGGTTTTATGATGAAAATACAGATACATACAGATTATATTACGTTAGGTCAGTTATTGAAGCTGGCGGATGTTATTCAGTCCGGCGGAGAAGCAAAAATAGCTGTGAAAACACTTCCGATTCAAGTAAATGGAGAACCGGAAAATCGCCGTGGCCGAAAGCTGTATAAAAATGATGAAATCATCATAAACGAAAAGCATATAACAATCGTATGATTTTAAAAAAAATGCGGATTCGCCAATTTCGCAACTATGAAGATCAGACGCTGATGTTTGATCAGGGGATTCAATATATTACCGGCCGAAATGCTCAGGGGAAAACCAATCTGTTGGAAGCTATTTTATATTTGTCAACAACACGTTCTCATCGGGTGAATGATGATGCGGAATTAATCAAAGAAAGTCGTGATTTCTTTTTAATTAACGGAACTTTGGAAAAAGGTAATCGAAGCATCGAGCTTAGAATCCATGTCAGTAAAGAAGGAAAAAATCTCTTTATTTATAAAAGTCCGATACGAAAAGTTTCTGATTTTGTAGGTACTTGTAATGCCGTAATGTTCTGTCCGGATGATTTGACGCTGTTTCAGGCAGCTCCGCGCGTCCGCAGACGATTTATCGATATGGAGCTCAGTAAAATGAGTAAGACATATATGAATGCATTAACGAAAGCCAATCGGCTTCTGAAGGAACGTAACGCGGCGCTGAAGCTGGAATCGATAAATCAGGAATATGTGAAAGTGATTGATGATCAGTTTCTTGATTTGCAGGTTCTGATTATGAAACAGCGAAAAAAATTTCTCGATGAATTGATGAGTTGCGGAAAGAATTTTTATGAAGATATCTCACAGGATCTCAGCGATCTTGCTTATACATATGTATCTGCTGTTCCCTATGAGGAAGATGAAAATGCTGTAAAACAGTCGCTGCGGAAGAAATATGAAAAGAACTGGACGCGTGACTGTATGATGAAACAGACTATGATCGGTTTTCATAAGGATGATGTGATATTTACTATCAATGGTAAAGAGATGTCAGTTTATGCGTCACAAGGTCAAAAGCGCAGTGCGCTTCTGGCATTGAAACTCGGTATTGTATTTATGAATAAAGAAGTTACCGGAGAATATCCGATTCTGCTGCTGGATGATGTGTTCTCAGAATTGGATGAATATAGGAGAAAAAAACTTCTGGAGGTGCTGCCTTCAGAAGTTCAGATATTTATTACGGCAACTGATCGCTATTCCATTCCGGAAGAATGCGGAAAAAAAATAACGGATTGGTATGTCGAACATGGAACTGTCAAAAAAGGAGCTGAAAATTATGGATCAAAGTAAAGAGATTGAACAACTGGAAAGGAAAGTTGAACATTCTTATACAGCCGATGATATTCAAGTATTGGAAGGCTTGGAAGCAGTCCGAAAACGTCCGGGCATGTATATCGGAAGTACATCGGAAAGAGGTCTGCATCATCTGGTTTGGGAAATTGTCGATAATGGTATCGATGAAGCCTTGGCCGGTTACGCTACTGATATTACGGTTGTGCTGGAAAAAGATAACATTGTCCGGGTAGAAGATAACGGACGCGGTATGCCGGTAGGTATTCATGAAAAGACCGGTATTTCTGCAGTAGAGACTATTTTTACAATTTTGCATGCCGGCGGAAAGTTCGGCGGCGGTGCCTATAAAGTATCCGGTGGTCTGCACGGTGTTGGCGCCAGTGTTGTAAACGCTCTTTCTAAATGGTTGGAGGTATTTGTCCATCAAGATGGAAAAATTTATTATCTGAAATTTGAAAACGGCGGACATGCGGTAGAACCACTGAAGGTTGTGGGTGAAACTGATAAGCATGGATCGATCGTACGCTTTGCGGCTGATCCTGAAATATTTCAGGAAACCACCGAGTACAATTATGACGTATTGAATTCCAGAATTCGTCAGCTGGCTTTTTTGAACCGTGATATTAAGCTTGTATTCCGTGATGAGCGCGGAGAAGAAGTTCGTGAAGTGGTTTATAAATATGAAGGCGGCATCAAAGAGTATGTAGAATATTTGAATAAAAATAAGGATGTTCTGCATGAGGATGTTGTCTATGTAGAAGGAATTGAGGACGGTATTTTAACGGAAATTGCACTCCAATACAATGATGGATATATTCCTAATATTTATTCATTCTGTAACAATATCAATACGCAGGAGGGAGGAACGCATGAAGATGGATTCCGATTAGCCTTAACCCGCGTTATAAATAACTATGCCAAAGACAACAATTTCATTAAAAAGGAAGAATCACTCGCCGGAGATGATGTGCGTGAAGGATTGACCGCGATCATATCCATCAAGCATCCGGATCCTCAATATGAAGGACAAACCAAAACCAAATTAGGAAACAGTGAATGCCGCAGAATCGTATCCAGTATTCTGGGTGATCAGCTGGAACGTTTCTTTATGGAAAATCCCGATACAGCTAAGATAATCGTTGATAAAGCGATCCTCGCCAGTAAGGCCAGAATGGCCGCAAAAAAGGCACGTGAGCTGACGCGCCGCAAAAGCGCATTGGAAATTTCTTCACTGCCTGGAAAATTGGCTGATTGTTCATCGAAAGATGCCAGCGAATGTGAAATTTACATTGTCGAGGGTGATTCCGCCGGCGGAAGCGCAAAGCAGGGTCGAAATAGTAAATATCAGGCGATATTGCCGCTGCGCGGTAAAATTTTGAATGTTGAAAAGGCACGTCTGCACCGTATCTTTGAAAATAATGAAATACGTTCCATGATAACTGCATTCGGGTGCGGAATCGGTGATGAAATGGATGTGACAAAGCTTCGTTATCATAAAATCATCATCATGACCGATGCCGACGTTGATGGTGCGCATATTTGTACGCTGCTGCTGACATTCTTCTATCGTTATCTGCGGCCAATTATCGAAGGCGGATACGTATATATTGCTCAGCCGCCACTGTTTAAGCTGCAGAAGGGTAATCATATTGAATATGTATACAAGGATTCAGAAAAAGACCGGGTTATGCATGAATTGGGTGAAAATGTAAAAATTCAGCGCTATAAAGGTCTTGGAGAGATGAATGCGGAACAGCTATGGGAAACAACCATGGATCCGGAATACCGTATTTTGAAAAAAGTCGAAATTCAGGATGCTATGGATGCAGATAACGTATTTGAAATGCTGATGGGCGATGAAGTAGAGCCTCGTCGTAATTTCATTCAGGAACACGCAATGTATGTTAAAAACTTGGATATTTAATTAGGAGGTGCAAAAAAGATGGATATAAGCAGGGATAAAGTAGAACTGGTCAATATATCGGAAGAAATGAGAAATTCATTTTTGGATTATTCCATGTCTGTAATCGTATCACGAGCACTTCCGGATGTCCGCGATGGATTAAAGCCGGTACATCGCCGAATTCTTCACGCAATGAATGAGCTTGGCATTGTAGCCAACAAATCTCATAAAAAATCAGCACGTATTGTCGGTGAAGTTATCGGTAAGTATCACCCGCATGGTGATACTGCTGTATATGATGCTATGGTGCGTATGGCACAGGACTTCAGTTATCGCTATGAACTAGTTAACGGTCACGGTAACTTTGGTTCCATGGATGGTGACGGAGCTGCTGCAATGCGATATACCGAAGCAAAAATGTCTAAGATCGCAATGGAAATGCTGCGGGATATTCAAAAGGATACTGTAGATTTTGATTTTAACTACGATGGTGAAGAACGAGAACCGGTGGTATTGCCATCTCGTTTTCCAAATCTGATCGTAAATGGTTCAGTCGGTATTGCGGTTGGTATGGCAACCAATATTCCGCCTCACAATCTGGGAGAAACGATTGACGCAGCCTTAGCGGTTATGGACAATCCGGATATTACAGTCATGGAGCTGATGGAAAACCATATCAAGGGTCCCGACTATCCAACCGGCGGCATCATTTTAGGCAGAGCTGGTATTAAGCAGGCGTTTGAAACCGGCCGCGGTGCGATTGTTACACGTTCTCGCGTTGAGGTTGATGAGTTACCGAATGGTAAACCGCGGATTGTGGTTAAAGAAATTCCTTATCAAGTGAATAAAGCTAATCTGGTAGAGAAAATAGCTGCTTTGGTACGCGAAAAAATCATTGACGGTATTACTGATCTGCGTGATGAAAGTAACCGTGACGGGGTACGAATTGTTATCGAATTAAGAAAAGACGTGCAGCCGGATGTTATTTTAAATCAACTGTACCGAATGACAGCATTACAAACTTCTTTCGGTGTTAATTTTCTGGCACTGGTTAACGGCGCCCCTAAACAGATGGGGATAAAAGAAGCATTACAGCATTATGTCAATCATCAAATTGATGTAATTGAACGCAGAACACGCTTTGATTTAAAAAAAGCTGAGGATCGCGCACATATCTTAGAAGGTTTGAAAATTGCATTGGATCATATTGATGAAATTATCCGTATTATCCGTTCTTCTAAAGAAGACGGAGAAGCTTCATCAAGATTGATTGAAACCTTTCAATTATCGGAAATTCAAGCCAAAGCAATATTAGATATGCAGTTTCGTCGTTTGACCGGATTGCAGAGAGAAAAAATTGAAAATGAATATAACGAATTGATCGCTCTGATCAGTGATTTGAAAGATATTTTGGCAAATCATTCCCGTGTTTTGGAAATCATTCGTACTGAATTGACGGAAATCAAAGAAAAGTATGGCGATGCCCGCAGAACCGAAATAAGTGATGCGGAAATTGATATGAATGATGAGGATTTAATTCCAGTTGAAGATATTGTAATAACAATGACAACCAATGGTTATATCAAGCGGATGCCGGTTGATACCTATCATACCCAACATCGCGGCGGTAAAGGTATTAAGGGAATGACAATTCATGAGGATGATGTCATTGAACTTTTAATTTCTATGTCAACACATGACTATTTACTGGTATTTACAAATATTGGTAAAGTATATCGTTTGCGCGGATTCAATATTCCGAATGCATCCAGAACCGCAAAAGGATTACCGGTCATCAATCTGTTAAACCTCGATAAAGAGGAAAAAGTAAGAGCATTGGTTCCGGTTAAACGTGATTCTGAATCAAAATATTTGTTCTTTGTAACGAAAATGGGAATTGTAAAACGGGTGAATATGGATGAATTTGAATCCATTCGTACCAACGGTAAGATCGCAATCACGCTCCGTGAGGATGATGAACTGCTCGGAGTTAAAGAAACAACCGGTGATGATGAAATCATTATTGCAGGATCAAATGGTAAGGCAGTTCGCTTTAATGAGGATGATGTAAGACCGATGGGTCGTACTGCCAGCGGCGTTAAGGGATTTAATATTGATGGCGGTGAAGTGGTTGGAGTAGCTACTACTAAAGAAGGAACGCATATTCTGACTGTCAGTGAAAATGGATATGGTAAACAGACACCGATTGATGAATACCGTTTAACATCACGTGGAACAAAAGGTGTTAAGACAATCAACGTAACAGATAAAACCGGTAGTCTTGTCAATGTACGTGCAGTAAATGGTGATGAAGATGTCATGATTATCACATCTGATGGTATCATCATTCGAATTTCATTAGATAATGTTGGAGTTTACGGTCGAAATACACAGGGCGTACGCTTGATCAATGTTAATGATAACACCAGTGTTGCCAAAGTGGCGATTGTCGCAAAAGCAGAAGAAGAGGCTGATGATTCAGCTGAAACAAGCAGCGAGACTGCAAATGAGGTTGACAGTGAATCAAATCAATGATATAAATTTCTTAAAATAAGAAATCGATGACAGGGACAAGTAAGATACAAGTATATTTCAGAGACATGACGGCGGGTGTGAGTCATGATATGATGTATTGGAAATCCCCCCTGGAGTGAATAGGTGAATGAAGTAGCTTATTTCGGTTGTACCGTTATCACATCAAGAGAAGTCTAATTTTTATGGACTTAAAAAGGGTGGCAACGCGAGGTATCGTCCCTTTACGGGGCGGTGCCTTTTTTCTATTCAAAAGGAGGAAATGAATATGTTGGATATGAAATTTTTACGTGAAAATCCAGAATTGGTGAAAGCAAATATTAAAAAGAAATTCCAGGAGCATAAGCTGGAATTGGTGGATAAGGTTATTGATCTGGATGTCAATAACCGCAAAACTAAGCAAGCTGCGGATGAACTTCGGGCAAAACGTAATACAATTTCAAAAGAAATTGGTGGTTTAATGAAAAAGGGGTTAAAAGAAGAAGCAGAAGCTAAAAAGAAATTAGTCCAGGAAATGGTCGGTGAATTAACAGCGCTGGAAGAAAAAGAAACTGCTCTTGCGGAAGAAATTAAGAAAATTATGATGGTTATTCCTAATATGATCGATGCATCGGTTCCGATCGGTAAGGATGATAGTGAGAATGTAGAGGTTCAAAAGTATGGAGAGCCAATCGTTCCAGACTTTGAAATTCCTTATCATAGCGAGATTATGGAACGATTTAATGGCATTGATCTGGATAGTGCCCGAAAAGTAGCAGGAAACGGTTTTTATTATTTAATGGGAGATGTTGCACGTCTTCATTCTGCGGTTATATCATATGCACGAGATTTTATGATCAATCGTGGATTTACCTATGTTGTACCGCCGTTTATGATTCGCAGTGATGTTGTTACTGGAGTAATGAGCTTTGCGGAAATGGAAAATATGATGTATAAAATTGAAGGTGAAGACTTATATCTGATTGGTACAAGTGAACATTCTATGATAGGAAAATTTATTGATACCATACTCGATGAAAAAGATATGCCTTACACATATACCAGCTATTCACCGTGTTTCCGTAAAGAAAAGGGTGCGCATGGAATTGAAGAACGTGGCGTGTACCGTATCCATCAATTTGAAAAGCAAGAAATGATCGTTGTCTGCAAACCGGAAGAAAGTATGGAATGGTTTGTTAAACTGTATACAAATACTGTTGATCTATTCAGAAGCTTGGATATACCGGTGCGTACTTTAGAATGCTGCTCCGGTGATCTGGCTGATTTAAAATGCAAATCTATTGATGTTGAAGCGTGGAGTCCGCGTCAGAAGAAGTATTTTGAAGTAGGAAGCTGTTCTAACTTAACCGATGCACAAGCAAGAAGACTGGGAATCCGGGTAAAAGGCGAAAATGGAAAATACTTTGCGCATACATTGAACAATACAGTGGTAGCACCACCGCGAATGCTAATCGCATTCTTGGAAAATAACTTAAATGCTGATGGCTCAGTCAATATTCCAGAAGTACTTAGACCATATATGGGTGGTAATGAAAAAATAGTTCCGTCAAAGTAAGAACAAACGCTATTTCTTGTTTTTTGTTTCACGTGAAACATTTGAATGATTTGTCGAAATACTATTCATGAAAATGTTGAAATATTGCTTGTCTATGATATAATATATAAGCTACTACAATGACATCTACTGAATCAGGTCAGATTGGGAACAAAGCAGCCTTAAGGGAGCTCTGTCATGTGTAGTAGTTTTTATTTATTATAAAAGAAGTATTGAGGATATAAAACATGACAAATGATGAAAGGTTCATGAAAGCAGCTTTGCGGGAAGCTGTGAAAGCAAGAGATATGAATGAAGTGCCGATTGGATGTGTAATTGTTCATGAAGGGAAAATTATAGCCAAAGCTCACAATTTAAGAGAGAAAAAGCAATTATCAACTGCGCATGCGGAAATATTGGCAATTAATAAAGCCTGTAAAAAAATCGGAAGCTGGCGATTGGAAGAGTGTACCTTATATGTAACATTGGAGCCATGCGTAATGTGTTCAGGAGCCATTCTATTATCCAGAATCAATCGTGTCGTATATGGAGCTAAAGATCCTAAAGGGGGATGCTTGGATAGTTGTATACAAATATATAAAGTAAAAGGATTCAATCATTATCCGATATGGAATGGCGGCATCCTTAAGGATTCCTGCAGTGAAATTATTTCTTCTTTTTTTCGTGAAAAGCGCAGACAAAACAAAGTAAAAAGCAATTTTTAGAATTGCTTTTTTTCATAGTTATAGATGTATAAATTTGATATAATATTAACAGAGAAAGTTGGTGGCATATGGCTTATAAAGCATTATATAGAACGTATCGTCCCAATGGGTTTCAGGATGTAGCCGGTCAGCAGCATATCGTGAAAACCTTGCAGAATGCTGTTCAGCAAAATAAAATCGCACACGCTTATTTATTCTGCGGACCTCGCGGTACAGGAAAAACATCAATAGCGAAGATTTTCGCAAAAGCAGTAAACTGTACCGGAGAAGGGAATAAACCTTGTTTAACTTGTGAGAATTGTCTGGCAATCACTGAAGGTAATCATCCGGATATCGTAGAAATAGATGCGGCGAGTAATAATGGGGTAGAAGAAGTCAGAAATTTGATTGAAAAAGTTAAATATGCTCCAATCAAAGGAAAGTATAAAGTTTATATCATCGATGAAGTACATATGATGTCAACTGGTGCATTTAATGCACTATTAAAGACAATAGAAGAACCACCAGCACATGTTATTTTTATTTTGGCTACAACAGAGCCGCATAAAGTGCTGCCAACAATCATATCGCGGTGTCAGCGCTATGATTTCACCAAAGTACCAAATAACGATATAGCTGAATATATTGATAAAATATTAAAAAAAGAAGCTGTGAACTGCAGTGATGAAGCAGTTCGCTTAATTGCTCAGCTGGCTGATGGCGGCATGCGAGATGCATTGAGTATTCTTGATCAATGTATAGCATATGCACAAAATAATATAGAAGCACATCATGTAAATGAAATTTACGGTATCGCAACTATTGAAGATAAACTGACCCTCTTAGAATCAGTTTTTCAAAAAGAAGCAGGAAAGGTATTAAATGAAATTGAAGAACTAACTGCAAAGGGAACGGATCTAAAACGGCTGACTACCGATTTAATCAATTTGTTAAAGGAAACAGTCATTTATGACTATACGAAGGATGCATCTCTTTTAAGAATTATTTCTGTCGAAGAAGTGCAAAGACTGAAAGTGAACAATGACATCGATAAACGATTAAATATGATTGATGTGTTGATGCAGACATTTGATAAGTATCGCAATGCAGCCAGTGTTCGTTCTTATTTCGAAGTATGTTTATTAAAAATGATGAATATTAGCGGGGAGCCAGTTATCCTACAAAAAAATGAGGCAACAACCGTATCACATAAACCAACTGAATCATCAGACTTATCCGAATTTACAGAAACCAAGCAGAACGGTAAACAGGTTGAGGAAACAGAAAAAATCGTCCAGGTAGCTAATGATGTTTCACGTGAAACAAATAACGACGAATTTGCGGAATCAGCGTTTGTATCGGATGATGATTCTTCGTCAGAACCGGAATTAACAATGGTTATGGAAATGATTCCAGAAGAACAGGCGAGTGAAACGCCATCTGCACAAGCGTATGAAAACAAAAGCGCAAATCCACTAAAGGATGAGTTTATTCTGCAATTATTGGTTGGTGCGAATAAGCAGGAAAAGAAAAAAGTTAATGACGCTTTTACCCATTTAGATGACTATTTGTATGAATTGAATTGGGCTAAGCACGCCAGTTTAATAAAAGGGGCACAAAATATCGCAAGTGGTGAGCAATATGTGGTCCTGGCAGTAGAAAATCAAGCACGAGCCAATGAAATTAATGAAAATGATAAGAACAATGAATTTATATCTTTCACTAGAGAACTGTTTCATCAAGATAAAAAAATATTTGCAGTCACATTTGAACAAAGCAAGCAAGTCATTCAAATTTTTAAAGAGCGAATGCTATCCAATTCGCTGCCGGAAGCAATTCAATTTGAAAATGTAGGAAAGAATTATGAAGCTGAAGAAGCACATGAATTAACACCGGAAGAGTCTATATTGAATTTGTTTGGTGAAAGTCATGTAACAGTAACGGAGGAATAATATGAATATTCAAGGTTTATTAAAACAAGCGCAGCAAATGCAGCGTGATATGAGCAAGGTGGAAACTGAATTAAAGGAAAAAAAATATGAAAAGACGATCGGCGGCGGTGCCGTCAAAGTGGTTGCGAACGGGGCTATGAAACTTGTAGACCTGCAGCTTGATGATTCATTATTAAAAGAAGATAGAACAGAAATTCAGGAAATGATCATGACAGCTGTGAATGAAGTATTGGCTGAAGCAGTAGAAGACAAAGATTCTGCGATGAATGAGTTGACAGCGGGTATCAAGCTGCCTGGTGGATTCTAATGTATCCAAAGCAATTTGAAGCACTTGTTGATTGTTTCCAGCATCTATCCGGAGTAGGATTGAAAACTGCAGAGCGATATGCATTCGAGGCATTGGAGTGGGATGATGAACAGATTCATCGATTCATGCAGGGGTTGGATGGCATAAAGGATATTCATCACTGCTCAAAATGCGGTCATTTAAGTGATGAGGATTTATGTGATATTTGTAAAAACAGCGATCGTGACCAAAGTGTTATTTGTGTAGTTCAGCAATCAAAGGATGTTGTGGCCATGGAGAAAACCCATGAGTATCATGGTGTCTATCATGTTTTGGGTGGAGTTATTTCTACTTCTAAAGGAATTCTCCCGGAAGATTTAAATATTGATAAACTAATCCAGCGAGTGGATCAAGAATCGGTAAAGGAAGTGATTCTTGCGACAAATCCGACTGTAGAGGGAGAGACCACTGCCCTATATCTGTCAAAGCTTCTGGAAAATAAACCGGTGGAGATCACACGGATCGCTCATGGTCTGCCGATGGGCGGTCATTTGGATTATGCCGATGAAATGACGCTGATCAAAGCATTAGAAGGACGCAAGAAAATGTAATAAAAGAGGAAATGTCCTCTTTTTTTTGTATCTTCCTTTGAAAATTGATTCATGATAAAATAGAGATATATAAAAGCAGGTGATAATATGGCTTCAATTGCTTATATTACCGATCAGAATATGATTTCTTATCATCGTTTAAATGGAAATACGGAAATAAATTTTTGGCGGCCTTCCGCCGGTAAAAAAATCAGCGACTTTAAAAAAGGGGATATGTTGTTTTTTTTGGCAAAAGGTACAGAGAAGGGAAGAGGACGAGAAAAAGGATTGATCGGTTACGGTAAACTGAAACAAACTAAAACTTTATCCTTAAAGGGGATGTGGAATCGTTATCAGGAACGAAACGGATATCCGTCTTTTAATCAGTTGTCAGAAGCAATTTGTAAGGTTTCAAAAGATAAGAAAATACCGGCACGACTGAACTGTATGGAATTGGAGTCAGTTGTTTTTTTCCAAGAACCGATTTATTTAAGTGAATTTGGAATAGTTATCTCTAATAAAATAGAAAGCTTCTTTTATCTGGATAGAGAAGATCCGATGATCACATCAAAAATATTACAGAAAGCCGATGAATTTGGAGTTGATATGTGGACAGCTATGCTTCAGGACGATCCAGCTGCTGATTTTCGAAACGATGCGGTATTCAGTGCTGTTGTGAATGCATATGAAATGATCAAGGAAAATTATTATACGGTATATGAAAATAAGCGCAATGCAAAATATGCTATTTCCTTGATGCAGCATTATCCGCATTCACAATTTCTGCCGGATTCTCGCAGCGATTTTATTATACGTTCTGCAAATGAATTAATCGTTGCGATTCCACTGATTGTGAATAGTAATGCATTTCAAGCTTCTTTTCAATATGCGATAGGACACTACCTTATCTACCGCAGCTATTTAAAATCCGCATTAGAAACCTATGAGGATGTTCATCTTATGATGTTTTTTAATCAGGAAATTTCAATTGATGTAAAACATATTCTAAATGATCTGCATATTCAGTATCAAATAATGCGTGAAATAAAATAAAAAAATGAGATGATAAATTCTCATTTTTTTATATAGAGTATGAGTAACCCAAGTTGAAGAATCGTCATAATGGGAACTGTAATGAAAAAGCGCGGTTTTCTTATCTTATGGCGAACCAAAAGCATGCCGATGAAACAGCCGGCAGCACCTCCAGCTGCTGAAAGGAGAAGAAGTGTTGCTTCGGGAATTCTTGGTTTCTTTTGCTTTGCCTGGATTTTATCCCATATCATAAGGAGCAGTACGATAAAGCTGATACAAATAATATAAGCAATTATTCCTCGCATAAGGCATCCAATGCTCGTTTGATCTTTGAATCACAGTTTTTTTCATAGTGAAGTCCTACGGTATCCAATATCTTTTGAAAAGCTGTTATTCCATCATGCGGTTTAATAATTTCATATTCGATTTCATAATCATGGTGATTACCATAGCGACTGCTATCAAAACACAATTCGGCATAACCGGTATCAATGACTGCTCGTTTCGTAATCAGCTTTGCGGTTTCGTGGAATGGCCCTTGAATATGGTATTGAGCCAATAATGCCTGTATATCCGCTTGATTCAAAGCAGAACAATCATCGCTTGTTACTACGCTTTCATATTCCAAAAGACCTTCCTCAGAAGGCATTTTTAATGTGAACATAAAACCATTCTTTTCACGGATTCGCATCGCTCCATGTGCTTTAGCAATATCCTGCTGATTGTTATCAAAGTAGGTATTGATCTGTTCTTTGAATACAGCATTCGGATACTTCGCAAGCAGTCGGTTAAACGTTTCCCTATTCACTAAAATCTTATACTCGGTTTCAATATTTTTTTCCATGTTTCTCACCTGCCTCTGTTATGATACAATAGAAAGTAAGGTAAAAGGAAGTCATATCATGAAAAAAATTGCTTTTGTAATAAGGAAGGATGATCATTCCTTATCCATTAAAAATCAACTGGAAATCAATCTTGTGAAAAGCGGTATGATCGTAGATGAAAAAAACCCGGATCTGGTAATTTGTGTCGGTGGTGATGGAACGATACTGTATGCTGTTCATAAATATTTGAATAAGTTAGACACAGCTAAGTTCATTGGCGTGCATACAGGTACGCTTGGATTCTTTACGGAGTATACAGATCAGGAAATAGATAGTTGTATACACGATATTCTCAGTGAACCGTGTGATGATTTTACCGCAGCTTTGCTGGAAGTCAATCTGATTGGTGATGTTCCTCAGTATTCCAAAACAATTTATGCATTGAATGAAATGCGCATTGAAAATATTATCCGTACGCAAGTCATTGATGTCTATATTGACGGTGAGCATTTTGAAAAATGTCGTGGTACCGGCGTATGCCTGTCAACACAGGTAGGATCAACCGCTTATAACCGTTCTTTGGGAGGTGCGGTTATTGACAGTGGTTTATCGATTATGCAGCTTAGTGAGATAACCAGCATACAGCACAGTAAACATCATTCCTTAGGCGTCCCGTATATCATGATGAGAAATCGTTCAGTAACATTTATGTCCGATACATTCAATCACGCATTGTTATGCTACGATCATTTATATATGGACTTGGAAAACATTCAAAAGGTAGTCTGTACTATTTCTGATCGCTGTGTTCATTTTGCTCGTTATCGTCCATACAGCTATCTTAAACGGTTAAAAAATCTATATTAAAAGACCGGCAATTACCGGTCTTTATTCATATTTGTAATCTGAACTTCTGCGAGCTTTGGCACTGGTATTCATCACAATTCCAAATGCGAGCAGGTAGGATAAAATCGAAGAACCTCCATAAGATATAAAAGGCAGGGTAATCCCGGTAATCGGCAATAAACCAATTATCATACCGATATTTTGAATCTGCTGAAACAAAAGTATTCCCAAAATGCCGATTACAATCAGTTTTTCAAAAGTATTTCGCGAACGGATAATAATTCGATACAGACAATAATCCAGCATGATACACAAGGCGATAATCAACAAGGTTCCGATCAATCCAAAACTTTGTCCAAATACAGCAAAGATAAAATCTGTCTGCGGCTCCAGAATTGTAACCACTTTTGCCTGCAATCCATAGCCGAAGATCCCGGCAGAACCAAGAGCAAGCAATGCAGTATAAAGCTGATTGCCGTCACTTTGAATATAGTTTTCCGTGCTTAACCATCCGGTAATGCGTTTTACTTTATAAGAACCGCCCATCATAGCAATAAAATCTGCATTATGATAATAATACAAATATAAGAATAGAGCGACTCCGACCACCAGAATACTTAATCCTACCAATATCCATTCTCTGCGGATTCCTGAACACATCAGCATAATCAGGATGCTGATTGCGATAATAATAACCACTCCGGTATCCGGTTGGATCAAAATAAGAAGCATCGGCGGCACTGCCCATTTACCAATTTTTATAAATAATTCAAAATCGCTCTGAAACGTAAATTCTGTTTTATCTTTGTTATGCTCATTGATAATATTCGCTACAATAATGATCAGAATGATTTTCATGAATTCACTTGGCTGAATGGAAAACCCAGGAAAGTAGAACCATGAGGTCGCACCGTTTGTCGAGTGAATGAACGGCAGATTGACAGAATCACCAAAGATGCGATTTACTCCCTGATTGATTAGCAGAAGAACCAACGCACCCATCAATATCCAATAACCGATTTTCGCAAAATCATATATATTATCATTTCCGTTAAACATAATTACACCAAGAGCAATAAATCCCAGCACGTACCACATGATCTGCTGTGCAATCAGTTTGGTGCCGCTGAGGTATGCCGGCAGCAGCGGAAATGCTGAATAAATTGCAACCAGACTAGTTAAGAACATGACAAAGATAACTCCTATTAATAAGAAGTCAAAATGCTTCGCCTCTTTTACACGGGATAGTTCTTGTTTCATAACATCACTCCATTGGATACGTTTCTTATTATATCATTGTTTTGTTTTTATATCATTAAATGTTTCCGCTCAAAATATTGAAAAACGTGTTCTTTTCCAAAATTGTCAAATTTGGAAAAATCGAACTTTATGGATTTTAAAGCTTTTTCTATGGTATCATAATATGGCGAGGTGATGGTATGGAAAGATGGCATGGACTGCTGGAATATGTGCAGTTTCCATTAAAAATTCTGTTCTTCGGAGTTGTGCTGCTGGGGCTTGGCAGTTCCGTCTTAAATCCCAACCTGAATTATATATGGCAGGTCGATAACGAATATATCATCCGTATCTGTGAGATGCTGAAATATATCGGCGGATTTATGATTCAAATATTTCCGTTAATCGTATTTATCAAAGTTTTATCAAAGCGTTTTGAAGATTCTGTACCAGTACTGATAGGTTTCTTTGGATTGATTATTTTATATATCGGTATTCTGTTTTTTATGAAAACCGATCTTCCCACTTATTTCTATAACGATGTATTGGGCATCGAAATAAATTTTACTAAATCAAAAATATTTGCGGAAGGTTATTTAGTCCCATATAATATGGGCATAATTCCGATCGTCGCAACATACTTTATCACAAAGTTTGCGTATCTTCGGTCTCGCCATCATTCCATGCATGGAGTTTTATCCTTTATCGATCATGATGCCTGGGCAATGCTTTCTGTATTTGTCTGTTGTCTGATCACAGGAATTCTATTTGCTTTTATCTGGCCGCTGATCGTACAGGGAATTGAGTTTATACATAATTTTATTGCCGATGATATCACAAGTCCGATTAACCTTTTCTATTATGGATTGATCGACAGAATATCCGAAATTCTGCATATGTCAGATATCACACACAGCGCTTTTTGGATGGGTGAGGCAGGCGGCAGCCTGATTGATGCTTCAGGGATCAAACATGTTGGAGATGTAGCAATTTGGACCTATCAGGCTACAAATTCACTTGATTTAACTGCCGGCAGATTTATCACACCTTATTACATCATGAATATCTTTATGATACCGGGATTTCTGCTCGGCTATTATTCACTGGTAAAAAGCAAGCGGGACCGCAGCCGATATCTGATGTTTTTCATCCTAGCAGTTGTATTAAGCATTCTATGTGGAAATACTTTCCCATTTGAAATTTTTATGCTGGTCATGGCGCCGCTTCTCTATGTTACATACTTAATCATATCAGCAATGCTGTTTGCTGTTTTCCAGATATTGAATGTGCATATCGGCTATAATTTAAGCGGAACCCTGATGACTGCAAATCCAGGCAGTCTGCTTGATCTCATTCCATATTTTCGAAATCCAGATATGGTGAGAAGTATTATTACCGTCTTAGTCGTGGGTATTATTTGTTTTTTGTTATTTTTTATGCTGACCCGGATATATTTCAAAAAATTCGCATTGGGACTGCTCCAGCTTGGCAATCGCAGTGAGGTCGCAGAGAAAGTTGTGAATGCACTTGGCGGCATTGATAATATTCTGGCTATTGAATCCAGTCCCGATAAATTGACTGCTTCTTTGATCAACCGTGATCTGGTCGATTTTGAAGCATTAAAAGAAAATGGTGCCTATTTGATATTGCAGGCAAAGGAAGGCTATCTGATACGATTAGGAAATATATCGACGATCGTAGGTGCAGATATCAATCATTTATTGAAACAGAAACAATGGAAAACCGAATAAGTTCGGTTTTCTTTTTTGTCGTGAGATACCAATCAAAGGTTTCAAACATTTTTATAATGTTCTGTTATTCTTACCATTCCCCAAAGGATCAGAAATTTGATATAATATATAAGTTAATAAAGAATGTTTATGGTGGAAGGAAGTGCGCAGAGAATGCCGGAAGCAGGAATATATACACCGATGATGAATCAGTATCTGGAAGTTAAGAATCAGCATATGGATGCGATTGTATTTTATCGGCTTGGAGATTTTTATGAAATGTTTTTTGATGATGCGAAAACGGCTTCAAAAGAATTGGATCTTGTACTGACCGGAAGAAATGCCGGAGTAGAAGAACGAGTACCAATGTGCGGGATTCCTTATCATGCCGCAAACGGATATATTCAGCGTCTGATCCAAAAAGGATATAAGGTCGCAATCGTAGAACAGATGGAAAATCCTGCGGAAGCAAAGGGGCTGGTAAAGCGGGATGTGATCAAGATCGTCACACCGGGAACGATTATGGAAGAGATCGGCGATGAAAAAACGACGGTTACGATTGCTTCTCTTTCAGATTATCAATACGGACTGGCTGTAGTATTATGTGAAATGACCACTGGAGAAATGCATGCTCAGTTGGTTGATCGTAATGTTATGGCACTTCAAAAGGTGCTGCTCGGAAACAATGTGAAAGAAATCGTCATCAATGAACATTTTGATAAAAAGCTTATCAAAATGATTCAGGAGCTGCGAATGATTACCGTTTCTTTACAGAAGAATCAAACGATGAATGAGAATTATACACATCTTATTGAGCATATTGATGATGAAAGGATTCTGAAAGCATTTGCTCAGTTGACCAATTATTTGGAAGAAACACAGCGGCGAAACATGTCGCACCTGAGCATGGTTGAAATGATCTATGAAGATCAGTATGTACAAATGGATTTTTCAACAAGACAGAATCTGGAATTGACCTCACCTTTGAGAACAACAGGGAAATCACAGACCTTATGGGGATTTCTGGATAAGTGCCAAAGTGCGATGGGAAGCAGACTGCTGCGGCGTTGGATCGAATATCCGCTGATTCAGGAAAAGTCAATCAATCAGCGTTTAGATGCCATTGATTTTTTAAATGAAAATTTTATAACGAAAGATGAGCTTCGTGAAGAACTAAAGAATGTATATGATCTGGAGCGTCTGAGCGCCCGTATCGCATACGGAAATGCAAACCCGCGTGATATTCAGCGGCTTTCTAAAACGCTTGCTTGTGTACCTGCCGTTTTTGAGCTTTGGAAAGACTGTAAAGCGTATCCGCAGTTTCAAAGCGTTGACCAGCTGCATGAGCTTCATGATCAAATTCAAGGAATCATTGCAGAAGAAGCTCCGATTGGAATTCGCGACGGCGGTATCTTTGTCGAAGGATATAATGATGAACTGGATCGAGTAAGAGAAATCGGCAAAAACGGGAAAAACTGGATTTTGGAACTGGAGAATAAAGAACGGGACCGCACCCAGATCAAATCTTTAAAAATCGGATATAACCGAGTATTCGGTTATTATATTGAAGTAACAAAAGCAAATTTAAATCAAATAAAAGATGAATTTGGATATATTCGCAAGCAGACATTAACCAATGCAGAGCGTTTTATCACCGAAGAACTGAAGGAAAAGGAAGATGCTATCGTGCATGCGCAAGAGCGCAGTGTGCGATTGGAAACCGAGCTGTTTCTTGATCTGCTTGAAAAAATTCGTGTCTATCTGCCAAAACTTCACGAGCTTGCCAGTACTTTGGCAACAATCGATGCCCTTTATGCGCTGGCTGTTATTTCGAATGAAAATGGCTATATTCGTCCAATGTTCCATCCAAGACATGAAATTCTTCTGGAAGAAGCCAGACATCCGATTTTAGATAAAATGATGAAAGAGACGCGGTATGTATCCAATGATCTGCATATGAATCCGGATTGCAGTGTATTAATGATTACCGGTCCGAATATGGGCGGTAAATCAACTTATATGCGGCAAACGGCCTTAATTGTACTGTTGGCACAAATCGGGTGCTATGTTCCGGCGCGCCGGGCGGAACTTCCGATTTTCGACCAGATTTTTACCCGTATTGGGGCGAGTGACGATATTATGAGCGGGCAGTCCACTTTCATGGTGGAAATGATCGAAGCGAACAATGCCCTGCAAAACGCAACAGAAAATTCATTGATCCTATTTGATGAAATAGGACGTGGAACATCAACTTATGACGGCATGGCGCTGGCACAGGCGATGTTGGAATACATTACTGTACATATTCGGGCAAAAACGCTTTTCTCAACACATTATCATGAACTGACAGCATTGGCCGATCAAAATCCGTCAATTCAAAATGTTCATGTAGAGGTACATGAAGAAGATGAACATGTTACTTTTCTATATCGTATGGCTGAGGGGAAAGCGGATAAATCCTATGGTATCAATGTTGCCCGTTTAGCCAAGCTTCCGGATTCCGTCTTGGAAAGAGCGAAACAGCTCTTGAATGATCTGGAGGTGCAGACAAAGGAAGTCTCCTTCGAACAACCGATTGTGATTGAAAAGGAAAATCGTACTGATAAAAAAATAAGAGCGATGCTTGAGCAAATTGATATCAATGCAATGACGCCGATGGATGCTTTAAAAATGATTGATGATTTAAAGTGTGAATTAAAAAAGGACGGTGATGCTTAATGGGAAGAATTAATCGTCTGGATGAACATTTAAGCAATATGATCGCGGCCGGAGAAGTTGTAGAGCGGCCGTCGGGAATCGTAAAAGAATTGGTTGAGAATAGTATTGACGCATCGGCAAAGCATGTTGATATTTACATCAAGCAGGGGGGAATCGAATCCATACAAATTATTGATGATGGTATCGGTATGGATTCTCAGGATGCAGTGCTGGCATTTGAGCGTCATGCGACAAGCAAAATAAAAGAAACCGATGATCTTTGGAATATTCGTACAATGGGATTTCGCGGGGAGGCACTCCCCTCTATTGCTTCGGTTGCGCATACAATCTTGAAAACAAATGACGGCAAAGATGGTACGGAGGTAGAAATTCGCTTTGGTAAGCTCATCAAAGCGCAGCCGGTAGGCACACCTCGCGGGACATCAATTGAAGTACGAAATCTATTTCAGAAAACACCGGCTCGCTTTAAGCATTTAAAAACTCCGCAATATGAATTTTCACTGATCAGTGATGTTGTGCAGAAATTCGCAGTGTCGCACCCACAAGTTGCCTTTTCTTTAACCCACGATGGACGAGCTGTTTTTAAAACCAATGGCGGTGGTAATCTAAAAGAGGTCCTTATGCAGATTTATGGCCGAGAAGCCGCAAAATCTGCCATTTCGGTAAATCAAGGTGACGGTGATTTTATCGTAACCGGCTATGCGGTACAACCGATGTTTCATCGTGCCACAAAATATTATATGCTGTTATTTGTGAATGAACGAATGGTTCGTTCTTATCATTTACAAAAAGCAATCCAAGATGCTTATGCGCCTTATATGCCGAAAGACCGTTATCCGATCGTAGTACTTGATATTAAAATGGATCCGCATTTGGTTGATGTCAACGTTCATCCATCAAAATGGGAAATCCGTCTATCAAAAGAAAAACAGTTGGAAAAGCTGATTTATACTGCATTGCATCATGCATTAAAAAAAGATATAGCTGTTAATGAAGTCACAAAAGTTAGGCAGGAAAATCATCGGGCACCGCAAAAAGTAGAAATGCCTAAGATGACCTTTACCTATGAAAATGACCGAGAAGTTATGAAGCTTCATACCGATGTGGATGAAAGCTTTATGAAAATATCCGATGAAGCAGAAGCCGATTTGGATCGGTCAAAGTCCGCTAAGGAGGAATTTCAGAAACCGATACCACAGCCGGTTTATGAAGATCGAAGCGTACATGAACCAGAAGTAGATTATCCGATTGATGGCGTCAACGCAATGAAAAAATCAGCGATATTACTCGATGAAACAAAAAAGCAATCGAATCCTTTACATTCACAAGGTGTCGGAAATATGTCGGATCATTCTGATACACTGCCCCATATGGAGGTTATCGGACAGCTTCATGGCTGCTATATTCTGGCGCAGGGGGAAGATGGATTATACATCATTGATCAGCACGCTGCTCAGGAACGCTATAATTTTGAGCGGCTGTCAAATATGCTGTATGCCGGCAATAAAGATATGCAGCCATTGCTGATCCCGATAACGGTTGAAACATCCTCTGCCGTAGTAGCCCGCATTGATCAAATCCATAAGGCATTAGAAGAAATAGGTATTGATATTGAAGCCTTCGGAGCGAATACGGTGGTATGCCGACAGCTTCCGGTATGGATGAGCGGCATTGATGAAACCGGGTTTCTTCAGGATTTGCTCGATATCTGGAATAAAGATGAGGAAATCGATATTCAGAAGCTGCGTGAAAATGCCGTCGCAACAATGGCCTGTCATTCCTCGATTCGCTTCAACCGTATTCTCACCCTAGATGAAATGAACAAGGTTATTGAAGATTTGCATCGCTGTAACCAGCCATATCATTGTCCGCACGGACGGCCAACCTTTATTAAAATGACCACAAAGCAGCTGGAGAAAGAATTTTTGCGTATCGTATAAGAATAGTCTGACTTGCCATTACAGAGAACCATGATACAATCAAGGTATAAAGATGAACTCAGATTGTTATTCTAAAAATGCAATCAATGATCACAAGCAGTGTTCTAGGACAGTGCCTATCGAAAGTACGCCCTGCTGATCAGGTATAAGATTTATGGCCAGCTCGATGTTTTTAGCTTATACATTCCCGTATATTGTTTGAAACTCAGATTCAAAGCACTGGGAAGAGGGTGAAAATGTGGTAGATAATATTTTGGAAGAAATCAGAATTTGCAGTAAATGCGGCACAAAAACATTCTGTGACTATTGTCCAAAATGCGGATCAAAAATGCCGGCGAGCCGCAGCATGAACCGATCTATTTTTAACCGTACGGATTTTGACAGTTATCGCCGTCGGCAGGCAAACAGCCACAGTGGGACTACGCAAAAAATGATTCGGCAGGTACCGGGAAAAGCGGCCGCAAAGCAGACAAAAATTACTGCACAGCAAACATCTGTCAATGGTTACAAGATCATTGCCTATGTGATCGTGATCATCATCATTGTTGTTTTGATGTTTATTTCCAATTTTTCGATTGACCAGTTTTTTGAGTAAGAAGAAGGTTTTCCTTCTTCTTTTTATAGGAGTGAAAACATGAGTGAAGCATTAGAAAGAATGAAATTATTAATTCATGAAGAAGGTATTCAAAAACTAAAAAATACCAGTGTTATGGTTGTCGGCATCGGCGGAGTTGGTTCATACAGTGCGGAAGCTTTGGCACGTTGCGGAATCGGACGGCTTATTTTAGTTGATGGGGATGAGATTGCGTTAAGCAATTTGAATCGGCAGATTCACGCGACCTTTGAAACAGTCGGAAGAAGCAAGACAACAGCGATGCATGAGCGAATAAAGTTATATCGAGATGACTGTGAGGTCTTAGAAGCGCCGCTTTTCTATTCCGCTGCGGAAAATGAAAAGCTGCTTTCTCTTCAGCCGGATTATATCATTGATGCGATTGATACGGTCACCTGTAAAGCAGATCTGATCGAGATGGCGCATGAACATGGAATTCCGTTTATCAGCTCTTTGGGGATGGCTAACCGATTTGATCCAACCATGATCGAAATTACCGATCTTTGGAAAACCAATTATGATCCGCTGGCGAAGGCAATGCGCAGTCAGCTGCGAAAACGCGGCGTCCACTATCGAGTTCCGGTGCTTTTCTCAAAGGAACCTCCTTTTGTTCAGCGTGCTGTCGTCGATCCGGACGCGGTTATCAGAAAAGTTAAAATGCCTCCTGCCAGCACCCCGTTTGTACCTTCTGCTGCAGGGCTGGCAGCGGCATCCTATATTGTCAGAAAAATCCTCAAACATGAAAAACCGGTCTAATCAGATCGGTTTTTCATTGGCATGCCGCATATATAAAAGGGATGATGAAATCCCTACTGATAGTCTATGTGGCACAGATAAAGTTATTCATTAATCTTTGGATAAATGATATAATAAATGCAGATTGTGAGGATGCAATATGACAAAAGGCTTGTTTATTACATTTGAGGGAAATGACGGTGCCGGAAAGACGACAATATCAAAACTGGTATACGAACGTATGCTGGATAAAGGCTATCCGGTTATTTATACGAGAGAACCAGGCGGAATCAAAATTGCGGAACAAATTCGTAAGGTGATTCTTGATCCTGAAAATATTGAAATGGATGCGAAGACGGAAGCGTTGCTGTATGCGGCCAGCCGCCGTCAGCATTTGATAGAGAAAGTTCTGCCAGCCATAGAACAGGGAAAGATCGTGCTGTGTGATCGCTTTATCGACAGCTCTTTGGCATATCAAGGAGTCGGACGTCAATTAGGCATTAAGGAAGTATTTGAGATCAATCAATTTGCAATCGAAGGGCATATGCCTGATGCAACTGTTTTTCTTTCCCTGCCCCCTGAAACAGGACTGTCCAGAATCAAAAGCCGGGCATTTAAGGATCGGCTCGATCAGGAAACAGAGAGTTTTCATCAACGAGTAGCCTTAGGGTATGAACAAATCCTAAAGCAGTTTGCCGAGCGCATGCATATTGTCGATGCTTCACAATCAATTGATAAAGTTGCAGAACAAGCATATGAAGAAGTGATCGGAGTGCTGAAACATGTTGTTTAAGGACACTTTGAAAACCTTTCAGCCAGTGGTATACCAAACCCTGCAGCATGCGCTGTCATCAAAAAAGTTAGCGCACGCTTATCTTTTTCAGGGCCTTGCCGGTACACCAAAGAAGGAAGCGGCATTTTTGCTGACCCAGAGCTTGCTATGTCCGCATGCCGATCCGTTTGGTTGTGAGATCTGTGATATCTGTCAGCGGGTGGTGAATGGCCAGTATGCTGATATGATCATGCTGGATGGTACTAAAGGATCAATAAAAAAGGAAGATGTGCTGAAGCTTCAGGATACCTTTTCGAAAACCGGCCTCGAAGCAGCCGGACATAAAATTTATGTGATTGACCGGGTAGAAAATGCGACGCCGGATGCATTGAACAGTTTGCTGAAATTTCTGGAAGAACCAACCAGTGATCTGACCGCAATCTTAATCAGCGAACAGATAGATCGAGTGCTGCCGACGATTGTTTCCCGCTGTCAGGTTGTAGCTTTTAAGCCGATGGATCATAAATATAGCTTGAAATTGTGCAAAGAACAGGGCATGGATGATTTGGATGCTTATTTACTGAGCCAGATGGTACATAGTCCGGAGGAAATTCAGACAACGCTGGACAGTGATGTTTATCAGCATGCGCGTTTCTGTATGAAAGAAGTAGTCACATTGTTTCGAAAGGATGTCTATCGGGCCCTGTTGTTTTTGGAAACAGAAGCATTTCCCGGGAAAAACAAGGGAGCAGATAAAATCTCACTACAATATCTGTTGGATATGCTGGTTATATACTATAAGGATTGCCTGAAGCAAAAATCTGTTTGTACCGATGCTTGGTACATGCAGCAGCTGCAGGATGGAAAACAAGCTGCCGATCAAATTTGTCAGATTCTGAATATTCTGATGGATACCAAAGATACACTGATTCGTACTTCAGTAAACATCGCACTGCTGATTGATCAGCTGGTGTATCGAATAAAGGAGGTTTCATAAATGAGTGACAATCACAACAAACGTAATCATAAGCCTTGTAAACAGACCTATGAGCTGTTGGCTTTTGTAAGTTTTGATAAATCAAAAAAAATATATACTTTCGGAACCGATGACCATCATTTAAAAATGAATGATAAGGTCGTTGTAGAAACGGTCCGGGGGCTGGAGCTCGGCACTCTGGTTAAAGAACCGGAACCGTTTATTGCCAATACAAATGGTATGGAAATTAAACCAATAGTACGCAAAGCAACGCAGAAAGATTTACAAAATGCGAAGCGTAATGTCGAACGCGCTGAAGAAGCTATGGAGAAATGTGCGGAATTGATTCGCAAGCTGAACCTGGATATGAATTTGATTGAGGCTGAATATACCCTGGATGCCAGTAAAATCATCTTTGTATATGTTGCCGATGAACGTGTAGATTTTCGTGAATTACTGAAAGAATTGGCATCTGTGTTCAAGTGCCGGATCGAGCTTCGTCAGATTGGACCGCGCAATAAATCGAAAATTATCGGCGGGCTGGGAACCTGCGGAATGGAAACCTGCTGCTCTCGTTTTCTGAATGACTTTGACGTAATATCCATAAATATGGCTAAAAATCAGCTGTTGGCGTTGAATGTGCAGAAGCTGTCAGGTCAGTGTGGAAAATTAATGTGCTGTTTAAAGTACGAAGATGAACAATATAAAAAGCTTCGGCAGGGTTTGCCGAAACTAAATTCACAAATTGAATATAAAGGAAGACGCTACCGCATTACCAGTATGAATGTTTTGCTTCAGCAGGCAAAAATAGAAAATAAGGAAGATGTCCAATTCTTGAGCTTTCAGGAATTATGGCCGGACATTGATTTCTCAGATCGCTGATGCATCGACAAAAGAGCTTTGAAGAAAATCGGCCTTCCTTATATTTGGTAGCGACGCCGATCGGCAATCTGGATGAATTTACTCCGCGAGCCGTTCAGATCCTGCGGGAAGTGGATGTCATAGCGGCTGAGGATACAAGAAATACGATGAAGCTGCTGTCACATTTTGACATTAAAACGCATCTGGTTGCTCATCACGCCTTCAATGAAAAAGAAAGCGCCAAAGGACTTTTGAAATTTTTGGAAGAAGGGAAGTCTGTTGCAGTGGTCAGTGATGCCGGATATCCGCTTATTTCCGATCCGGGACTTCCGGCAACACAGCTGATTAGTGAAGCAGGTTATCCGGTTATTCCAATTTCCGGTGCAAATGCGATGCTGAATGCCTTGGTCGCTTCTGGTCTTCCGGTTCAGCCGTTTCTATTTTATGGCTTTTTGGGAAGCAGTGAAAAGGAGCGTACGGTACAGCTGCATGCATTGGCGCAGTATCCTCAGACTCTGATCTTTTATGAGGCTCCTCATCGAGTGCGTAAAATGCTGATGAGCTGTCTTCGAGAGTTAGGTGATCGAAAAATGTGTCTTGCTCGGGAGCTGACAAAAAAGCATGAAGAGTTTATCCGCGGAACAATATCTGAAATACTGAATATTGATGAAGAGCTGAAAGGAGAAATGGTAATTGTGATTGCCGGGGCGGCTGCTTGTGAATCAAAGGATGATTTGCTGCAAAAGGCTTTGATTGATGTACAGCAATTTGTCAATGATGGAATGCGGGCAAAAGCTGCCGTACAAACTGCAGCCGATCTTCATAAAGTATCTAAGAATGAGCTTTATCAGCTATATCATCAACAGTAAGGACTGCCAGGCAGTCTTTTTTTCATACTCGAAGATACAGATAACCTATTGCTTTGCCTTGTGAATGTAACCGATTATCGGTACTAATGAAATTAATTTCAAATCGATTTTCCTTTGATTTATGGTAAAATAAACAGGCAGAAATAATTCTGACAAAAGAACGAACACAGTAAGAAAATATTACTGTGCCGTTTTTTATGAAGACATAGGGAGATAATATGATGATTACACATATTCAAAAACGAGATGGAAGAGAAATACATTTTGTACCGGAGAAGATAACCAGAGCTATTTTTCTTGCCGCTTCCAGTGTAGCAAAGGAAAAGGGAAGCGATGCAGATTATCAGACTGCCGAAGCACTGACCGCTAAAGCAGTAGGGATGCTTGAGCGCTTGTATCCTAACGGTAAACCAACGGTGGAGCAGGTTCAAGATGCTGTTGTCAAAACGTTGATTGAATCCGGTCATGCAAAAACCAGTGAGGCATACATCCTGTATCGAGCTGAACGCAGCCGTGTTCGCAGCATGAAAACCAGATTGATGAAAAATATCAGTGAGATTACCTTTGCGGATTCAAAAGATGCTGATGTGAAACGTGAAAATGCCAATATTGACGGCAATACTGCAATGGGTACCATGCTTCAGTACGGCAGCACAGTATCGCGTGAGTTCTGTATGTCAGAGCTGATGAGTCCAAGACATGCTCAGCTTCATGAGAATGGTGATATTCATATTCATGATATGGATTTTATGAATATGGGAACACTAACCTGCTGTCAAATTGATTTAAATAAATTGTTTGAAGGAGGCTTTTCCACAGGTCATGGTTTTCTGCGGGAACCGCAGGATATTACAAGCTACGCGGCTCTGGCAGCGATTGCAATCCAGAGTGATCAGAATGATCAGCATGGCGGACAGAGCATTCCGGCATTTGACTACTATATGGCACCGGGCATTACCAAAACATTCCGCCGTGAATATATCAACAATATGAATCGCGCTCTGCGTTTATTCATCGATGCGGATATTGATGTGAAAGAAGCGTTGAAAAGTCTAATGGCAGAACATTTATCCTATCCGGCACTTGATATGGATGATGCATACCTCGACATTCAGCGTGAGTATTTAAGAACTGAATTTTGTTTGGATGAGAAAATGCTTCAGAAAATTGAGGCATTTGTATATAAGGAAGCATATGTGGAAACAGACAAAAAAACGTATCAGGCAATGGAGGCATTTATCCATAATTTGAATACGATGCATTCTCGGGCCGGGGCACAGGTTCCGTTCTCCAGCATTAACTTCGGTACGGACACATCGTCTCAAGGACGTATGGTAAGCCGTAATCTTCTGCTGGCTCAGGAGGCTGGGCTCGGAGACGGAGAAACTCCGATTTTTCCTATCCTTATTTTTAAAGTTAAGGAGGGTGTAAACTTTAATGAACAGGATATCAATTATGATTTATTTAAATTGAGTTGCCGAGTTTCCGCCAAGCGTTTATTTCCGAATTTCAGCTTTATCGACGCACCGTTTAATTTGCAGTACTATAAAGAGGGTCATCCGGAAACAGAAGCAACCTATATGGGATGCCGTACCCGTGTAGTCGGTAATGTATGCGGAGATGAAATTGTTACCGGACGAGGTAATCTCTCTTTCACAACCATCAACCTGCCGCGTCTGGGAATCAAGCATGGTGTGGTGTTAGGCGGTGAATTTGATGAAGGTGGTTTTTTTGATGAACTGGATGAAAAAATTGATGCTGTCATCGAACAGCTGCTGGAACGCATGGTCATTCAGGGCAATAAAAAAGTGAAAAATTTTCCGTTCTTGATGGGACAGGGGGTTTGGCTCGGTGCTGATAAGCTTGGTGCGGAAGATACGCTAAACGAAGTTATCAAACAGGGAACCCTGACAATCGGATTTATCGGACTTGCTGAATGCTTAAAGGCATTGATTGGAGAGCATCATGGTGAAAGTGAACAAGCACAGGAGCTCGGCATCAAAATTATTTCTCATATGAGAGCGCGAATGGAGGATGCGTCAGCAACGTATCAGTTAAATTTCTCATTGATTGCAACACCGGCCGAAGGATTATCCGGACGTTTCACGCGCATGGATAAAAAAGCATACGGCATCTTACCGGGAGTTACGGATCGAGATTACTATACAAATTCGTTCCATGTACCAGTGTATTATCCGATAACTGCATTTGCCAAAATACAGAAGGAAGCACCGTATCATACCCTTACAAATGCCGGCCATATCTCTTACGTAGAAGTAGACGGAGATCCCAGCGGAAACTTAGAAGCATTTGAATCCATTATTCGCTGTATGAAGGAGTCCGGAATCGGTTATGGCAGTATTAATCATCCCGTTGATCGCGATCCAGTATGTGGCTACAGCGGTGTCATTGAATCACATATTTGTCCGAAATGTGGCAGAGATGAAACATTGAGCGCCTGTAAATTTGAAAAAATCAGACGCATTACTGGCTATTTAGTGGGAACGGTTGATCGCTTCAACAATGCCAAAGCAGCTGAAGAGCACGATCGTGTAAAACATGGAATCTAATCAGCTGCAGCTTGCTTCTAAGCTAACCTATGACAGTATTGTCGATGGACCGGGGATCCGCATGGTAATATGGACACAGGGATGTCTGCATCACTGTCCAGGCTGTCACAATCCGCAGACTCACTCTGTAACAGGCGGGTTTCAGGAAAATACGTCTGTCATCATACAGGCCATTCACGATGCACAGCTTCAAACCGGATTGACCTTATCCGGCGGAGAACCATTTGACCAACCGATTGCCCTGTTAGAAATCGTCAAGGAAGCAAAGAAAGATGGCCTCTCTGTGTGGGCTTACAGCGGTTATACATATGAAGAATTGGTAAAGGAACCAACACGCAAGAAGCTGCTTGAAGAAATTGATATTCTGGTAGACGGCCGATTCATGGAAGATCAAAAAGACTATCGGCTTCATTTTAAAGGATCAAAAAATCAGCGTATCATCGATGTGCAGAAAAGCTTGAAGAATGAAAAGATTGTTCTTTCATCCTATGACAAATCGAATCAATTTTAAGCAATGATCATTCATTGCTTTTTTTATCATTGTTTTGTGATAAATGTAATTTATGGCAAAGTTGTTAATTTACCAAAAAATATCTTCTATGATAAAATAAAAGAAAAGGAGAAGAATCATGAAAATAAAAGCAGCTTATGCAGTCTGCGTGATGTTATCGATTTCGATGCTTGCAGCCTGCGGTTCTGGGGGAAAGGATACACCGAAGAAAACTGATTCCTTAGCAGATATGGCAGTTGAAATCAATGGCAGTACGCTGCAGATTTATGGAACAGCCAATGAATTTATGCAGAATAACTGGAAAATCAGCTACACTGAAAATGATAAAAAGAAGGTTGATGATCTGGGGGAACTATACGCAACCATAACTAATAAAGAGGATGAAAACCAAGAAATTAATGTTCTATTAAAGAATTGGGAGGATGACGCTGTTAAGGTAAATGACGCCCAAATCGCCAGATTTTCGATCAGCCATATGGAAGAAATCGGAATGAAGATTAAGCTTCCTAAAAAAATAACGGAAAAATCAACAATCAGGGATGTAATAAAAGCTTATGGACAGCCTTCCGCTTATTATGTAAATTCGTTTATGGGCAGCGTGGATAGTTACTTAATTTATGAATCAAAAGGAGATTATCAAAAACGCGAGATGATTACATTTTCATTTGAAAATACTAAACTGAAAAGGGTTGATTTTGAGGGAGCTGAAAAGAAGAAGAAAGCAAATAAAAGTACGGTATTTACATTCAAGGATGTATTTGGATATAAAGCCTTTACGGATATAACAGAACCTTCGGTGATATATGATGATGTATTGCTAAATGGGAAGGTGAGAATCGGATCGATAGAAATAGGAAAAGACTCCGCCCTGGGTACGCTGATGGATGAAGGTTGGATGATTGACAGCACTTATGGGGATGAAACCACAACTGAAATTTATCTTACGAAGGATGATGCATGGCTGAGTGTAACAGCTGCTGGTGTATATCAGGAAGGCACTCAAATCGATAAAACCATGCCAATCATAAGTATAAATGTGCAGATCATCGGTTTAGATGATATTGAGATGGTTCTTCCCGGGGGACTGAATACTTCTGCCTCAGCCAAGGATATTATGAAACAATATGGCATGGCACACAGCCTGTACTATACAAAGGATGGGTTGGAAATGAATTATGCTTTATATACAGATGATTATGATATCGGTGCGCAAACCAGCTTTCAATATAATAAAAAAGGAGAAATGACCGATTTCAGTATTACTTTCCGGAAATAATAATAAGGTTCGATTTATTTCGGACTTTTTTATTACAAGTTATCTTGTGAAAGCATTTCCTTTGTTTAGGTTATTCTATATAATGTACGTATATCGGTTTAGAAGTGAGGTAGGATTATGAAAAATAAGAAGCTCATAATTGGTATTGTTATTGGAATTATAGCTGTGCTTGCGGCAGTCATCATAAGTTTGCTTCAATCCAATGAGCCGCAAATTGCTTTTTATATAAAAAATGGAAAAGCAAAAGAGTGCAGGGAAACCATTTCCTATGGTAAGACAGTGTCTTTGAAACCCACATCTTTTCATCTAACGGCGAAGGAAGGCAATACTGACATAACCGATAAGCTAATATATACGAAAGTGAATTTCAAACAGCTGCGTACATATAAAATCACGTATTCTTATAAGGAGAAAAGGTTTTACCGCTATATAACAGTTGAAGATAAAAAAGCACCAGTGATTACCGGAAAGAATACTTTGGAAATTGAACAGGGAAGCAGCTTTGATATGAAACAGCTTGAGCTGAAAGCTGAAGATAATTATGACGGTGATATGAGTGATCAAATAAAGCAGGAAGGAACTGTCGACAGTAATACCCCGGGTGATTATGAACTCACATATACAGTAAAAGATTCCTCAGGTAATCAGGCAGTATTCACGGTAAAGGTTACGGTTCTAAAAAAGGGAGCAGTCCAAGCTCCATCTGTATCTCATGTTCAGGTCCGTGTCGTTGCTGATCCCAATGATATTACCGCACTGGTAAATAAACAGAACATTCTGCCGGATGGCTGGGCACCTTCTGATTTGGTTACTATCCAGAATGGATTTCTGCTTAGGGCTGTTGCGGCTCAGGCATGGAATGCGATGATGAACGCGGCAGAACAGGATGGAATTACGATTAATGCGGTCAGTGCTTATCGAACGCAGGCATATCAAGCGAATCTATATAATCAATATTATGCAGCAGATCCAGTCAACACACCATTTTTGAGTGCACTTCCACGAAGAAGCGAACATGAGATGGGATTGGCTTTGGATATTAGTAACGGCGATTATCAGCTGCACAGTGATTTTGAAAGTACAGCTTCCGGTAAATGGCTTTCTGCACATGCCCATGAGTATGGATGGATACTGCGGTATCCTAGCAACAAAACCAATATAACCCAATATGCATATGAAGCATGGCATTATCGATATGTAGGACCAAGTTTAGCGAAACAGCTGAAAAGCAGTGGTCAAACGCTTGAAGAATATTATCAGTAAACAAAAAAAGCCGTCATAACAAGAAACGGCTTTTATACGCAGATAGCTGTATATATACTGATCATACATTCATTTATTGATTGCTTTTATGCTGATCAGGCTTATCAATTTTGTCGAAAAGCGTACGACGCTGGGTAGACTGACGGAAAAGTGCTTTTAAACCGGCTTCATCATTGTCTGCCAGCTTTTGTTTTAAGTGATTGAGCTCTTTCTCAAAATCTTCGATTTCCCGAATAAGATTATCCTTGTTTAGAAAAAATAGCTCTGACCACATATTTTCATTGATCTTTGCAATACGGGTTAGATCACGGAAGCTGTCACCGGTGTATTCGACAAGATGAGTATTGTCGTTGGTATTCATGAGACTAACCGCGATTACATGTGTTAGCTGGGATACAAAGCCGATCATTTCATCATGTTGTTTAGGCGTTAACGTTGTAATATGGTGAAAGTTCAGAATTGCCGCAAAATCCTTCATAAATGCGATTGCCCTTTTGGAATTGTTTGGAGTTGGCGTGATTATGAAATTTGCGATTTCAAAAATATGATCATCACTGTTTCTTACCCCGCTGACTTCTTTTCCGGCCATTGGATGAGAAGCGATAAATTCAACATCCTTTCTGAGATTTCGCTGAACGGTCTCAACGATATGCTGCTTGACCCCGCTAACATCAGTGATGAGAATACCTGATTTGAAGAATTCCTGATAGGTGGAAATCCAATCAATCATGGTTAGTGGATATAATGCAGAAATAATAACATCTGCATCCTGAATCAATTTTTCATCGAAAACAGCACCATTCTCAATATATTGATGATCTAGTGCAAATTGAATGCTGTCTTCATTGGTGTCAAGCGCGCTGACATGATATCCCTGACGGGTTAAGCCCATTGCATAGCTGCCGCCGATCAACCCTAATCCAACAATTAGAAATTTTGTATCCTTATCAATCATCTGAGATCACCACCTTGCCGCCGATTTTCTGTAAATCTTGGAAAAAATTCGGATAGGACTTTCGTATAGCCTGAGCACCATGGATGGTGCATGGCTGTTCCATTCGAGAAGCCGCTATTGCTAGACTCATGACAATTCTATGATCATTATGTCCGTTAAAATGCACACCGCCCTGATACTGTGTTTTACCACATATGGTAATAGTATCCTGCGTAGAATGAATATTGACTCCGCATTTACGAAGCTCTGTTTCCATGGCTTCAATCCGATCACTTTCCTTGATGCGTAATCTGCCGGCATGAATGATTTGAATCGTTCCTTTTGCATACATGCCCAGAACGGTCAGAATTGGTCCTAAATCAGGACAATCCTGCAAATCAATGGTTATCGGATTGATGATACCATGTTGGATCTGATAGCCGTTTTCCTCGGTATGAACAGTAATGCCAGCCTGCTCCAATATTGAAAGAATTGCCTTATCACCCTGTTTAGAAGTAATATCCATACCTTTAATGCAGAGATCATGATTGATTGCCGCCAATACTCCAAAAAAAGCAAACTGTGAAAAATCTCCTTCAATCGTATAATCGCATGGTTGATAGTGTTGCTTGCCCTCAACTGCAATCGTATTTTCATCCAGCCATTCAACATCAATCTGAAACCGTTTCAGCATATCAATTGTCAGTTGAATATAGGAACGAGATTCAAAAGGCTCCATGATATGGATAATTGATTTCTTATCCAAGAGAGGAAGGGTGAATAATAGGCCGCTGATGAATTGAGAGCTGATATCACCTCGCACGGTATATTCACCGGCTTGCAGCTGACCGTTTATTTTGATATGATCTTGATCCTGTTGAAAGGATAAATGTTGCCGATCGAATATCTCTTTATATACACTCTGCGGCCGCTGCATTAGTCTTCCCTGTCCATGAAATGTAATTGCTTGCTTACAAAGAGAAAATATCGGAATGAAAAATCGAAGGGTACTGCCTGATTCATTACAGAAGATATTTGTATCCTGAATATCCTGAAAGCTTTGGATGCCGGTGATTTCCGCATAATCATCATATTGATTGATGTGCGCACCCAATTTTTTCATTCCTTCCAATGTAACCAGAATATCTTCAGACCATGCAATATTACGGATTATGCTGGTTCCGGAAGCGAGTGAAGCACAGATGATTGCGCGATGTGACATGCTTTTGCTGGGTGGAACAGTAACGGTACCGGCAGGGTGAAACGGATATACTACTGCTTTCATCAGATATCTCTGCCGATAACCTGAGCGATTGCTCTGCCTTTACGGATTACCTCAGCAAATCGTTCCGGTTTTAAGCTTTGCATGCCGTCACTCCATGCGCATTCCGGACAATTATGAACTTCAATAATCAGACCATCAGCCCCGGCGGCAATAGCCGCTAAGCTCATTGATTCTACAAGCTCCCAGTCACCGGTCGCATGAGATGGATCAATGATGATCGGCAGATGACTTTTCTTTTTCACGATCGGAACAACACTGAGATCCAAGGTATTACGAGTGTATTTTTCAAACGTACGAATACCGCGTTCACACAGTATTACATTCTCATTTCCGCCGGCCATAATATATTCAGCAGACATCAGCCATTCTTCGATCGTATTGGATAATCCGCGCTTCAACAGAATCGGTTTGTTGATCTTACCTAGTGCTTTCAGCAGATCGAAATTCTGCATATTGCGGGCTCCGACTTGAATCAAGTCAACATTTTCAACAAATTCATCTATTTTATCAATGCTCATGATTTCACTGACGATTGGCAGCCCAGTCGCTTTTCGGGCATTTACCATGCATTTGATTCCTTCGCTTCCCATACCCTGAAAGGCATAAGGAGAAGTGCGCGGTTTGTAAGCACCGCCGCGAAGCATAACGCCACCGGCTGCTTTTACTTCTTTTGCGATTTCAGTAATCTGCTCTTGACCTTCAACACTGCAAGGACCACCGATAACAACAATATTTTCCTTGCCTCCTACTTTGATGCCTGCGACATCGATAATGCTGTCTTCGGGGTGAAATAAACGATTTACTTTCTTGTAAGGAGCGGCAACCCGTACAACATTTTCGACATGCTTATTTGCTTCAATTTGTTTCGCATCCAGAATGGTCGTATCACCAACCACCCCAAATACATTGTAATTTGTTCCTGATATCATATTAACATTGAGTCCTTTATTTTCAATGCTTTGGATAATACGGTCGATTTCTTCTTTTGGTGCGTCTTTTTTCATTGTTATAATCATGATAGTTTCCTTCCTCTTATGAATAGAACGGCTCAATCGCCTGTGAACATGTAATTGCTTCTAATATTCCGATTGCGGTAACGGCATCTACGACGATGCGAGCGCGGTGGATGATAGCAGGATCATGTCTGCCTTGAATGGTTAATGATACTTCTTTATTTGTTTCCAAATCAATAGTATTTTGCGGCTTATAGATAGATGGGGTTGGTTTTATAATCGTTGTAAACCGTAAAGGCATTCCATTGGTAATACCGCCATTGATACCTCCGTTATGATTGGTAGCTGTTTTTACACCTTCCTCATATATAAAGGAATCGTTCATTTCACTGCCGTAATGATCTGCAAAAGCAGTGCCTGATCCGAAGCTTACTCCTTTTACACCGGGAATTGAAAATAATAGCTGTGAGAGAGTGCTTTCCATAGAATTGAAGAATGGTTCTCCCAATCCCGCCGGTACATTGATGACAGCCGTTTCGAGTACGCCGCCGACACTGTCTTTCATATGGGCAGTTTTCTCAATAAACTGAATCATATCCTTGCCAATAGCAGGCTCAAGAACCGGAAATTCGGTTTCTTTCAGCCGTTGTATTTGATCCTTGAGCGTTGCTTTGTTATCACTGAACGAATTATCCTTTATCTGATGACACTGCAATATGTGAGTACCCATATCGATATTCATGGTTTGCAGCAGCTGCATAGCCACTGCCCCGGCAGCTACGATAGGAGCGGTCAGACGTCCACTGAAATGTCCGCCGCCTCGATAGTCCTGATTACCATGATATTTTACATGTGCTGTATAATCTGCATGACCGGGGCGCACTCGGTATCGCAGTGATTGATAGTCATTACTATGCTGAGCGGTATTTTTTATCAGCATAGTAAGCGGTGTTCCGGTTGTATGTCCTTCAAACAACCCACTGATAATTTCCACTTTATCCGCTTCGTGACGCTGGGTGGATATTTTACCGACTGCTTTGCGCTTATCCATCTGCTCAGCGATGAACTTTTGATCGATGAGAATGCCCGCCGGCAGACCGTCGATGACAATGCCAACTGCCTCGCCGTGGCTTTCTCCAAATAATGTATAGGTGATATTTGTTCCAAATGTATTTTTCATATTGTTCCCCTTACAGATAGTTATATAAATCAATGAATGGGACAGTAACCAGTTTTGCTTTTCCGCATTCTGCCACCTTGACGATGGTAATCAGATCTTCGCCATCTGCTTTTTTATCTTTCAGCATCCATTCGTAAATAGCTTCCTTAGACAAGTCATAGGTAAGTGGCAGATCTAACTTTTTATAGATATCTCGGCATCGCTTTCGCAGCTGCTCATCTTCAATCATCGGCAGCATGCCCAACGCAACCGCCTCTCCATGCAGGAGCGCTGTCAGTCCGCCGGCACTCTCAATACCATGTCCGATCGTATGTCCGAAATTCAGAATTTTGCGTATACCTTTTTCTTTTTCATCCGCTTCAACCACGGCTTTTTTAACCCTCAGTGATCGCTCGAGAATTGTTTCCAAGGAAGCGTGAATATCCTCATTCTCAAAGATTTCAAATAACTCACGATCATAGATCAGTCCTGCTTTCAACGCTTCTACAAGTCCGTTACGATAATGCCGCTTTGATAATGTGGAAAGTACAAGCGGATCGATAATAACCGTTTTCGGCTGATAGAAAGCACCGATGATATTTTTTGCGTCATCCAGATCTACCGCCACTTTACCGCCGATACTGCTGTCAATCTGAGCGAGGGTAGTAGTGGGAATATTAATGAAGTCAATGCCCCGCATATAACTCGCCGCCGCAAACCCAGCCAAATCACCGACTACACCGCCTCCCAGCGCAAGCACAGCATCCTTTCTGGTAAAGTGGTGATCAAGCATAGCTTTACATACCGCTTTGAAATTTTCCAGAGTTTTGCTGGATTCACCGGCCTTTAAACAATAGGAATAAGGGTGAGAAAGCTGCTTCATAACCGTATCCAGATATTGACCTGGAACCCCGCTGTCGGTTACAACCATCACTTTGCGGTGGACGTCCATAAAATCTGCTATTTTATGAAGAAGTCCGTTATCCAAATGGATATCATAGCTATTTGTCTCTAAGTCCATTGTTAGTTTCATGATCTGCCCTCCTTTAATGAAAAAAAAGCACCAACTTAATCGTCTGTGCTTTTTTTGTCCCAAATAAACAACAAAATAACCATACAATCTTTTGATGGTTTATTTGGGACTATCTAAAATAAAAATAATAGTTCTGAGTTTGGATTTTCATATTTATCACTCCAAGCATGTATATCATAAACCTAAATGAAAATAATTGCAACACTTTCCTGAAAATAGTTTCTGAAACACATCTTTAGATTCTCAATCCAAATCTTAACATAATTCAATAAGCTTTTAATAAGGTTGTAGTTTTTAGTAATGATGAGTTTTAAGAAAATCAAAAATAATGCATTTCATACATAAAAAGTGACATCTCATACCAAATCTATTCACATATATAGATAACTTGATACAATAAAGTTGTCAGAGTTAAGGTTGATTAATGGGTGCGAAGGGAGGCAATTATCATGATTTATCTGATGGGATCAATAATTGAATTTGGATAATTTAAATCTGTTAAACGATGAGCTATTATGATAATTAGCACAAATATTTAGAAAGGAAAAAGGGTTTAAGATTATGGAAAAAAAGATAAAAGAGGAAACGTTTATAAAAAAATATGGATCCCTTATCGTATTATTAATTTGTATAGTCATTTCAGGAGTACTTTACTTCAATAAAATTATTAATCATCAAACAAGTACAGTCATTGATGCTTTAGCGGGTCTTGGATGGATTATCTACGAGGCTAGAAAAGCAAAATTGGAAAATCGTACTATCGTCGCTAAAATTTTTTTCATCGGTGTGTGTATAGAGGCAATCATGCTGATTATTGATTTATTGTAATGACATCAAAGAAAGATGAAAATTTTTCTTATGAAGAATTAGATGAAGTTATTAAATAGTAACTTGATTTTCTTGCTAGAATCATTATTTTAGGGATTGCTGACATTTTATATTCATTTCCTATCATAAGCATGAATATGTTTGGTGTAAGATCGAATCTAAGTTATTGTATAACCGGCCATCTCAATAGGTTTTTGATCGTTTTTAAAATAGTATTCATTTTGATGTTTGTATTTTATTTTTTGTAATAAAAAAGAAAAAGTAATCTATCAAAATAATGAATTATATGATAAACACAGGGTGCTTTCTTATTGATATACAAAATAAAGTACAATGCAATAATAGACAATACGCCTTTCTTTATTGAAGAGAAAACCATATATATACGCATGATTATAAAGAGAGATGATTAACATGAAAAAAAGCATAAGCTGCTAACTACATTTTTATTAATTATTATTTTCATTGGAATACTTTTATTACATGTTAATTTATTTTAGACTCTAAAACGTCTGAAGTGCTTGGTGCTACGACGTTGACAATATTGGGTATTGGGGAAGCATATCGAGCTCAGAAATTGAATCGGAGCAGTGATTTTAAAGTTTATCAAACTTTAGCACTATTGGGAGTAATAATGATGATTATTCGTTTTATGATTGATTAATAAGCATCATCTAATATTTAGATACGCTTATCGCTTTGTCGTTTCTTTCGTTTAACTTTTATAATTATGCGGAAGTTCGTTTTATAAAAGAATAAATTACCTGTGCTTTCCATCGCTGGGTGGTAATTGACAAGTCTTTGCAGACAATGAATGGGATATTTAGGGAAAGAAGCACTAAAAAATCAGTATGCACCTTGTGAGAGCGATACTGATTTTACATAACTGTCAGTTAGAAGTTAATATACAGACCTATTGATAATCCTTAGCATGAAATTCAACCATGGAACCGGCTGCTTCCTTAATCGAAGATTGAATCAGTTCATCGGTATTTTTGATCGTGCTGCGGGATAGAACCATCTGTAATAACAATGGCAGACTGGTTCCTGTCAGAACCCGCACATGTTCTTCCTGCATGGAATAGAGGACACTCATTTTGAAGGGAGTTCCCCCGACGATATCAGTGAGAAGAATCCATTCCTTACAGTCAGACAGCTGTTCTTTTGCCTGCTTAATTTTTTCTAACAGATCATACTGATCCATACCTGCGGGAAAATCAACATAAGCATACTGTTCCACTTCACCGGCTAATAAATGCATAGAGCTGGTTAAACCGGATGCGAATTGGGCATGTCCGGTCAAAATAATGCCGATCATAGATTGCCTCTTTTTCGATCTTCACGGGCTTTTTCAATCTCTTTTAAGAATATCTCAGCACGTTTTGGATCAATGGGATTTTTCATGTCTCCGTTCTTGATCCAAGTAGCGACGCTAACCCCATCATAATATCTCATTAATTCACGAATATTATCGCCATTCGCTCCGCCGCCTAGAAACGTCAACGTGTTGGGAAGGCGTTTTTTCACATCTTTAATCAACTGTAAGCTCTCTTCAGTATCACTACCGCTGATAAACAGTCCATCCGCAAACGCACTTTTTACGACATCGACCGCAGTCTGTACTTTTGGTTTTGGCGCAACGTACGTGCTGTTTACTTCCTGAGCATCGGCATAGACTGGAATATTCAATCCAAGCCGTTTCTTAAATTCACAAATTTCACGACATTGACCCTGCATGAAGCCGACATTGCCGACCGCAACTCCGGTATACAAATGCTCAACCCTGATGAAATCCGCGTTGGCCGCTGCCGCTGCCGCAAGCGATGCGACACCATCCCAATTCACAAGAATTCCCAGCACTTTGTCAGGATAACGATCCTTTAAGTATTTCGCGAGAACCGTCATATATGCAATTGTTTCCGGGTTTGCGGTTTGTCCAATCGGTCCGTCATGCATATTTTGCAAAATGAACCCGTCAAATCCGGTATTCACGATCATTTCTGCTTCGTCCATGACTCGTTTTTGGATCGCTTCAAAGCTGTCTCCTTGGTGCAGATAGCTGCCCGGCAGCGGATCCGGCTGAATCATCACCAATGCCAGCGGCAGCCTAACCTCTTTCATATTCATAGAGATCCTCCTTTCGTAATGCGTTCTTGATAAGCAAGTGCCTCTGTATAAACAGCAGCGGGAGGAAGGATACCTGCTTCAGTAATCACTGCGGAGATGTATTGAGGTTTTACCCCAACCAGTTCAATGCTGTAACAGTCAACGGCATCAGCTTGTTCCGCTTCCCATCCCGCTGTTAGCTTTACTTTCAGATCTGCTGCGATCACATCTTTATAAATTCCCTGTAAAGCCCGCATGTCAATTTTTAAAAGGGGCGTTAATACGTAATAAGGAATATTGAACTCTTTACAGAGCACAGCCAGAATATCTGATCCGGCGGTATTGAAGCTAGTGCCGTCGGGATATAAAGTTTCTGCTCCGATACATACCGCATCACAATCTTTCAGCACGCTCATCATACAAGCATCGGGAATATAACGCAGATCATGTCTCGCTTTTTTTAATGGTTCGATAAATGGTCGGCCGCCGTCAATGGTACGGCTTTCCGGAATATAAATAACCATGCCCGGCTCCAATGCTTTTACAAATTTCTCGACGGTGCTGGAATAGTCGTACAGCATAATTGTCTTACTTCCGGCAACTGCACGTTTTGCATAGGTAATGATTCGTTCACAATTCGCTTCGTTTCCTTTATCATAAGACAGCACCGCCGTTTCTATATCGGCTACGGTACAGTTTTCCTTATGGAGAAAAGATGTCATAATATTCATTGCATTGATAAAAGCATAACTGGATTTGCCGCGGGTCGCTTTAAAAAATTCACTGACTGCTTCAATTTTCTGCTTCTTAATTTCGATGGGAGCCTCTTCTTTTTGAGCAATATTCAAAATAATATTGCCGATGATTCTGATATGATTACCAGCTCCCAGCACCGCTCCGGTAACAATTTGATCAAACAGCTGCTGATTTTCAACACTCAGCATGCTGCGGATTGTTTCTCTATCCATTTCCTCACCTCTATATAAATGGGATAGCCGAGTAATCTATCCCATTCTCACTATTTCTTGAACAATGCTTCTGCATTTTTATAAAACATATATGCCTGATCTTCTTTACTCAAGTGCAGACAATCGAAGGTATCAATGGAGCATTTGGTAAAGTTCTTCGGATAATTTGATCCAAATAACATCTTCTGGATTGGCAGTTTCTTAAACGCTTTATGCAAAACCTGAATTTCTGTCTGATCAGATGTTTCGGTCATCACATTTGGCATTTCTTCAATGAAGTCAATCGCTCCATAACCGAAATCAATACCGCCGATGTGGAGTACGACAAAGGTTAAGTCGGGGAATTTCAAACAATAACGGGTCCATTGCTCCGGCATCGTGCGCGGTCCCCAGCCCGCAAACATTTTGATAATAAATCCATGCTCCTGAGCAATTTCGAAAATTTGATCCAAGTGATAGGAATAGCGTTCCGGTAAGAAACCATGCTCCCATGGGTCAAATTCCAAAATCTTGATCTGCGGTATCGTTGTAAGCCGTTTTACTTCCTCTACACAGTCATCTTCTTTTGGATTAATGGCCGCACATCCTATAAAGCGATCCGGGTACTGATCAACTAAGGAAGCGATGAAATCGTTTTGATCCCGTGTCGATTTTCCTTCCAAGGTCGAAATGACTCGTTTATTGATATGATTTTTCTCCATATCATTCAGACAGTCTTCTACATCATACTGCTTAGTTATCATATCGCGTATTAAATGCGCGTGAAAATCAATAATCAAAGGATAAAACCTCCTTTCTGAATCATACAGTTATGCTAGAATACCACAGTAAACCAAGACAATGCCGAGTATCATAGTTGCCAGCATCAACAGGACTGCAGAAACGCGTTTCTTGTTAATCAGCCAATACATCAATAAGGTATACAGAAGTGGAATCAGGTTAGGCATCAAGCCATCCAACATTTCTTGAACACTGATAACTGTTTTTCCACTGGTATACGTAAGCGGTGTAGAACAATAAACCAATGAAGAAATAAACCCACCGCAGACAATGAAGGCAGCGATGGCTGCATATTTTGTCAGTTTGTTCAGCAAACCGCCTTCTTGCATGCTGGCAACCAGCTTCATACCGCTTTCATAACCCTTAAAGACACCGAGATAACGAATGGTCAGCGTTACCGCAGCCATTACGATGAAGAACAGCAAGGGTCCTAGTGCACTGGTATTGGAGCTGGCAGTTACTAATGAACATGCGATGCCTGCCATGATCGGACGCAGCGTGCCATGAATAATCGAATCACCAATGCCGGCAAGCGGTCCCATCAGCGCAACCTTTACCGCATTGATTGAATCCGGATCAATATCACGATGATTTGCATAGCGTTCTTCCATTGCGGCGGATACTCCAACGCAGAACTCAGCAAGATGGCCTTCCGTTAAGAATAATTGAGTATGACGTGTATACGCTTCTTTTTTATCTTCATCCTTATCATAGCATTTTTCGATAACAGGAATCATACCCTGAGTAAATCCAGGAGCTTCCTGTTTGGTAACATTACATCCACTCTCAATCGCAGATGAATAAATCAATATTTTCCAGAGATCTTTTTTAGTCAGTGTTACATCATTAGACTGAACCTCGTTATTAATAGTTTCGCTCATGATATCCTCCTATTCCTCTTCCTGAGATAGTTTATCTTTGTAGTAATTCAACGCTACGCATACGATTGCCACAACGGCAACACCAATCATATTGACGCCCAGATAGGATGCTACAAAGAATCCTACCAAGAAGTACGGCCAGGTAGTTTTATCCTTGATCGTTCCTAGCAGCAGCGCCACACCAACCGCACCGATCAAGCCGGCTCCCGCTGCGATACCGGAGATAACTTCTTTCGGAATAAAATTGATGAAATCCTGAATGTACTCTGCACCGAAGTAAACCCCGATAAAAGTCGGTAAACCAAAACAGAGATATTCAATGATACTTGGAATGATTGTCGTATACATGATAATTCCGTGCGTATTACCTTCCTGTGCGTAGTGCTCCATACGTTTAACGGTAAACTCATAGATGGTCGCGTTACGGGTCTGACGGAAAATCTGACCGATGATTGCGATCGGCAGGGCAGTAGCGATACCGACTGCGGCACTTCCGGCTAAACAGGCATAGGCTGCGGCTAAACCTGAGCTTACGGTTTCATCAGGCGGAACAGCTGTTCCAACGAAGACCATGGCTAAGAACATCGTTTCAACTGCGACACCGACTTCTAAGCCGATACTGACATTGCCCATGATTAATCCTACGACCGGGGCAACAATGATGGGGCGGTAAATAAAAGTGTGTAGGAACGCTTTATCGAGGAAGCCGATCCATACAACGAGCGAGACTAAAACAGCTTGCAATAACAAACTCATATTTCATATCCTCCTATTATTTTGATAGTTCTCGATTAATCTATATATTAATAGTGCTTTTTGATCAATTCCAATATATCTTTACTGCGATCGGTAGGAATGGCACGAATTTCCAATGTCACACCTTTGGCTCCGATCGACTGTAATTCTTCCACATCCTGTTGTTCCAGGTAAATGAAATCCAGCATCTTTTTTCGACCGGTTTCGGATTTGGAATTGCTGATGTTTCCGACATTGATCGTATCAACCTTTAGACCCATTTCCAGCAGAGAATTTGCTTCTTTAGGATTTCTCACCATCAGCAGCACGTTAATGGAAGAAGTATCTTCCTGAATCATTTTTAATGCATCAGCCTTAGTTAAAATTTCCAGTTTTACGCCGCTTGGCACCGCAAGCTTCAAAAGCATCTGCTGCATCGGATCGCCGGCCGCCTTGTCATCTACCACAATGATTTTTTTCGCATTGGCATAATCGATCCATTTGGTAACGATTTGTCCGTGAATCAAACGATCATCAATTCGCATTACCGTGATATTCATCGTTTTCTCCTTTCCCACCGAGTCACTTTTTTGTCCAAAGTAATTCAGCATTCTTATACATAACATCTTCGAGTTCAGTTTCTGATAAACCTAACATGTACATTTTTTCAATTTCCATATTCGTTGGCTTGTACGGCCAGTCCGTTCCAAGTACAATGCGTTTTGAACCAAGCTCCTTAACCGCAAGCTTCAGGTTCTCAACTTCATTTTGACAGGATGTTTCCACTACAATGTTTTCTACATTCTTGATTGCTTCAATCGTACTGTAACCGAATTCTCGGCATCCCATGTGAGTGAATAGTACACGCAAATTCGGGTGACGTTTAGCATAACGAATCCATGGGAATGGTGTACACAGCGGACTAGTTCCTACATGAACCTGAATGTGAACACCATATTTCTCAATAGCACTCAGCACACCGTCAATTTGGGAGCAGTTATCGGAATAATAACCATGTTTCCAAGGATGAAATTTCACACCATTCATGTTATATAAACCAAGACAGCGTTCAATTTCTTCATAAACATCGGGTGCTTTTGGATTGATGAATGCATACCCTTTAATAAATTCCGGAAATTCTGTCATGGCATCATGAACCAGATCGTTCTGTTCTTTGGTTACCGTACCGGATAAACTACTGATCCCCACCTTGGAAATGCCGAAACTCTTCAACTCTTCCACCAGCATGGCGGCGCTGTTTGATTCACCGGAGCTTGTTTTTCCCAGATGTGCGTGAACATCATATATCTTCATTCAATTCCTCCTCTCTTCAATTTACTTTGTCTTTCGTCAAATGAACAAAATAGTTATAGTCGTCTGCACGATAATAGTTTCGAGAGTATTCCACAACCCCTCCTTTACTGTCATACGTAACACGCTCTCGATAAAACACGGGTTGATTCTCGTCCATATATAGCTCTTTACGAATTGCCGAATTCGGCATTTTTGCGGAGATACTCTCATCCGCACTGTCCAGTATGATGCCATGCTTATCATAATAATCGTATAGCGATGTCATGGAATCAAAATCCGTTATCCTGATCCTAAAATCATAACGATGTGAGATATAGGTTTCATGCAGCCCATTGATTTTTCCGTTCAATAAACGCAGTCGTTTTAAATAGGTAACGGTTTCCCCAGGTTCTACTTTCAGCATCTCACTAACGCGGATGTCGGCGGGAAGATCAACGCATTCCAGCACGATGGAACCAGGATGATTCCCGTGCGCAATCGCATCCTCGCTATACCCAGTGAATTGGAATCGGTCATGATAAGTCTTCTGTGGCAGAACAATTGTGCCGGAACCACGTTTCTTGCGAACGTAGCCATCACGTTCAAGATCACTGACAGCCCGGCGTACGGTAATTCGGCTTACTTCAAATTCTGACTGTATATCTGCTTCGGAAGGCATAACACTATTAACGGGATATACCCCCTCAGTGATACGCTTTTGAAGAATCTGATATAGTTGTGCGTGCATTGGCACGTTTGTTTGCTTGTCAATCACAGCCATAAAGAAACCCCTTTCACACTTATTATAACAACATTCTAAGTTATTATAACAAGTTTGTCAACTATACATTTAAAGTATGTAACAATAAAATTTAGATAGTGATAACCAGATAAAAATTAGAGTTAACTGACATACATATGAAATAAGTGAGTTTATGCTTTTTAAGAGGGATCGTTTCATTTCTTTCGGTTTAATGTTTTGAATATGTAATAGCATTTCGTACTATGATCATTGTTTTTACTTTACAATTGATGGATAAAGGTATTATATAGAAATATAGTTATTCAAATTTTTTTGGCAAATCACCACTTAGACAAATATTAGATTAATCCTCTTGCATATCTTAATATCTGAAATATATTTATATTCATATTATAAAATTTATAGGTGAAGATGGAATCATAGTCAATTTGCTTGTAAAGGAGGCTTGGCTTATGAGATACAAACAGATAATGATGATCTATACGTTTGGATTTATTGGAATTATATTGCTGTCAGTCTTTTGTGTACCAAATTTCGTCTTGGTTTTTCATGCCGGAATGATACTGCTGATGCTTACCATGATGGTTGCGCTTGAATGGGTGATGTATGGAACGGGACAGCGTTTTTTCGTGGATCTCTTCTTATTTGCAGGAATCAGTATTGGTGTTCTGCTTGGTTTATTTGAGAATCCGCACTTGGAATGGATCATCACGAAGCAAAGTGTAGTATTCATTTTTGTTCTTACTATGATCGCAACATATCGCGCTTTACGAGAAAAATAATGGAAATGCTTACACTAAAATACAATCTTTTTCATGTGGGAATTTCTGATTTTCTCCTTGATATATACATATATCTCTTGTAAAATAAAAATGTAAATAGTTATGCTTGTATAATAGTCATGATATGGATGACAAGTTTCTACCTGCTGACCGTAAATCGGCGGACTACAAGCGGATTTTTGCTTTTTCGACTTTTGAAAACGTAAAAGTTTGCTTGCTAGGCATGCTTTTACGTTTTTTCTTTTTTATAGGAGGTACAGCTTTTATGCGAAATATGAATGTGTACTCTATAAAGGATTCGACAATCTATTTTCACGCTACATATTGAGAGTATTTTTCACAATATGTTTTTTTAATTTAGGAGGTAGTTACGATGGCAAAAGTAAGTGTTATTATGGGTAGCCGCAGCGATCTTGCGACAATGCAGAACGCTGTGGATATGCTGAAAGAATTTCAGATTTCCTATGAAGTAAAAGTGATTTCCGCTCACCGTACTCCGCATTCGATGGTTGAGTATGCAAAAGAAGCAAAGAGAAACGGCATTCAGGTGATCATTGCGGGCGCCGGAGGGGCAGCTCATTTACCGGGCATGGTTGCGGCCATGACTACCTTACCGGTAATCGGTGTTCCGGTTCAGTCGAAAGCGCTGAATGGTTTGGATTCGCTGCTTTCCATCGTTCAGATGCCGGGAGGCATTCCGGTTGCGACCGTTGCGATCGGTACCGCAGGTGCGAAAAATGCTGGAATTCTGGCCGCGCAGATCGTGGGGCTTCAAGATGAAGCAGTTGCGAAACGGCTGCAGGAATATCGTCATAAACAAACCCAGACAGTGCTGGATGACGCGCTGATTGAAGTATGCGAGTAGGTATTATCGGCGGCGGACAGCTGGGCATGTATCTGGTCGATGCCGCTCATGCACTCGGTCATACCACGGTCGTGCTGGATCCGGGACATGATGCTTCGGCACGGCAAAACAGCGATGAGTTTGTATGCGCGGAATATGATGATCATGACGCGCTCAGTATCCTTGCATCACAAAGCGATGTCATCACCTATGAATTTGAAAATGTCAAAGCCGAGGTCATTGATTTTCTCAAATCCATACATGCGAATGTTCCGCAGGGAAAGAAGCCGCTGTTAATTGCTCAGCATCGAATTACCGAAAAAACCAGCATTCATGAGGCAGGCATCAAGACAGCGAATTTTTTACCATTACATACGATTGAAGAAGCACAATCGCTATCCCGCCTTATGGAATATCCTTTTCTTATCAAGACCTGTACCGGCGGCTATGATGGAAAAGGACAGTGGGTCATCCGTAATGATTTTGATCTGTATGATTTTGTTACCCAGTTCAAAGCGAATGAATACATTGTGGAATCGATGGTCGATTTCGCATGTGAGATATCCGTAATTGCCGTACGCGGGAAGACCGGCAAGACGATTACTTTTGAACCGATCGAAAACATTCATGAAAATGGCATTCTGCATTTGTCCATTTCACCGGCAAGAGTCGATGATGTGATGAAAAACAAGGCGAAGCGGATTGCCATACAGATAATGGATCGCCTTGATTTCATTGGTATCGTGGCGATTGAAATGTTTGTTGGGAAAGACGGAGAGATTTACGTGAATGAAATCGCACCGCGTCCCCACAACAGCGGACACCTTACTATGGATGGTTATCAAGTCAGTCAATACGAAAATGCTCTGCGTGCAATTCTGAACGGCGATGTGCTGGAGCCGGCTATAACCAAGCCATGTGTGATGGTGAATGTCCTGGGGCAGTATCTGGAAGCGGCAGTCAGTCATGAGCTTCCCGATCACGCCCGTTTATACCTGTATGGAAAACCGGAAGCACGGATCAATCGTAAAATGGGACATATCACCTTCTGGGGTGAAAATTTGGAAGAATTGATTCAAGAAGCGGAAGCCGCGATTATATAAACAGAGGAGAATCTTATGAATACACGTATCTATGTTACAAAGAAGCCTGCCTATCGAATCGAATCACAGTCACTTTTCGAGGAACTGAAAACAAATTTTGATTTATCCGGCGTTACATCACTGCAGCTGTTTAATATCTATGATGTATTTCATGCGGATGATCAGGATATAGCACTCCTAAAACAGCGGGTGCTGTCCGAGGTGGTAACGGATGAAGTGCTGAATGATCTAGCCTTGGAAGGAAAGTCATACATTGCGATGGAATATCTGCCGGGACAGTATGATCAGCGTTCGGACAGCGCGCAGCAATGCTTAATGCTGCTGAATAATAAGGAAGAAGTTATCATCAAGAGCGGTAAACTTGTTGTTTTTGAAGGTGCTGTGGATGAAGTCACCATGCAGGCAGTACGCAAATATCTGATCAATCCGGTAGAAATGCGTGAAAAGGATTTATCTGTGCTTGCCTGTGAGGAAGAAGTGGAGATCGAACCGGTGCTGACGATCGATGGATTTTGCGGTTGGAGCGAGAAAGAAATCGCCGCATACCGGGAAAATGAAGGTCTGGCGATGAGCGATGAAGATCTGCTGCACATCCAGAAATATTTTGATAATGAAGAACAGCGCGACCCGACAATTACTGAGATCAAAGTGCTTGATACCTATTGGAGCGATCACTGCCGTCATACGACCTTTGAAACGGTGCTGGATGAAGTAACGATTACAGCCGGTAAGTTTCATGATCAATTACAAAAGGTTTATGATGATTATGTAGAACTGCGGAAAGCAGTACACGGGGAAAAGAAATACATGACCCTGATGGATATGGCTACGATAGCCGGTAAATATCTGCGCAAAACCGGTTATTTGGACGATCTGGAGGTAAGTGAGGAGATCAATGCCTGCAGTGTGGAAATCGAAGTGGATGTCAATGGGGTGAAAGAGCCATGGCTGTTAATGTTTAAGAATGAAACCCATAATCATCCGACCGAAATCGAACCGTTTGGCGGTGCCAGTACGTGTATCGGCGGAGCGATCCGTGATCCGCTGTCGGGAAGAAGCTATGTTTATCAGGCGATGCGGATTACCGGCGCTGGAGATATTAATAAGGATTTGAACGATACATTAGCGAATAAGCTGCCGCAGAGCGTGATATCAAAATCAGCCGCACAGGGTTATTCCTCTTATGGTAATCAAATCGGACTGGCGACTACGTATGTAAAAGAGCTGTATCATGAGGGATATGTTGCGAAACGTATGGAGGTTGGCGCGGTTGTCGGGGCAGCTCCGAAGGCTTGGGTTGTACGCAAGGAGCCGTGTGCCGGAGATATTGTTGTATTATTAGGCGGAGCAACCGGACGTGACGGTATCGGCGGAGCAACCGGTTCTTCTAAAGAACATAATGAATCTTCTTTAACGAAATGCTCCAGTGAAGTTCAAAAGGGAAATGCCCCGGTGGAAAGAAAGCTGCAGCGATTATTCCGCAATCCCGAAGCAACGCGTATGATCAAGCGTTCCAATGATTTCGGAGCGGGCGGCGTGAGTGTTGCGATCGGTGAACTGGCACCCGGCATTGATATTGATCTGGATGTCGTTCCGGTAAAATACCGCGGTCTGAATGGAACTGAGCTGGCAATCAGCGAAAGTCAAGAGCGTATGGCTGTGGTTATTGAAGCTGCTCAGTTTGAAGCCTTTAAAGAATTGGCGTATCAGGAAAATCTGGATGCGACAAAAGTTGCGGTAGTTACCGATGATAATCGTTTGGTCATGCACTGTAAAGGAGAAACAATCGTCGACATATCCCGCGCCTTTCTTGATACCAACGGTGTTCGTCAGCATCAGAAGGTAACGATCACCACCGTGGAACAGGATGAAAATCCATTTCACCATGAGGAAGTCTGCACCAAAGAAAATCTGCTGGAAAATTTGGCGAAAGAGAATACCGCTTCACAAAAGGGATTGGTTGAGATGTTCGATTCAACGATCGGGAAATCAACGGTTCTCATGCCTTACGGCGGTAAATATCAGCTGACGGAGAGTGAAGCATCCGTCCAAAAGCTTCCGGTTATGGGGTTAACCGATACCTGCAGCATCATGTCCTATGGATTTCACCCAGGCGTGAGCTGTTATTCGCCATATCTGGCCGGTGCTTATTCAGTTGTCGAAGCACTTGCCAGAGTGGCGGCAGTCGGTGGCGATATACATAAAGCACGCTTGACTTGTCAGGAATACTTCGAGCGGCTGCATCAGGATGAAGTGCGCTGGGGCAAGCCGGCACAGGCACTATTGGGTGTCATTGAAGCACAGCTGGCGTTTAAGACTCCGGCAATCGGCGGCAAGGACAGCATGAGCGGTACTTATAAGAATATCAGCGTTCCGCCAACGATCATCACGTTTGCGGTTGCGACTGGCAATACAGGCAATATCATCTCCAGCGAATGGAAAAAATCCGGTTCCAAGATTTATTTGGTCAAGCATCCGATCCATGATGATGAAACTCCGGATTATGAAGCACTGAATAAAAACTTTGATACCGTTCATTCGTATATTAAAAAGAAAACGATTCTTTCTGCCGCAACCGTGAAATTCGGCGGTATTGCGGAAACCTTATGCAAGATGAGCTTTGGCAATAAAATCGGTATTCGCGTTGATACAGAAGAAGCGTTATTCGCACTTTCCATCGGTTCTTTGCTGGTGGAGGCAACGGAAGATATACAGGACGAAAATTTCATTCTGCTGGGTGAAACCGGCGGTGATGAAATTGTCATCAATGGTGTATCCTTGAACATGGAAGAAGCGATCGCAAAATGGATGAGTCGTTATGAGCAGCTGTATCCAACGAAAACGGATACGGATGGTAAGCCGGTACAAACACCGCTGTATCATATCCAAGAGCATAAACATGCTCGTACCAGAATTGATAAACCAAAAGTAATAATCCCGGTATTCCCTGGCAACAACTGCGAGTATGATACGAAACAGCAGTTTGAACGGGCCGGTGCCGAGGTGGAAGTGTATGTTTTTAATAATCTTTCTGTCGAAGCGGTAAAACGCTCTTTGAAAGAATTGAGTGAAAAAATTGCATCGTCACAGATTCTGATGCTTGTTGGCGGCTTCTCCAGCGGTGATGAACCGGACGGAAGCGGGAAATTTATCGCCAATGTTTTGCAGAACGAACAGGTATATCAGGCAGTTCAAACCCTGCTTGCCAATGATGGATTAATTCTCGGCATCTGTAACGGATTCCAGGCGCTGATCAAATCCGGGCTGCTTCCATACGGCGACATCACGAAGCTTGATGAAGCTTCGCCGACGCTGTTTCGAAACAATATCAACCGTCACGTTTCCCGTATGGCGATGACACAGATCGCTTCCAACAAATCACCATGGTTATCCAGCTTCACGCCAGGAGAACTGCATAACATTGCATTCTCACATGGTGAAGGTAAATTTGTGGTTGATGAAGAGGTAGCGAAAGAATTGTTTGCCAACGGTCAGATCGCAACGCAGTATACCGATTTAGAGGGCAATCCGACCATGAACGGAGCCTTCAACGTGAACGGTTCCAGCTATGCCATTGAAGGCATCACTTCGGTCGACGGTCATATCTTCGGTAAAATGGGACACTGTGAGCGTTACGAAGAAGGACTTATGAAAAATATTGACGGAAATAAGGTTCAGGATATCTTTCTGAATGGTGTAAATTATTTCCGAGGCCGTTAGGAGTACCGGTATGAAGCTGCTGTACGAAGGCAAGGCCAAGCAAATATTGGAGGCTGATCAGCCAGATCAAGTCATCATCCGGTACAAGGATGATGCGACTGCCGGTAACGGCGCGAAAAAAGGAACCATTTTGAATAAGGGTGTATTAAACAATGAAATTACGACCTTGCTTTATGATTATTTGAAAACTAAAGGGATACCTACCCATCATTTAAAAACCTTGAATGACCGAGATCAGCTCTGTATCAAGGTTGCTATTATTCCCTTGGAGGTGATCATCCGCAACCGCTTTGCCGGATCTATCGCAAAGCGCCTGGGGGTGGAAGAAGGCAGAATTTCACCGGTTACGATCAAAGAAATCTGTTATAAATGTGATGAACTCAACGATCCATTGATCAATGACGATCAAGCATTGGCACTGGAGCTGGTTACAAAGGCTGAATTGAAGCAGATTTATGAATATGCACTGCAAATTAACCGTGAGCTTTGTGAATTATTTCATAGCATCCACATCGATTTGATTGATTTCAAGATCGAATTTGGAAAAACAAGCAACGGTACGATCCTGCTGGCGGATGAAATATCACCGGATACCTGCCGCTTATGGGACAGCGATACCCAGGAGAGGCTGGACAAGGATCGTTTCCGCCGGGATTTGGGCAATGTGGAAGCAGCTTATCAGGAAATCGCAAAACGATTAAAAGAAAGAATGGGGTTTTAAGATGAAAGACTTGTCAATAGATTTTATCAAGGAAAATGAATATTTCCTGGACGGAGAAATGCATGAGGAATGCGGTGTGTTTGGTGTATATAATGTATCTGATAATGCCAGCTCCTTGGCATATTACGGTCTGCATGCATTACAGCACCGCGGCCAGGAAGCCGCCGGTATCGCCGCAAGTGATAATCAAAAGGTAGAGTGCTATAAGGGCAAGGGTCTGTTAACGGAAATTTTCGATACGCAGACCATTGATCGGCTTGGAGGGGTACATGCCGTTGGACATGTCCGTTATTCAACCGCCGGCGGGAATGAAATCGAAAATGTACAGCCGATCATGGTGCGTGCGCATACCGGAAATTTTGCGGTTGTACACAACGGCAATATCGTGAATGCCCGAGAAATCCGCATTGAACTGGAAAATGAAGGCCGGATCTTTCAGGGTACCAGTGATTCTGAAGTCATTGCTCATCTGATTCAAAAAGAAACCGGAACCTTTGTTGAAAAGATTATAAAAGCGGCCAATCGATTAGAAGGGGCATTTGCCTTTATCATCATGACAAAAGACTGCATGTATGGTATTCGCGATAAAAACGGACTGCGTCCGCTGACGATCGCCAATGTTGATGAAGCCGGATACTGTCTGAGTTCTGAAACCTGTGCTTTTAATATCGTTAATGCGACAACGATTCGTGACATTGAACCGGGTGAAGTAGTACGTATCGCTGATGACGGTCTGAAATTCTTTCAATATACAACGGAAATTCAAAATAAGATGTGTGCGATGGAATATATTTATTTTTCCCGCCCGGATTCTAATATCAACAATATCAACGTTCATACGGCACGTCGATACAGCGGTCATATGCTGGCTCGTGAAGACAAGGGAAAGGTTGAAGCGGATATCGTGGTCGGAGTTCCTGATTCTTCCTTGTCCGCTGCGATCGGCTATTCCGAAGAAAGCGGATTGCCCTATGAGCTGGGTTTAATCAAGAACCGTTATGTCGGCCGAACCTTTATCCAGCCGACGCAGAAACAAAGAGAGCGCGGCGTTCGTATGAAGCTGAGCGCGGTGCGTGATATTGTTAAGGATAAGCGCATCATGCTGATCGATGACTCAATCGTCCGCGGTACGACCTCTAAGCGTATTGTTCAGCTGTTAAAGGAAGCTGGCGCAAAAGAAGTTCATGTTCGTATCGGATCTCCGGCAATTACCCATCCTTGCTTCTATGGGGTGGATACATCCACATATGAAGAGCTGATTTCTGCCCGAATGAGCGTGGAGGAAGTCAGAGCGTATATCGGGGCGGATTCATTAAAGTTCCTCTCCTGTGATTCACTGGTTGAAGCATTTGGAACGAAAGATTTATGTCTGTCCTGCTTCACCGGAAATTATCCGACACGTTTATTCAGTTTGGCGAAAACGCTGGTAAGGGAGGATTAATCATGAGTGAAATCAGTAAGAGTGATTTATATAAGGAAGCGGGAGTTGATTTAGAAGCCGGATACGAGTCGGTGCGGTTGATTAAATCTCATGTTGCCCGTACCCAGATCAAAGGAGCGATAGATTCAATCGGTGCTTTCGGCGGTATGTTTGACTTATCAGCGCTCGGGTTGAAAGAACCGGTGCTGGTGAGCGGGACTGACGGCGTCGGTACGAAGCTGCTGCTGGCATTTGCGATGGACAAGCATGATACGATCGGTATCGATGCGGTAGCGATGTGTGTCAATGATGTGCTGGTACAGGGTGCTTCACCGATTTTCTTCCTGGATTATCTGGCTGTGGATAAAAACCGGCCACAGGTGATCGAGCAGATTGTAAAAGGTGTGGCGGATGGCTGTGTGCAGGCGGAATGTGCATTGATCGGCGGGGAAACCGCGGAGATGCCGGATATGTACGGCGATCATCATTATGATGTGGCCGGCTTCTGTGTCGGCGCGGTTGATAAAAGCAAATTGATGGATAATCGAGGTATCGCACCCGGTCAGGTATTGATCGGACTGCCGAGCTCAGGAACGCATTCAAACGGATTTTCATTGATCCGCAAGGTGCTGCTGAAAGACGGTCATCTCGATCTGCATGAAACCATTCCAAGCCTTGGGAAGCCACTGGGTGAAGAGCTTTTAACCCCGACCCGAATCTATGTAAAAGCGATGAAACACCTATTCGGCAAGGTTGACATTAAGGGAATGTCTCATATAACCGGCGGCGGTTTCTATGAGAATGTACCGAGAATGCTGAAAGCCGGAGTCGGTGTAACAATCGATACCAAATCCTATCCGCGTCCGGCTATCTTCGATCTGCTTCAGCAGACCGGTAATATTTCAAATAAGGAAATGTACAACGTCTTCAATATGGGAATCGGATTTGTCATGGCAGTTGATAAGGCTGATGCCAAAACAGTCATTGACTTATTGGCGGAAATTGATGAAAAAGCGTATATCATAGGTGAAACTACAGCTAGAGAGGGTGTTGACCTGCAATGGTAAAATTTGCGGTTTTTGCCAGCGGAAGCGGTACAAATTTTGAAAATATCATTCATAATTTGGAGACCGGAAACATTCAAAACGCGAAATGTGTCACCTTGATTGTAGATAAGGCACAGGCTAAAGTGATCGATCGGGCCAAAAGACTCGGGATTGCTTACCATGTGGTGCTGCCAAAAGAATTTGCGGACAAAGAAGCATATGAACAGGCAGTGCTTGAAATCCTGAAAAAAGATCAAGTCGAGCTGATTATACTAGCCGGCTATATGCGGATTATCACGCATGTGCTGCTGGATGCGTATCCGAAACGCATCATCAATTTGCATCCTGCCTATTTACCGGAATTTCCGGGAAAGCAGAGCATTCTGGATGCATATGAAGCAAAAGTCACATACAGCGGGGTCACGGTTCATTATATTGATGAAGGAATTGATACCGGTGAAATTATCCGCCAGGAAAAAGTTATGATTGATCCATCCTGGAGTTTGGAAACCCTGGAGGAGCATATTCATGCTTTGGAATATCAGCTGTTTCCGGAAGTGATCAATTTAGTATGTAAACAGATAGAGGAAAGAAGGTAATTGCATGAAACGAGCATTAGTAAGTGTATCTGACAAAACCGGTCTGGTGCCTTTTGTTTCCGGGTTGGTAGAATTGGGTTATGAAATCATCTCTACCGGCGGAACGAAAAAAGCCTTAGAAGAAGCCGGCATCAAAACCATCGGTATTTCTGATATTACCGGTTTTCCGGAAATTATGGACGGTCGTGTAAAAACGCTGCATCCTAGTGTGCACGGCGCATTGCTGTGTGTGAGAAGCAATCCTGGGCATGTCAAACAGCTTCAGGATCTGAACATTGATTATATCGATCTGGTCTGTGTAAATTTATATCCGTTTAAACAAACGCTGATGAAGCATGGAGTAACCCATGAGGAAATTATCGAAAATATTGATATCGGCGGACCGAGCATGCTGCGCAGTGCGTCTAAGAATTACCAGTCTATTCCGGTCATTGTCGATCCGAAGGATTATGAATCGGTTCTGACGGAACTGCGTGAAAAGGGTGATACCAGTTTGTCTACCCGTGAATTTTTGGCTGCGAAGGTTTTCCGTCATACAGCTGCGTATGATACCATTATTGCCCAGTATCTGACAGAACGCACCGGTGAAAAATATCCGGAAAACTTTACGATGACTTTTGAAAAGGTTCAGGATCTTCGCTATGGTGAGAATCCGCATCAAAGCGCAGCCTTCTATAAAAATTTTGATCCGAAGTATTCACTTGCCAATGCCAAACAGCTGCACGGTAAGGAATTGTCCTATAACAATATTCAGGATGGCAATGCGGCGATTGAAATTTTAAAAGATTTTGAAGGTCAGCCGGCTGCGGTTGGTCTGAAGCACATGAACCCATGCGGTATTGGAATCGGTAAGACGATTGAAGAAGCTTGGAATAAATGCTTTGAGGCCGATCCGGTTTCTATTTTCGGTGGGATCGTAGCCTTCAATGAAGCGGTAACCATGCCGATCGCAGAAAAGCTGTCACAGATGTTCTTAGAGATCGTTATTGCCCCGGGCTATGAGCGGGAAGCGTTTGAACTCTTATCCAAGAAGAAGAATATTCGTTTGTTGGAATTGGATACCACATTAACGGTACATACAAAATTTAAGGTAACCAATGTAAATGACGGTTTATTGGTGCAGGATGTTGATGATAAGAAAGTAACCAGAGAAGAACTTACATGTGTAACAAAACGCAAGCCGACTGAGGAAGAAATTGCACAGCTCTTGTTTGCTTGGAAAGCGGTGAAGCATGTGAAATCCAATGCGATCGTACTGGTTCGTAATGATATGACGGTCGGTGTCGGTGCCGGTCAAATGAATCGTGTCGGCGCGGCGAAAATTGCGATTGAGCAGGCAGGTGAAAAAGCCAAAGGATCGGTAATGGGATCAGATGCATATTTCCCGATGCCGGATACCTGCGAAGCTGCTGCCGCTGCCGGTGTTACGGCGATTATTCAGCCAGGCGGAAGTATTCACGATCAGGACTCCATTGATGTCTGTGATCAGTATGGAATCGCAATGGTATATACAGGCATTCGCCATTTTAAACATTGATAAATTTAATCTGCACAGTTGGAAGACTGCGCAGATTTTTATATACATCCCTTTTGATTAATCGGTTCATAAAAAGAGAATAAGCTATTGAAAAGTAAAAAGATAACCATTTTTGAAGCATTTACTGAAAATGCTATTGGGGTTGGTTATGAGGCTGATAATACAGAAAGAATCAATAAAAAATCGAGATCGTTTTAAGATCTCGATTTTTTAATATCGTTTACTTATGATACAGTTTTTTTGTTTGATAGGAAGGCTCGCAGGTCAAATTGACTTTCAGCTTCCGAAAGACATTGCGATCCACTTCTGATAGAATGACCGTGCTATGAGCTTCACAGCCTTTCAATTTTGGCAGCTGCTGGAGCGCGAAGTGAGAAAGCGGATTGGTTGTCGCGGAAATAGACAAGGCAATTAATACTTCATCAGTATGTAAACGGGGATTGTTGTTTCCCAGCGAGTTGGTTTTCAATTTCTGAATTGGCTCAATGATGCTTGGAGCGATCAGCGGCAGGTCGTCATTGATATTGCCGATAGCTTTCAGGGCATTCAGCAGCGCGGCAGCACTGGCACCGAGCAGCGATGAAGTTTTGCCGGTGATAATGCGGCCGTCATCCAATTCGATCGCAACCGCCGGTGCGTCGGTATCTTCTGCCTTGGTGAGAGCGGCCTTGACACAGGAACGACGATCCGGGGATACATTTGCCTGGGACATTACCAGTTCAATTTTCTCGATGGTCGTTTCATCCGTAGCACCGGTTTTGAAATCCTCTCGAGCCTGATAATAACGGCGTACGATTTCATCCTTGCTGGCTTCGATCGCAGCTTCATCATCAATGATGCAGTTGCCGACCATGTTGACACCCATATCAGTAGGTGATTTATAAGGACTTTCCCCTAGAATTTGTCGGAATGTTTCATTCAGAACCGGGAAGATTTCCACGTCGCGGTTATAATTCACAGTCGTTTCACCATAGGCTTCTAAATGGAACGGATCAATCATATTTATATCATTCAAATCTGCGGTAGCCGCCTCATAGGCCAGATTGACCGGATGCTTCAGCGGCAGATTCCAGATCGGAAAGGTTTCAAATTTCGCATATCCGGCTTTTACACCACGCTTGTGTTCATGATATAGCTGGGAGAGGCAAGTAGCCATCTTTCCGCTTCCCGGGCCCGGACCGGTTACAACGACCAACGGCTTGCTGGTTTCCATATAATCATTTTTTCCATATCCTTCATCACTCACAATTAAGGAGACATTGTTCGGATAACCGTTGATTGGATAGTGAAGTCCGACCTTCACGCCCAGGTTTTCAAGATTTTTCTTAAATGTATCAGCGGCAGCCTGATTGTTGTACTGGGTAATCACAACACTGCCTACATATAGACCAATTCCCCGAAAGGCATCGATCAGACGCAGGACTTCAACATCATAGGAGATGCCTAAGTCACTGCGAACTTTATTTTTTTCAATATCACTGGCATTGATACAGATGATAATTTCCACCTGATCCTTCAATGTCAACAGCATTTTCAGTTTACTGTCTGGTTGAAATCCCGGCAGCACGCGTGCCGCATGGTGGTCATCGAATAATTTACCACCGAATTCCAAATACAGCTTATCACCGAAATTAGAGATTCTTTCCTGTATATGCTTTGATTGTTGTTTTAAGTATAAATCATTATCAAAAGCAATTTTTTTCATACATCCGCCTCCTTCACACCTTTTTCTATTATACCAAAAAAAAAGATACTTTACTAATAATCCAGCTATAAAAATTATTTAATAATTCTGGAAAAAGCATTCATAAAATGTGATTGTAAAAAATACACAAAACGGGACATTTATAATATAATAGAATAGAGAAATTGACAGATCGCTTTGCCGGCAGGGCTGCTTCTGAACTCATGTAAGAGAAATATCTGCCAAGTCGAGTTTTTGGTGGATAAACCCTATGAAATGCTTTATAATAGTAGCACTGTGAGGTATATGCGAAAAAGGAGAAACCGAATGAAAGAAGTTATTAAAATCGAGGGTGGCCATAAATTGAATGGCACCGTGCGTATTTCTGGTTCTAAAAATGCCACAGTAGCATTGATCCCGGCTTCGATTCTGGCGAACGGACCGGTTACAATCTGCGGTGTTCCTAATATTTCTGATGTGCAGGCACTTTCAGTGCTGCTTCGTGATCTTGGTGTGGAAGTTGTCTTTAAAGCTGAGGATCATATTATTATTGATCCTACGCATATGGAAAATAAACCGATGGTACAGGAGGATGTATCAAAGCTGCGCGCTTCCTATTATTTTATGGGAGCACTGCTTGGCAAGTATGGCCGGGTAGAAATGAAAATGCCGGGAGGGTGTTATTTAGGCCCTCGTCCGATCGATCTTCATTTAAAAGGCTTTGAGGCCTTGGGAGCAACGGTGCGCAATGAACATGGCGCCTATGTGATTGAGGCAAAGGAGCTGCGCGGAACGAAGATTTTCCTGGATATTTCCAGCGTGGGAGCAACGATCAACATCATGATGGCTGCGGTTTATGCCAAAGGCAGAACGGTTATTGAAAATGCGGCCAAGGAGCCGGAAATCATTGATGTCGCAACCCTGCTGAATAAGATGGGCGCACAGATTCGCGGTGTCGGTACCAATGTGATAACGATTGACGGTGTTGATAATTTAAGCGGATGTTTTCATGAGATCATTCCGGATCGTATTGAAGCGGCTACCTATATTGTACTGGCTGCGGCAGCGGCCGAGGAAATGACGATTGAAAACATCATTCCTCAGCATTTGGAATCCTTACTGTCTAAGCTTCATGAGATTGGTATTGATATGGAAGTCGGTGTAGATCACGTGAAGATTCGTCATCATGACGGCCCATTGCGCGCTACGGAGATCAAAACCTTGCCGTATCCTGGATTTGCCACTGATATTCAGCAGCCGCTGACTGCTTTAATGACCCAAGCGGAAGGACAAACCGTTGTGACCGAGACAATTTATACGGAACGATTTAAGCACTGTCATGAGCTGAATAAGATGGGTGCGGATATCAACGTGATGATACCGAGCTCGTTTATCAAAGGACCAACTCCGCTGTATGGTGCACAGGTGGTTGCGACCGATCTGCGCTGCGGCGCGTGTTTGGTCATCGCCGGATTGATTGCTCAGGGTATCACGGAAATTTCAGAAATTTATCATATCGACCGCGGGTATGAAAATCTCGATGGAAAGCTGAATGCGTTAGGAGCGAAAATCTGGCGGGAAAAGAAGGAAGACTAAGCGGGCCGGCTGCTCGCTTTTTTAAGGAGAGAATTCATATGCGCAAATGTAATCAGGGATTTACCCTTGTTGAAATTATCGTCGTGCTTTTGATTTTGGCAATCCTGAGCGCGATAGCAATTCCCTCCATGTTGGGATATGTTAAGGAAGCACGTAATTCCGCAAAGCTGGCAGATGCTCGTACCGGTTATCTTGCCGGTATGATTGGACTTGACCGCTACCTCGCTAAAGCTAAGCCCGCCTTTGACAAAGATGCCGCTTACTTTGAGGTACGGGAGGAAATCATTCAACAAACCGATGAAGAAATATTTACCTTATACAGCTGTAAATTTGATGCGGATAAGCGACAAATCAGTGAGATCATTTTCTATTTTCATGATGATGATACCTATGTGAAAATCACTTCCAATAAGGAAGCGGAAGTTATCGACAATCTGTGATAAAATAGTTGCATATTGCATTTCTTATGCTATAATGGTATAGCACTTACTTTAGATCGACAGAGAATTAAAATGGTCTAAGGCGGAAGGAGAGTAAAATCATGAAAAAAGGCATTCATCCTGAATACAACCGTATCATGGTAAAATGTACTTCTTGCGGTGCAGAATTTGAAACTGGATCTACATCTAAGGAACTGCGTGTAGATACTTGCTCAAACTGCCACCCATTCTTCACTGGACGTCAGCGCTTCGCTGCTGCTCAGGGTAGAATTGAGAAGTTCAACAAGAAATACGGACTTAAGTAAAAACACGAAAAACGGAGCTGGCAATCAGCTCCGTTTTTACATCCCTTTACACTTAAAAAGACCACCTATTCATGCTATAATCATTACGTGTGAAGATAAGTGAGGAGAATGATCATGTATCAGCATTATAAAGAGGGATGGATCGAAGTGATATCGGGCTGTATGTTTGCCGGTAAAACGGAAGAATTGATCCGCCGCATCAAGGTACTGCAGTATGCGAAAAAGAAAATTGTTGTTTTTAAACCGGCAATCGATAATCGTTATGATGAGCAGATGGTAGTATCACATGCCGGAACGAAGGTTGACAGCTTTGCGATTCGCAGAGCACATGATATTTTTAAATATATGGATGACAGTGTTGAAGTCGTCGCGATTGATGAGGTTCAGTTTTTTGACGATGAGGTTGTAGATATTTGTGAATATCTGGCTGATCAGGGAAAACGCGTAATGGTAGCAGGCTTGGATATGGATTTTCGCGGGGTTCCGTTTGGCATCATGCCGCGTCTGTTTACCATGGCTGAATTTGTTACGAAGCTGACAGCTGTTTGTACCAAATGCGGCGCGCCGGCAACGCGTACGCAGCGCTTGGTAAATGGTCATCCTGCCAGCTATGATGATCCGATCATCATGGTCGGAGCCGCCGAAAAATATGAAGCCAGATGTCGGCACTGCCATGAAGTAATAGGAAAACCACAGCTGGTAAAGCATAATTTGAAATAAAAGGAGGTGTGCATCATGAATAGCATGGTGAAAATCGTTCAAAATGATGATGTGCACATGAACCGAAAATACTATATCAGAGCGTTTCATTTATAGCGATGAAATGCTGTAAAGGAACGATTCAACAAGGAGGTATAGGATATGAGTGTAATGATTGAACGTTTAGAAGGCATGGTGAACCGCTACCATGAAATCAACGATATGATGATGTCGCCGGATATCGTCTCAGACAGTAAGATGCTGGCAAAGCTGGGAAGGGAACAGGCGGATTTGACGCAAATCGTTGAAACCTATCAGGAATATAAAAAGAATGCCGATGCGCTGGAGGAAGCCAAGGCTCTGCTTGGTGAAGAAGATAAAGAGCTTCGTGAAATGGCAAAAATGGAAGTGGAAGAGCTGGAACCGCTGTGTGAAAGCTATCTTCAGAAGCTGGAGGTACTGCTGATCCCCAAGGATCCAAATGATACGCACAATGCTATCATGGAGATTCGCGGTGCAGCCGGAGGTGATGAAGGCAATATTTTTGCCGGTGATCTGTACCGTATGTATGTGAAGTATGCAGAATCTTTAGGCTGGCGCATTGAAACGATTGAAATGGCCGAAGCGGAAGCCGGAGGCTTCTCGTTGGTTTCCTTTATGGTGAAAGGAAATGGCGCCTATGGTAAATTAAAATTTGAATCCGGTTCTCACCGCGTACAGCGGGTACCAAAGACTGAATCACAGGGACGCATTCATACATCAACAGCAACCGTGCTGGTATCTCCGGAAATTGAAGCGGATGATTTTGATATTGATATGAATGATCTGGAAATAGAAACCATGCGTGCCAGCGGTGCCGGCGGACAGCATATCAATAAAACTGATAGTGCGGTTCGTATTGTGCATAAGCCGACCGGTATCGTAGTGAAGTGTCAGGATGGACGTTCACAGCATGAAAACCGTGCTACTGCGTTGCTGACGATTCGTTCCCGTGTCTATGAGGAACATCAGCGGCAGATCGAAGCAGCAGCCGGAGCAGAACGGCGCAGTAAAATCGGAACCGGTGACCGTGCGGAGAAGATACGTACGTACAACTACCCCCAAAACCGAGTAACCGATCATCGTATCGGCTATACAGTGAATCAACTGGATCGTATCATGGAAGGCCGTATGGATGATTTGATCAACGCTTTGATTACCGCAGACCAACAGGCGAAACTGGCAGGAAATGCGTAATGGCCAGCTATAAGCAAAGCTTACGGGCTGCAGAGAAACAGCTGCAAAACGCAGAGTGCGGTGAACAAGCGGCATTTATGCTGCTGCTGGAGCTGGCGCAGATGGAAGCTCACAATTTATATATGGAATTTGACCAAGAAATTCCCGATGCCTTAAACAAACAGTTTCAGGAAGGGATCGCACGGCTGGCTGAAAATGAACCCCTTGCCCATATCCTCGGATATGAATGGTTCTACGGATATCGCTTTCTGGTGAATGAGGATGTTTTGATTCCTCGTCCGGAAACCGAAGAGCTAGTAGCAAATATTTTATCAGCCTATGATGATTACTTTAAAATGAATGGAAATATCATTGCGGCGGATATCGGAACCGGCAGTGGAGCAATCGCGATTTCGTTAAAAAAAGAGGAGCCCTCTTTGCATGTACTGGCTACCGATATCAGTAAAAAAGCAGTGGATGTGGCAGCGCGGAATGCGGAACTGAACGAAGTTTCAATCAGCTTCTGTATCGGTGATATGTTGGAGCCGTTGATTGATCGGGATCTTAAGGTGGATATTTTAATTTCCAATCCACCGTATATTCCCCAGGAAGAAATTTTGGAAGCCAGTGTAAAGGATCATGAACCGCATGTCGCTTTGTTTGGCGGGGATGATGGTTTGAAGTATTACCGCATCATGTTTGAGAAGGCAAAACAGGTATTGAAGCCGAGATCAATGATGGCTTTTGAGATGGGTTGGAATCAGCGGGAAGCATTATTGAATGAAGTGAAAAGGTATTTCCCGGATGCTTGTACAGAGGTATTGAAGGATATGAATGGTAAGGATCGAATGCTGTTTGTCTATTTTGGCATTCAACCTAATTCATAAATAAAAAGGTTTATCGGCGGCTGCTGGTAAACTTTTTTAATACAGATGTTTATCCTCATATGGTACAGTGCTTTATGTTATAATAAACATACATGAAAACTAAAGAGGTATTATGAAACTAGTCAATGTTGTAACCCAAAAAATGTCAATGCGTCAGCAGTTTTCTTTGAAAGTGCTGGAAATGAATACGCATGATCTTTTGGATGCAGTTATCGAAGAATTAGAAATGAATCCAGTATTGGAAGCAAATGAGCATATTTATAGTATGCAGTCAACGCATAAGGATACAGATTTTGACCTGCTGCTGAATTATGTGGAGGATCGAGAGACCTTATCCGATGTTTTGATGAAACAGTTGGAAACATGCCGAAAGTCAGTGGATATCTCATTAGGGGAATTTTTGATTGAATCATTAGATGATGACGGTTACCTGCGTATGAGCAATCATGAAATCAGCAGCTATACAGGTAAAAGCGAGGATGATATCGAGGAGATGATCAACCGGATTCAGACCTTTGAACCATATGGTGTTGCAGCTCGTTCGCTGGATGAGTGTCTTCTGATCCAGCTGAGTTTTCAGGAAAGCCCGTATCGTCGGCTGGCCATGAATATCGTATCTGAATATCTGATGCAGGTTGCCGATAATCGACTGCCGGAAATAGCGCAGAAGATTGGCTGTGAAATGGCTGATGTCGTGCAGGCAGTTCAATTGATAAAGCAGATGGACCCGCGGCCCGGAATCAATTATGCCAGCGGCAGCGATTATGTCGAAGCAGATGTTCGGGTCATGGTTGAAGATCAGGAAATCAAGCTGGAATTATTAAGTGAACAATATGATCTTAGGATCAACCATAATTATGAGCAGACAAAAGATAAAGAGGTCATTCAATATTTGGAACAGCATATGAAAAGTGCCAAATTGCTGATTGAAAGTATGAGGAAACGAAATGTTACGCTTTTAGCGATCGTAAACTGTATTGTTGAGCATCAGCGTGTGTTCTTTCTGGAGCATGCACAGCTTTCTCCGCTTACTTTGAAAAATATCGCTGATGAAATCGGCATTCATGAGTCTACCATTTCCCGGGCAATATCTAATAAATATATGGAATTTGAACAACGGCTGATTCCCTTAAAATTCTTTTTCCAAGCAAAGCTGGAAAGTGGAGAATCCGCTAATGAAATCCACATCCAATTGAAAAAGATGATTGAGGAAGAGGATAAACATGCACCATATAGTGACCAAAAGCTGGCTGACCTGCTAAGTGAACATGGTGTGAAAATATCACGCAGAACCGTTGCGAAGTATCGTGAACAGCTGCAGATACCGCCGGCGTCCCGGCGCAAGCAGTTTTAGAGAGGAGCTATTTGATATGCTGAAATATAAATCCCATTGTCCGAATTGCGGTGCAGAGATTACCGTTGATGTTCTGCATGGTAAAATTAACTCGCCGTGCGGTCATCATCTGCGTATACGGGCAAAACGAAATGGCTGGATCAGCTGTATGTTTGCTTTTTTCTTAGTTGTAACCTTGTCCAATTATACGCATTCCTATTTTGTAAAAATACCGATGGGAGGGTTTCTGGAACTCGTACTTGCGATGCTGCTGATTCTGGCTACTGTATCTGTTTTGTATAAAGTATTTGGTTTTGATAATGTATATCGGGTTGTGGAGCGTAAATAACAAGAAAAAATGAACCGAAGGCTCGGCTCATTTTGTTTTTAAAAAAGTCTTCCATCCCTTTTTAAAGGTGAATACAACCGCGTCAATTCCGCCGCCGCGATATAGGGAGTCCCAGATGAACATCCCGCCGACTGTACCGAATTGCTTCCAAAAGGAAGAATTGCTGACTGCATAGTTCAGCAGTGTTTGCTGAAGCTGGGGGTCTTCTTCTTTCAAGGCCTGTGTCAGCATCAGCAGATTCTGCTTGCGATAGGGCTCATATTTTTCTGTATGCAGCAAATAATTCTCCGCATTCGGACCCCAGGCGAGATACTGTGTGATTCCTTGACAGAAAGCATGGTAGGTAAGTTGGTCATGATACCCTTTCGCATAGCGGAACGGATAATAATTCTGCACTCCATGGAGAACTAGCCGCTTGGTCATTTCACTGCGCATCACATACATCATTTTATCAAGCTCCGGTCCATAATCCGCAAACTGCAGAAGATCCATGATCATCGTGTAAGTGCCGTTTGGCTGTAAGGTTAGAAAACAGTCATAACCGGGTTCCATTCCCACTGCAGGTATAATTTCAAAATCATAAGGCCCGCCTTTTTTGGCAAAGAGTTCTTTTATCATATTAAAATTAAAAAAAACATGTTCCTGTAATTTATAAATTCTTTGATCTAATTCTTTTACTACTTCTTTACGTCGATGATCCGGTGCATGATAGATATGCTTTCCCATCTGGCGCAAGTCATATATCCAGCCGTAAATTCCTGCTTCAAGCGGTTTATCATGAAGGTACAGCTGAATAACGTCGTGATTGAATTTCATGTCTACCCCTCGATTCATTCAAATTGTAACACATTTGTAACATTGATGAAAGAATCATTGCATTATGATAATATTATCGTATAATAGAAACATGATTTAAAATATAGGAGTAAGAACGGACAGGAATGGCAAAACAGGAAGAGCGTTATTTAGAGGAAATCAAGAACGGATATCGTGAAGAAGCGAATGGCTATCGCTGCAGTTTTTGTGAACAGCTATTTGAAAAAGGTGAAATCTTTCATATAGACGACCGTTTTTTTGATGCGGAACGGGCTGTGAAAATCCATATCTGTAAGCAGCATGGTTCTGTATTTGATCGCTTGATGGAAACGGATAAGAAACAGAACGGGCTGACGGATGTTCAAAAACAGCTGCTGCGCCTGATGAAAGAAGGCAATAGTGACAAGGAAATTGCGAAAATTACCGGCACTTCTGCTTCTACGGTCAGACATCAGCGGTTTGTGTTTAAAGAAAAAGCAAAGCAAGCCAGATTGTTTTTGGCAATGTATGAGCTGGCGCTTGAACAGGCGGAACAGCCGCAGGAAGAAAAGCTGGTAGAAGTACATATGGGTGCTAATATGATTGACGATCGTTTTATCACAACGGTAGCAGAAAGCGAGCAGATTCTGAATACGATGTTCGCGTCATTTGAACCTCTGAAGCTGAAGCAGTTTCCCGGCCGTGATAAAAAGAAAATTGTGGTACTGCGCCGGATAACCGAAGGTCTGGATTATGGACGTCATTACAGCGAACAGGAAATCAATGCATATTTAAAGGATATCTACAGTGACTTTGTGACGATTCGGAGGGCGCTGATTGAATATGGCTTTCTGATGCGTACGGAAGACTGCAGTGAATATTGGGTAAAAGGTACTGACTGATGAGAAATCATCAGTTTTTTTCTTTATAAACACGATCAAGAAAAAGAATGGATAGATGTGCTGAAAATTGTACAAGAACGGATATATTGTGCAGGAATTTGATACAAAACTAAAAAAATCAACGGATTTTATTTTTGTATTCCGGAAAATCCTGTTACTATTAAAACGGAGGTGTACAGCATATGGCTAATGGTGATTCTCATCTGAAAGAGTTCAGCTTTGATGCGGAAATGTTTTATGACGCATTGGTGAAAAGTACCGACAATTATGTATATATTGTTGATATGCTGACAGATGTTGCCTTGGTATCTCCGCAGATGTATGAGCGATTTGAACTTCCGGGACGTTTGGTTTCAGGATTGATTCCGATTTGGGGAAGTCTTGTGCATCCTGAGGATAAGGCAATTTATGATGAATCAATCGACAAAATGCTGAGGGGGGAGACCAACGAGCATAACGTAGAATATCAGATAAGGAACCGGAAAGGGGAATATATCTGGGTGCAGTGCCGCGGTTATCTGCAAAAGGATGATAATGGCAGGGCGATCATGTTTGCCGGAGTTGTGAACAACTTGGGTAGTAAAGGCAAGATCGACTATACAACAGGTCTGTTTACATATCGTGAATGTGAGAAATATGTGGATCATTTACTGGAAAAGAAGAAGACCGGCGGATTGCTGCTGATTGGTTTGGATGACTTTGTGCGGATCAATGATTTGAATACACATATGTTCGGTGATGCAGTGCTGCGTCAGTTTGCGCAGAGTGTACTGCAGCTGCTGCCGCCGAAAGCACGGATGTATCGTTTTGACGGCGATGAATTTGCAATCGTGCTGTCACCCGCGATTGAACAGGATATGGAGCAGCTATATCAAAAAATCCATGCTTATTGTAACCGGACTCACCGGCTCGACAACATTGATTATTATTGCACGGCTTCAGCAGGCATCGCGATGCTTGGTGCGGATGGAAACGACTATCAGGAGCTGTTAAAATGTGCCGTGAGCGCTTTGGAAATTTCCAAGCAGAAAGGAAAAAATAACGCAACCTTCTTTTCTCAGAATATTATGAATCATCGGCTTCGCACTCTGGAGCTGGGAAATGAATTACAAAACAGTGTTATTCATCATATGCAGGATTTTCATCTGGTCTTTCAGCCGTTTGTTCATGCCAACACTCTGGAATTAGCCGGTGCAGAGGCTCTGCTTCGCTGGTCCTGTGCGAAGTTTGTTGGGGTCGGTCCAATGGAGTTTATTCCGGTGCTGGAATCCAGCGGCTTGATCATACCGGTTGGTAAATGGGTGTTGGAAGAAGCAATTAAGGTTTGTTCAGAATGGATCAAATATCAGAAAGATTTCATAATGAATGTCAATGTTTCCTATTTGCAGCTGCTTGATGAAACCTTTCTTACTTATATGAAAAAGCTTTTGGATCGTTATCAGGTAGCGCCCAGTCATATCGTGCTGGAGCTTACCGAGAGCTGTTTCGTTACTGATATGGGAGCCTTGCGGGAAAGCTTTAAAAAGATACGAAACCTGAATATGAAAGTGGCAATGGATGATTTTGGAACCGGATACTCATCTCTTGGGATGCTTTCACAGATGCCGGCGGATATTGTGAAGATTGATCGATTGTTTATTTCCGCAATACATGAAAGTAAGAATGATTTTAATCGCAGTTTTATTGAATCAGTCATTCAATTATGTCACCAGGTTGGTATTACCGTTTGTGTGGAAGGCGTGGAAGTCAGCGAGGAGCTGCATGCGGCAGGTGATTTGCATGCGGACAGTATTCAAGGTTATTTTATTGCCAGACCACTTGTGAAAACAGATTTTGAAAAACGGTTTTGGGACAAAAAATAATGGTATATCATTTAAAGAAGGGAAACATTCCCTTTTTTTGTTTATATAAAGCATAAACGAATATTACACATGTTGACATATAGTGTAAATATGATATATACTGTGTTTATCATTGTTATAAACATATGGAGGAAACGTTTATGTGTGAAACAAACAAAAAGAAGCTGGAGCATATGCTGGATACTGCATTTTCATCTCGGGAACCACTGATTTTAAAGGAAATGCCGGTGAAATTTGAGAAACAAAGACTCGTAATGGAGGTTATTGCGGATGCTTTTCCAAAGCATACGGAAATGACCGAAATGGAATTGAATAAAAAGCTGAAAGCAATCTATTCTGATTATGCGTCATTACGCAGAATGCTGATTGATTTTCATCTGTTTGAACGAACAGAGGATGGTCGTTGTTATTGGAGAGTCGATTATGAAGACTGAAGCTTCACGGCGCATGAAAAATGTCCGTCAGTTACTATTGGGAAGAAGCATATCGCTGATGGGTTCTGGTATCTATACGATCTGTCTGCCGCTTTATATTTTAAAAATAAGCGGTTCGCTGACTCAAATGGGTTTCTTTTATGCCCTGACAGCGTTGCCTGCGGTAGCCTTCACAATTCCGCTCGGTATTTTTGTTGAGCGAAGAAATCATAAAAAAATACTGATCATTTGTGATGTTGTAAGCGGCACGCTTTTTTTATTTATGGCACTGCTGAGTATGAACAACCGATTAGAAATGCTTTGGCTGTATGCGTTTGGTATGATATTGGGAGTGATTGACCGTATCTTTTATTTGTCGTCATCGGTACTGTTCAGTGAGCTGAATACTTCAGACACCTTGGAGAAAATGAATGGATTGAAAAGCATCTGTGATAATACGGCCTCCGTGTGTGCTCCGATGGTTGGAACAATGCTGTTCGGCGCATTCGGTTTCACTATGGTGCTGCTGATCAACGCTTTCAGCTTTCTGTTGAGCAGCTTACAGGAAATGCTGATAGAATATCCGCGTATACAATCAACTGAAAAATCGGATAAAGTGCGAAATCAGCTGAAGGAAGGGATTCATTATGTAATTCACGCAAAGCATATTCTGGCGATGTTTCTATTGGTGATGAGTCTGAATTTCTTTGTTGCTCCCAGTGAGGAGATTTATTATCCCGGGATTTTAATTCAGCTTCATCATTTACCCGAAGCATGGTACGGATTCACCAGCGGCTGCTTTGTGATTGGAACCCTGCTCGCCGGTATTCTTGTTTATCGTATAAAGAATATGAATCTGGAACGATACATGAAAGAATTGTTTCTGGCCAACAGTTCGGTTATGGCATTTATGGGACTGTTATCCCTCATTATGCCGAGCGATTGGAAGCTGTTATTCTATCTATTGTTTTTGATTTTGATGATGATAGAAGGCATGCTGAATGCTTTTGTGAACATTCCGCTGATTTCCGGTTTTCAAAGAGACGTGGATATATCCATGCAGGCGCGCTTTTTCTCACTGCTTACCTTTTGCTCCAATTTGCTGATTCCCATAGGCATTGCATACGCAGGGATACTCAGTGAATGGCTGCGTCCCGACGGAGCATTTATCGTACAGAATTTAATGGTTATACTGCTTGTTATGATAGTTTACTATCTAAAAGATAAAGGGTCAAAAAAATTAGAAAAAAGTTAGCACTCTATACTTGACAGTGCTAAAAATGGTGTTATAATATAGTCGAAGTTAAGGTAAACCCCTTAACGAAAGTAATTTCATGTAGTATATATTGTTATGATAAACAAAGAAAAAGAGGCGATGTTTATGAAATTACTACCAGGATTCAACTTATTCGACAGTGCGTTTGACGATCTGTTTTATGATCCATTTATGAAGAAAACAGAAGGCTACATGAAGACGGATGTCACTGAGAAAGACGGCAATTATTTGCTGGATATGGAGCTTCCGGGCTATAAAAAGGAAGATATTAAATTAGAGCTCAAAGACGGATATCTGAATGTGTCAGCGGTTCGAAACAATGAAACGAGTGAAAAGGATGATCAGGGAAACATCATTCGTCAGGAGCGCTTCAGCGGTTCCTGCAGCCGTAGTTTCTATGTAGGTGAAGGTATTACTGAAAAGGATATCAAGGCGAACTATGATAATGGTGAGTTGAAAGTCATCGTTCCAAAAGAAGCACCGAAACAGGTCGAAGAAAAACGCTTTATTCCAATCGATTAATCAAAAAGGCCGCTCAAAGCGGTCTTTTTCTTTATAGTGAATATTTTCGTTCTTCGGGTGAAAATTGCAGGAATACTTCGGCACCGCTGTCAGCGATGAAACGTAAATCTTCAAGATCCTTTTCATCGACATAGACATGTTTTTCATGCCAGATCTTCTTACCGTCGGCATAATGCATGTTGCCGACATTTACGCGGTGAATCGCAATTCCGCCCTCGATCAGTGCCCGCACCGTAGCAGGAGTACGAGCAATCAAAAAGATTTTTTGACTCGGCTTGGCTTTGCCGATGATTTCAATTGTTTTTTCTATCGTGAAGAAGCGAATGCCAACCTGTGCGGCTTGTGCAGTCATTTTCATAACCGACTGCTGAATTGGATCAACGGCAGCCTTGTCATCAACCACAACAATCAAATTACAATTTAACGAGGAAACCCAGACGTTGCCCACCTGACCGTGAACCAGGCGGTTGTCGATACGAGTCAATACAATATTGGGCTCAGACATGAACCTCACCTCTTATTCTAAATTGGCATGCCGCTTATATACTTCATCCGGCGGCAGTGCTTTATCCTCCATGATCGCTGCGACAAAGGCATCCAGTGCCAACAGCAGCGATTGTTCAAAAAGCGATGCTCCCGGCTGGCCGCTTTGATGATTCTGCAGACTGACACAGACATCACTCAATTCAGCCATCGGTGAAGCGGGAGATTGTGTCCATACAATGAGCTTTGCCCCTAGTGCTTTCGCTTTCTTTGCTTTTGCCAGAATACCGGCGGTAGTTCCGGATCCGGATGCGGCGATCAGGACATCCTGTTTCGTGATTGCGGGACAGGTCACTTCATCCAGGATATGAACTTCATAGCCAAGATGCATCATCCGCATCGCAAAGGCTTTCATCATTAATAGGGAACGGCCTGCCGCAATGATGAACAAGCGAGATGAATGATCGCATATCCGCCGGCAGCCTTCGAGCGCGGCTTTATCCTCCACCTGGAAGCGGGATACTTCGGTGCGGATTAATGCACATGCCTTTTCATAATTCATGAGGAACACCCGGAAATAATATCCTTCATACGGGAAGCAACCATTTGTGGATCGTCAGCATTAGTGATGGCACTGCCGACAATCAGAATATCCGGATGCTGCTTCGCTATTTCTTCAATAGAATCCAGACGTACACCGCCTGCCACCGCGGTTTTTATCGAAACACTCTTTTTCAGGGTGATCAATTCTGCCAACGGCCCCGCTTCTTGTCCTTGAACATCCACTGCGGTATGGACGCAGAAGTAATCTGCACCTAAGGGCTCCAGCCGCTTTGCCAAGGATGAAACATTGGCAGCGATGAAATCAACGAGCACTTCTTTTTGATACATTCTTGCGCAGTCAATCGTATCCTTGATCGTCTGTTCATTAGCAAGCCCGACTACCGTTACGATATCCGCACCTGCTTCAAAAGCGCTCTTTGCTTCAATACTGGCGCCGTCGATGATTTTCACATCCGCCAGCACGGTCATATTTGGATAACGCTTCTTGATTTCACGTACGGGCTTCAGTCCCTCTTCGATAATAAAAGGAGTACCGACTTCAACGATATCCACAAACGGCTCGATTTTCTCTAACAGTTGCAGCGCTGCTTCCAGTGACAGGGTATCCAGCGCTACTTGAAGCTTCATGATGTATATTCCTTCAAAACAGCCGGATCAACCAAAGCAGCAGCGGCTTCATCTAGGATAAGAATGGCATTGGGATGCATACGGGTGAAAGATACCGGATACATAGGATCGATATGATCATTTGCGAACAGCTTCTGCAGCAGCGGCGCCTTTTTCTCACCGCTGGCAACAACAAGGAATGTTTTGGTACGCATGATATCTTCCATGCCGATTGAAACGGCTCGCTGCGGAACTTCCTCAATCGAGTTAAAGAAACGGGCGTTTGCCTGAATGGTAGATTCTTTCAGATCGACCGCATGAGTGCGCGGAAGCAGGTACGTGTCCGGCTCGTTGAAGGCAACGTGTCCGTCATCACCGATTCCGGTAATTGCGAGATCTAATCCGCCCATAGAAAACATATGCTTGCTGTAAGCGTCGCACATCTGATCGATATCTTTACTTAAACCATCCGGATAATACACATTTTCAGGCTTTACATCCACATATTTCAGGAAATGCTTCTGCATGAAATACGCATAACTGTTTTCATTTTCCGGACCGATACCGACATATTCATCCATATCAAAGGTAATCATATCCTTGAAGCTGACATTACCTTTTTTAAATTCCTCAACCAATACTTGATACATGCCGATAGGGGATCCTCCCGCCGGCAAACAGAAAATCATATTCGGTTTTTCTTTTACCATGGAGATGACAATATCCGCTGTAACTTTACTCAATTCTTCGTAATCCTTCGTAACAATAACCTTCATGTTATGTCCTCCTTCTAGTGGTTTTATTATATCACCAAATTTATTGAAGTCAATAATTTTGGTGATATAAAATATTGAAATCAATATAATTGTGTCAAAGAAAAGGATCAAGTATCATATCTGTTTCCCTTTGCTGCTTTGCATTATCAATAAAAAAACAGGCCGTTATGCCTGTTCTACATGCAAACCGCATTGCTCAATTTTTTGTAGCTCATCACGATCTGCCTGCTGGTCGGTAATCAACACTGCCGCGTCCTCAAGCCGGCAGATTACTTTGATCGCAGATTTACCGATTTTTGAATGATCCGCGACAAGGATTATCTGGTCACTTTGATGAATGAATGCCATTTTGGCTGCGTGTTCATCAATTGCTGTACTCGTTACCTGTGCTTCGGAATCGATTCCGTTCGGAGAAAGAAAAAAACGGTCACAGTGTATGGAGTTGATCATATCCAGGGTATTGTCATCGTGGCAGGAGCCATGGTTGCGATCGATCCGCCCACCGGCCAGAAACAGATCAATCTGTTCCCCCTTCATAAGAATAGAAGCCGCATGAAAATTGTTGGTAATTACCTGTACCGGTATTTTCGATTCCACCAGAGCCTGGGCGATAAAGCGGCAGGTGGTTCCGGCATCCAGCGCGATCGTCATCCCCGGTTCAATATAATGCTTTACCGCATAAGCGGCAATATTCTGCTTATCTTCATTGTATAAGGCAGTTCTGAGGTGCAAACTGGTATTGCGCGGGGTTCCCTCGGTGGAAATGGCTCCGCCCAAAACCCGCTTCAATACATGCTGTGATTCTAAGAACGTCAAGTCATTGCGTATTGTCGCTTCTGATGCATGAAGTTTTTCACAAAACTCATGGATCGTCACCACATCTTGAGTGAGCAGCATATCCCGTATTTTATCTTGTCTGATTTTTGCTTTTTTTGAATTATTCATACTATCCGTCCACTTTCATATTCCAGTTTATTATGGATAAACGGTAATGTCAAATTATGAAGGCAGGCAAATATCAGAAGAATGATAATTCGTGCTATAATACTAACAGTTATAAGGAAAGAGGAATCAACATGAATGAAACCATAGCTGCGATCGCGACACCGCTTCAGGAAGGTGCAATTTCCATTATCCGCATGAGCGGTGATGAAGCAATTTCAATCGCTGATAAAATTTGTACGCTGAAGCTGACCGACGTGCCGGCGAATAGTATTCGCTACGGTTTTATCGTGGATCCGCAATCACAAATGAAAGTGGATGAGGTACTGATTTCCGTTTTTCGATCTCCCAAGACCTTTACAACAGAGGATATCGTGGAAATAAACTGTCACGGAGGCGTGTATATTACCAGGCAGATCTTGAAGCTGTGTCTGGCGAATGGTGCGCGGCTTGCGACCCGCGGAGAATTTACCCAGCGGGCTTTTCTGAATGGACGCATTGATCTGACGCAGGCCGAAGCCGTTAACGATATGATTGAAGCTGATAATCACGCCAATGCGCAGATGGCGATGCAAGGAATACGCGGCAGTATTCGCAGGCTGCTGGATCCGCTTATCAATGATATCTTGAATATCATAGCGAACATTGAGGTAAATATTGATTATCCCGAATATGATGATGTGGTGCAGCTCACCAATGATCTGCTGCTGCCGATGGCACGAAGCTGGGTGATGAAGATCGATGAGATACTGAAACGTTCTGAAAGCGGACGATTGATAAAGGAGGGTATACAGACAGCGATTGTCGGAAAGCCAAATGTGGGCAAGAGCAGTTTGCTGAATGCTTTGCTGGAGGAAGAAAAAGCAATTGTTACGGATATTGCGGGAACGACTCGTGATATTGTTGAGGGAAACATTCAGTTGGGGAATTTCACCCTGCATTTGATCGATACTGCGGGTATTCGTGATACTGACGATACGGTAGAAAAGATCGGAATCGAACGATCTTTGAAAGCGATAGAAAACGCTCAGCTGGTAATTGTAGTGCTGGATGGCAGCCGGCCTTTGGATCAAGAGGATGAACAGCTGTTGGCAATGACTGAAGAGAAAACCCGTATTATTCTTTATAATAAACGTGATCTCATGGAAAAAACGAATGAGGAGCATCTAACTGTATGTGCCGCAAACGGTGAGATTGATCCCCTATTGACGCGGCTTCATGAATTGTATGACAAGCATTTGATCGCCTTAAAGGAACCGTCCTTGGCAAATGAGCGTCAGTCCGGTTTGATGATGAAAGCCCGCCGCTGCATGGAAACTGCGATTGAGGCGATGGAAGCGGGCTATGAACTGGATTTGATCACGATCGATATTCAGGAAGCATATACAGCTTTGAAGGAAATTTTGGGAGAAGTCCATCGTGAAGATTTACTGGATGCTCTGTTTTCAAACTTTTGTCTGGGAAAATAATCATTTATATATAGAAAGAAGGAATTGTCATGGAAGGAATCATTGATACACATGCCCATATCACTGCGGATGAATTATACGATCGAGTTGATGCGGTCATCGCTACCGCAAAGGCAGCGGGCGTTTCCAAAATACTGGCGATCGCGCAGAATCGCATACAGTGTGAGCGGGCACTAGAACTCACTGAAAAATATGATATGATCGACGTTGCGATGGGATTGTTTCCGGTCGACATGCCTGATTTAACGGAACGGGATTTTCAGGATCTGGAAGAGCTTGCTCAAGATCCCCATGTGGTCGCAATCGGTGAGATCGGTCTTGACTATTATTGGGATAAGGAACATAAGGATATTCAAAAGGCAGGGTTTATTCGCCAGATTAAGCTGGCTGAACAGTTGAATAAGCCTATTTTGGTTCATATGCGCGATGCTGCACAAGACACGTTAAGTATTCTGCGGGAACATCTGAAAACTGGAGGCATCATGCATTGTTACAGCGGGAGCGTTGAAACAGCCAAGGAAGTGTTAAAGATCGGTATGCATATTTCCTTTGCCGGTCCGATTACCTTCAAGAATGCCCGGGGATTGATCGAAGTGCCCAAGGTTGTACCGCTTGACCGCTTGTTTGTAGAAACCGACTCCCCGTATTTGACACCGCATCCGCTGCGCGGCACACAAAATGAACCAAAGAATGTCGTCCTCACGTTTCAGAAAATATGCGAACTGAAACAGATTGAGCCGGCGGATTTTATCAAAGCGATGAATGAAAATTATAAAAACTTGTTTTATAACCGAAATCGCTGAGCACAGATCATTCAATCTGTGCTTTTTTATCATCCAAATCTAAATTTCATACACTATACATGGTTAATCCTGCTATAATAAGCATAAACATGATAATGTAATGACAAATGGAGATGGGTTTATGACAGATCAGGTAAAGGAACAAGTTTTAAAGTATCTGGAAGATGCCACAATCGGGCTTGATCTTTTTGGAGAATGGAAAGAATCACAGCTGAAGGAGCTCACAGCAGGTCACCTTGCGAGTAAATTGGGGGTTAGCCGCAATCTGATATCGCATTATTTTAATGAATTTCATCATGATGGTTTGGTAGTAAAAGTCAATTCTCGTCCGGTCTATTTCTTTCATATGCAGTCACTTTGTGAGTATTTTCATACCAAGGCTGATATGCGCACCTACGATACGCTTGATGAGCTGCGTAAAAATCTGCTGCATAATGCACATCATTCATCCGCTTTTCATGATTTGGTCGGAGCGAATGAAAGCTTGAGCTACTGTATTGAACAATGCAAGGCGGCCATCACGTATCCCAACGGCGGTCTGCCGATTCTTTTGCAGGGACCGACCGGGACCGGCAAGAGCTTGATCGCCCGGCTGATGTATGATTACGGCGTCGAAAAGGAAATCATCGATAAGAACGGAAAGTTTGTGCATATCAACTGCGCTGAATTTACCAACAATCCGGAAATGCTGATGACCAATCTGTTTGGCTATAAAAAGGGCGCCTACACCGGTGCGGATAAGGATACGCAGGGTTTAATAGCTTTGGCAGAGGGCGGTGTGCTGTTTTTGGATGAGGTGCATGGCTTGAAACCGGAGTGTCAGGAGAAAATCTTCCTATTCATGGATAAAGGTATTTATCATATGGTAGGGGATAATGAAACTTGGCATGAGGGCAAGGTACGACTGATTTTTGCGACGACTGAAAATCCCGATGAGGTGCTGTTGAAAACGCTGCTGCGCCGTATCCCGATTTTGGTAAAAATCCCTCCGCTGTCTGATCGTCCCTTACAGGAAAAGAAAGAGCTGATCCATCATGTGGTATCCAAGGAAATGGAACACATCGGACGCACCGTCAAATTGTCTAAGCTTGCTTATCAAATCTTAGAAACAGCTGCTTATCCCGGAAATGTCGGAGAGTTAAAAAACTGTATCCGGGCAAGTGTTGCCAAGGCATTTCTGCGCGCTTCCAACAAGGATGAGGAAGTAGAACTGCACTTATTTGATCTGCCGGGAACAATGATCGCGGCACAGAGCGAAAATGAAACACTAGCGGAATATGATGACCGTACCATGCTGAGTGTATCGGATATTTTGAATGCCACCCGTACAGAAAGCACATTGTATCTGCTGAATCAGCAGTTCCTGCGGCTCTTTACCATGATTCCGCACAATGAAGCAGGGATGGAAGAATTTATCCACTCTACATACAGCAAGATCGAACCGTATATCGATTATCTGTTTTTCAATGAACAGACGCAGAATCTGCCGAAGTTCAAGCTGCTGAATAATCTGCTTACCAGTATTTTTAATATTTTGGCGCATAAATATAATATCGACCAGCTGTCAAATAATGAAATCAGCATCATGACGTACTTTGTCATGGACTATACACAAAATTTTACCGGACGGCAGGCACTCTTGAAGCAATATAAAAAAGAGTGCAGTGAATTTATGGATTTGATGCAGGATTACTACATTATGGATGATAAGGTGATCATGGATACAGTCCAGCTGTTGGAGGATGCATTAGATACCAAATTTGATTATCTTGGCTCGCTCGATCTGTTCCTGTTTTTTCATTATTTTGATCGGGATCAGGGACGGGCCGCAATTCCGGCAGTTATCATCGCGCACGGTTATTCGATCGCCAGCAGTATTGCGGAAACCGCAAATCAGTTATTACAGAGGCGAATTTTTGACGCGATCGATATGCCGATTGAAAGTGATTTTGAAGTGGTGGTCAAAAAGTTGCGCGAATATCTGAGCCGTCTTCCTGGATGTAAGGAAGTCGTGGTCATGGTGGATATGGGTTCTCTGCAGGAAATTTATAAACATCTGGAGAATATAAAGGATATGAATATCGGCGTCATCAACAATGTCACGACGATGCTGGCGCTGGATATCGGTACGATGATCTTGGAAAATGATCCAATCAGCTACATTTTGCGGGAGGCAAGTGAACGAAATCAGCATAACTTTGTGATTGTGGAAAACCGTCATAAGCCGGATGTGATCCTATCGGTATGTGAGACCGGTATCGGTACCGCCGAAAAGATATCCGAATTGATCGGTTCCTCACTTCCGGCATCCAGCGATATCACGATTGTTCCCTATGACTATCGCAGCTTAAAAGAAATGGGCACTAAATCACCGGTATTTGAGAAATATCATGTGCTGTTTATTGTCGGTACCTGTGATCCGGAAGTATACGATATGCCATTTATCTCGATTGAGGAGCTGATCCAACAAAAGAGCACGGATAAAACCGATGAAGTATTTGCGGATTATTTGACCAAGGATGAATTAATGCAGTTCAATAAGGATATGATCAAGAACTTCTCGCTGGATAATCTGCTGAACTATCTGACCATTTTGGATTCGGAAAAAATTATCAACAGTGTGGAGGAAATCATACGGGAGATACAGAATGATCTGAATCTGCATCTGGATTCCGGGATCGTACTGGGGCTGTATATTCATATCAGCTGTTTGATCGAACGCCTGATCATTGATAAGTATATTACGAAGTTCGATCATCTGGAGGAATTCATCCGCGATCATCAGGATTTTATTCAGGTGGTGAAAAAGGCGTTTGTGAAGGTGGAGAGCTGTTACAACGTAGAAATTCCGGTCAGTGAGATCGGGTACCTTTATGAATATATCTATAACCGTAATCGCCATAGTGTCAATGAAGAAGCGGATAGTGTCAATGGACTTTGGGAAATTTAATATTCAAAATTTATATAAAGTTAAAAAGAGCCGATAAACAGGCTCTTTTTTATGCTTCTACAAACTTTGACAAATAAGCTGGCACGCTTTTTGCTTTATGAAGAGTGAAGAATCACTCGTCAAGGAAAGGAGGAAGAAGCTTGCGTAAAATCATTTTGGCTTCACATGGTTCGCTGGCCGAGGGGATGCTAAGCGCTGGCAAAATGATCTTGCAGGACTGTCCTCAAGTAAGTGCATATGGGTTAGACACCTATGGCAGTCCCACGGATATCTATGAAATTTTGAATACTGAAATCAGCACGCATACGGATGATACCTACATCATTCTGTGTGATATCAATGGCGGCAGTGTTCACAATCAGCTGCTCCACCTGTGTGTTTATGAACATGTACAGCTTGTAACCGGCATGACGCTTTCGATGCTGCTGGAACTGGTGCTTGATCATGAACGAACCGATACGGCAGAACTGCTGGAGAAGATCATTCAGTCGGCAGGTCAGAATATGCTGATCTTCAACAGGGAGCGCGTTCAGGCAGAACTAGAAAAAGGAATCGAGGACGATAAATTATGGTAGAACTTTTAAGAGTAGATGATCGCCTGCTGCATGGTCAGGTCGCGGTAACATGGGTAGGAGCGGTCGCTCCGGACGCTATTCTCATTGCGAATGATGAAGCAGCCACCAATGAAATGAGTAAATTGGCATTGAAGATGGCAAAACCGGCTGGCGTCAAGCTGGCAATTAAAACAGTTGACGACGGCGCCGCATTGTTAAACAATCCAAACGCTCAGAAAACGAAAATCTTCGTGATCGTTAGAACGATCCAGGACGCGTTGAAAATTGTAAAGGCTACAGCCAACCAGATCCATCGGGTAAACATCGGCGGGGTAAAAAACAAGGAAGGAGGAAAAATGATCGCCGCAGCGGTTTGTCTGGATGATCAAGATCTGAAAGATTTAAAAGAATTAAAGACTTTGGTTACTGATTTAGAGCTGCGTATGGTTCCGTCAGAGAGCCGTACGAATATTGACAAATTTCTATAATAAAAAGGAGGAGTAGAAATGATTCAGGCATTACTTGTCGGATTGACAGTTTTGATTTTGATGTTCTTTGAGAACTGGCTGTCCTATCCAATGATTTCTCGACCGCTGATTGTGGGAACCGCAATCGGTATCGCATTAGGGGATATTAAGACCGGTGTCCAGGTCGGTGCTTCACTGGAACTGGTATTCATGGGGGTTATGGCTATCGGCGGTACGGTTCCGCCTGATCCGGTTTCCGGAACCGCGGTTGGTACGGCATATGCGATTATTCTCGGTAAAGGTGTAGAAACCGCCTTCGCATTGGCAGTACCTACTTCTATTCTGTGCCAGATGCTGTTCGTTCCGTTTGTCGCAACTCGTTCCATTTATACACCGTTCATCGATAAGATGATCGAAAAGGGAAACTGGAAAGGTATCCAGCGTTTATTCCCAATCGTTTCTATTACCAATGAAGTCTGCAGTGCCGCTGTCTGTGCCTTGGCAGTTGGCTTAGGATCTGATGCAATCAAATCCTTTATCGATGCAGTTCCGCAAACGCTGTTAGATGGTATGGGCGTATCTGCCGGTATGTTAGGTGCTGTCGGATTCGGCTTACTGTTAAAAATGATGTGGCAGAAGAAACTTGCCGTTTATTATTTCTTAGGATTTATTATGGCTTCTTATTGCGGTATGCCGTTGATGGCAATCGCAATCGTAGGTATCATCTTAGTTATCATCCTGTACTTTGAGGGTGAAACAGCGAAACGTAAGACTGCCCCGGCATCCGCTGCGGCAGGTGCTGATGCGGGAGAGGAGGACTTATTCAATGATTAGCGAAAGATTTGGTCTAAAAGGCGAAGATGCGAAAATGATGGCCAAAGTCATGCGCCGCTCCCACCAGAGTGATGCCGTATATACTTGGGAGAAATTCCAGGCAATGGGCTATGTATGGTGTATGATTCCGGTTATCAACCGTTTATATGATAAAAAAGAAGATCGTGTTGAAGGATACAAGCGTCACTGGGAGCTGTATAATACAAATCCTACAGTCGGCGGATTCGTAATCGGTCTGTCCGCTGCCATGGAAGTACAGGCAGCCAATGATCCAAACTTTGATAAATCTTCCATCAGTGCAGTAAAAACTTCCCTAATGGGTCCATTTGCCGGTATCGGTGACTCTATTTTCCAGAGTACATGGCGTGTCATCACCATGGGTATCGGTTTATCACTTGCCAAGGACGGAAGTCTGCTCGGCCCGATCATGTTCTTATTGCTGTATAATTTGGTTGCTGAACCTTGCCGTGTCCTGCTGCCTTATGTAGGATACAGTCTTGGATCAAAATTCATGACACAGGCAGAAGAAAGCGGAATTATGAGCTTCGTTACCAAAGCTGCCAGCATCGTCGGATTAATGACAGTCGGGGCAATGACGGCTACCATGGTTTCCCTACAAATCGGTTATGTCTTTAAGATGAACGGAGCTACACAGTCCATCCAGGAAATGATCGACTCTATCTTCCCATGCGCACTGCCATTACTGCTGACACTGGGATGCTTCAAGCTGTTGAATAAGAATGTAAAACCGACTACCCTGATCGTTGCGATCATGATTCTTGGCATCGTCGGAAAATACGCAGGTATATTCTAAAAATACTCCCTATCTTTACTTCCCACTTCTGGCTGAACGACCGCTTATCGGCGGTCTTCAGCACGCTTATGAAAATATGTATATAAAAGGAGGAAATAAATATGACTTTAGTTGATACAATCCGCCGAGTTCCTTCGGTTGTAGAAAAAGTGATCGGTGAAAGAGAAGCGCTTACCAAAGCGATGTTTGATTATCTGGGTGACCGCATCAATACGATTGATGAAATTGTATTGGTTGGTTCCGGTACCAGCAACACCTGTTCTTTGACTTCTCAGGAATTTGTGGAAAAGGCAAGCGGTCTGCGCACTCAGGTTGTACTGCCGAATCCATTTTTAAATAAAAGCGTGTATAATCCGAATGCTTTATACATCTTTACGTCACAGAGCGGAACCAGTACGTTGACGCAGGAAGCACAGATCAAAATGAAAAATGCCGGTTATGCGACTGTCGCATTGAGCGAATCCCATGATTCGCCGCTGGCTAAAGAAAGCGGAACACATGTTTTGATGGAAACGGATAACGAAGAATACGGATGCCGTACGATCGGTTATTGTCTGTCTGCTTTTACCCAGATGATCATTGCGATGGAAATCGGACGCAAACGCGGAGTCTTACATGACACAGATTATGATGCATATCTGAAACAGGCTTCTGCCGCAGCGGCACACCACGCTCAGCTATGTGATGAAACCTTAACTTGGTTCGATCGTAATAAATGGAAATTGATGAATAAGGACAGCTTCATTATGTACGGCGCCGGTTCTTTATACGGTGTTGCCGTAGAAGGCGCTTTAAAAGCTCTGGAAATTGCGAAGCGTTATATCTGCATCGGGTATGAGATGGATGATGGCATGCACGGTCCGACAATGGGATTCACAAATCGCCATGCGGTGATTATCTTGAACGACGGACGTAATGTAAACATTGCCAACGGTCTTGCGAAATACGTGAAAAACGAAGTCAGTGATGCTTTTGTTATTGGTCAGAACACACTGGATGACCGTGATCTGGCATTTGATCCGGTTGGCGGCCCATTTGAATTTCTGGAATATGCACCGGTGCTGGAAATTCTGGCATATCGTTTGGCGGTTGACTATGGTGTAGAAGTTCTGCCTTGGGGCGAGGGCGGCCCGCTTCCGGAAGGAAAATACTTCAATACACATGATGAAGAATAAGTAAAAAAAGCATGGTGAGCGATCACTATGCTTTTCAAAAGTAAGGAGGATGGGATATGAATAAAAAGCGTTTTTATCGGCATATGATGATTCTGGCAATTCCGATAGCTTTGCAGAATCTGATAACTGTGGGTGTCAGTATGGCGGATACGCTGATGCTGGGCTCACTGGGAGAAGTGCCGTTGTCTGCATCCTCGCTTGCGAATCAGCTGTTTTTCATTTTTACGCTGGTGATTTATGGCACGGCCGGCGGAACCAATGTATTAGTAGCACAGTTTTGGGGAAAACAAGATGTACCCTCCATTAAAAAAGTGCTCGGATATTCCTATCGGGTCATGGCAGCGTTTGCTTTTGTCATCGTTATTTTGGCAGCGGTGTTTCCGCAGTATGTCATGGCGGTCTTTACGACTGATCCGGAAGTTATCGAACAGGGTATCGCCTATCTGCACATTGCTTCCATATCGTTTATCTTTTTTGGCATCACGACGATTACGACCAGAGTGCTCTGTGCGGTACAGACGGTAAATATTTCTTTGGGGGCTTCCATAGTATCCCTGATTACCAATGTGTTTTTCAACTGGGTATTTATCTTCGGCAATCTGGGTGCTCCGGCGCTTGGGGTAGCGGGGGCGGCGATCGCAACGACGATTGCCCGTTTTGTCGAATGTGTCATCGTTCTGTATTACGTGCGCTTTAAGGAGACAAAGCTGCATCTTCGGCTGCGTGATCTGCGTCATCTGGATAAGGAAATCCGTCCTGCCTTTATCAAAAACAGCACCCCGGTTATCTGTAATGAGCTGCTTTGGTCAACCGGCACGTCACTTTTAAGTGTTATTATCGGACGCATGGGAACATCCTTTGTTGCGGCGTACAGCATCTATAATGTCATTTCACAGCTGTCAAGCGTCATGTCACAGGGGGTTGCTTCTTCAGCTGCGACCATTGTCGGCAATACCATCGGAGCCAAGGATTATGAACATATGCCGTTTATTACCTGGCATTTGCAGAAAGCATCAATGGTCGTGGGGATCGGAGCCTTTCTCTTCGTGCTGCTGATTCGTCCCACGATGCCGTTCTTCTATCATTTAGGTTCTGAAAGCATGGGATATCTGATGCAGATCCTATTGATTGGGGCGGTCATGGAAGGACTGCGGCCGATGGCTTTTGTCAATATGGTCGGTATTCTGCGGGGCGGCGGCGATGCGAAATTTGTTTTGGTCAATGATATTATCTTTCTGTGGACAATCTGTCTGCCGCTAGGCTTTGTCAGCGGTCTGATCTGGAAATGGCCGGTACCGATCGTATTTACGATCCTGCGTTTTGACGATATGATCAAGCTTGTGACCAGTACGATCCGAATCAAAGCAAATCACTGGATCAAAAATGTTACCGAAATCGGTCCTGAAAAAAAAGAGGCGATACAATGAAAGAAATCAGACATATCATAAAAAATAAAATGGGGCTTCATATTCGGCCGGCTTCTCATTTAGCAGCGTTGGTGAGAGAATATCATTCTACGGTCATGCTGTATTATAAAGAACACATCGTACGAGCCAACCGCATTGTGGAAATCATGCACCTGAATATTCCCTGCGGTGCGGATATCAAGCTGGTGATTGAGGGAAAGGATGAAGCGGAAGCCTATCAGGCCTTATCACGTTTCTGTATAAAGGAGCTGTGAATATGTATCAAATGGTAGTATGGGATTGCGATGGTACGCTTGTGAATGCATCACGGATGATTGACTGTCTGTATGAGGGATACCATCGAATGTATCCGGATCGTCCTCATAAGCCGCGCTCGGAATTTGTGTGCTGTTATTATTTCACGGATCGGGAAACCCGTGATTATCTGAATATTGCCCCGTCGGAAGAAGAAACCTTTCATCACATCTGCTTCGGAGAAAACAGCGAGGCGATGGACAGTGTTCAGGCATTCGACCACATCGTTGAAGTAATTTTGAAACTCAAGGAACTGGGAATCCGCCAAGGCGTGAATACCTCCCGTAATCATTTGATGTGGAATGAAGCGATCAAACAGTTGGGTAAGGAGGCGCATGAAGCGCTGGATACGGTCGTGACGCAGGAAGAGATCAAGCATCCCAAACCGGCTCCGGATTCTTTAGAATATCTCATGGATATAACCGGTCTGGCCGCGGAAGACATTCTGTTTATCGGAGATTCTATCAATGATGCGCTATGTGCCGAAAGTGTCCATGTGCCGTTCGCCTATGCCAAATGGGGAGAAGTGCTCCCGCAGCATATCCCTTGCCGCTATGTACTTCAAAACCCGCTGGAAATTTTGCAGATTATTAAAAATTAACCCTTTACAAGCTTACTATTTTGTATTAATATGAGCATTGACAAACAGGAGATGAGCCTGTTTTACATCGGAGGTATGGATTACCGGATAAGATGGTTAACAACGTTAATCGCTTATCCGGTTTTCTTTGTTTAAGGAGGAGATTATATGAAAAAATCCGTAAATAATCTGGCAGAGGGAAATTTGTATCGCTCGCTGATAGCATTTGCAGTTCCCTTTTTAATTGCGAATTTTATTCAAATCTTATATGGAGCAGTTGATCTGGCAATCGTGGGGAGATTCACCAATGATGTAAGTGTTGCGGCAGTATCGGTCGGTTCGCAGGTAACTGCTCTTCTGGTATCACTGATCACCGGACTGACGATGGGTTCCACTGTTTTGGTTGCGCAATATATCGGCGCCGGCAAGGAGCAGGATGTCAAAGAAACGGTAGCGACGACCTTTACGCTGTTCATATTGGCCGCGGTTGTGTTTACGATCATTATGTTTTTATTTACCCCGCAAATACTGGAATTGATTCAGACCCCCGGCCCGGCAATGGCAGATGCCAAAAATTATGTCTATATCTGTTCCGCAGGCATCTTTTTTATCTTTGGATATAATGCAGTCAGCGCGGTGCTGCGAGGTATGGGAGACGCAAACAGTCCGGTGCTTTTTATCGGTATCGCCTGTATATCCAATATAGTGCTTGATCTGCTGCTGGTCGGAGGCATGGGCATGGGAGCGGCCGGAGCGGCTTTCGCAACAATGCTTTCACAGGGTATCAGTTTGGTTTTATCAATAGCCTATCTGCGCTCGAAAGAATTTGTCTTCGATTTCCGTCTGCGCAGCTTTGTGATTCAGAAGGAAAAGGCAGTCAAGCTGATTAAGATTGGAATACCGGTATCGCTGCAAGAAACAATTTCTGCTGTTTCCTTCTTATTCATAGCGGCGATCGTCAATACCTTCGGTGTTACCGCGGCAGCGGCAGTCGGCATCTGTACAAAATTTGAAGGATTTGCGATGCTTCCCAGTACGGCGATGGCCGGAGCGATTTCCACGGTTGCGGCACAGAATATCGGAGCCGGAAAACCACAGCGGGCAAAACGAGCGATGTGGATCAGTATCGGATTTGCACTTGGTGCGTCCTTTGTCTTCTTTGTCTGGGGCCGTATGGCGCCGGATACGATCATGCGGATTTTTACCGACAGTAAATCGGTGATTACAGCGGGCAGTCAATACCTGCACTGGTTCAGTGTTGACTTTTTACTGGTAGCGTTCGGCTTTACGATGAATGGCTTCTTCAACGGCTGCGGAAGAACTTTCTTCGCCATGGTCAATGGCATTGCGGCATCCATTTTTATCCGCATACCGCTGACCTATCTCTTTGCGCATCTGATGGAAGGTGATCTTACCGGAATCGGCGCTGCTATTCCGATGGCTACCGCTGTTTCGGTCATTGCCGGTTTGATCTATCTGCGTATGGGCCGCTGGAAACGCCAGCTTATCTAGGTGAAAGGCTCATGCGCACCACTTACAAAGGAAGCTCTGCTGATAATTTGCAGGGCTTTTTTTGCTGAATGTGAAAATGAAACGATGTTGTTGTAAGACTTATTATTTGTTTAGTAAAGCAGAAATTAACCGGAAGCATTGAGTTTGACGAAGACGGAGAAAAGGAATACTATATAAATGTAATAAAAATAATTACAGTTAAGAGGTGATGTGTTCAATGTCAAGCGATTTTATGATTGCTATTCACGCGTTGGCGTATTTGAAGATTCATGAGCGACAGGTATCCAGTGAAGAGCTGGCGCAGAATATGTGTGTGAATCCGGTACGGGTGAGAAAGGTCATGGCAGCGCTCAATAAGGCGGAAATAATCTCTACACGGAAAGGAATCGACGGCGGCTACAGCTTTTCCCTTCCGGATGAGAAAATTACGCTGGCAATGATCTATGATGCTTTACCGATTCAAATGTTCAATACTTCGTGGCGAAGCGGTGATGTGAATATGAATTGTATGATCAGCAGCGGCATGTCTCAACTGATGGACGGCGTATATGCCGATATGGAGAAAAGCTGTCGAGCAACCCTTACAACGATGACCCTGCATGATGTGGTTGATCAGCTGGAGGCAATCCGAGAAAGCAGGAAGCATGAGCATGAATAAATCAACTTACTGCCAAGTAAAAAGCGGTGATTCCTTTGAAATGACGCGAAATCGTTTAAAAACAGAAATCATGAAACGTGATATTACGATCTTTGCGGAATTTGATCATCATCAAAATGCTTTGGAAGCAGGATTGGATTTGCCAAAATCCACCGTACTCGTTTTTGGTTCTCCCCAAGCCGGTACTCAGCTAATGCTTGAAAATCCGGCAATTGCACTGGAACTGCCGCTGCGAATTGCCGTGTGGGAGGATCGTGAGAAAGCTGTTTGGATTGGCTATAACGATCCAATAAAAGCAGCAGAGCCATATGGCTTATCAAATCATAGCGTTACGATAGCTATGCAAAAGAGCCTGGCGGACATTGTGCATCATGCAGTAAATACAAAAGAGGTGAATACTATGCTGGAAGAGGGCACTGAGGTTTATTTTTTGGTCAGCGGCTATGTACTAAAGGGTAAGGTCATTGATCTTCATAAGACTAAGGATTCCTATACCTTTAGTATCGAAGGCTATGGCGGATGCGGTGGAAATCATATTTTGAGCGGTGATCAGCTTCACCGCCGGATTTTCCTAAGTGAAGCAGAAGCGCAGCAATATAAAGATATCGAGCAGATGTATCTTGAAGGACACTGCTGAAAATCAGACAAGGAGGAAATGATATGAGTTTGATTACGGTAACAAAAGACAATGTGAATGAGGTAACAGAAAGTGCTGCAGTTGTTGTAGAATTCTGGGCGCCTTGGTGCGGATATTGTAAGCGTTTGGCGCCGGTCTTGAAACAGCTGGCACAGACCTATGAAAAGGATTTGGATATTTTACAGGTAAATATTGATGATTTTGAAGCACTGGCGGAAGAATATGGTATTGAAACGATACCGACGCTCGTTGTGATGAGACAAGGAAAGGCCGGAAAGCTGCTGATTGCTCCACAGGCAAAAACGTTGATCATTGACTGGCTGAAAGAAGAAAACCTGCTTTAAGAAGGGAGTTCAGACATGAACACATATGATGTAATTATTATCGGCGGCGGTCCGGCAGGCTACAGCGCGGCGCTGTATGCGGCACGTAATGCTCGTTCCGTGCTGATCATTGAGAAATTATCAGCGGGCGGTCAGATGGCGACCACCGGCATAGTGGAAAACTATCCGGGATTTGATGATGGAATTGACGGCTTTGATCTGGCGGAAAAAATGCAGGCCGGTGCTGAAAAATTCGGTGCAGAAACCGTTTATGACACGGTGGAGGCGGTAGATTTAAAAGCGGAACCAAAACAGGTGAAAACAAGTGAAAGTACCTATTATGGAGAAACGATCGTCATTGCGACGGGAGCACATCCTCGGGAATTGGGCGTTGCGAATGAAGCCAGCTATCGCGGTCGGGGCATTGCATATTGTGCAACCTGCGATGGAATGCTATATAAAGGTAAGGATGTTGTGATTGTCGGCGGCGGAAACAGCGCGGTCGCGGACGCCTTGTTTTTATCGAAGATCTGTCATTCGGTTACATTGATTCATCGCCGCCATGAGCTGCGCGCTTCCCGCATTTATGAAAAACAGCTATATGAAAGCAATATTTCATTCATTTGGGACAGCAAAATTTCAGAAATCATTGCGGATAAGAAGGTTACCGGGATAAAAGTAAAAAATTTGCTAACTGATGAAGTTCAGGAAATTGCTTGTGACGGTGTGTTTGTAGCGATTGGCAGAGTACCGGATACGGAGCTGTTTAAAACACAGCTGACACTTGATAAGAGTGGTTATATCATTGCCGATGAATCTACCCGCACCAATATTGAAGGAGTATTTGCGATCGGCGATGTTCGGACAAAAGCACTTCGTCAAATCGTAACAGCGGCGAGTGATGGTGCAGTCTGCACCAAATATATTGAAGATTATTTTATCAATAAGGAAAGTTAATTAGAACATAGGATGAGAAAACCAAACTCTCGATCGCTGACAAGCATTACATACTATATAAGAAAGCGAGGGAATCATCATGTTAGATGATCTTCTGAAATTTTATACCGAGCGCTTTGACTTTCTGTACCCTTTAATATGTGAACATCTTCAGATTTCGGTTATTGCGATTATCATCGCAACATTGATCGGGGTATCCCTCGGAATTTTTATTCATGAGAAAAAACGGCTGTCACCAATCATTTTGGGAATCGTGAGTTTTTTGTATACGATTCCCTCTATTTCAATGCTGGGTTTTCTTATCCCGCTCAGCGGAATTGGAAATAAAAGTGCAATTATTGCTCTTAGTATTTATGCATTGCTTCCCATTATCCGAAGCACCTATACCGGCTTGGAAAATGTTGATAAGGATGTTATAGAAGCAGCCCGCGGAATGGGCAGCACCAACCGGCAGATCCTAACCAGAATCAAGCTGCCGTTAGCTATGCCGGTGATCATGTCCGGATTCAAAAATATGACGGTTATGACCATAGCATTAGCAGGAATTGCCTCTTTTATCGGGGCTGGCGGTCTTGGGGTCGTGATTTATCGCGGAATTACAACCAACAACATCACCATGACTGTGGCCGGAAGTCTCGCGGTGGCATTGTTGGCCTTTTTGGCTGATATTTTAATCGGGCTGTTGGAACGGTATATGATGAATCGGCGAGCTAATGCGAAGCGTAAGCGGGCGGTACTAACTGCTGTCGCTGCGGTCTTTTTACTGTTTTCGACAAGTCTGTTTTACACTCCTTCACATAAAAAAACTGTCCATATCGCGACCAAACCGATGACCGAGGAATTTATCATCGGTGAAATGATGAAGCTGCTGATTGAGGACCGCACCGATATTGAAGTGGTTATGACCAAGGGTGTGGGGGGCGGCACCAGTAATATCCATCCGGCAATGGTAAAGGGAGACTTTGATATCTATCCGGAATATACAGGTACTTCCTGGAGCTTTGTATTAAAAGAAAAAACCATCCCCAATGATCAGACGCTGTATCAAAAGCTGAAAAAGAAATATCCAAAAGCATATCAGCTGGAATGGTTGGGACTCTATGGTTTCAACAATACATATGGACTGGCAGTCTCAAAAGAGCTTGCGGAAAAGTATCAGTTAAAAACCTATTCCGATCTTGCGACAGTATCCGATAAGCTATCCTTTGGCGGTGAATATGATTTCTATGAGCGGGATGACGGCTATGATGCTATGGTAAAAGCAAACGATTTTCACTTTCAAAAAACATCGGACTTGGATATTGGACTGAAATATGATGCCCTGAAGAAGGGAGAGGTTGATGTTATCATAGCGTTTACCACAGATGGTCATTTAAGTGATCCCAATGTGGTATTGCTGAAGGATGACCATCATTTTTTCCAATCATACTATGCTGGTACGGTTATCCGCAGTGAAACCATGAAAAAATATCCGGAGCTGAAACGTGTGCTGAAACTGCTTGACGGGATTATCAGCGAATCGGAAATGGCAGAGATGAATCATCAAGTGGAAAGTGAGAAGAAGGATGAAAGGGATGTAGCGCAAACCTTCCTGATTCAAAAAGGACTGCTGGAGGTGAATGACCATGAGTGAGATCATACTGGAACATATACAAAAGCAATATGACGGGAAGCCGGTATTGAATGACCTCTCGCTGACGATTCGATCCTGTGAGCGGGTAAGCGTCATTGGCGGCAGCGGCAGCGGTAAAACCACGATGCTGAAGCTGATCAACGGATTGATCGTGCCGGATCGAGGCCGCGTTTACATCGATCAGGAGGATATTCAAACCAAGGATATGAATAAGCTAAGGCAAAGCATCGGCTATGTGATTCAAAGTATTGGTCTGTTTCCGCATATGAATATCTATGATAATATTTCCTATGTCCTGCGTTTGCGCGGATATGAATCTGATATCATCAGGCAGCGGGTGCATGAACTGGTGAAGATCGTACATTTGGATGCGGCCATGCTGAAACGCTTTCCGGATGAGCTCAGCGGCGGTCAGAAACAGCGGGTAGGTATCGCCAGAGCACTGGCTAGCGATCCGGGCGTTGTTTTGATGGATGAAGCGTTTGGCGCAGTTGATGAGATTACTCGTCACTCACTTCAGGAAGAATTGCTTCGCATACACAGCGAAGCTCCGTTCACTATGCTGTTTGTCACCCATGATATTCGCGAGGCGCTTTATCTTGGGGAACGGGTGATCGTTATGCGGGACGGCGGAATCGATCAATTCGATACGCCGCAGCAGATCAAGGCGGCTCCGGCAACACCCTTTGTCCGTCAGCTGTTATCGTATTTATAAAAATCCAATTATTTTCAGCTCGCAAGGCGTTATGAAGATTCCAATAGTCAATGGGCACTATATTATATAGAAAGAATATGAAAAAGCGAATGGAAAAAGGCAGGCAGTCATGATTTTTATGCCTGTCTTTCTTTGTGCAGATAAAAATTTATTTTGTTCATGCACATACCGCTTTTTGTTTATGGAATACAAATAGAGAACGGTGTGGAAATTACAATCATAAAAAAATCTGCGTTCAGAATTTGATGATTGCACCGAAAAAGAAAGTGACAGAAGATGACAAAAGCCATGTGTATTTTCAAAAGTAAAACCGTTCTGTTTCACAAGCACAGCAGAAAAAAAGATAAGGTTATTTTATCAGGTATTTATGAATATTGATCGTAAATAAGAAAGACAACCTCATGCAGTATATGTGAAATATAAGATTATTTTAACAAGCTTTAAAATGGTATAAATAGGGAGTTATTAACATACGATTGTAAGAAAATCCTTGAATTAAAGGGTTTTTGTGAAAGGGCATTCATTCATGTTCAAGTATAATGTGTGGGAATGTGGGTAAAATCAGAATAACTGCATGTGAAAAAATAAAAAATTGGACAAGCAGGACAAAGTATGCTAGAATAGCGATTGCTTTGGAAAAAGGAGGAAAATAAATGAACTTAAAACGAAGATTCTTCGCTTTATTCATGACTGTTTTCGCTTTGAACGGCTGTATCTCCGCACGGGAGATGGAAGTCAGCACAGCTTCTGCCGTTCGTAAACCGAACCAAAACATCATCGACCGGGTGGCGCTCACAACAACTGTTGAGAATGTCGTTATGTCAAATAACGACGCGCAGCCGGGTCTGATATTAGACACAACGACTACAGAGGGCGGTCTCGCTTGGGTGATCACGCAGGTAAGCGCTGGTACACCCGGTAAAATAGAACAGGCATATCGGGTTACGAAGGATGCCTTGGGAAAAGAAATTTCACGAGTGCCGATTCCCGGCGCGAAGAAAGTTATTCCCAGTCAGGATGCGGTACTGCGTTATGGCGGTACGATTCGTGCCGGCAACTATTTCTATGCCAAAACTACGATGTATGGTGTAGACTGTGTTGGATGCAGCGGTCAATTCACCGGACGGGGCAATACCGGTACCGGTATTCAGTTGGACGCATCAAGAGGTGTCATGCAGCCAGATGGTTCATGGAAGCAAGGCATCACCTACAACGGCTACTACATCGTGGCAGCTGATAAAAATATTCCGATCGGAACAGTATTGAAAATTACTGATCACGGATATAGCGGCTGGGGCATTACTCCCGGTCAGCCGTTTTACGCGATGGTTTTGGATCGCGGCGGCGGTATTTCCGGCAATCACCTTGATTTATATGCCGGCAGTGAAAAAAGTCTGATGCTGAGCATCGACAATAGTGTGCATCATCCCAAGGCGGAAATTGTTTCAGTTGGGAACTGATGAAAAAGCGAAAATCAAAAGCTGACAGAATTTAGAGGTCAGTATGAGTACATTATCTGATGTGCTCTTTTTTTTCATCTTCATCGGTGGTATGCTTACTAAAACGATGAATTATTGTTGATGTCAAATACATTTGATAGCGAAAATTAACTGCGTCCTTTACGATATGGACAGGAGGTGCACCATGGAACTAAATACGCAAATTAAAAAGTATCGTACGGATATGAATTTATCCCAGGAGGAGCTGGCGGATAAAATCTTTGTTACCAGACAGACCATATCCAATTGGGAAAATAACAAGAACTATCCGGATATACACAGTCTGCTGCTGATGAGCTCACTATTTGGTGTTACTCTGGATCAATTGATCAAAGGAGACTTGGATAAGATGAGACAAGAAATTCAAATGAAAGAGATCCAAAAAATGAATCGTGATTCATGGATATTTTCCTGCCTGCTGATACTGACGATCATCAGTATCGCTCCGCTGTTTTATTTTTTTGGGACGTATGGGCTGCTTGGCATTACAGTGTTATTTTTGGTTACACTGTTTTATGCGGGACGGGTCGAGAAGCTGAAAAAAGAAAATGATATTCAAACCTATCAGGAGATTCTTGCTTTTATGAACGGCAAGCATTTAGACGAAATCACAAAGCAGCGGGAAGTGGGCAAACGTCCCTATCAGAAATTTTTATTGGCTGCCGGGTGCGGTGTTATCACCTTTTTGGTATGTATGGCGCTGATGCAGCTGCTTACGATGCTGAATGGATAGGCCGCAGCTCCTGCGGCTTTTCTTTTTCTCTGCAGATGTGATAAAATAAGCTGGTAGGTGACGGCATGAAGATAAAAGAAGTATTGGTCGTGGAGGGCAAACACGACAGTGATACATTGAAAAAATATTTTGATTGTGACACGATTGAAACAAACGGCACACATGTAGGACGTGAAGTGCTGAAGCTCATCGAGCAGGCACAGAAAACCCGCGGTGTGATTGTCTTTACCGATCCGGATGCTCCCGGTGAACAAATACGGAATAACATCAATCAAGCAATCCCCGGCTGTTATAATGCTTTTATCGAACGGAAGAAAGCACGTACTGCCAAGAAGGTTGGCATCGAACACGCCAGCCGCGAGGATCTCATAGAAGCGCTGGCACACCTGATGCATTATCAGGAACTGGATATGGAAACATTTACTATGTCAGATATGATGGAACTCGGTTTCATTGGGAAACATGACAGCGCTGAACGGCGGGCCAAGGTGGCGCAATGGCTCTATTTGGGAAAACCCAATGCCAAAACGCTGAAGAAACGTCTGAATATGCTTCAGCTCACCAGAGCGGATGTAGAAAATTATTTAAAGGAGCATGCATGAAAAAAGTAATTGCAACCCCCAGCAGAACGAAAGAGATACTGGAAACCTATCAGCTGTTCGCAAAGAAAAACTACGGACAGAATTTTTTGGTAGAACCGGGCATCGTTGAAAAAATAGCTCGTTTGGCAGTAATATCCGATCACTGTGCGGTCTTTGAAATCGGGCCGGGAATCGGAGCACTGACCCAATTTCTTGCGGAATACGCGAAAGAAGTAACGGCATTTGAAATTGACGATCGGTTGATACCGGTTTTAGCAGATACGCTTCAAGATCAAAAAAACGTTACCGTGATTCACGGTGATTTTTTGGAACAGGATATCAGCATGCTGATGCAGGCAAAGCAGCGGCAAGGACTGGATGTTGTGGTAGCGGCGAATCTGCCGTACTATATCACGACACCGATCCTGTTTAAGCTGTTTGAAAGTCCGGTGGCATTTCAGGCAATCACCGTGATGATGCAGAAGGAGGTCGCAGATCGTTTTGCGGCCGTTCCCAGTACCAAGGAATACAACGCGTTGTCGGTGCTGACGCAGTATCGCTGTCATGTTAAGCAGCTTATGAAAATACCGACCGAGGTGTTCCAGCCGCGGCCAGCGGTTGAGAGTGCAGTGGTGCAGTTTACGTTCAAGCCGCAGCGAGAGCTGCAGGCAGGAGCGGAGCCGCAGTTTTATGAAATGGTCAAAGCCTGCTTTAAACAGCGGCGCAAAACAATTTTAAATAACTATGGAGAATATTGCGGAGATAAACAGTTGGCCAGAGATATTTTGGCCGCAGCTGATATTGATGCCGGTATACGCGCTGAAGCTTTGACACTTGATCGGTATTTAACACTGTTTTCCGTCCAACAGGAAAGAGGTTTATCAAAATGATCGTTGAAGCCAATGCGAAAATCAATCTATGTCTGAATGTGATCGGCCGCCGAGCGGATGGTTATCATGATCTTGATATGATCATGGTTCCGTTGAAGCTGGCCGATCAAGTAGAGATAACTTTAGCACAGGAAGACCGTTTAAGCAGTGATGACCGTAACATGCCGTTAGACAATACGAATACAATCTTGAAGGCAATTCAAAAAATGCGAAGCGTATACGGCTTTACGCAGCGCTTCCATGTTCATGTCCAAAAGCGTATTCCCATGGAAGCGGGGCTGGCCGGAGGAAGCAGTGATGCGGCTGCCGTAATCCGCGGCATAAATAAATTGCTGGAACTGAACCTTCCGTTGCAGGAATTATTGCCAATCGGAAAAGCGGTAGGAGCGGATGTTCCCTTCTGTATCATGAACTGTCCTGCCCGTGTGCAGGGCATTGGGGAACGGGTGGAACCGATTTTGACAAATCTCGATTTTTCGGTTCTGCTGGTAAAACCATCGGTAGGAATTTCTACAAAAGAAGCGTATCAGACGCTTGATTTCACCAGATGTGCACATCCGGCTTGTGATCGTACCGCGGCCGCATTGAAGAAATCCGATTTTTCTGCTTTATGTGATTCGATCGGCAATACCCTTGAATCAAGCGCATTCACGTTAGCTCCTAAAGTGTGTGAACTGAAACAGCGTATTCTTCAGGCCGGATTTGAAGGGGTTCTGATGTCGGGAAGCGGATCAACTGTATTCGCAATTACCCGAAATGAAAAGCTGCTTAAAGAACAGGCAGCGTTACTGAAACAAGACTATCCATTTGTCGAAATTACGGAAATGAAAAAAACCGATTGTGAGATCTTATTATGATCTGATGATCGGCTTTTCTATTTTCTGATGTTAATTAGAGCTATTATTGGTAAGTCTTTTTATTAACTATGGATATATTTTTTGCATATGCTTTAGATCATCCATACCCTAAAGAACCTTGTGGATTACTTCAACCGTATCCTTTACCATCTGAACAGTATAGAAACTGATAAATGGAAAGAGCTGGAAAATGAGAGGAAACGATATATAACGACTTGCCGGTGGTATTTGAACGTGGTATAGTTGGATTAATATTAAAGGAGGAATTATGGAAAAGTTAAAGTTGACGTTTCATGGTAAATCTTTTACCGCCGCATTACTGGAAAAAGAAGCTCCTAAAATGGTGCAGGCGCTGCGTGAGGTCTGTCCGTTCAAAACACGAATTGCTTATGCGAAAATCTGTGAGAATGAAATATTTTTCCAGGCGCCGATTGCCCGCTATGAAGTGGAGAATCCGGTCTATTCCGTTAAGGGACATATTGCTTATTATGCACCGAAGCAAACCATCTGTATTTGGTATGGGGATACGCCGTCATTAGGTGACTGCGATTTATTTGCCCTGCTGGATGAGGATCAGATTCCCGCTTTCAAGGAAGAATCGGATAAGGTTTGGGATCAGGCCGGTGATATCATGCTGGTTGAGATCGTAGAGGAGGATGCATAATGGAAAAGTACCTTCAGGAAGTATCTGCGTATTTGGATACGCTGTGGATCGATATGCCGTCAGACATCGAAGAAATCCGCAAGCGCAACCGTATAGACGGTTTGAATTACGGTGTTGTTACTATGGCTTACTGTGACATGGAGGCAGCTGATGCATCACTGTACCAGCTGATATGCATGGTGATTGAAAGAAAAGGCGATCTGGAAACCATTAAAATGATGGCAAAGAATGTCGTTGACTGGAATGCCGGCGGTATGTCCAGCAGTTATGATATGGCAAAGGGCTGCGAATTGCTGAAAGCTGCCGATAAGCATATTGACGCATGCCAGGACTTTGCGTCGTTGGAAACACTGCTGCGGCTGCTGCATCGTTTCTTTATCCATATGACCTACTGGATCGATCTGATTCTGCCATGGGCAAAATTATCTTCAGTGTATGATGAATCCACATCAAAATTAACGTTTTAGAGGGGATGTTATCCCCTTTTTTTGTATCAGTCATATCAATTGGCATACACTAGTCGGTGTGATATGGTATAGAAAAGGAGCTGATCATATGGCAAAAGCAGTAAAGATGATGGTGCTGGATGGATGCCCGCACTGCCGCAATGCATTTCGCATGATAGAAGAGCTGAAGCAGGAGCATCCGGAGTATCAAAACGTAGACATTGAAGTGATTGAGGAGCAGCGTGAAGAAGAAAAAACCAGAGGTTATGATTACTGGTATGTACCGACATTCTTTGTTGACGATGTGAAAATTCATGAGGGTGTGCCTACGAAGGATAAAGTAGAAGCGGTATTTAAAGAAGCAATCCAATAGAACTGTGGTTTCTGCACAGTTTTTTTATATATGCGAACGCAGAAGGACATATCTACGAACAGTTTTAGTAAAAAATAATAAAATATAAAAGAAACGGGATAAAACCTTTTTTACACAAGCAATTTTTGATAAAATAGGTATGGAGGTATTTTTCATGAAATCAGCTATTATTCTGGCGGCCGGAAAAGGTACCCGGATGAAATCAGACTTGAATAAAGTCATGCATCCGGTTATGAACAAACCGATGATCGGCCATATTGTAACGAATCTGAAAAAAGCCGGCGTTGAAAAAATTGTCGTAGTAGTAGGACATGACGCAGACAGTGTTAAAGACTATTTAAAAGATGAAGTTGAATACGCACTTCAGGAACCTCAGTTAGGTACCGGTCATGCGGTAATGCAGGCTTCCGCTTTGGAAGGAATCGGCGGAGATACGCTGGTACTGAACGGAGACGGACCGCTGATTCAGCCGGAAACCATTCAGGAAGCGTTTGCCGCTAACCGTGAAAATGGAATGGTGGTATTAACTTCCATATTGGATGACGGTGCCCGTTATGGACGTATCATCCGTGATGATAAAAACCATGTTGTGAAAATTGTAGAAGCGAAAGACTGTACGGAAGAAGAACAGAAAATTTGTGAAATCAACACCGGATTATTCTGTTTCAACAACCAGCTGCTCTTTGAAAGTTTAAAAGAAATCAAAAATGATAATGCCCAAAATGAGTATTACCTCACTGATCTGGTTGCGATCTTCAACCGGAAACAGGTACCGGTCACCGGATTGGTCGTTAAAGATCCTGATGAATGTATGGGATGCAATGATCGCGTTGACCTGGCCAAAGCCCAGAATTGGCTGAAGCATAAGATTAATGAAATGCATATGCGAAACGGTGTTACCATCATCGATCCTGATCATACGTATATCGATGCAGATGTAGAGATCGGTAATGATACGGTTATTTATCCGAATGTGTATATCGAAGGAGCTACAAAAATCGGCAGTCATGTGACGATTTTACCCAATTCCTTCCTTCGCAATGCAGTGATTCATGATGATGTTACCATTGATTCATCAAAAGTCGTAGAAAGCAGTGTAGGAAAGGGTACTACGGTTGGACCGATGAGCCATCTGCGCAATCAAACGGAAATCGGTGAAAACTGCCGAATCGGAAACTTTGTTGAATTTAAAAACAGCCGCTTTGGAGATGGCAGCAAGTGTGCCCACCTTACCTATATCGGTGACAGTGATTTTGGCAAGAAAATCAACGTCGGCTGCGGTGTCGTTACGGTTAACTATGATGGCAAGCATAAATTCCGTACTGTGGTCGGGGACGGCGCATTCATCGGAAGCAACGTTAATTTGATCGCACCGGTTACAATTGGTGAAAATGCCTTGCTGGCAGCTGGCTCTACGATCACCGACAGTGTAGAAGCCGGCGACATGGGAATCGCCCGCGCTCGACAGACCATTAAATCAGGCTTTGGAACAAAATATAAAAACAAATAGAGGGGTATAAAAAAATGAACGAAAAGACTGTTGTATTTGCACTCACATCCAGTGTTGGACTGGCCAATGAAATTGTTGCACAGCTGGGTATTCCATTAGGCAGCTGTGACGTCCGCCATTTTGCGGATGGTGAAATTATGGTAGAATTAGGTGAATCTGTGCGTGGTAAAAACGTTTACATCGTACAGTCCACCTGTAATCCGGTTTCCAGTAACCTGATGGAAGTATTGATCGCTATTGATGCCTGCAAACGTGCCAGCGCTGCCCACATTGCTGTAGTTATGCCGTATTTCGGCTATGCACGTCAGGATCGTAAAGCAAAGCCGCGGCAGCCGATCACATCCAAATTGGTTGCTGATTTGATTGAAAAAGCCGGCGCTCACCGTATTATCACAATGGAGCTGCACGCCACACAAATTCAGGGATTCTTTAATATTCCGGCAGATGATATCAGTGCGATTGGTATCATCGGCAATTATTTTAAAGCGAAAAACATGGATGATATCGTAGTCGTATCACCGGATCACGGCGGAACGACCCGTGCTCGCCGCATGGCAGAAATGCTTCATGCCCCGATTGCCATTATTGATAAACGCCGTCCAAAACCGAATGTAGCGGAAGCGATGAATCTGATCGGCGATGTTCAGGGCAAAAAAGCAATTTTGATCGATGATATTGTAGACACGGCTGGAACTTTGGTTTCCGGAATTGATATGCTATATGCAAAGGGTGCTACCGAAGTTTACTGCTCTTGTGTACATGGTGTTCTGAGCGGACCGGCTATCGAACGCTTGAAAAATTCTCCGATCAAAGAATTTATCTGTACGAATACCATTCCACAGGATGATAAAAAGGCAGAGCTGCCAAACATGGTAGTGCTGTCAGTAGGTGAAATTCTTGGTCAAATCATCAATCAAATTGAAAATAACCACTCTATTAGTGAAGTGCTTACAAAGTTCAATTAATACATAAAAAAATACGGACCTCGAAATGTCCGTATTTTTTTGTTATGCTTCTTTCTTGATTCGTTCGTCTTTGTATATTTCACTGCCGGGATTGGTTTTCACGGTTTCTACATCGCTGTGATAACGTGTGAATTGTTTCAATGCTTTGGCATCGGTCTTATCTTTCTCATAGATACTCAGCGAATCCACGATCATATCCTTTGATTCATCGGATAGATCCAGCTTGTAGGAAGAGCTGATATTCTCAAGAATAACAGAATAATAGTTCACTTCCTTGCTTGTATCGGAGCTGCGCTCGCGGGTTTCCTTGGTACGGAAAATATAATAGGCAGTACCGCTGTTGTTATAGGATGTATATTTGTAGTAAATGCCAATCAGGGCAGCATCCTCTACCGTAATCGTGTCATAACCGAATAAACCATTGACATTGCTTTGAATATCTTTTTCTAAAAATGCTTTGGCAGCTGCTTCAAATTCATTGGATACTTTTTTAGGAATATCAGCAAAATCACGATATGCGATTTCTAATCCTTTCACTTTAAATTTTTTAGATGTTTTTACCGGATTGATTTTACTGCTCTCTGCAGTTGCCTCGCTATAATTTGCTTTCAGTGTTACTTCCATGCCATTTTCTAAGCGGCCGTCATTATCAATGGTGTAGGACACATTACTCATAAAGGAAGCAATGTTCTCGTTGTTGTGATCATAATCGGGAGAACAGTGAATATTAGCAGAGCCGTTTCCGGATACTCCTTCAAAAGTGACGGCGCAGGCAGAAGTCAGATCAATTTCGGTACGCCGATTGCTTTCATAAACATTCACAATAACGAGCAGCACGATGAAGACGGCGACTGCCGCACCGCCGATGCGAATATTGCGTTTGCCTTTTTCCGTTGCATAATATGCCTTGACCTGATCGACGATTGATTCATGATCAGAAGCTTCCTGATTTTCCTTATCCGATTCTTCCTCGCCGATGCGGCGGTTCTTTTTATAAAAAAGGAAATATGCTGCCGCAATTCCAGCGGCGATTTGAATCAACAGCATGATGCGCAGGATCGAAAATTGTCCTTCGATATCCCCCAACTGCAAAAGCGATGCGAAATCACCGCTTAAACCTGCTTTGATGCTGTGAATGGTGCTGAAACAGATGAGTCCAAATAAACATGCAATACCATTCAACGGTGTCAGAACCTTGATACTGAGGCTTGTATCCTTTTCATAAAAGATACGGAAGGCGTAGCCGGCCGTAGCAGCCAGTACAACAAAGAAATCCAGATAAAAGATATTACAAAAGGTTTTTAAGCTGGATATCAAGCCTCCAATATCTGAAAAGCTGCTGATTGACTCGGTGCTGCTGCCAATGGATGATGACATGATAAACATCATGATTGTGAAGGCAGTACCGATCAATGTCATAATCTGCAGATTTTTGCCTGTCACATATTTTTTTAACGTTTCCATAAATCTCCTTTCTATCCCTATGAATACATTGTATCACACAATTTCACATGATCGCTAACCTTATATGGGTTGAAATGAAAAAAGGACTGGGTTTCAGTCCTTCTCTTTATTCAAATCCCATTTTAATCAAACAATCCATGACGCCGTCTTCATCATTTGTCTTTTCACTGAGCAGCTTCGCCTTGGCAATCGTTCTTGATGAGCCGTTTTTCATCGTTACCGATATACCGGCACTCTGTAATAGCATTTCATCGTTGGAATTATCGCCGAACGCGATGATATTCTCCATTGTGAGCCCCAGCTCCTGTAAAATCCAATCCACGGCATTTTTCTTACTGACATTGCTGTGACAGATTTCTGCGGCAGTGCGATTTACCACCACAAAGAAATGATATTTCATCTGATAAGTGTTTTGAATATATTCCATAAATGGATTCAGTCTTCCGCAAGGTGTCAGATAGACGATCTTATGTACCTGATCCGGCGACATTTCCTCCAAATTACGGACAAAATGAATAGAATGAAGCAGGGAAATCAAATATTCCAGCTTATGTGAGGCAAACGGTTTGATGATTTTCGTGAAGATTTTCAACAGCGGCAGAATAAAACGGAAAAGTCCAACGGTCTGACAATAAAAATCATCACCGATGCGCATATGTACTGATAAGCCATAATCCAAACCGGTGCGGATCAGCATCTGGGCTTCTTCCTTATCCAAAGCGGAAAATGCTTCGCGATGACCCGTTTTCAGATTGTAGACGGTTGCGCCGTTGGAGGTAACTAGAAAGCCTCCGTAGTGTTCCATTTGCAGCTGCGCCGCATAATCCACAATTTCTTTACGATAGCGGCTGGTAGCGAGGACCAGACGGTAACCGTTTTTCTGTAACTGAATCAAATACTCACAGGTTTCCTTACTGATTGTTTTATTATCACGGAGCAGGGTGTCGTCGAGGTCGCATACGATGACCTTTATTTTGGTAATATCCATTTGTGCGTACACCTGTCTTTCCTAAAAAAACAGTATGACGAGGGCATACTGTCAAGCAAATTCATTTTAGTATTTCATGGGGTATTTGTCAAATAACTTTTGAGAGGTAAAAATATTCGGTTGCATGTTTCAGAATATTGTGCTTTAATATACATGCCTTTTTATCAAGAGACGGAGGAGAGAGTCAGCTCGTGGATCCCGCGCCAACCTGCCAAGGCAAGGTGGTACTGCTGACAGCGATAAGAGAGAACGTAATGATATGGATACTGTCTTCTCTACCGCGGGAAGGCATTTTTTATACGAGGAGGGTTATTATGAAGAACTACATTTTTACATCAGAAAGTATTACCGAGGGTCATCCGGATAAAATCTGCGATCAGATTGCGGATAGTATTTTGGATGCGGCGCTTACGCAGGATCCAAATGCGAAAATGGCAGTAGAAGCGACGATCAAGGATGATTTTGTCTTGATTTACGGTGAAGCGGATACGAAAGCAAAGCTGGATTATGAAGCGATCGCAAAGGCGACGATCAAGGAAATCGGTTATACGGAAGATTATCAGGTCTGTGTGCATGTGAATCACCAGTCAGCGGAAATTCATCAGGCAGTCGTCCAAAACGGCGGAGAAATCGGCGCTGGTGATCAGGGGCTTATGTTTGGTTTTGCTTGTGATGATACTGATAACTATATGCCGGCTCCGATTGACTATGCACATCAATTGGCAAAGCGTTTGAGTGAAGTCAGAAGAAAAGATAATCGGCTTCGCCCGGATGGAAAGACGCAGGTTTCCGTAGAATATGAAGATGATAAGGTGAAGCGCATCGATACTATTGTGGTATCAACCCAGCATGCGGCAGCGGTTTCACAAGAGGAGCTGGCACACGTAATTATGGAGGAGGTTATCAAACCGGTAATTGATGAAAAGCTGATTGATGAGCATACGAAATACCTGATCAATCCAAGCGGCAGCTTTGTACTAGGCGGTTCCTTTGGCGACAGCGGTACGACCGGCCGTAAGATCGTTGTCGATACATACGGCGGCATGGGCCGTATCGGCGGGGGATGCTTCTCATCTAAAGATCCATCCAAAGTAGATCGCAGTGCGGCTTACTACGCCCGTTATGTTGCGAAAAATATCGTAGCGCATGGCTATGCCCGCAAATGTGAGATCCAGGTTGCTTATGCGATCGGCAAAGCGAAGCCGGTATCCATCATGGTAGAAACATTCGGTACCAACACCGTATCTCATGGTGAAATTTTGGAAATCATCGACCGCAATTTTGATTTCTCTGTAAGCAATATCATCAAGGAGCTGGATTTATGCAAGCCGATTTATAAAAAAACTGCCTGCTACGGTCATTTTGGCCGTGATGAATTTAGCTGGGAACAGATCATTGACTTAAAATAACGGAAAGAAGCAGCTGCGGCGCTTCTTTTTTCTTAGGATTCTTGGTAAAATAGGTAGATAAAAAGGAAGAATAAGGAGGTATGACTATGTGGGGCATTATTGCGACATGGCGAATGGCGATTGAAGGAATTGAAGAAGCGGGAAGACGGCTGGATGATGGTGCTGAAAGCGGGGATGCACTGGAAGCGGCCATCCGTATTGTCGAGGATTATCCGTTTTATAAGTCTGTCGGATATGGGGGACTGCCGAATGAGAATATGGAGGTTGAGCTGGATGCAGGATTTATGGATGGTGATACCCTCGATGTCGGTGCGGTAGCGGGGATACGTGATTATGCCAATCCGGTATCAATCGCGCGATTGTTGTCTAAAGAAAAGGTGAATAACTTTCTCGTCGGAGCAGGTGCGGAAGCGTATGCGCATAAACACGGTTTTGAACGTAAAAATATGCTGACGGATCGGGGCATTGCTCATTATCAGAAACGCAAAAAAGAAACGGTCGATAAAGGTCTCAGTCCGTACAGCGGTCATGATACAGTCGCAATGGTAGCGCTGGACGAGCATCAGAGCATGTGCGCGGCAACATCCACAAGCGGTCTTTTTATGAAACGGCCTGGTCGGGTCGGGGATTCTCCGATGTCCGGATCCGGTTATTATGTGGATAGTGAAGTAGGAGGAGCTGGTTCAACCGGGCTTGGTGAGGATATCATGAAGGGCTGCGTATCCTATGAAATTGTTTCAAAAATGCGCAGCGGTATGCATCCGCAAACAGCCTGTGAGCAAGCGTTGAATCAATTTGAAAAAGCGTTGATCCGCCGCCGCGGTAAAAGCGGGGAAATGTCATTTGTGGCAATGAACAATAAAGGAGAATGGGGCGTTTCTACCAATGCGCCTGAATTCAGCTTCTGTGTCGCCACGAAGAAGGAAGCGCCGATCGTTTATCTGTCACACCGCGATGAAGCCGGTCACTGTCATCATGAGCCTGCCAGTGAGGAGTGGCTGGAAGCGTATGCAAGAAGAATCAAAGCGCCGATTATATAAGGCATGTGATGAGCTGTTTCCGCAGCTCGTCAAAACCCTTCAGGAAATTGTATCGATTCCCAGCGTAGAGGGAAAACCGGCTTTGGATGAACCGTTTGGCAATGCGGTGGCCAAAGCACTGAGGGCAGCCTTGCAAACTGCGGAATCACTGGGCTTTAAAACCGATTATGGCAGCGGCCATGTCGGCTATGCACAGTTGGGCGCACAAGCTGATTATGTAGCGGCATTAGGTCATTTGGATGTTGTGCCCGAAGGCAAGGGCTGGGTTCATGATCCTTATGGCGGTATCATCGACGAAACGAATAATTGTATGTATGGCCGCGGTGTACTGGATAACAAAGGGCCGATTTTGAGCTGCCTGTTCGCAATGAAGGCAATATCCCAAGCTCAGCTTCCGCAGCGCCACGCCATTCGAATCCTCTTTGGTACCAATGAAGAAACCGGTTTTCGTGATATACCTGTATATCTGGATAAGGAACGGCCGCCGGTGGCCGGTTTTACTCCGGATTGTAAATATCCGGTAGTCTATGGGGAACGCGGCCGTTTAAAGCTCCGCCTGCTATATCACGGAGCTGATCAGGGTGTTTTTTTTGCCTTTCTTAATTCGTATTTTCTAAGCGGTGATCGTACCGGAAAGGAATTGCATATCGACTGTCATGATCAAGAATTCGGAACTTTGCAGATGGGTGGCTTTCGGATGATTCAGGAGCAAGGCTGTCCGGGCTTTGAGGTTTCTATCCAATACCCTGCCTGCTGCAGTAAAATAGATCTGCTTGCTTCAATTCGGGAATGTCTGATCGCGGATGTAGAACTCATCGAGCTGCTCCATTATGCACCGGTGCGCTTTGCGAAGGACAGTCGGCTGATTCATACTTTGCAAACAGCTTACGAAGAGGTTACCGGGATGGATGGTACGCCGGTTACGACAAGCGGCGGCACGTATGCCAAGGTCATGCCAAACATTGTACCGTTTGGGCCAAGCTTCCCTAATCAAAAAGGAATTGCCCATCTGCCGGATGAATGGATGAGCCTAAAGGACCTTAAAACAAATATGAAGATTTACGCATTGGCATTAGCGATGCTTGCCGATACAGCGGAATTTTAAAAATTCCGTTTTTTTATTTCTGATAAGACGGCGTGCCGGGGAAATGGTTTTATGTTAGAATAATCGTAGGATGTTTAACCAACAAGGAGGGTTATCATGAGTTCAGTATATGAGGAATCTTTAGCTTTACATAAATTACACAAGGGTAAACTGGAGATTCATTCAAAAGTGGCAGTAGAGCGTATGGAGGATTTAGCACTTGCTTATTCCCCGGGGGTAGCACAGCCATGTCGTGAAATTGTCGACGACGAAGAGAATGCTTATGTGTATACCAATAAAGGAAATACGATTGCGATTGTAACTGACGGCAGTGCCGTGTTAGGGTTAGGTGATATAGGTGCGAAAGCAGCGCTTCCGGTTATGGAAGGAAAAGCAGTGCTGTTTAAACGGTTTGCTGATATTGATGCGATTCCGCTTTGCATCGATGTACATGATGCTGAGGGTATTATCACCTTAGTAAAAGCATTGGAACCGACATTTGCCGGTATTTTGATGGAAGATATCAGTGCACCGAAATGTGTAGCAATCGAGCGTACTTTAAAAGCGGAGATGAATATTCCGGTTTTCCATGATGATCAGCATGGTACGGCAATTATCACAATTGCGGCGATTGCGAACATGCTGCGGCTGACCGGTAAGAAGAAAGAAGATTTACGTGTTGTTACCTGCGGCGTAGGAGCGGCGGGCAGTTCGATTATTAAAATGATGCATGACTTTGGGATTCGTCATATTGAGGCGTTCAGCTCAAAGGGACAGATGCATCAGGAAAAGAAAGCACAGTATGATTTTCTGAAACAAGAGCTTTTGCAGTATGTCGATCAGGATGGTCTGCGCTTTGATACAATGGCTGATGCAATGGTCGGTGCTGACGTATTTATCGGTGTCAGTGCACCGGGACTGGTGAATAAAGATATGGTGGCATCGATGAATGAAAAATCATGCGTACTTGCGATGGCAAATCCGACTCCGGAAATTATGCCGGAAGATGCGCTGGCTGCCGGTGCTTATATTGTGGGAACCGGCCGCAGCGATTATCCGAACCAGGTAAATAATGTATTGGCATTCCCAGGATTATTCCGCGGTGTGTTGGATGTGAAAGCGACTAAAATTACCGAGGGCATGAAAATGGCAGCGGCGATGGCACTGGCTGATTTGATCAGTGATGAAGAGCTTGATCCGGAACATATTATTCCGACAGTATTTGATCCACGGGTTGCCCCGGCAGTCGCAAAGGCGGTTGCCGCTTGTGCGAAAAAAGAGGGAAATGTCAGATGAGTGAAGCGGAGTATCGAATAGAACGAGATTCACTTGGCGAGGTACATGTACCGTTTGACGCGCTGTATGGCTGTCAAACGGTACGGGCGACACAAAACTTTTCGATCACCCATATGAAGACGCATCCGATGATGATACGTTCGCTAGGTATGGTGAAGAAAGCCTGCGCAAAAGCAAATTGTATCTGCGGCCACTTAGATGAGGAACGCACCAATTATATTGTGTCGGCATGTGATGAGGTCATTGAAGGAAAACTTGATGCGTGGTTTATCACCGATGTTATCCAAGGCGGAGCCGGAACCTCGGTCAATATGAATACCAATGAGGTAATTGCGAATCGGGCAGCTCAGCTGGCCGGTAAACCATTAGGACAATATGATTATATTCACCCTAATGATCATATCAATTTCGGACAGTCGACCAATGATGTATTTCCGACAGCCGGGAAATTAACCTGTTTATTTTTAGTGGAAAATCTCTTGGAAGAAATTATGCTTCTTCAGGAAGCGCTGCTCGATAAAAGCATCGAATTTAACGATGTGATCAAACTGGGCCGAACGCATTTACAGGATGCTGTACCGATTCGTATGGGTCAGGAATTTCATGCGTTCGCAACTGCTTTTGTCCGGGATATACGAAGAATTAAATTGGCGTTTTCCAATCTGAAATCGATCAATATGGGAGCGACTGCCATCGGCACCGGAATCAATGCTGATGAAGATTATAAGCGTATCTGTGTCAGTCTGCTGTCCGATATCTCCAACGTCGATTTAACCAGTGCCCGGGATTTGATCGACGGAACGCGCAATGTCGACCCGTTTGTTTGGGCGCACAGCTCCTTGAAAACGTTTTGTGTGAACCTCTCGAAAATGTGCAATGATCTGCGTTTGATGGCATCCGGCCCGAAAACCGGGCTTGGTGAAATCATATTGCCTGCCCGTCAGCCCGGTTCCTCGATCATGCCCGGTAAAGTCAATCCGGTCATTCCGGAAGTATGCAATCAGGTGTGCTTTCAGGTGTTCGGCAACGATGTAACCATTCTGAAGGCGGCTGAAGCAGGACAGATGGAACTGAATGTATTTGAGCCGGTGCTTTTCTATAATCTGTTTCAGAGTATTGATATTCTGGCAAATGCCTGTCATACGTTGCGGGTCAATGCAATTAGCGGTATTGTAGCAAATCGCGAGCACTGTAAGGATCTGGTGGAAATTTCACTGGGAACCGCAACTGCGCTGGCACCGCATATCGGTTATGCGAACGCTTCAAAAATGGCAAAGCAGGCACTTCATGAAAACCGTAAGCTGCGGGAATTGATTTTGGAGCATGATTTGATGTCACGGGAAAAGCTTGATGAAGTCTTGAATGTGAAAGAGATGACACGTCCGGGGATACCGGGCATGCATAAGCGGAATTCCAAACCCAAAAAGAAGAAAGAGGAATCATGATGCGTGCTATCCAGGTAAAACAGGTGCAGAATGCAGTATGCACCATGGTACAGAAGATCAATTATCAGTATCCCAGTGATATATATGCCTGTCTGCAAGCTGCGGCAGATAAAGAAACTACACCGATCGGGAAAGAAACCCTGCGGATTCTGCTTGAAAACAGCCGGTTGGCAGCGGAAAAGCATATTCCGATCTGTCAGGATACCGGTATGGTTATCGTTTTTTTGAGAGTTGGACAGGATGTTCATTTTGAAGGCGGAAGCATTCGGGAAGCGATTCAGCAGGGAGTGCGCGATGGCTATGAACAGGGTTATCTGCGGAAATCAGTTGTCAGTGATCCTTTATTTGACCGTATAAATACGAAAGATAATACACCTGCGGTTATCTACATGGATATCGTAGACGGTGATCAGGTCGAGATTGAGCTCTCCTCCAAAGGCTTCGGCTCTGAAAATATGTCAGTATTAAAAATGCTGAAACCGGCGCAGGGATTAACAGGTGTGAAAGAAGCCGTTTTGGAAGCGGTAAAGAATGCCGGACCGAATGCCTGCCCGCCGATGGTTATCGGAGTTGGGATCGGCGGAACTTTTGATTACGCGGCAGTCCTTGCGAAAAAAGCGACGGTGCGTCCGGTGAATGAACCGAATCCTGATCCTCGTTACGCACAGCTTGAACAGGAGCTGTTAAATGAGATGAATGCTTTGCATATTGGTCCACAGGGATTGAAGGGCGATATAACTGCATTTCATGTGAATGTGGAACAGTACCCGACACATATTGCCGGGTTACCGGTAGCGGTCAATATCTCCTGCCATATCACAAGGCATGCCCGGGAGGTGTTATGATGATCAATTTGACGACGCCGCTTACGAAGGATAAAATAAAAGGCTTAAAAAGCGGGGATATGGTTACCATTACCGGTACGATCTACACCGCTCGTGATGCTGCCCATAAGCGGTTGAAAGAGATGCTGGAAAAAGGTGAAACCCTGCCCATAGATTTAAAGGACGCAGTCATTTACTATGTGGGTCCTACACCGGCAGCTCCCGGAAATGTGATCGGTTCGGCAGGCCCTACAACGAGCTCCCGCATGGATGCCTATGCACCCCAGCTGTATGATCTTGGAATGAGTGTTTCCATTGGTAAAGGCTATCGTACAAAACCTGTTTTGGATGCGATTGTCCGTAATCAAGGCGCTTATATGGTAGCGATTGGCGGTGCCGGCGCATACATCAGTCAGTGTATTACCGCTTGTAAAGTGATTGCTTTTGAGGATCTTGGTGCAGAAGCAATTCATGAGCTGCTGGTCGATCATTTTCCAGCCACGGTATGTATAGATGCGAAGGGGCATAATCTTTATGAATAAATATGTTTTGGAGGTTTGCTGCGGCAGTGTATCAGACTGTGTGCGGGCCGAAGCCGGAGGAGCGGATCGCATTGAACTCAACAGTGCCTTGTATATGGGTGGTTTGACGCCTTCTGCGGCAGCGGTTCGCTTGGCTAAGCAAAAGGTACATATACCGATTATCGCGATGGTTCGTCCTCGCGGCGCCGGTTTTGCTTATCATGATACAGAGCAGGAAGTCATGCTTGCGGAAGCAAAAGAACTGCTGGAAGCGGGTGCGGATGGAATTGCATTTGGTTTTTTGCATAAAGACTGCACGATTCACAAAGAAGCAACTAAAGCGATGACTTCACTTATTCACAGCTATCATAAAGAAGCCGTTTTTCACCGTGCATTCGATTGTGTAAATGATCCTTTTCAATCGATAGAAGTACTCATTTCGCTTAAAATCGATCGGGTTTTAACCAGCGGGTTACAGCATAAAGCGATTGAAGGGCTTGATCTGATAAAGGAGCTGCAGTATCGGTACGGTAAGCAGATTGAAATTTTAGCGGGAAGCGGTGTGCAGGCAGAGAATGCCTTGCATATTTTGAGAGTTTCGGGAGTGAGTCAGATTCACTCTTCCTGTAAAAGCTGGAATTTTGATCCAACAACATCATCAAATGGGGTAACCTATGGCTATGCCGATGCACCTCATGAGATGGATTATGATTCGGTATCCGCATCAAAAGCGATAGACATCAAAGCAGCGATTGCGGTTCCAGAAACGATTCATTATCAGCATGTGTTATTTGATATTGACGGCACATTACTGGATAATACCTATTCGGTTATCACTTCATTACAGGATACGTTGCGCTTGATTCTTAAGCGGGAATATAGTGAGGCAGAGCTCTCTTTCTGTCTTGGCATAACCGGGAAGCAGGCGCTGCATCAGTTGGGATGTCCGGATGTGGATGAAGCTCAGCGAATCTGGGATGAGGAGCTGCAAAAATATTTGCATACGGTAACGGTATTCACCGGTATCACGGAAACTGTAAAGAAATTGCATAATTTAGGTATTAGGCTGGGAATTGTATCGTCAAAGACTCGTTCTGAATTTGAGCATGAAATGCGAAATTATGAAATGATGCCATATTTTGATACGGTTATTCTCGCGGATGACACGTTAAAGCATAAGCCAAATCCTGATCCGATTTTGGCTTATTTAGAAAAAACCGGCGCTGATCCATTCAACACGGTATATGTTGGAGACAGTATTTATGACATGCAGTGTGCTGATGCCGCTAAGGTGGGGAAACTTTTGGCATTATGGGGATCACAGCTTAACACATGTGAACTTGCAGATGGATGTCTGCAAAAACCTGCTGATCTCTTTGCACATTTATAAAAAAGCTCACTTTTATAGTGAGTTTATTTTTTTAATCGATTGATTAATTCATTCTTGATTGCTTCACAACTTGTTTCAGTCGCATTATCTTCCGTTATGTATGTAAATGTTTCCTGCCAAGATGCTGCTGTGTATTCGCTGGGATCAATTTCTTCTAATACATGTATTAAACGTTTGCGTTTTTGATCTAATTTCAAATCAGATATGAAGCAGCCAGCTTTTTCAGCTAAATTCTCTAATAATTCTTCCACTAGAATCCCATCCTCTCTTGTTCAGAAACGTATACAAATGTATACGTATTCAAACAATCATAAATGGTTATAAAAACATATGTTTTTATACCGATTTATATCGGAATATACGGAAACTTGTAGCTTCTCAAAATCTATACGTTTATAAATAGAAGCACGTATCGTCTCTAATCATAATTCAATTTTACCAATACATGGAAGAATTTGCAATCTTTTACGCATCTCTATTCGCTTTTGCCGTGATATTTTTTATGGAGATTTTGCAAATTCCAACCACCGGGAGGAATTTGGCGATTACTTCTTCTCTGCGCTCTACAGCATCAGGGCAAAGACGCTGGCAAAGAATTCTGAGCTTTGCCTCGATTTCGTCGATGTTATCGATCAATTCTGCCGATCCTTCTACAATAATGCTTTGATAATGCGTGGTAAAACGTTCCTGAACAATTTTTTCCATACCATCGGTAATGAAAACGGAAACAATTGGATGATTTTTTATATTATTCATTTTTTTGCCGATTTTTTTCGTATGAAAATAGAGTGCATGTTCTTTTTCCATATAAAAACAGTTAATCCCTACCCCATAAGGATTTCCATGCTCATCAACAGTAGATAGGACTCCATAATGACAGTTTCTAAGTATATCCTGTGCCTGTTCTTCTGACAATTTACGATTTGGTATTGCCATCTGTAACGCCTCCTTTTTTCTATACGATAATCGCAGGGAACGAGTTTGTCAATTGAAAGCGCTTCATTTTCCGTCTATAATAAAAAGAGAGGGTGATCTGCATGCTGAAAGTAGCAGTGGTAGAAACCAAAGAGATTGCGAAAGAAGTTATTTATGATCTTCAGGATGTTCTTACGGATTACGATTGGAAATTTTGCTGTTATGCAAGCGTATCACAATTTGTTAATCAGGAAAATCCCCATACAATCGATATTCTGGTGCTGCCGAAGCGGTATAATCGGCAGCGTGTTTATCATGCCCTCATTGAGCCTTATCCAAATATGGTCGTAATCTGCACCTGTGAAAATACTGAGGATGGTATGATTGATCAGATTCTTTACATCAATATTGATCAAATTGAAAAGGAACTTCATAAAAATAAAGGGGAGATCCTGAAACGTCTGAAGGGACGGGATACTCTGTTTTTTCAGTACAATCAGGTAAAAGTGCCGCTTAAAATAATGGATATCATTTATTTGGAGAAAGAAGACAAGCTGGTTGTTTACCACACCCGCCGCGGAGTTTTTAAGGAACGCGGCAGTATCTATGAAAAAGCAGATGTGCTGGCTGCTTATGATTTTATTCGGATTCATAATTCATTGGTGGTAAATATGAACAGTATAGCCTATGTCGATGGGGAGATGGTTGTCTTGATCGATCAGACACGACTGCCGATTTCCCGTTCACGCCGCAGTGAGGTCATCGATAAACTAAAAAAACATGCTATGTAAGAAGCAGGTTTTTCCATAAAGTTAACCGATTTTTCCAGTAGTCTTACACTTATTTGAAGATTGACTATAATAAAAGTAACAACAGATATGAATATAAGAGAGGGATGAGAAGATGACTAATTCATAGATGTTAAATAATTGTATGATAAAGAATCGTACAAGCCGAAAAAAGATAAGCATATTGGACAGAATATGCGGATGTACAGAAGAACCAATAATATAATTATTTAACATAATCGGAAATACGGTGAAGGAGCATCGGAATTGGATGCCTGCGGACGTACAGGTGAAAGATGTACTAGGCAGCAGGAAAGGTTAAAAGTGATTTTAACACTTATGTATCTAAAACATAGGAGCTTCCACTGACAGAATATGAATTTCGCAACATGGAGCAAAAGGAGGCAGTCATTCATTAAGAAAACCGCAAAGAATGCGGAGGAATGATAAACAAGCTGAATTTGAAAGGATTATGATGCAGTGACTCAGTCAGATGATATTGGATAGCGAGGCGGGCAAGGTAGGAAAAATGTCTGCTGGAAACTAAATATTGGAAAATCTGATGAGGATAAAAGTGAATATTCAATAAAAAGCGAGAAATTGTCATAAATTCTCGCTTTTTTAAATGTTCTGCGAATTTGAATATGGTATCCTATATATAACAAATAACATTTACGAGGTGAGAAAATGGATAGAATGCAGCTAAAATACTTTGTCGAAGTGATTGAGTCCGGAAGTATCAGTAAAGCAGCGGCATCGCTGTATGTCAGCCAGCCGAACTTGAGCCGTGTCATGCATGCGATAGAAACAGAAATGGGGAAAGAGCTGCTGATTCGCGGCAATCGAGGAATTATGCCGACGAAAACCGGGGAACAGCTTTATTATTATGCACGTTCTTTATTAAATCAATTTGATTTATTAGAACAATTAAAAAATATAGATGAGGAGGTTGCTTACAGCAAGCTTGCGATTTCTGTTTTTGCGTTATTCATAAAAGATGACTTATTACTGAAATATTATGAACAGGCGAATTCATCACAGTCAGAAATACAGCTAATTGAAACGACCGCAGAAAAAGTTGTTGAAAATGTATCGTCAACTGCCTGCGAGCTTGGTATTTTGGTCTTGAATAGTCATCAGCTGACAGTATTCAAGCGGATCATGGAGATAAAGGATATTCATGTAGACGTATTGGATGAAGGACCACTGAGCATTCACCTCAGTGAAAAGCATCCTTTGGCAGTACAGGATGAGGTATCGGCGGCTCAGCTTTTGCCGTATCCTTATCTGCATATCCCAGATGATTTCTATTCTAATTTAAGTCATCCGCTGAATGTTGATGGAGTGCAAATTTCCAGCTTTCCCAGAACAATCATCATGAGTAATTATCATTCACTATTGAATATGCTGAATCATACCGACTGCTTTATATTAGGACATCCTTGGCAGAAGACAGAGCTTATGAAAAGTCATGTGAAAACCTTGAAGCTTATCCATAATACCATCAACAAGCATTTAGTAATAATTTATCGAAAAAAGCAGTTATTGTCAGATGAAGCTGAATTATTTCTAAAAATATTCAAAAAAGATTACCATGTATCCTGATATGCGCTTTTTGCATAGCTGACTATGATAATATAAGCATTACTCACTTTTTCTTGCAACGTATATAATAAAGATAGAAATAATCGCGATATGAAAGGGAATGTAGTTCGCAAGAAGGAGAATCTTATGAAAAATCAAACTATATTATCATTACTGACAGCTGGCGCTATCGTTGCCACTTCAGCCGCATCATTTGCCGCATGGGATAACACAACAGGAACAGCAACCGGGAAATTGAATGTTGCCAATCCGGTCGATATCGTTTCTACACCGATTGCTGATTTCACTGCCGGTACACGTACCTTGGGAGCAGCACCGGAATATTCTTCTACGGTTAAATTTAATGTCAAGAGTTCCAGTTTGGTAGATACGTTGTCATTATCCACAGTTATTAAAAAAGCTGACAATACGGTTGTTACTGATAACTTTACCGTTAGCTATGAATAGACAGGTGCTGATAATGGATTAGTCGGTGCTGTTGACAGTAAGATCGTAGATGGAGACAATGATTATACAGTGAAGATTACACCAAATGATACAGCTGAGGCAAGAGCATTGGCTGGGTCTGATTTAACTGTTGAAGTAACCGGCACATTGTCAAAAGCAGGAGCTTAAATTGAAAATACCGCTGCGGCGGTATTTTTCATCTAGTAAAACCGGTCAGAATTCGTTAAAATAACAGTAGACAGGAAAAGGTAACGTATGAAACTGTTTAAGAAAATCATGTCGTGGGTCTCCACTATATTAATTGCGAGCATTCTGATTTATTTTGTGGGAATGTATTTTTGGCCTGATGAAATATCTGAATTTGCCGGTTACCGGTTTTATACGATCCTGACCGGAAGTATGGAACCTACGATTCCCACCGATTCCCTTGTGCTGACAAAACTTGTTCCTGAAGATGAAAAAATAAAACCCAATTCAATTATTACGTTTCATGCCGACCGATTCGGAAATGACATTGTCTTGACGCACTATTTCCGGACAACTGAAAAAAATCAGAAAGGGGAAACCATTTACCGCACCCAGGCTGAGGGTGTCGATAAATATGATGATTATCAAACCAAGCGGAAAGATATCATCGGAACGTATGTAGGCCATGTACCTTTCATGGGAAAAGTCTTTCGGTTTCTGCAAAGCACATGGGGCATCATGACGCTTCTTGCCATACTGGTAATGCTGATCATAAACCGAATCATCAGCATGCGGCTGGATAAAGCGGAGGATAACGGAGATAAGGTTGTCTTTAAGGAAAAGCAGCATCGTCATAAAAGCGATGATCCTAATCAGGGCATTATAATCCGAGATACGGATATGCTGGTTATGAAACACAGTATGCAGATGCGCGGCATCGTTGTGAATCAGACAACGCAGAATATCACCTTTCTGAAAGTAAAAATTAAATTTACGGATAAGGAGGGTCATGTCATCGACAGTGTACCATGGTATATGGTCGGAGCGGAAGGCTTGGGACTCCATGAAGAAAAACGCTGGAGCTGTACCATTGAACGAGATGATCGAATCGAGAAGTGCCAGTTTGAAATTCTATCCTGCCGCCGGTCATGGAAATAGCAGGGCAGTGACAGTGTCGCTGCTCTTTTGTTTGAATAATCACGTTTCTTACTTTTAGAGCGAACGATATTCATCCTATAATATCAAATTGTGCAGGGCATTGGGCTTTTTGTATTTAAGTTGACGTGAAACGCTTAAACCTGTTCATGATATATATTAAAAAGTTACTGAGAAAAGCTCTTCTCAGCAATAGATTGTTTAGTGTTCTGCGTAATTCTCATGTCATGTTGTCGCTGCGCATGAAACCGGACTGCCCATTGTTTTCACACCGAATTTGAAAGAGAACCGAGATGTGGAGCAGATTCTCCCACGATGTGAAAACAGAAACATTTCATCAGAGAATATAGATATTGGCAAAAAAAACAATTTATTTCAAATTTTCAACCGCAATAATCAGGTAAAACTGTTTTTCTTATCCCAATTATGTGAAATATCCTCTATAATAAAAGTATGAAAAGTACGAAAGAGGAGGATCATTTCATATGAAAAAATTATTATGTTTAGCTATGGCAGCTTTGGTGTTAGGAGGATGCGGGGGAGATAAAACAAAAACAATGACTTGCAAGCTGTCAAAAGAACAATCGGGGATTACGACTGAAATCGACATGAAGCTGGAGTATAAGGGAGAGGTTGTAACAAAGCAGATTCAGACCGGAACAGTTAAGACCGACAATGAATCCGCATTGGATATCCTATTTTCTTCTATGGAATCACTTGGATATGCAGATAAAGCTGATGGAATGAAGGGTGTAACATATTCATTAAAAAAGTATGATGACAAAAAAGAAATCGTAGAAAAAATGACGATGGATCTGGAGAAAATTTCTGCGAAGGATTATAATACGATGACAAACAATGCATCCCAAGCAAGCGACAATTTCAAGGTTGGGTTAGAGAAAACACGCGATGGTTTAGAAGCACAGGGTTTTACCTGCGAGGAGTAATAAAATGTTGTTGAAACTGATTTCCCGGGAAATCAGTTTTTTCTTACGTGAATCAAAAGGACTGGGAAGAAAGAAGAATTTTTGGTAAAATAGATAAGTTGTCATAATACCATGCACAATTCTTACCAGAATGATGAAATCGATAGGTAAATACTCGGCCACGAATTTGACCGCATTACTGGTTTCGTTAATGTTGGAATTTTGATATAATATTGGTTACCGGAGGGACACGCATGAGGAATGAAAACTATCTGGAAAATTTCAAAGAACAGCTGCAGAATCATGGTGTCTGTCTGAGCGATCAGCAGTTGAAGCAATTTGCGGAATATGCACAGCTGCTGCAGGAATGGAATCAAAAAATGAATCTAACCGCAATTACGGATGTAGCGGATATTTATGAAAAACATTTCTTGGATTCGATTCTTCCTTCTTTTGATACTTTGATCACTGGAAAACTTTGTGATGTCGGAGCGGGAGCGGGGTTTCCAAGCATTCCGCTGAAAATCGTATACCCGCAGCTGTCGGTAACGATTGTAGAACCGCTGGGCAAGCGAATTTCTTTTTTAACTGCACTGACTCAGGAGCTGGGGCTTTCGGTGGAACTGATCAATGAACGGGCTGAGGATCATGCTTCCGATCGGCGAGAGTATTATGATTTTGTGACGGCCCGAGCGGTAGCGAACCTCGCTATGCTGAGTGAATTGTGTATTCCGCTGGTAAAGCTAAAGGGAACATTTTTGGCAATGAAGGGAAGCGCCGGCACGAAAGAATATTATGAGGCTGAAGCAGGCATTCAGAAATTAGGCTGTCGTCTTGCACATACCTATATAAATACCTTGCAGGATGGTTCAAAGCGAATCAATCTTGAATTTTATAAAGAACATGTTACACCAAAACAATATCCGCGCCCATTTGCGTCAATAAAGAAGCATCCTTTAAGGGGAGGAACAAAATGAAAGAAACAAAATTGATATCCATTGATTTGATTCAACCAAATCCTTACCAGCCGCGCCTTGAATTTGCCGATGAAGCACTGATGGATCTCGCGCAGTCGATTCGGGAGAATGGACTGATACAGCCGATAACGGTGAGAGAAAAGGATCATGCTTATGAAATCGTTGCCGGGGAACGGCGATATCGAGCGATGAAGCTGATCGGACAGACTGAAGTGCCGTGTATCGTTATGGATGCGAGTGAAATTCAGATGGCACAGATGGCGCTGGTTGAAAATGTACAGAGGGAAAACCTGAGCGCAATCGAGGAGGCGAAGGCTTATGTGCAGATTATGAAATATGCAAATCTGACACAGGCTGAACTGGCACTGAAAATGGGTAAATCTCAGTCTTCTATTGCCAATAAGCTGCGGCTGCTGAATCTTGATGAAAATATTCAAAATGCTGTATCATCAAAAATCATCAGTGAACGTCATGCGCGGGCACTGTTGAGCGTTGAGGGTGAAAAGCAGCAGGAAGTGCTTGATAAAATAATAAAAAAAGGTCTGACTGTAGCGCAGACTGAAAAAATGATCAAAGAAGAGAAACATGAAAAAATACATCCGGGAAAGCCCTTGCTAAAGGGCGTTACCCGTAATGTGAAAATAGCGATCAATACGATTCACCAGGCCGTCATGATGGTGAAGCGAAGCGGCTTGGAGCCGCAGGTCAGTGAAGATGAAACGAATGAAGAATATATCATAACCATTCGTTTTCCGAAATAGATAGGACGTGAAGAAATGGGAAAAATCATAGCAGTCTCCAACCAGAAGGGAGGCGTCGGTAAAACCACAACGGCAATCAATCTGGCGGCCGGACTTGGTTATCTGGGAAATAAGGTGCTGCTGGTGGATTTCGATCCGCAGGGCAATGCAACACAAGGGGTAGGTGCAACAACAAAAGACAGCAAGCTGAGTGTTTATAATCTAATTATGGAGGATTATCATCCCCATGATCTGATTCAGCACTTGAGTACTCCGCCGCTCGATATTATTCCGGCCAATATTTCATTATCCGGAGCGGATCTGCAAATGGTGAAGTTTGAAGCTGGTAAGGAACAGCTGCTGAAAAATAAATTAGATACCGTAAAAGAAGAATATGATTATATCATCATTGACTGTCCGCCTTCTTTGGGCTTGTTGAATACCAACGCGCTGACGGCAGCTGATTCAGTGATGATTCCAGTGCAGTGTGAGTATTATGCCCTGGAGGGAGTCACGCAGCTGCTTTTGACCATCCGTCTGGTTCAGCAGCTGTTTAATAAAGAGTTGATGATAGAAGGTGTTGTGCTTACGATGTATGATGCGCGCACCAAATTGAGCGTAGAGGTTCAGCAGGAAGTCCGCAAGCACTTCAAAGATCGAGTATACCGCAGCTATATACCGCGTAATATCAAGCTGTCGGAAGCACCTTCCCGCGGTATGTCTATTTTTGAATATGATGTGCGCTGTGAAGGCGCCAAAGCATATGCCGGACTTGCAAACGAAGTCGTAAAAACGAATGAGAAAAGAGGGTGAGGTAAATGGCTAAGAAAAATGATGCCCGTCTCGGTCAGGGACTCAGTGAAATATTCGGCATGAATATTGATTCGGTGCTGGAAGATATTCAGCAGGGCAAAAGCGAGCTTTCAAACAGCAGCGGAAAAATTGAAATTTCTGTAGATGAAATCAAAGCCAATCCCTATCAGCCCCGTAAGGATTTTGATGATGACAAGATTCATGAGCTCGCTGAATCTATTCGCCAGCATGGTGTATTTACTCCGATTTTGGTAAAAAAAGCGGTAAAGGGATATGAGCTGGTAACCGGAGAACGCCGTTTACGGGCAAGTCGTCTTGCCGGATTAGAAACGATTCCGGCCATCATTGTTGAATTTGATGATCAGCAGATGATGGAAATTGCCCTGCTTGAAAATATTCAGCGTGAAGACCTAAACGCAATCGAAGAGGCAACCGCTTATGAGAAGCTGATTCGCAAATTATCTTATACCCAGGAAGAGCTTGCATCCCGCATTGGTAAATCGCGTGAACATGTAGCCAACATGCTGCGGCTGCTGAAGCTGCCGAAAAAGGTACAGCAATTTGTTATTGAAAAAGAATTAAGCATGGGTCACGTACGTGCGCTGTTGGCTTTAAAGGATGAAAAGCAAATGGAAGCAGTAGCTAAAAAGGCTATTCATGAAAAGCTTTCGGTTCGGGCAGTAGAGGCATTGGTAAAAAAGGTTAATGCCCCCGCTGCTGAAGTAAAGGAAGCAAAGACTGAGGATGTAAATCTTCGTCCGGTACGGCTGCGGCTGCAGGATAAATTTCAGACACAGGTACATATTGATGAAAAACAGATCAGTATTCGTTACCGCGGAGTCAGTGATCTAAATCGCATATTAGAAATCTTGGATTGCTTAGAAGAGGAATAGGCGCATATGCAGCGCTTTTCTTTTTTATCATTCTGACAAAGTTTTAAAGAACGCCGGCTTTACCGCTTCCAAATAGTTATGAATTTCAATATCGCTGATTCAAATTCACGTCAATCAAGAATTTGCGATAAGTAAAAATGCATATGCTTCGTGAATATATATTGAGGAATTTTTTGTATTGAACTTTAGGTAACAAATTTATATCCTGTTAAAAAAGGCTGTCTGCTGTCAGACAACCTTTTATAATCTTTTATTTATTTTTTAAGACATTGCGGCGAATAAACTGTATGGTAACATCTAATCCATTCTCCTTCACCCGCAGCAAAAGCTCTTCAATCAGAGCCATCGTATTTTCATGCATGACCACATGGCTTTTACCGTTCATTAAATATTCATAGGCACTGGCATCTGTGCAGGCCTGCTTTAAATATATTTGGGTAGCCGCAATCCGGTCACAGAACATTTCTACAACATAGGGGATCGGCATTTCCAGCGGTTTAATACCATCATATGCATTATCGAGCCAGTATTCCCAGTGATGTTTATTTCTGCCCTTGTGATGAAGCCATCCCAGTGAATATCCCTTTACCTCTTTTTCTCGATCAATAGGACTTCGGTTTCCTTGAAAATATCTTACCCCTGACCAGAATTCAACCGGGCTGTATTTTGACAGATCGTGTAGCAAACCCTGTTTGTATAATCCGCAGCGGAAACAGAGCATCGTCACTTTCCATTTATGTCGGGTTATTGTTTGTAAATGGCCCCAAAATTTCCGCATTCTTCATCACCTTTCATTTCTCCCTATTTTATCATACGATTTTGCGGAAAACAATGAAAGGTCATACTCCCATGAAGGGTTTATAAAATATCATGTTATAATAAAGTAATCTGAATAAATGCAGTGGAAAGCTGATATATATAGGGAGAAAGATATGGAAACTAGACCGGAATTACATACGGGATTAAGCAAAGAACAATTTCTTCAGTACTATTATCTGTTGGAGGAATTAAAGGGCTTTTGTCGGAAAGAAGGTTTAATGACAACCGGGAGTAAATCTGAAATAACGAAACGAATCGCACATTATCTGGAAACCGGAGAAAAGCTGACGAGCCCTGTCAGAAAATCACCAGCAGGTAAGTTAATCGAAAATATCACCAGAGATACTAAAATTGAGAAGAATATTCGATGTTCACAAATACATCGGGCATTTTTTGAAACAGAAATTGGCCCTAAATTTCATTTTTATTTGGCGTTTCAAAAATGGCTGAAAGCAAACGCCGGCAAAACTTATGCAGATGCGATCCTTGCGTATGATGAGCTTCAAACCAAGAGCAAGCATCAAAAGACCATTATTGATCGTCAGTTTGAATACAATACGTATATCCGAGATTTCTTTGCGGCAAACCAGGGGCTGTCACTAGAGCAGGCGATCCGCTGTTGGAAGTATAAGAAGGGACTCCCTGGAAGCAATCATTATGAGGAAGCTGACTTGGATGTTTTGAAGAAGCAGGATGAAAACTAATGATTGAATATAAAGCTGTTATGATTGATATCACGATGATCATTTTGGTAAAAAGCATTTACTGTATCAAAACGATGAAATGATTCAGTATATATAATCGTTGCGTGAAGCGGATCTATTATCTGGAATCGACTTATTAAATTTGGCAGATCGAAGAGCATCTGCCTTTTCTTATATTTGACGGGTTTTAATAAATACATTTACTGGACAAATATGGTCATAATAAAACAGGAAGAATTGCCGATACCACGATATAATGGATAAAAAGGAGTGATAGTATGGAATGGATCGAGGTTATTCAAGGTGCGATCAATTACATCGAGGATCATTTGTTGGAGGATATTAATGCGGATGAGGTTGCTAAGCAGGTTTATACATCCTCAGCATACTTCCAGAAGATTTTTCGGATTATCACCGGTATTACATTTGGTGAATACGTCCGCAGCCGTAGATTATCTCTGGCGGCGGAAGAAATTGCCCGGGGCTCTATGAGAATAATTGATATCGCCTCAAAATATGGATATGAAACTCCGGAGAGCTTTACCAAAGCCTTTGTGCGTTTTCACGATATGACACCCTCGGCTGTCCGCAAATCGGCAAGCAGAATGCGGTACTTTTCTCCATTACGAATTCAAATTAATATCGAAGGAGGAACAATTATGTCTCGTAGACTCATACCCAATGTAGAGAAACTATATGATACGAAAACAGAGAACTATATGTTTCCCAGCTGTATGCGTTCTTTGATGGCTTCTCTGAATGAAGATGAAGGTTATGATTTTTCGTTTTTTGCCGGAGTGACTGGTGATCTTTTCAATATGACATGGCTGGAGCCGAAATGGCGTTATAATGATTCGTATTCCAATGTCTGCAAGGATTCACAGATACCGATACGCAGAGCCTTTGATGCCTGCGGATATGCGTATTCCTATCATGCGCATGAGGAAATCATCACCCATAAGAAGGAATTTACCAAACGTATTATGGATTCAATCGATCGCGGTATTCCGGTCCTTACCTTTGGAATAGTCGGTCCGCCGGTTTGTTCGATCATTAGCGGTTATGCTCAAGACGGTGATATTTTAATCGGATGGTCACAATTTACCGGAGAGACGCAGGATGATGAGATTTTCGATCATGTGTTCTCAAGTAACTATTTTCAAGTGAAAAACGATCTTCATCAATCAGAAGCTTTGATTTTTATCGGCCCTAAAAAAGCAAATCCAAGCATTGCGGAAAGTATTAGAAAATCGCTGAAAAATTTAATTGAGATAAAAAAATTGGAATCTACAGATGAAATTATCTTGGGAGGAAAGGCATTTCAGGCATGGGCGGATTCACTGCGGTGCGATGAGTTGTTTCAAGATGAAGCGATGCTGGAGGGAGCGTTGGATACCTACCGCAGCTGTGCTGTACAAGTTGGGACAAATCTATTTTATATGGATGACTACTTAAAACGAGCGATGACATTATGTCCGGATCTCAAAAATTTCATCAGTCATCTAGCAGAATTGTTTATGAAGGAGAAAATAGCTTTTGATAAGGTTATAGAATTTCAAGGCGGCTATTTCTTTGAGAAAGATCGGCATGCGCTTCTGGATAAGGATTTCCGATATACTTTAGCTGAGTATGTCAAAGCGGTAGGAGCGCGTTATGAAGATGTGATTTCCTTTGTATCGAGTTATCCGATGATAAGCTGAAAGTTAATCATTCAGCACAAAATAGATCGCATGAAGCACTGCGTATATACAATAAGAAAAAATGATGTCCGACGACATCATTTTGCTTTTTTATTTGGAATAAAGATGACGCGCTGCATAGACGCCGGAGGCGCTGGCATGAGACAGCGAATGTGTAACACCGGAACAATCTCCGATCACATACAATCCTTTATGAATGGTTTCCAAATTCTCATCTACCTCTACTTCCAGGTTGTAAAACTTCACTTCAACACCGTATAAGAGGGTTGAATCATTTGCGGTACCGGGCGCAACCTTATCAAGCGCATAAATCATTTCGATAATTCCGTCCAACTGACGCTTAGGAATAACCAGGCTTAAATCACCAGGAGTAGCGCTCAGAGTAGGCGTCACAAAGCTTTCTGCTACACGGTTTGGTGTACTTCGCTGACCGCGGATCAAATCACCGAAGCGTTGTACGATGACCCCTCCGCCAAGCATATTAGATAAGCGGGCAATGGATTCACCATAGCCATTACTGTCCTTGAACGGTTCTGAAAAATGATTGCTTACCAATAAGGCAAAGTTTGTATTTTCCGTATAACGTGCCGGATCATCATAACTGTGGCCGTTCACGGTAATGATACCGTTGGTATTTTCAGATACCACGACACCGCGGGGATTCATACAAAATGTACGAACCAAATCCTGAAATTTATTGGTCCGATATACGATTTTACTTTCATATAATTCATCAGTCAAATCTGCGAATACCTCTGCCGGAAGCTCAACTCGGACACCGATATCCACGCGATTGCTGGAGGTTTTGATGCCTAGAGAATCACAGATTTCGCCCATCCACTTACTGCCGCTGCGGCCGGTCGAAATAATACAGCTAGTACCGGAATACGTTTCTCCTTTGGAGGTAATTTCATAACCCTCATCCAATTTCTTCACCGAATCCACCGGAGAAAGAAAGTGGAAATCCACGTGCTCAGAAAGTAATGCGTACAAATTTTCCAGCACCACATAGTTAATGTCTGTGCCCAAATGACGAACCTGTGCATCAAGCAGATGCAGGTCATTCTGCAAACATTTCTTTTTTAAGTGCGTGTTGGATGTGGAATACAGCTTGGTTCCTTTACCGCCGAATTTCAAATTCAGAGTATCGACGTATTGCATCAGCGCAATTGCCTGATCACGTCCCACATGCTCATATAGTGTACCGCCGAACTGATTGGTAATATTGTATTTGCCGTCGGAGAAAGCACCGGCTCCTCCAAATCCATTCATGATGGCACAGGATGGGCAGCTTACACAAGACTTAACCTTTTTACCGTCGATCGGACAGTGTCTTTTCTCCAAGGCATTTCCGGCCTCAAAAATACCGATTTTTAAATCAGGGCGAAGCTGCAATGCCTCATAAGCAGAAAAGATTCCGCCTGGTCCAGCTCCGATAATGATTAAATCATACTTCATACTATCCCTCATTTCCTCATGAATTTTAACATAAACCTCAAAATTAATCATCTGTTTGTCCTGAAAACTTTTATGAAAATGATTCCTGCGCGTTTAGAAAAGTGATTGCTGCCCATAATGCTGATAACGAGGTGAAGTATGAAGAAGTATTGGCTGATCATAGGTATCTGGTTTTTGGCAGTAACTACCCAGGTTTCCTGTAAGGGAAGTGAATCGGTAAGCTATCGTATCTATTACGATTCGTCAACATCATCTACCTATGAGATCAAGGATGACGTACAGCAGATATTTGATTATCTGACCAAGGGATTAGATAAAGATTCCTATGCGACGATTGTCATGAACAATCTGGAAAAGTTTGAAGCGATTCCCGATGTGAGTGCGCGCTGGAAAAGACAAACGCTTATAATTACAGAGGGAGATGGAGAAGGCAGTACTGTAAAAGGAAAATTAAAACGGGAATCCGTTTGTATGGAAAATGTAAAACCAAAGAGCTTCATTGTGGAACTGTTTCAATAATCATAAGAAGGAATATGATGAAAATATTCCTTTTTTTGTTTGTCGCGGATGATTATCTGTACCTATCTGTGATACAATGATGCCAGTTAGAAAGAGGTGATGGTATGGATACGATCCGATATCAGAAAGAAGATCAAGCGGTAGTAGCAGAGCTTCTGAAAGAGGGAGAAGTGATTGCCTTTCCTACCGATACAGTATATGGTCTGGGAGTCGTTTATTATAATGAAAATGCGTTGATGCGGCTGAAAGAAGCAAAGGGCCGTCCGGAAGCAAAACCGATTCCGACAATGGTGGCAGATGTCGGACAAATTGAAAAAATTGCTTATGTAGAGCCTAAGGCAAAAGCATTGATTCAGGCATTTATGCCGGGCGCTTTTACAATTATCTTAAAAAAGCGGGAAGATCTGCCGGCATATGTAACCAATGGGTTTCCTACCATCGGAATCCGCATGCCGGATGATGATTTTGTATTAGGCTTGATTCGCGCATGTGAAGTGCCGCTATTAGTTACCAGTGCCAATTTATCCGATTATCCCAGTGCTGTCACTGATCATGAAGTGCTGGATCAGTTAGATGGCAGAATCGATGGTATCGTGATGGGAAAAAGCAAAGCAACACAGGCAAGCACAATTGTCGATGTCAGTGACGGGAGCTTACAAATTATCCGCAGCGGTTTGATAACAGAAGCGGAAATCAGAAAGATCTGGGAAGGAGCAGAAGGATGAAAGTAGCGATAGGTTGTGATCACGGAGCATTTGAATACAAACAAATTTTAATGAAGGAACTGAAAAGCTGGGGACATGAAGTAAAGGACTTCGGAACCTTTACGCAGGAAAGCTGTGATTATTCAGATTTTGCGGCTGCAGTAGGTAAAGCGGTAGCCAGCGGTGAATATGATCGCGGAATTGTCATGTGCGGTACCGGCATTGGAGTCAGTATTTCAGCCAATAAAATAAAAGGGGTTCGCTGTGCGCTGTGCAGTGAAACAACCTCTGCACGGCTGACCAGAGAACATAATGATGCGAACGTATTAGCGATGGGGCAGCGCATTATCGGTGAAGAGCTGATGAAAGATATTGCGAAAATATGGCTGGATACACCATTCTCAAACGGTGAGCGCCATGTCCGAAGAATTGCGAAAGTCGCAGCTCTGGAAAAGGAATAGATACGTTATGGAACAAAACTGCCGGACGTTCATGATTAAAATCATGCGCATCATTGAGCTAGTGGTAGCTGTGCTGCTGGTGATTGCGATTGTGACAGCTTTGTTATTTACAATCAAGGATACCCTTCAGCTGACACTGAAAGGTTCTTTCTCTTTAGATTTGGTTATGAATGCCTGTTTGATGATTGTCATAGGGGTTGAATTTGTGAAGATGCTGATTCTGCACACACCGGAATCAGTGATGGAAGTACTTTTGTTTGTCGTTGCCCGCTATGTGGTAATGTCTCATTCAGGCAGCTTAGAGATCCTGTTTGGAATGATCTCGATCGCTTTGATCTTTTTTATAAGAAAATATCTGTTTGATAAAACAAACAAGGAGGAAAAGGAATGAACGATACTCAAATTGCGCAGATGATCGAAAAGGAACACGATCGGCAGCTTTATAATATTGAATTGATCGCTTCAGAAAACTATGTATCTCACGATGTTTTAGAAGCCGCAGGTAGTATTCTGACCAATAAATATGCGGAAGGCTATCCGGCAAAGCGTTATTACGGCGGCTGTGAATACATTGATGAAGTGGAAGTGCTGGCAAGGGAACGGGTAAAAGAAATTTTCCATGCTGAACATGCCAACGTACAGCCGCATTCCGGATCACAGGCAAACATGGGTGTTTATATGGCGGTCTTGCAGCCAGGCGATAAAGTCATGGGTATGGATCTAAGCGCAGGAGGTCATCTGACTCATGGGCATCCTCTGAATTTCAGTGGGACGATCTATGATTTTTGTGCTTATGGTGTACGCCGGGATGATGAGACGATCGATTATGAGGAGGCCCGTCGGGTTGCCCTGCAGGAAAAGCCAAAACTGATCATCGCGGGAGCCAGTGCCTATCCTCGGTTCATTGATTTTAAAAAATTCCGTGAGATTGCGGATGAAGTAGGTGCCTATTTTATGATGGATATGGCCCATATTGCCGGCTTGGTGGCAGCAGGACTGCATCCCAGCCCGGTGCCATATGCAGATTTTGTCACCAGCACCACGCATAAGACGCTGAGAGGTCCGCGCGGGGGCATCATTCTCTGCAAGGAAAAGTACGCAGCTCTGCTAGATAAGAAAGTATTCCCGGGAATGCAGGGTGGACCGCTGATGCATATCATTGCGGCGAAGGCGGTTTGCTTCCATGAAGCAATGGAGCCTGGATTCTTGGATTATCAGAAGCAGATCCTTACAAATGCGAAGACTTTGGCTGCGCGTATGCAGGAACACGGTTATCGTATTGTCAGCGGCGGTACGGATAATCATATGATGCTGGTTGATGTAAAAGGCAGTATTGGCATGAGCGGAAAGCAGGCAGAAAAGCTGCTTGATCTGGCAGGGATTACCTGTAATAAAAATACCATTCCTTTTGATCAGGAAAAACCATTTGTCACCAGCGGCATCCGTTTGGGTACACCGGCGATGACTACCCGGGGATTCAAAGAAAAGGAATTCACACAGGTGGCAGATTGGATTCATGAGGTACTCAGTCATCCTGATGATATGGCATACATTGAAAATATACGCAAGGAAGTTCGCGCATTAACAGGTCAATTTCCAATCGAGCGCTAATACATTTATTCAATAGGGTAAGCAATATCTTACACGATATAGGTACATGTGAACGTTATATGATAAAAGCAGAAGTTTATCAGCTGTTTTGCTGAAGCTTCTGCTTTTTTGTTTAAAAATGGATCAATGCGCTTCGGTAGGTTTTATTGTGCGGTTAATCCGTGCGGTACTTTGTTTCCTTCTTTATCAGTTGTGACAAAGATAATATCGGAACGGATATAAATTTGATTCGGATCCAGCACACCGCAGGCTTCACAGTGCACCTGAATGCTGGTTGTACCGACTGCGGTTATTTCACTTTCCATATGAATAAGGGCTCCCAGCGGAATCGGCAGCAGAAACTCCAGATTTTGAATACATCGGCAAACAATCTGATGGTTGCCCTGTACTGCGGCACCGGCAGAGAGAAAGCCCGCCTCCACCATCCAACTGGAGCCTTGTCCGGCAAACAGCGTTCCATGATCATTCAGATCGGTTGATTTTACAAATCGTTCTACTATATGTTTCATCATTTATTCTCCTTTGTCACTATTGTATCGCTTTTTTCAAAATCGTACGATCAAATTTCTTCCTTTTTTGATGCTTTCATTTCGATTTGACATCATTATTTAATAATGTGTGATAAGCGGCGATACAGGAAAGTGCTCAAGCAGACGCTGACAGTATCACCGGGCAGAAAGATAAAGCAGTAGGAAGTGAATAAAGCGGGAATAGTAATTGCAATATCCATGACATAGGTGAGAATAAAATACAAATAAGGCAAAGCGATCAGATACATACAAAGGATGGCGACTATTCCGCCAATTAGCGGTGATAAACGATGATGAATATGTCGGGTAATGTAACCGCTGATAGCTGCCGCGGGAAGAAATCCTAACAGAAAACCAAAGGTTGGATGCAGTACATAGCCTAATCCGCCGCCGCTGGTGAATACCGGCAGTCCAGCCAGCCCAAGCGCGATATATACAAGCACACTCAGCATCCCATATTTCCAATCTAACAGCATGCCGGATAATACGACAAATAAAAATTGGAGGGTGAAGGGCACGATCGGTACTGGAATCCGTAAAAAGGCACCAACACAGATCAAAGCAGTAAAAATGGCTGATAGGGTCATTTTTTTTGTATTCATTGGGCTCTCACGCTCACTTCCCCGCTGAAAACTTTTTGGGTGCGATTTTTCATCTGTACCAAAAGATTTGCTTGTTCGTCTATCCCGACCGCAGTTCCTTCCATAATATGATTCCCTTCATAGATAATGATCCGCTTGTTCATCAATATGGAAGCCTGCCGATATTCATCAAGATACTCACGCTGATCCAAATGCCGATAACATGCATCAAAATGTGTCAGAACCGAAGCGGCCAGGGCTGCTCTGGTAAACGGTTGGTCAGTATAGGTGTGCAGTGCTGCGGCTATGGGTTCCAGATCCTGCGGGAATGTTTCTTCCCAGCAATTGATACCGATTCCCAGTACTGCCCATTCAAAGCGGGCAGCGTCGGTTTCCAGATTTCCTTCACAAAGAATGCCGCAAATTTTATGATTATCGATCATCACATCATTGACCCATTTTATATCGGCATCAATGCCGCAGACATCTTTTATAGCACGGCGGACTGCCACCGCTGCGGCTGCTGTAATTAAAAGCGATTCATGAATGGAGCACGCAGGTCTTAGTACTAGGCTCATATAAAGACCTGCCTGCTTCGGAGAATAAAACTGTTTCCCTTTTCGTCCCTTGCCTTTGCTTTGATGTTCACTGATCACCACGGTACGTTCGGGAGCATTATGAAAGGCGAGCTCTTTCGCGGCGTCATTGGTAGATGTTACCGTTTTGCGGATATCAATATGAAAGTCATGATCGATCGGAAGATGCTTTTGTATCGCAGCTTCACTGAGCAAATCATCGGTTAAGCTCAAGGCATACCCTTTTCCCGGAAACCGCTGGATATCATAGCCTTCCTCAATTAGCACCCGGATACTTTTCCACACCGCGGCTCTGGTTATATGCAAAGATCGGGCGATTGCCTCACCGCTGACGACCGTTCCCTGATGCTGAATCAATAATTTCAATAATTCTGATTTCATGCTGGATCACCTCCTGTCTTAATCTTAGAAAATTCATACTTTTATGTAAACTTCAAAATTGGATTTGGTTTACGGACAATTTTGTTAAAATCCGTTATTAAATCACTGTTTCCGAATATTTCCATTAGATGTTGTATTTTAATTACCTTATATTAAGGAAAAAGTCTGTTTTTGTGGAACTGTTAAGCAGAAAAAATTACTTTTTATACCTGATATAGAACTATAAAAGGTATTAAATCTTCAGTTTTTAAAGGTTTTTTTCAATGTTTAGATGCGTTTCGACCCTATTTATAATGAGGGTATGAGCAGGGACTGTGAATTTTACAGAAAACTGCTGAGCATAATGGGTTGCAGAAGGAGGAAACTGAAATGTTGCCATTAGAAGGTATTAAAGTCGTCGATCTTACTCGTGTATTGTCGGGACCGTACTGTACGATGATCCTTGCCGATTTCGGAGCAGAAGTCATCAAAGTAGAAATGCCGAAAACAGGGGATGATTCAAGGGCATACGGACCTTATGTAAATGGGGAGTCCGCCTATTACATGAGTATCAACCGCAATAAGAAAAGCATTACCGTGGATACGAAGAATCCGGAAGGTATCGCATTGGTCAAACAGTTGATTGAAAAAGCAGATGTAGTGGTTGAAAACTTCAAACCGGGAACCATGGAAAAATTGGGCATGGGTTATGAGGATTTAAAGAAAATCAATCCGGAACTGATCTATGCCGCATGCTCGGGCTTCGGTCATACCGGACCGTATTCCAAGCGTCCGGCTTATGACGCAGTCGTTCAGGCAATGGGCGGTATCATGAGCATTACTGGGCCGGGAGAAGGCCAGTATACGCGTGTCGGCGCATCCATCGGGGATATCACCGCCGGACTGTTCTCAGCAATCGGGGTCATGATGGCGCTGTATCACAAAGAAAAGACCGGTAAGGGACAAAAAGTTGATGTTGCGATGCTGGACTGCCAGGTTGCGATTTTGGAAAATGCGATTGCCCGCTATTGTGTAAATGGTGAAATTCCGCAGCCAAGAGGTAACCGTCACGCATCCATTACGCCATTTGAAGATTTCACTTGTAAGGACGGCGTCAAGGTTATGGTCGCGATCGGCAACAATGGCTTATGGAAAAAATTCTGTACTGCCGCCGGTCATGAAGAACTGATCGAGGATGAGCGCTTTGTCGCAAATCCGCTGCGTACAAAGAACTATGATCAGCTGAAGCCGATCATGGATGAAATATTCCTGTCTAAAACCAGTGATGAATGGTATGAGTCATTGGTTGCAGCGAATGTTCCGGTTACCTATGTCAATACTGTCGATAAAGTTGTCAGCAATGAACAGGTTCTTGCTCGCGACATGATCGTCGAAGCAAATCACGAAGGGGTCGGACCGTTCAAGATGGCTAATACACCGATTAAAATGTCTGAAACCAAAGGTGGTTATCGTGAAGCAGCACCTCTGCTTGGCGAGAATACCGATGACATCTTAAAGAATTACCTGCAACTTAGCGATGAGGAAATCGAAGCTGTAAAAGCAAAAGGAATTCTTTAATAAATGAAAGAGGAAGAATTTATATGAATAAAATAGACGATTTAAAAGAACGTAAGAAGGTCATTGCCCTGGGGGGCGGAGAAAAGGCCATTGAGAAGCAGCATGCCAGCGGCAAGCTGACAGCGCGTGAGCGTATCGCAATGCTTCTGGATGAAGGCAGCTTTGAAGAAATTGATGCCTTTGTAACGCACCGCTGTACTGATTTCGGCATGGCCTCTAAAAAAACCCCGGCTGATGGTGTAGTCTGCGGTTTCGGTCTGATCAACGGACGCCGTGTATGTGTGTACGCACAGGATTTCACGGTGCTGGGTGGATCACTGGGCGAAATGCACGCGAAAAAAATTACCAAGATACAGGATCTGGCGATCAAAGCCGGCGTTCCGCTGATTGGTATGAACGACTCCGGCGGTGCCCGGGTACAGGAAGGGATCGCGGCTCTTCAGGGATATGGCGAAATCTTCGCCAGAAATATTTCCGCAAGCGGTGTAATTCCGCAGATTTCCGTTATTCTGGGACCATGTGCCGGCGGGGCAACGTATTCTCCGGCTTTAACCGACTTTATTCTGATGGTCAATAATGTGGGAAGAATGTTTATCACTGGACCGGATGTTATTAAAACTGTAACCGGCGAGGAAATTGAACAGGAAACGCTAGGCGGAGCCAGAACACATAATGAGGTAAGCGGTGTTGCTCACTATATGTCTGATAATGAAGAGGAATGCTTTGACTGCATTCGTGAGCTGCTTTCCTATCTTCCGCAGAATAACATGGAAACGACTCCCGAGGTTGCCTGCGATGATGATGTAAATCGTTTGTGTCCGGAGCTGGATACGATCATACCAGAACAGGCAAACAAAGCGTATGATATGAAAAAAGTTATTGAGTCTTTAAGTGACAACGGTACGTTTATGGAATATCAGCCGCTGTTTGCCCGCAATTTAATATGCGGTTATATGCGTTTAGATGGTAAGAGCGTCGGAGTAATTGCCAATCAGCCGAATATGATGGGCGGTTCTCTTGATATCGATGCATCCGATAAGGGGGCACGATTCATCCGTACCTGCGATGCCTTCAATATTCCCTTGCTGACTCTGCAGGATGTACCTGGCTTCCTGCCGGGCAGTGCCCAGGAATACGGCGGTATCATACGCCATGGGGCAAAGATGCTGTACGCATATGGAGAGGCTACCGTGCCTAAGATTACCGTAATCACGCGTAAGGGTTTCGGCGGCTCCTACATCGCAATGTGCTGTAAAGCGCTTGGCGGGGATCTGGTTTATGCTTGGCCTAGTGCTCAGATCGCGGTTATGGGCGCCAGCGGCGCGGCGAATATTGTATTTAGAAAAGAAATCAAGGCTGCGGATGATCCGGCTGCCTTACGAGTTGAAAAGATCAAAGAATATGAAGATACGGTCGCAAATCCGTATGTAGCAGGAAGTTTAGGCTACATCGATGATGTTATTGTTCCGAGCAAAACTCGTCAATATATCATTAATGCATTTGATATGCTTTCCGGCAAACGTGTGAGCACGGTATCAAAAAAACACGGGAACATACCTTTGTAAAAAAAAGAAAAGAGGAAAAAATTTATGAATATAGCACTCATAACCCTACTTTCCCTTGTCGCTACGATTGCCATTGGTTATTTCTTTAATGTCAATACCGGTATTCTCGGTATTGGCATGGCCTTCATTATGGGACAATTTATTGTAGGTTTAAATGCAAAGGAAATCGTGGGAGGTTTCCCTACATCAACCTTCGTTACACTGTTAGCGATGACGTTTTTGTTCAGTATCGCAAAGGTCAACGGTACGCTGGAAACGATTGCTTTAAAAATCGTTCAGCTGGCTAAGGGAAAAAGCAAGCTGCTGCCGTTTATCTTCTTTATCATTACCGGTGTATTATCTGCAGTTGGTGCAGGACCGATCGTTGCTCCGGCATTGATCTTCCCGATTGCCACAAGTGTTGGTAAACGTCAGGGTATCTCTGATATCCTTATGATTATTTCCGTTACAACCGGAGGTCTGGCCGGTGGTATGACACCGTTTGGACCATCTGGTATTATTGCGAACAACCTATGCGCAGAAGCGGGCATGACCAATTATCTGCCGGTTATTTTGACCATGGCAACGGTTGCCGTTGCACAGTTCTTAGTTCTGTTTACGATTTTCAAAGGATGGGGTATCAAAAATATGGGTACCTCTGATGAAGAGAAAATTGAAGCGCTGAATACTAAGCAGTATCTTACGTTGTTTGTCATCGTCTGTGTTATCATCGCGGCGATGTTCTTAAAATACGATATCGGTTTATGTGCAATGCTGGGCGGCGGCGTTCTGCTGCTGTGCAAGGCTGCTGATCAGAAGCCGGTTATCGCGGGCATTCCTTGGGGAACACTGCTGTTGGTCGGCGGCGTTACCGTACTGATCAAGGTAATTGACACAGCCGGCGGCATTACTCTGTTATCTGATTTGTTGTCTAACATTATGAGTGAGCAGACAGCCGGTTCCGTTATGGCAGTTATGGCCGGTTTGCTTTCAGCAGTATCCAGTGCATCCGGCGTCGTTATGCCGACTCTGATTCCGACCGTTACCAATATCGCCTCCGGTCTTGGCGGTATGGCTCCGCTGATTCTGGCGAGCGGTGTTATCATCGGTGCGCACGTTGTTACCATTTCTCCATTATCCACCATCGGTGCACTTGGCTTATCCTCAGCCAATGCGGAAACCGATAAAAATAAATTATTTGGCCAGCAGCTGATCTGTGCCGGTGTATCGCTCGCTGTAGCATTTGCACTTGGCTTGATCGGAGTCTATGGTTGGTTCATCTAATACGAAGGAGGTAACAAATGTACGGTAATCAAATATCCATGGGTGATGCGTTCACCATTACCATATTCAGTATGCTTCTGGTATTTTCAGCACTGATCATCATCTCTTATTTTATCGATCTGGTAGCCATGATGGTAAATCGAAAGAAAAAACCGGCCGCGGAACCTGTTTCCGCGGTACCGGCTGAAGCAAGCGTACCGGATACAGATGATACGGAATTGATCGCGGTGCTGGCTGCTGCGGTAGCGGCAACTAGTGGGAAATCTTTGGACAGCTTCATCGTCCGCAGCGCCCGCCGCGCAGACCGCGCAAAATCACCATGGGAACAAGCCGCATTACGGGATTTAATGAGATAGAAGGAGAAACGAAAACAATGATTAAAAAATACAACATTACAGTAAATGGCTCTTTATATGAAGTAGAAGTAGAGGAGCTGGGCGGTGTTGAAAGCAGCGCTGCCCCAGCTGCTGCGGCAGCCCCGAAAGCTGCCCCAAAGGCAAAATCAGCCGCACCGAAGCCAAGCGGGCAAGCGGGAGCGGTCAATGCACCGATGCCGGGAACGATCCTGTCCGTTGATGTGAAAGCTGGGGATTCGGTAAAAGCCGGCGATACGCTGTGCATTCTTGAGGCAATGAAAATGGAAAATGAAATTGTTGCCCCGGTTGATGCCACGGTAAAAGGTGTTCATGTAAACAAAGGTGACACAGTGGCAAATGGTGACCTGCTAATTACCCTGGAATAGGGAAAGGAGGTAAACCATGTTAGAAATCTTATCTAGTTTCTGGGAGAGTACCGGTTTCTATCATATCTTCGATATGTTCGATCTGAACCTGTTTGGTTTAGAGCTGCAATTACCGGGCTATCTCATTATGATTTGTATTGCCTGTCTGTTTCTGTATCTGGCTATTTGGAAGGGCTATGAACCATATTTGTTGATTCCGATCGCATTCGGAATGCTGTTAGTAAATCTTCCGATGGCCGGCTTAATGGAAGAGGGAGGATTATTGAAGCTTTTATATATCGGAACGGATCTAGGTATTTATCCGCCGTTGATATTCCTGTGTATCGGCGCATCAACGGACTTTGGACCGCTGATTGCCAATCCCCGCAGCTTATTGCTCGGTGCGGCGGCACAGTTTGGTATCTTCTTCACCTTTGTCGGAGCGATCCTGTTAGGCTTTACCGGTCCGCAGGCAGCTTCTATCGGTATTATCGGTGGAGCAGATGGTCCTACTGCATTGTACCTGACCTCTCGTTTGGCATCGGATCTGCTGGGTCCGATCGCGATTGCCGCTTACTCTTATATGGCGCTGGTGCCGATTATCCAGCCGCCGATCATGAAACTGCTGACAACGAAAAAAGAGCGAGAGATCAAAATGGTTCAGCTGCGTCAAGTTTCTAAGACGGAGCGCATCATTTTCCCGATCGCAACAACTTTACTGGTTATTCTTTTATTACCATCGGCCGCCGCATTAATCGGTATGCTGATGCTGGGCAATCTGATCAAGGAATCTGGTGTTGTTCCGAATTTGGTTGAAACAGTGACCAAATCGCTGATGTATATCGTATCTATTTTATTGGGCATTACCGTTGGCGCGAAAGCCGATGCCATTCACTTTCTGAATACGCAGACGATTTCTATCATCATTTTGGGTCTGCTTGCATTTTCTATCGGAACGGCTGCCGGTGTATTGTTAGGCAAGGTTATGTGCAAGCTAACCCATGGCAAGATCAATCCGCTGATCGGTGCTGCCGGTGTATCTGCCGTACCGATGGCTGCCCGTGTCGTTCAGAAAGAAGGACAGAAATACAATCCGAGCAACTTCCTGCTGATGCACGCAATGGGGCCAAACGTTGCCGGTGTTATCGGATCGGCGGTTGCGGCCGGAGCACTGCTGATGTTCTTCGGTTAATATTTACTATTGAAATAGGATAGTTTAGAATGAATAAAAGGTTGTGATATGCATGAAACGACTTACAACAAGACAGTATGCCATCCTCACGCAGCTGATCGAAAATGATGAATTTATCAATTCCGATCAGCTCTCTGTCCTGGTAGGTGCAGCCGGTAAAACGATCCGAAAGGATATCGAACACATGACAACGTTTCTGTATCGGGACTATGGTATCGATATTGAAGCGAAGAGCGGTATCGGCTTTTATCTGCACCGGGAAGACAGCGATAAATTCAAACGATTTATCGCTGATTTTCATAACGCCTATCAGAGTATTTATCCGTATACTAATAACGATTACCGCATGCATTATCTGATGCAGCGGCTGCTGTCGGCCAATGAGCATATCAAAATCAGTGATCTGTGCGATGAAATCTATTCAAGCCGAACCATTATTACCTCAACTTTAAAAACCATCCGCCAGATTTTTGTAGACTATGATCTGCTTCTGGAACAGACACCAAATCACGGCCTTATCGTTACCGGCAAGGAACGAAACAAACGAATCTGTTTAATTAATGAATATATGTATTATCAGGCAATGCGGGGAACGATTTATGAGGTTAAGGAATATCATGATCTCTTTTGGATCGATGAAGCATCCTATAAGATCATTCGTGAAACGATGATGAATTACCTGAAGCGTGAACACAATTATATTATTTCACATCAGGGATCCAAAAAAGTCATTCTTGCGATCATCCTTATGCTGAGCCGCCGCCGCTATGCACAGGTGGTATCATTTACCGGTGAGGAAAGTTTTAAAACCTTCCATACCTTCTCTTACGGGGCAGCAAAAGAAATTCTGGAAATACTGTCCAAAAAACTTCATTTTGAAGTACATCCGGAAGATATCACCTTCATAGCGATCATTATGCTTGGCTTTAGAAACATCCTCTCGTATCAGGAAGTACACGTAAAGAAGCGCCTTGATGAAGGTATGATGCTGATTGATGAGGCGCTTCATTACATCTATGAAAAAACCGGCACACAGGAGCTGCTGTATGATCAACATTTAAAGGAACAGCTCGACTTCCATTTTGTTTCTATGAAAGTTCGTTTTGAGTATAATTTAATTATTGACTATATCTCCGGTGATCTGGTCAACAAGAAATGTCCGATTGCGGTGGAATACGCGGTTCTGTGCTGTGACTATATCCAAAATTATACTGGTTTTCCAATCAATCGCTGCGAAGTGATGTACATGGCTTACCTGTTTATGGCTGCACTATCGCGAATTGACAAGACTTACAGCAGAGACAATCGAATCGCAGTCATTGCAACGGTTGGACGTGATGTCGCTCTGGCGATTGCCGAAACGGTGTTTAAGCAGTTTCCGCGCTTTGCCCGCAGTATTGATACCTTTGAGGAATATCAGCAGGAACTGATCGAGGATCATACCTATGACTATATCCTGACCGATCTTCCGTTTTCCGGGTTTCATTTGCCGCATACGAAACTGATTCACTTTGATTTTTATCTACAGGAGAGCGATTATCAGAAGGTACGCTATATTTATCAGAATAAGCCGTACATGCTGGAACGCTATCGCGCGATCTTTCGCAAGGATCTGTTCTTTCAACTATCGATCAGCGGCACCAAAAACGAGATCATTCATGAGTTGTCGCAGTGCATCGCCCAAAAGCTATCGGGAATGGAACAGCTGGAAGCGGATATTCGAATGCGCGATCGCATGACGCCGTTAGAGAACAGCAATAATATTGCATTCTTCAAAACCTCGGAGAACTTTCAGGACAGATCCTTCGCAGCAGTATTCTTTCTGGATAAACCGATGATCTGGTTCCGTGAATCGGTACAATGCTTCATCATGCTGAGTATCGGCAGCGAAGAAAAAGAGGACATTCTGCTGTTTCAGGAACCGTTTGCGAAGTTTCTGAATGACAATAAAGCAATGCTAAGTGTGCTGGAAGTACCAACGTATGAGAATTTTATGGTATGTCTGGAAGACTCCCTGAAATCACTCTAATAATTATATAGAAAGCCACTTTGTGGCTTTTCAAATGCTCATTTGAAAAATTTATCAATCCATGCGGCAAACCGTCATAAACATTTTGTATTTTAAAAACTGGTTTGTTATAATGAAAGCAGTATGTAAATAAGTACAGAAGGAGATGAAGTCATGCTGCATGTTTTAAAGCATCCATTAATTACGCATAAGCTGACGCAGATGCGTAAAAAAGAAACAGGAACGAAAGATTTTCGTCAGAATCTGGATGAGATCGGTGGTTTGATGGTATATGAAATTACCCGCAATCTTCCAGTGCAGCCGGTTACGATAGAAACCCCGGTTGCGACCTGTGAAACATTTGAACTGAAAAAAGAAGTTATTTTGGTTCCGATTCTGCGTGCCGGACTTGGCATGGTCAGTGGAATCTGCAATTTGGTTCCGACGGTAAAGGTCGCTCATATCGGTTTGTACCGCGATGAGGAAACGCTGGAGCCGCATCCGTATTTTGAGAAGTATCCAAAACAGATGCCGGAGGCTACCGTGATCATTGTCGATCCTATGCTGGCAACCGGAGGAAGCGCCAATGCTGCCATTGATATGGTAAAGCGTCAGGGAGCCAAGGATATCCGACTGGTGTGCTTGGTCGGTGCCCCGGAAGGTGTGGCGGCTGTTGAAAAGCAGCATCCGGAAATTGATATCTACTTGGCAGCGCTTGACGAAAAGCTGAATGAAAAAGGCTACATTATACCTGGCCTTGGTGATGCCGGAGACCGTATTTTCGGAACGAAGTAATGCATGATTATCACCGGGCAATGCGTTTCATCGGGATGATGGCGATCTCATCCATACTGGCGGTGTTCATCGGACATTGGCTGGATGAAGTGTTACATACAACCCCGATCATTATGCTGGCGCTGTTAGCATATGCGATCGGCGGAAGCTTTTATCAATTATTGAAAGATACGGGTGATGAGTCATGAATGAAGAACAGCAGGAATATCAAAGAATCCGTCGGCTGAATGTGATTCTGGTGATAATCGCTGCCCTTTGTTCCATACTAATCTTTGGAAAATCCGGCGTTACCGTCAGTGCCGGTGTCGTTATCGGCGGCTGTGCCGGAATATTAGGCTTCAATAGTATCATCCGTATGAGTGAGAAGGTAAGCGGCGAGCTTCAGGATGCCTCGCGCTTCGCATATACTCGCTATATGCGCCGTTATCTCATGTATACCGTAATTTTCGCTTTGGCCGTATGGCGGGGCATTCATCCGATTGCGCTGCTGGCCGGTTATCTCTGCAACAAACTTGCAATTCTGATTGATACCGCAAGGTATAAGGAAGGAGGTTAGATAGTGGAAAACTTTGACGGACTGCTGATTCATATCGGCGGTATGGATATACAGCTGCACACATCCATTATTAACTGGCTGATGATCGGTCTGGTACTGTGCCTGTTCTTCATCATCGTCGGCAAAAAATTTGAGACTGCTGATGAACGCAAGGCGCCCAAAGGGATCTTGCTGATCGCAGAAATGATTGTTGGCCTATGCAAGTCGATCATCGGTGACAACCTGAAAGAATCGACTCGTCATTATATCCCGTTCTTTGGAACTTTGATCATGATGATGGCCGTCAGCAACCTTTTGGGGCTCTTGGGACTTCAGCCACCAACATCAAATTTAAGTGTCAACGTTACGCTGGCATTGATGATGTTTCTGCTGATTCAGTTCACCAATGTAAAGGAAAACGGTCTTGTAAATCGTTTGAAACAATGGCTGGATCCATTCCCATTCTTGGCTCCGCTGAATATCATTGGTGATTGTGCACTGCCGATTTCCCTATCGTTACGTCTGTTCGGCAACCTGCTTGCCGGAACGATCATCATGGGCTTGTTTTACAGCCTTTTACAGTCGGTATGGCCGTTTACGATCTTAGGATATGTCGTAACGCCGTTCCTGCATTTCTATTTTGATATATTTTCTGGTCTGATTCAGACCTATATCTTCTTTACTCTTGCAAGCTTCTTCTTAAGTGAAGCTAAAGCATCTGAGGAAGAAGCGTAATCGTAATTAACACAAGGAGGAAAATGTTATGTTTAACGATTCTTTTGTACAGGGTATGGCACTGTTGGGTGCTGGTATCGCAATGATCGCTGGTTTAGGTCCTGGTATTGGACAGGGTATTGCCGCAAGTAAGGGTGCGGAATCCGTGGGAAGAAATCCGGATGCGGCCGGTAAGATCCGTTCCATCATGGTACTGGGTATCGCACTTGCCGAAACCACGGGTATTTACGCTCTGATCATCGCCCTGATTCTGATTTTCATGAAAGGTTAATCAAAGCCGAATGCTGTTAATTAGGAGGTGATCAGCTATGGGAATTACAATCGATAATTATCTGCGCTTAAATGTGACAGATATGCTTATGGTACTGATTTCGACATTTCTAATCGTGCTGATCGCATATAAATTCTTCTGGAGTAAGGTTCTTGATTATCTGAAACGTCGGGAAGACGCCATAGCCGGTGATCTAAAAGCCGCGGCGGATGAAAAGGCCGCTGGAGAAGCCATGCGAGTGGAATATGAAACCCAGCTGGCTGGTGCGAAAGGAGAAGCGCTGGAAATCATCGATAAGGCAAAAGTACATGCCAAGGATGAAAAACAGGCTGCTTTAAAACAGGCAAAGGCGGAAGCCGATAAAATCAAAGAAAAGGCATTGCAGGATATCGAACGGGAAAAACTGCAGGCAAAGGAAGAAATCAAAGATCAGATTACGGAAGTTGCTTTTCTGGCTGCTGAGAAGATCGTCGGAAAAGAACTGGATGAAGCCAAGCATAAGGATTATGTCAAGGACTTCATTGATAACGCTGGTGAAGCATCATGGACAAGCGAGTAGCCGGCGGATACAGCGATGCGCTGTTTGAACTCGCATCGGAAGAAAAAAACTGGGACAGCTATAAGCAGGATCTTTTGAAGGTTGCCGATACGCTGAAGGCCAATCCGGAAATGATGACGGTGCTGGCACATCCCAAAGTAACGAAGGATGACAAGAAAGCGATCCTCACTACGGTTTTTGAAAATGAGGTAACGCTTCATATATTGTATTTCCTGAAGCTGCTGATCGATAAGAACCGATTTGGCGGTATCTTTGATATTGTCAAGGCATTTATCGCGCAGTACAATGAAGCATTTGGTATCGTTGTGGCACATGTATCCACAGCGCATGCGCTTGATGAGCAGGAACGTGCTGATCTGATCAAAATGCTGGAAACGAAAACAAAGAAGAAAATTGAACTGGTGATCCGCGTAGATGAAAGTCTGCTGGCTGGGCTCCGGATTAAAATCAAGGATGAAGTGCTGGATAATACCGCAAAGACACGTCTGTATCGGATGCGCAATACGGTTGACAGCGCAGTCCTGTAAGTGAGGTGAAAGCTGTGAGTTTAAGACCTGAAGAGATCAGTAAAATTATTAAAGAGCAGATCAAGCACTATGATGAAAAGCTGGAGGTTGGAGAAACCGGTACGGTAATCACGATCGGAGACGGCATCGCGTTGGTGCATGGTTTGGAAAACGCAATGGCCGGTGAGCTTTTATTGTTTCCGCATGATGTATACGGAATGGTGCTGAACCTGGAAGAGGATCATGTCGGAGCGGTGCTCATGGGCGAAGATTCGGGAATCAAAGAGGGTGACGAGGTTAAGCGCACCGGACGGATCGTAGAGGTTCCGGTCGGTGATGAGCTTTTAGGACGTGTCGTCAATGCTCTGGGTCAGCCGATTGATGGCGGAGTGCCGTTTACAACGAATAAACGCCGTCCGATTGAGCGTGTAGCGCCAGGGGTCATGACGCGTAAATCAGTACATCAGCCGGTGCAGACCGGACTCAAAATCATTGACTCTATGATACCGATTGGCCGTGGTCAGCGTGAATTGATCATCGGCGATCGTCAAACCGGAAAGACTGCGATTGCGATCGATACGATCATCAATCAAAAGGACTCCGGAATCAAATGCATTTATGTTGCAATCGGACAGAAGGCGTCTACGGTTGCGCAGATTGTCGAAAAGCTGCGTACCCACGATGCATTGAGCTATACTACCATCGTTTCCAGTACGGCCAGTGAGCCGGCACCGCTTCAATACATCGCTCCTTATGCGGGCTGTGCTATCGGAGAGGAATGGATGGAAAACGGTGAGGATGTTCTGATTGTTTACGATGATTTAAGTAAACATGCGGTCGCTTATCGAACCATGTCATTACTGTTGAAACGTCCGCCGGGACGTGAAGCATATCCGGGCGATGTTTTCTATCTGCATTCCAGACTGCTGGAGCGGGCGGCGAAAATGAGCGATGAATACGGAGCCGGTTCCTTGACTGCGCTGCCGATCATCGAAACGCAGGCAGGTGATATTTCTGCCTATATTCCAACCAATGTTATTTCAATTACAGACGGACAGATATTCTTGCAGACTGAGCTGTTTAACAGCGGTGTTCGTCCAGCCGTTGATTCCGGACTTTCGGTATCACGCGTAGGTTCTGCGGCACAGACCAAAGCGATGAAACAGGTATCCGGTTCATTAAAGCTGGAACTGGCTCAGTATCGGGAAATGCAGGCATTCGCAAAATTCGGAAGCGATCTGGACGCGGCGACCAAAGCCACATTGGATCATGGAGAGCGACTGACTCAGCTTTTGGTTCAGAAGCAATATGATCCGCTGACCATGCCGCAGCAGGTATTATCCTTATTTGCAGCGAAGAATAAATATCTAAAATCTATTCCGGTGGCTAAAATTTCTAAATATGAACAGGAAATGCATGCTTATATCGAACGGAACCATCAGGAAATTATGAAGCAGCTGGAAGAAAAACAGAAAATCGATGAAAGCCTGGATTCGGAAATCAGAAAAGCGCTGGATGCGTTCGCTGTTGAATTTGCGCAGCTGGAAGGATAAACCATGGCTGTCAATAAACTGGCTATCAAAACACGAATCCGTTCGGTTGAATCGACCAGTAAGATCACCAAAGCGATGCAGTTAGTTGCTGCCAGTAAGCTGAAACGGCAGAAAGAGCACATGGAGAAAAACCGTGAATATGCGTATTACTTTAAGGAAACTGTAAGTGAAATTCTGCCGACGATCAAATTTTCCAAGCATCCGTTTTTGAAAGCGAATGCTGAGGGTAAGCCGTTAACGATTGTCTTTACCAGTGATATGGGATTATGCGGCGGATACAATGCCAATGTATATCGTATGATTCAGGAAGAAATTGGTGAAGATGATCCGATTATCATGGTGGGAAGCCGCGGTGAGGGATGGATTCATCATCGTTCTTTCCGCGTCATCAAAACCGTCTCGGGAATGGATGACAATGATTATGGAATGATTGCATCGCTTGCGGATGAGGCGCTTGCGATGTTCTGCAGGCAGGAAATTGCATCGATTCGTATCTTATACACGCATTTTAAAAATGCCGTTACGTTTGAACCGCAGCTGGTTACTTTGCTGCCGATTGAAGCAGAAGCTGATGAACAGCAAATTACCAGAGATACCATCTTTGAACCGGAAGGGGATAAGATATTGGACACCTTAGTACCAATGTATGTTCGTTCACTCTTATTCAGCTATTATCTGGAAACCAAAACGAGTGAGCAGGCAAGCCGCCGTACCGCTATGGAGACGGCTACCGATAATGCGGATGAGCTGCGTACGACATTGGAATTGCAGTATAACCAGGCGCGCCAGGCAGCGATTACCCAGGAAATAACGGAAATTGTCGGCGGCGCCAACGCACTCGAGTGAAAGGAGTGAAAGCTTTGTCAAATATAGGAAAAGTAGTACAGGTCATCGGACCTGTTGTTGACGTATTGTTTGAAAATGAACTGCCTTCCCTGTTGAATGCTATTGATATTCCGTTGGCGGACGGCAAAAAACTTGTTGTGGAGGTTGCTCAGCATGTCGGTGATGATCACATTCGCTGTATTGCCATGGGTTCCACGGATGGATTAGTTCGTGGAATGGAAGCGATTGATACCGGCGCACCGATTCAGGTACCGGTAGGCAAAGAAGTTTTGGGCCGCATGTTCAACGTGCTCGGGGATGAGATTGATGAATTACCGCCGCTGGATAGCTGTGTAAAGCGGATGCCGATCCATCGCGACGCACCGGCTTTTGATGAACAGCAGACCGGAACAGAGATTCTGGAAACCGGAATCAAGGTCATTGACTTGCTGTGCCCATATGCCAAGGGCGGTAAGATTGGATTATTTGGGGGTGCCGGTGTCGGCAAAACTGTTCTGATCCAGGAATTGATTCACAATATCGCCAAGGAACACGGGGGCATGTCTGTTGTTACCGGTGTTGGAGAACGCACCCGTGAAGGAAACGACATGTATCATGAAATGAAAGACAGCGGCGTTTTAGATAAGACGGTGTTGGTATACGGTCAGATGAATGAGTCTCCGGGAGCCCGCATGCGGGTTGGCTTATCCGGACTCACGATGGCGGAGCATTTCCGTGACAGCGATCATCAGGATGTATTGCTGTTCATCGATAATATCTTCCGCTTCACCCAGGCTGGTTCAGAAGTGTCCGCACTGCTGGGCCGCATGCCTTCAGCCGTCGGTTATCAGCCGACGCTGGCCACAGAAATGGGACAGCTTCAGGAACGTATCACATCGACCAAGAACGGTTCTATCACGTCCGTGCAGGCAATCTATGTACCTGCGGATGACTTGACCGATCCGGCTCCGGCAACCGCGTTCTCTCATCTGGATGCGAAAACCGTACTGGATCGAGGCATTGCGGCACTCGGTATTTATCCGGCAGTTGATCCGCTGGAATCCAATTCTCGAGTACTGGATCCGCAGGTAGTAGGTGACGATCACTACGAGGTTGCACGCGGTGTTCAAAGCCTGCTTCAGCGTTACAAAGAATTGCAGGACATTATTGCCATTCTCGGAATGGACGAATTAAGTGAAGAGGACAAGGTAGTTGTAAACCGTGCCCGTCGTGTCCGCAATTTCCTGTCGCAGCCATTTAACGTGGCGGAACAATTTACCGGTATGCAGGGACGCTATGTACCAATGGAAGAAACAGTGCGAAGCTTCAAGGAATTGCTGGATGGCAAATACGATGATCTGCCGGAGCAGGCATTTATGTTCGCCGGTACAATTGAAGAAGTTGTAGAAAAAGCGAAAACTTTAGGTGAATAGTATGATCCAGGTAAAGATTATCACGCCCGTAGGATTATATCTTGAAACTGAAGCAGAAGCGGTTCACGTAAGAACCGTGGATGGCGAACGCACACTGCTTCCCAATCATATGCCGATTGTGGCGATGCTTGCGACCAGCCGGCTGCAGCTGAAGATCAAAGGTGAATATCAGGACTATGCCGTTTCCGGAGGAATTCTTCAATTTCAGGACAATGCATGCCGAATCCTGTGTGATGCCATTGAAGGAAAAAGCGAAATCGATTTGAAGCGAGCAGAAGAAGCACGGAAACGGGCCGAAGCGAGGCTAGCGAAAATTGATTCTGAAACCAATATGGAACGGGCGCAGATCGCTTTAGAAAAAGCGATAAATCGAATCCGTGTAGGACAATAAACAACAGTTATCATGACTGTTGTTTTTTTCAATCATCAAACCTAAAATTGATTAAGCAGCTATTTTATAATATAATATGTTCAGAAGCTATTATTACATAAAATGAGAATTTTATCTTTCGCAGCATATATTCGACAAGATGATATTCATGTAATAAAAGGAGAACGTATGAATCAATCGGAACGGTCTGAAGGTACGATTAAAACGGAAGCATGGCTGAGACAGAAATATGATGAAATAGTAAAAAGCGGGGTTGGACCCTGTTCATTGGTCTGCGCGAATATCAAGCAATTCCGTAATCTGTACACCCTGCATGGAAAAGAAAAAAGCGATCAGATGCTGGCAGATGTATTGCATTGTTTGGCTGATTTTATCGGTGATAAGGGTTACGTGACACGCAGTTATGCGGATAATTTTACGATGCTGTTGAATATGGATTCAACAAAGTTCGAAGAGTTGTTTTTTGCACCATTTGTTGATGTGATCTTTGAAATAGATAATCCCTATCTATATAAAAATATTTATTTATCCTTTGGTGTTTATGATATAAACGATGATACCGTAGATTATTATCAGGCTCAGGCATATGCGAATGTAGGACGATTAAGCGCACCGACTATTCGTAACCGTTCATTTTGTTCGGAAATATTTAAGCAGGAATTCTATGATGCATTTATGAATCCCTATTTAATGGAAGAAAGAGTTTCAAGGGCATATCAAAACAAAGAATTTGTAGTGTATCTGCAGCCCAAAGTGTGCCTGCATGATCATAAAGTAATCGGCGCTGAAGCATTGATACGCTGGTTTGATGAGGCTGGTAATATGGTGCCGTTGAGTTCCTTTCTGCCGATCCTCAACCAAAACAATTATATCCGTATGCTGGATATTCAGACTTTTGAGGTTTGCTGTGATCTAATAGCTGAACGTTTAAAAAAGGGATTGCCGATAGTACCCATCAGCTTTAACATTTCACAGTCATTTTTCTATGATACAAAGATGATGTCAGATTATATGGAAGTTTACAATCGTTATCAGATTCCCCGAAAATACATACAGTTTGAGCTTATGGAAAGCATTTCTCTGAATGATTCTCAGCAGCTTGTTAATGTTATTGATGATTTTAAGAAAGAGGGATTTACCTGTCTGCTCGATGATTTTGGAAACGGGTATTCTTCATTTGGCGTCCTGATCAATTCCCAACTGGATATTCTGAAAATGGATCGCCAATTCTTTGCTGATCCGCTGACTGAGAAAACCGGCAATATCATCAAAACGGTGATTAAACTGGCTAAACAGCTTCATTTGGAAGTGATTGCCGAAGGTGTGGAAACAGAAGAATATGTAGATTTTCTGAAAGAAGCGGGGTGCGACATTATACAAGGCTTCTATTTCTATCGCCCGCTGCCGATTCAAGAGCTGCTGTCTTTACTGGACGAAGAAAAAAACCGGTGATCGCCGGCTTTTTTATAATCGCTTTTCATAATTTCCTAATACCTGAAGTCCTTCATTCAGTATGATAAATGCATTTGGATCAACATCAAGAACAGCCCGTTTTAGATGATTGATTTCATATTTTGAAATAATGGTTACCAGGATATGTGTATATTCTCCGGTGTATGCGCCTACCCCGTCCCAATAAGTAACACCGCGGTGGAGCTCAAATAAAATCTTTTCATGCAGATTAGTCTCTTTTGTAAAAATCATAACGCTCATATTGATGTTTTGATAATGGATGCGATCAACGACCAGGGAGAAGACACCTGAGACCATAACGGAATAAAGCGCGGTATTCAAATCAAATAGAACAGCACACACAACATAAACCATGGCATTGAAGATAAGATTCATTTTTCCTATGCTAAAATCTTTTCGTTTTAGGGTTAAATAAACACCCAAAATGTCGATACCGCCGCCGGAGGCTCCTGCGCGCAGAATCAATCCAACTCCGACTCCTGTGATCATGCCGCCAATCAAACAGGCAGATAAGCGGTCAGCCATGATCGGTTTTTCCGGAATCAGGATAACGGACATGAAAATCGTCATCACAATAACGCTGAAGATCGTACGGCAGAAAAACTTTCGTCCAAGCTGCCGGTAAGCCAGATAAAGCAGCGGCACATTAATTAGAAAATTTATGATGCCTGAAACATCAACGTTGGAGGGAATCGGCAGATGCAAGGTTTGTACCATGATGGTACGCAGGATCTGAGCGACTCCGACTACGCCTCCGTTATAAAGATCAACCGGCACAATAAATAGATTCAGACCGGCGCAAAAAATGATGGAGCCTGCAGCAATGACCAGATACCGTTTAAGGCCGCTCAAATTATTAAACATAAAAACCCTCCGTTTTACCACTTTCATTTTTCTCCAAACGAGGGGGTTTGTCAATCAAATATTTTCATATATGATACTGGTATGATATAATTTTATAAGAAAAAGATAAAAACATGTGATGATGTGTGAAAATTCCCCAGAACTTGCAATTCTTCTTTCTTATGATATTATATGGATTTGAAGTACGGATAGGAGGTTTTTACTATGTTTGACAACAAAAACCGCAAAGACGAACTGTCGTCGGATGAGTTAGAATTAATGAAAATGATCAAAGAATATGAACAGGATGAAGCAGCAGAACAGCTTCGGGAATCGGAAGAAGTACAAGACGAATATAATACAAAAGCAAACCAATATGAGCCGGTATCTGATCAATTTGAAGATACCGCACTGATCAATCGCTGTGACCGCACCAAGGTGATGTCACGAGATCAGCTGGAAGATAAAACCTTAACGATCATGCCGGTAAGCGGAGTTAAGCCAAAGGAGGAATCAGGCGGTCAAACCCAGAACTTAGATTTCTCACAATTGGATGAAGATGCGGAGGATGATGATCCGCGTTTTGAACTGCATCGCAATAAAGATAAAAAACCAAAGCAGAAAAAAGATAAGAAGCCGAAAAAAGGCAAGAAGAAGGATGAAAAGCTGAATAAGACGGTTATTATCACGATTGTGGTTGCTTCCGTCATCGCTTTGATTGCCGGTGGTGTTTTGGTGTATAACTCATTCTTCAAAGATAAAAAAGCAGATGATGATAAAATCACCGATGTGACGAAAAAGAAAACCAAGAAGAAAACTACGAAGAAAACAGAGGATAAAGAAGAAGAGAAGGAAACACCGAAGGATGATCATTCAGCCGAAATAAAAACGCTGCAGGGCTTGATTGAGCAGGAGCGTACCAAATACAATGATTATATCAGTCAGGTGAACACCAAGCAGGAAGAACTGAATGCGTATAATACCTCCTTGAACACTTTGCAAAATAAAGTAGCTGAGGCTCAGAAAGCGATTGATGATGCCGGAGGAGAAGAAAACGTAACTGAAGCAATGCGAACGGAATTAGCGAATGCACAGGAGAATTTGGCAAAATTCAAGAACAATAATCCAAATCCACCAACCCAAGCTTCTATTGATGAGTTGAACCGCAAAGCGCGGGAGTGTCAGGATAATATAACCAATTATCAGAATCAGATTTCTCAGTATCAAAATAGTTAATTAAGCATACCTTCGAGTATGCTTTTCTATTTCTTGGAAGAATTGAAGTTTTTACTTGAGAATGTTATAATATGTGAGATTTTAAGGAGAATACTATGACAGAAATATTGCAGTCGATCAAAAGCTTTCCCAAACAGTGTTCAAGTGATGAAAAAACTGTTTTTATTGTTGGTGTCAGTCTATTCCTTCCCTATTTTATAACCGTTCCGGTTATTTTGTGGGCCGTAGCCAAGGCAGCAATGAAGGGCCGCCTGATGTATGCGGTGAAGCATGTGCCCAAGGCTTATGTGTTGTTAGGGTTCAGTGTGCTGATAACGATCGTAGCGCTTGTATATGGGAACTGGTTAGGGGCAGTGCTAGGTATCGGCATTCTGCTGCTGCTGTTGTTTGTGCTTTATTATCGGACCGTAGTTACCAAACCGCTGCTGGAAGTGTTGATGGATATCTTTATCGTCATGTCACTTCTGTGTGCTGTTTATGCAGTGTTTGAATATACTTATTACATTGTAGTACAGTTAAAATGGAATATCTTTACCCTGCCGATAGCGGCAAAGCGTGAATATCGGGTACACGTAGGATTTTTCAATTCTAATTACTATGCAATGATGATAGAATTTGTAATTTTGATGTGTGTATATAAAATTTATCAGATCAAAGTAAAAAAACAGCAAATTTTCTATTTGGCAGCGATATTTGTCAATGCCTTTATCTTATATATCAGCGGCTGCCGTACGGCATGGCCTGCATTGATCGCCGGAGTTGCACTGATTTTGATTCTGCATAAAAATAAGATAATGCTGGGCTTAGTAGGTATCGGTGTCGTTGGGGTAATCGGTTTCTTTGCTTGGAAGCCGCAGTATATTCCGCGTATTGCTTATTTAAAACGCAATGTTGGCGTACGCTTTAAAATATGGCGCGCTGCGGTCAAGGGAATTAAACTGCATCCGCTTTTGGGTCAGGGAGCTCTGACGTACTTCTTTACGTATAAGCTTTACAAGGGTCATAAGACACAGCATGCTCACAATATCATTCTCGATCCGCTTATGAGCTTCGGTATTATCGGAACATTGATGGCGTTGATCTATCTTGCGAGCAGCTTTAAAGAAATATGGCAGCTGTACCGTAAGAAATATGACATGGGATTATTCGCGCTGATTTTAGGTATGATCACTGTTACATTTATTCACGGCATGCTTGACTATACCATTTTTTGGGTACAGACTGCGCTTTGTTTCTTTATGATTTTTCATGGGGCATCCATCTACGCTACATCATATCGCGAACAAAAATAGGAAGGTATCTCGGATACCTTCTTTTTTGATATTTCTAGTTAAGACGAATTGAGAATACTAACGTTGAACATGGTTTCAGCTAAGATGATTCAATATAAAAAGCAAGAGCTTAAGAAAGGTTAACATTAAAAATTTCATAAACTGCTATTTTTGTTTTGGTATCCTATGGCTGACATCATACATTTCCATCGGTAAAAACTGCGGTGAAAGCTAAGACATATGTAATATTTCGTTCATAATATGAAATATTTTGCACTTTGAAGCATACGCGATTATAATAGATATAGATGGAGGATTTTCTTATGTTATATAATATTCTTTCTATTGCGGTTTATCTGCTGTCGTTTGTCGCCAGCTTTTATGCCTTGAGTTCTGTTCGCTTTGAACGATTTACCGACGTAAGAAAGCCCGCAAAAGTGCAGACACTGCTGCTTCTATTGTCCATGGGACTAGCCTATGTGGTTGCGCAGTTTCTAATGAGCTTTGTGATGTGGAAAGCCATGTAGGATTTTGATTATCATTGCATCATCCATGGAGGGGAGAAGCTATGTTTGATATTCTGATTGTCGATCAAGAAAAGGATTTTTGTGATGGACTAAAAGAGATGATCCGCTGGTCAGATGTGAACTGTCAGATTTCATCCAGTGTTTTTACGAGGGAAGAAGCACTGCGAGAGGTACAGCGCAAAATGTATGATATGATGTTTTGCTGTCTCTATCATACCGGTGCGGATGAAGTTGCTTTTATCCGTATGATAAAGCGTGAGTATCCGCATATTTTAATCTTGGCAATAAGTGATCATTCGGATTTTGATCTGGTACGTTCCGTAATGAAGGCTGGAGCGTATGATTTTTTGCTTCGCGGATCGCTCACACCGCCGCTGCTGCTGGAAGCGATGGAAGAATATAAGAAAGCTTATTTGTCCAGCTATGAGAATTTACGGATTCAGGAAGAAGCGATCATGGATAAGCTGCGCCAGTATTTGATCCTGCGCAAAAATCATCATGATGTGACGAGTGAACAATTTAATGCGGTATTAAGCAGATCCCGCTATGGCAGCTTGAATATTCCGTATCAGCTGGCCTATTTTCGTATCGACAATATCAATTTGATGTATCGAAACCAGATCAAGGATCATGCGTTACTGAAACAGCGTCTTTTTGAATGTATCAAACAGATGATACCGCCTTCGATCCGATACCGTTCGGTTTTTCTATCTAATCATTCAGGATTGCTGATTCTTGACAGTGAGAACCGCCATCAAGCTGTATCGATATGCAGTGACATTATGAAACAAGTAGAAGCTGCGATGCATCTGAATGTTTCTATTTCACTATCCTCGGTCAGTGAATCCAGGATGGAGCTGTTTACCCTGTATGAAAAACTGTTGGAGCTGCATGAAATGCGCTTTTACGTGGGAGACCGGGTATTGATTGAATCCGCAGATATGCATCCTTTTCAAGACTTGGACATGAATGCGATTGACTATCATTTGGATATCATGAATAAAATGAGTGAGCGGGATTTCATCGCTGTACTGCGCCTGCTGCGGCAGACGTTGGAATATATGCGGAAGCATTACATCCGCCCTGATGCGGTAAAGGAGTACTTTATTTTCATTCTCAACAATGTTGAGGGTAATGAAATTATGAAAGGCTCGCGCAATGCCAGCAGCTACGATGAACGTAAGCGGGATATTCGTGAATGTGAGGGCATTGCATCGCTCAGTGAAATGGTTTGGGACAGCTTTGTCCAAATTGAGTTGTGGTTGAAGGATAAGGGCAGTATCAAGTATCGCCAGGATATCAGTGATATCATTGATTATATCAATACAAACTATAAGAATAAGCTGACTCTGAAAATGATCGCAGATCATTTTGAAATGAATGAAAGTTATTTAAGTCGAATGTTTAAAAATGAAACCGGTAAGAATCTTATTTATTTTATCAATGAGCTGAAAATGAAAAAAGCATTGGAGCTGTTGAGCGAGCCGCATATGATGATCAAAGAAGCTTCTTCATTGGTCGGTATGGATGATCAGTTTTATTTCAATAAAGTCTTTAAGAAATTTTATGGAATTTCACCGAGCGAGTTTCGCAAGAAACTGCATGCCCGATGACATATAACTGAAATCACCCTCATATCTTTACTGTATGAAGGTGATTTTTTTGCGGAATGGAATCAAGCTGCTGACAGTTCTGATGATGACGGTGACGGCCTTTTTGATGTGGCTTGATTTGTCGGGGAAATCGGTGCATGAGAAGGCATCACCGCCAAAAAAAACAGATGCGAAGAAGGAAGTTCTCGCAAATAAGCATACAGTAGCGGTTGAGCGCAGCGACGGTACGATGCTTACGATTGATCTTGAGGACTATGTGCGTGGTGTAGTGGCATCGGAAATGCCGGTACGCTTTGAGAGCGAAGCTTTGAAAGCGCAGAGCGTCGCAGCTCGTACATTCGCTCTGCAGCGCAATCTGATGGTGGATGATACAACCAGCTCACAGGTGTATAAGAGCGACGATGAGCTGAAAGCACAGTGGGGTGACAGCTATGAAACCAATCTTGCGAAGATCAAAGCCGCGGTGAAAGCGACCGAGGGTGAAGTACTTACATATGACGGAGACTATATAACTGCCGCCTTTTTTTCAAGCTGTGATGGGAAAACGAATAACGCCGGAGAGTATTGGGAGAAAAGTACACCCTATCTGGTATCGGTGGATTCCCCTTGGGATGCACAAGTGAATGATGAGCTGATCCAGGTTCAGGAGTTTACTGCATCACAGATAGCGCAAAAGCTGGGATTTTTGAATCCCATTCAGTCCATTACTGATATTCAGCGTTATGATTCCGGATATGTGAAATCAATTATGATCGATTCTATCACTTTCAGCGGCCGAGAGCTTCGCGAGAAACTGAATCTTCGTTCCAATAAGTTTACGGTTACGATGAGCGGGAGCGATATTTCTTTTCAGGTAGCTGGTTTTGGACATGGCATCGGTATGAGTCAGTATGGTGCGGAAGGGATGGCGAAAGCCGGAAAGGGATACAAAGAGATTTTGCTTCATTATTACACTGGGGTAAAATTGGAAAAAAGATAGGTATAAGGAGCCTGTATGCAGGGCATAATCATCACTAGAGGTGATAATGTGTATTCCTATACGAAAAAGGGCAATAAAAAAGCAAGACGATATGTGTTACTGGGATTCAGTGCAGTGCTGGTGCTCAGTGTCGGCATTCTGTCATACAGCTATATGCAGAATCAGAATAAACCGGAGGATCAATCCGTGTTCGCAGAAGCGAAGATTCCGGTTATCACACTGCCGCCGACCAGTGAGAAAGCGATTCGGCCTTACAATGGTGAAGGCAAGATCGTGTTGGATTATTATGACGGCAAAGCTGGTGATGTGGAAAGCATCTCTGAATTTGAAGGTGTGTATCGTCCCAATCAGGGAATTGACTATGCGATGGACAACCAGAGCTTTGATGTCATCGCAATATACGGCGGCTCGGTGAGTGATGTACGCGATGATGCGCTGTTCGGCAAGACCGTCGTGATTAAGACTGGTGATGTAACCATCACCTATCAGTCCCTGTCTGATACCAAACTGAAAAAAGGTGATGTGATTAAGCAGGGTGATGTAATTTCCCAGGCTTCCACCAATATATACAACAAGGATCTGGGCAATCATGTCCATATTGCGGTTGTGAAAAATGGTAAGATTATCGATCCGGAAAGTATCTATAATCAAAAGGCCAGTGAAATAAAATAGTACCCATGCGGGTACTATTTTATTTACTATTTTATCCTTTAAAAAATTATGATATAATGTATATACTCGTATGATGGAGGATTTTTTTATGTTTTCTAAAGAAGTTGGGATCGACTTAGGAACAGCGAACTTATTGATATATGTTAAAGGAGAAGGTGTCGTTATAGATGAACCTTCGGTAGTTGCGATTGATGCGGATACCAAGAAATGTTTGGCAGCCGGCTCTGAAGCAAAGGAAATGCTGGGTAGAACTCCGGGCCGCGTCATTGCGATCCGTCCATTAAAAGATGGCGTAATTGCGGATTTTGAAGTTACGGAGATCATGCTTGAATTCTTCCTGAAAAAGCTGAACATCAAAGGTATGTTCAAACGTCCTTCTATCTTAATCTGTTGTCCTTCCAATATCACCAGTGTTGAGCGTAACGCGATTCGCGATGCGGCATATCGTGCCGGAGCGAAAAAGGTGTTTATCGAGGAAGAGCCGAAAGTGGCCGCAATCGGTGCCGGTCTCGATATCAGCAAGCCAAGCGGATGCATGGTTTTGGATATCGGCGGCGGTACAACCGATGTTGCGGTTCTTTCACTCGGTGAAATTGTATCCAGCACTTCATTGAAGGTTGCCGGTGATACACTTGACCGTGATATTATCAAATATCTAAAAGAAGAAAAGAAATTGTTGGTTGGTGATCGTACGGCTGAAGAAGTAAAGAAAAAAGTTGGAACGGCGTGGAAGGGTTCCCGCCATGACGTCATGGAAGTCAGCGGACGTGATCTGGTTACGGGGCTGCCGCATACGATTAACTTGACCAGTGAAGAAATCGAAGCCAGTATTCGTGAAAATTTACAGAACATCGTCCGTGCAGCGAAAACGGTTTTGGAACAGACTCCGCCGGAGCTGTCCAGCGATATCGTTGTACGCGGTATTGTATTGACCGGCGGCGGAGCGCTGCTTCACGGCATTGATGAACTGATGCGCAATGAATTGCATGTACCGGTGTATGTAGCGGAGAATGCACTTCGCTGTGTAGCGGAAGGTACTGGAATTATGCTGGAGAATCTGCACTTGGCAAAATGATGAATAAGAGGTGATTATATGGATTGGCTTCAATATTTGGTCGTGCCTTTTATCATTTCGGTTCTTGCGACGCCAGTCCTGAACATAATCGGCTGTAAACTGAATATCTATGCTGAGATGAATGAGCGGACGATACATAAAAAACCTATGGCAAGAGTGGGCGGTGTAGCCATATACATCGCTTTCATTATATCTATGGCTATGTACATGAAGGTAGATACGTCATTAAACGGTATCCTGATCGGGGGAACGATCATGTTTATCGGAGGACTGATCGATGATATGGACAATCTGAAACCGATTTATAAGCTGAGCTTTCAAGTGGTAGCGGCGATCGTCTTGATGTGGTATGGCAATGTCTATCTGGATGTTATTCGTCTGCCGTTTTGCATAACGATCAATATGGGAATCGTCACGACGGTTGTAACGTTTTTCTGGGTTGTCGGAATCACCAATGCGGTAAATCTCATTGACGGGCTTGATGGTCTCGCATCAGGCTTAGGTGTGATTATTCTGGTAGTGATTGCTTCACTGTCCGCGATCGAGAGCCGTGATGAAATTACGATGATGTCGCTGATTCTGGCAGGCGCTACGCTTGGTTTCCTGATTTTCAATACGCATCCTGCTTCCGTCTTTATGGGTGACTGCGGAGCGTTGTTTCTCGGTTTTATGATTTCCGCAATTTCACTGATGGGCTTCAAAAGCTCGACACTGATTACCCTAGGACTGCCGATCCTGCTGTTAGCGGTGCCGATCGTCGATACAATATCGGCGATATTGAGGCGAATGTTAAGCGGGAAAAAATTTTCCGAAGCAGATAAGAATCATCTGCATCATAAGCTGATGCAGCGGTTCGGTCATCGCAATACTGTTTTGATTTTATATGCAGTAACCGCAATGTTTGGTGTGACTGCCTATATCTACATCATTAATAAGGCGGCGGGACTTTCCTGTCTGTTTGTAATTGCGGTGATTGTAGAAATTTTTATCGAAACATCAGGAATGATTTCACCGAACTATCATCCGATCCTATCGGTATTAAATCGTTTAAAGCTGATGCTTCAGCCCAAGGATGAAAATAAAGACATTGATAAAACCAGAGAATTTAAGGTGAATGAGATAAATCCAAAAGAGTGATGAGAAATCATCATTCTTTTTTTAGGTTATTTTACATTTGTTCGTATAGAAAAGGGGGGGAGGTATACAAGGATGGAAGTAAAAAAACTGCAGGCGCTGCTGAAGCATCCATCAACGTATCAGATGAAAGAAGTTAGCGCTTGGCCGAAGCTGCGCAGGGATTATATTGAAGAACGAAGTGCGGAATATGAAGCGCTGCCGCTTCGCGAGGGAGTAGCCAAAATGATCAGCGAACAGAACTTTCGAGATTGGTCACAGTGCTATTCCTGTATGGAAAGGGGCATTCATATTGCAGAGGGTGATGTGTGCTTTTTGGATTTTGGGGATGCCTTTATCAATGAAGCCGGTTTTCAGCATTTCGGCGTGATTTTAAAGATTTTCCATGGCAAAGCCTTCGTCATACCCATGTCGAGCAATGCAGCTACCTATGCGCAGGCTTATCAGGAGGAAACGGGATGCGGGAAAAAGCATTTGATGCAGATTGGGTTAATTCCTGGACTGGTGAAGGAGAGTGTATTATTTATGAATGATGCCAAATTCATTAATACAGCGAGAATTATTGAAGTGAAAGCACATATTGATGTAAATAGTGAACTCTTTTTGAGAATCAAAACACGGCTCCTGCATTTTCTGGAATGATCATATACAAAGAAGCCATACATGATTCGACAGAATTTGTAAAAAATCTTCTTTACAATACAAATTACAGTAAAGGAGAGATATTGATGGAACACCTCTTGAAAAAAGAATCCATTCAAAACAGTATCGCAGCGAAGCATGAAGCTGCTTTCCTAGTACCGGCGCTGCTGATTGGATTAGTGCCTGATCCGTGGACGATCTGTTTTGTATTTCCATATTTGACTTACGCTTTTATGAAGAATGCGCGGGGATGGATTTATGCGATGGCAGGAATCCTCATTGCGGGGACGGCTGTAAATGTTGTGAATGCGTATATGTTTGCCGTATTGTTTTCGGCATTTTGTCTTTGCATACAGATTATCAAGTTTATGGAGCGTAATATTTATCAGGCGCTGACCGGATTATGCACGATGCTGTGCATCCCTTATCTGTTGGCATTGCCGGTAACATTGCGAGAAGGTGTGATTATTCTGGGCTTCACCGCGTTATATACCTATCTTGTGCAGACCGGTTATCATTGGACAAAAAAGACTTGCTCAATCAGCAAGGCGGTATATCCGCTATTGCTGTATGCGCTGTTTCTCTTGATCATGCCATGGATCCCAGAGGGTTATCAATTTGGTACGGGAATCGTGATCCTGACCTTGGCAGCGCTCAGCTCGAATCGGGAAGAAGTATGTCTGATTCTGCTGTTTCAATTTTTGATGACACCATTTCCGATAGGTGGTCCCTGGCTGGTTCTGCTGGCTTGCTTGAGTATCTATCAGGGGAGAAAGCTATTCCAGCTCATCTTTATTACGATAGCTGCTCTGTTTTTGGCGACAAATAGCTCGGCAATTTCCGTTTTCATCATCATGATGATCCTAACTCTACTTTATAAAGAGCGGCTGTTACCTTTTTTAGCCGAGGATCGTGAGCCGATTTCTATTTCACAGAATTTGGCGCTTCGAGATATGAATTTAAAATTACATAATTTTTCTGCTATCTTTGATGCCCTGTCTAATTTCTATATGGAAACCAGTGATATTCAGGGAGAAATGCTTCAAAATATGTCACAGGCTCTTTCATATACGGCTGCCGAAATGCGGGTGAACACAGATTATGATGATCGGCGGCTGAAAATTTTGGATGCGCTGGAAGGATATCAATATGAGGTAGAGGATCTGTTGTTTGAGGAAATGGAAAACGGGAATATTCATATTGAAGTCACAATACGAAATATCAAGCGCGATGAGATTAAGACTACGCTGATTCCGCTTTTGGAGGTTCTTGTAAAAAGCCGCTTGGTCATTGCTGATGATCAAACCCGTAAATTCCATAAGGCCTGCCATCACATTGTACTGGATAGTGCCGTTCCGTATTATATTGATGCTTATGCTGACAGTTTAAAAAACATCAGTGATAAAAGCGGTGATTGCTTTTCCATATATCGGTATCGTCAGAATGTGGTCTGTATGATCAGTGATGGGATGGGGCACGGATCAAAAGCAGCACAGGCATCTCATCTGATTACTGATATTTTTCAGCGGATGATGTCCAGCGGAATTGCTCAGGATCGGGCAATTTGCTGTATTAATCGGCTGCTTCAAAGTGACACATATGCGACGCTTGATGTGATTACATTTGACCGGATGCGGGGTGCAGCATATATTTCAAAAGCAGCAGCATGTCCGACCTATCTGATCCGTGCGGGAGACCTACATGAAATTTCAAGCAGTGCACTGCCGGTAGGCATTATTGCCTCAAGCGAGCCGGATTACTTCATTGTAGAACTGCAGGAGGAGGATGTTTTCCTGATGGCTTCAGACGGTGTTTATATGGATGAGATCATGAGCTGGATGAAGAATCGTGAAAAGGGTTCTGCCAAGGAACAAATTAATTGCTTCATGGATATATTGAAAAAACAGATCCGTGAAGATGATTCAACCATACTCCTAGCACAAGTCACAAAATCGAAAAATTAATTCAAGTACTGTGAGAACAGTACTTTTTATTGACATATGTATTATTTGTATTATAATCAATAATACAAAGAGGTGTATGTATGATGAATTTTCTGTTTACGATTGTCTGTTTGTTTATTAATTTGTGTATTTACTTGTCTATGCGTAAGAGTGGGGAGTACCGCAGCGGCAAGATGTTTCTGGTATCCATTCCGGAATGGGAATCTCGAGATACGCAGGTACAGGAAATTAATCAGCAGTTTCGAAAAGAGTTTCGAATTGTTCTATGGATCAACACCGGTCTGGCTTTGACACGTCTTATCCTGCCGAATATGTGGCTTCTGCTGTACTCCTTGCTGATATTTGTGATGCTCATGCTTTATGAGCTTCCGCTTCGTAAAGCGAATCGTCTCATGAAAGAACTCAAAAAAGAGCGTTCATGGCCGATCGTAAACGGGAGTCAAAAGCTAATTGATATTACGATAGCGGCACATATGAAGGAAAGCATCGTACGTCCGATCTGGTATGTCATTCCTTTTCTTATCGCTTTAAGTGCTTATCTGATGAGTCCCAAGCGTTCTTTCATCATCAATGGCTATCTTCTTCTCATTGCCGTGATTCCGGCATGCTTATATGTGACGATACGGCGCCTCCCTAATCACACCTATTGTGAGGATTCCGTTTTGAATATTCGATTGAATCGAAATCGCCGGCGCACATTTAGTCTAGTCCTGTTAATGCTGGCTTGTGGGGACGCCTTGATGTTCACCTTAATTTCTGTTTTAACTGCAGACGGTCCGATTTGGCTTGTTTTTGTATTGCTGTTTTTCGCAGTTGTTACGGTGTTATCTTCCTTATGGATTTTTTATCACTATCATTGCAGCCGACAGGAAATTATTCGGACGATTAAAAATCCAATCCGATATGATGACGAGGATGACTACTGGAAATACGGATGGATAGCAGGTCCCTGCTACAACAATCCGAATGATCCGGAAGTATTCAAAGACAATGGTTCTGACTCCAGTATGACGCTGAACAGCGGCAGACCATCGGTTAAGATCTTTTACAGTGCGGTGGTGCTGGGACTTTCCTGCCTTATGATCGGTATTTTTGCTTATCCTGCCGTATTGGATTATCAGCATAAGCTGGTCGATGTGTCGATCACCGGTGAAAAGGTCAAGATCGACAGCCCATTCTACGGAAAGGAAATACCGCTGGCGTCCATTCAAAAAGTTGAACTTCGTCAAAAATTGGGTAACATGACAAGAGTTGGCGGGACTGATACAGGTATCTATGCCACCGGCAATTATGAAACCGATGCGTTTGGACGTGTGAAAATGTATATTGCGTCCCGTCATAAACAATTTATTATCGCCTATACTTCAGACGGTATCATTATATTTAATGATGATGATACTGGTGAAACAAGTAAGCTGTATCAAGCGTTGGATCAGTTATGTAGGGAGCGTGAGTAAATATGTTGATTCATCTGGATTACAGCAGCGACATACCGATCTATGTCCAGCTGCGAAATGAAATTGTTCGGGCCATCGGTTCCGGCACCCTCAAAGACGGCGAATCGCTGCCGACCGTGCGCGCTTTGGCCAACGACCTGCATGTGAATGCGATGACCGTCAACAAGACATATGCGGTTTTGAAGCAGGAGGGCTTTATCGAAATTGACCGCCGGCATGGCGCTAAAGTGAAACAGCAGGGTTCCTGTTCGATGCTGTATCGAGAAAAGCTTGAGAGTGAGCTGGAGCTGCTGGCTGCTGAAGCTAATGCCAAGGGGATGAGCGAAGCTGATTTTCTAAAAATGTGTCAGTCTTTTTATACCAAAACAGCAAAGCGATGAGCCTCTCTCTGAAGGTTGTATGCAAGAAATAAAATTTGTAATGTATGCCTTTACAACTCTCATTTGTTGTGGGACAATGGTCGTATACAGGAGGTATTTACATGAGCGTTTTAGATCAGAATAAACCCTATCAGAAATATTTTGAAGAATTGACAAAGATCCCGCACGGATCGGGAAATGAAAAAGCAATCAGTGATTTCCTGGTGAATTTTGCGAAAGAATTGAATTTGGAAGTTGTTCAGGATGAAGCAAACAATGTCATTGTCTATAAAGAGGCAAGTAAGGGATATGAAGACCACCCTTCGGTTATGCTGCAGGCACACATTGACATGGTGAATGAGAAAAACGGTGACAGTGATCATGACTTTGATAAGGATCCTCTGGATATTTATATTGAAGATGGTTATTTGAAAGCACGCGGCACAACGCTGGGTGGTGATGACGGAGCCGGTGTTGCCTATATTATGGCGGTATTAGCAGATGAATCATTAGAACATCCGCGTTTGAATGCGCTGTTCACGACCGGTGAAGAGGCGACCATGATCGGTGCCTTTACGGTTGATCCAAAATTGTTGGATGCCCGCCGCCTGATCAATATTGACGGTGAGGAAGAAGATGTATCCAATACGGCAAGTGCGGGTGGAATCGACGTGTTGTTTCACCGTGCTGTCAACTGGACAAAGAATGACACAGACTGCTATGAGCTGAAGGTCAGCGGCCTGAGCGGCGGACACTCCGGCGGTGAAATTCATAAGGAAAAAGGCAATGCAAACAAAATTGCGGCTCGCATTCTGCATAATCTTGCGAAAGATGGAACAATTACACTTTGTGAAATCAGCGGCGGTTTGAAGGTCAATGCGATTCCTCGTGAAGCAAAAGCGGTTTTCGCTGCCACAGCTGGTGAGGCTAAAGTAAAAGAAACGGCACAGCGTGTGATCGACGAAATAAAAAAGGAATTGGAATACACAGACAGTGGGCTGTGTGTCGAAATAAAAGCGGTGGATAAAGCAGCGGAAGCGATGGATCAGAAAACGAGTGATGCGATCGTTGATCTCATGTATCTGATGCCGACCGGACTTCGTCACAAAAGCGATCACCTGGATGGATTAACGGTAGCATCTGAAAATATCGGGGTTGTGACAACTGGGAAAGCGGGTTTTGACCTGGCTATTTCAATCCGTGGAGCACTGGATTCCTACGTTCAGGATATGACTGATGAATTGAAAACCTTAGGCTCGCTGCTTGGCTTTACCTGCAAAGATGATAACTGGTATCCTTGCTGGGATTACATGGATGTAAGCCCACTGCGTGATACAATGAATGAAGTATACAGAGAAGTACACGGCAAAGATTTGATTCTGGAAGCAATCCACGGCGGTTTAGAATGCGGCATCTTCAAAGAAAAAATGCATGATCTGGATATCGTGACCATGGGTCCGAATCTGTATGATGTGCATACACCGGATGAAAAATTAAACATGGAGTCATTCGACCGTACCTATACATTCCTGTGTAAGTTCCTGTCAAGACTGTAAACGGGTTGGTTATTCTTGAGAATCCTTACAATGAGAAACGGAAAACAGGGGTGTTTTCCGTTTTCTTTTACATTTATGGACTTTTTTACAGATAAATCTGTCAAATCTATTATTATAGAAACTGAAGATGCCCAGCGTGAAAAATACCGGAGGTGAACAATATGAGTATTTTGGATGAGAAGAAACCGCATCAGAGATTTTTTGAGGCTTTGACTAAGATCCCTCATGGTTCAGAAAATGAACAGGCAATCAGTGATTTTTTGGTTGAATTTGCGAAAACGCGAAAACGAAAGGTTATTCAGGATGCGGCAAATAATGTCATTGTGTATAAAGAGGCAAGCCGCGGCTATGAGGATCACCCGGCGGTGATGCTGCAGGCGCATATTGATATGGTCAATGAAAAGAGCAGTGACAGTACTCATAATTTTGAAACTGATCCATTGGATATTTATGTAGAAGACGGCTTTGTGAAGGCACGGGGAACTACGCTTGGTGCCGATGACGGAGCGGGTGCTGCTTATATCATGGCAGTGCTGGATGATGATACGCTTATGCATCCAAGAATCAATGCAGTATTTACAACCGGAGAAGAATCTACAATGAATGGTGCTTTCCAGATTGATCCAAAGCTGCTGGACGCGCGTCGTTTGATAAATCTGGACTGTATCGATGAGGGAATATCCACAACTGCCAGCTCAGGGGGAATGGATGTGCTGTTTCATCGTAAACTAAACTGGATAAATAATAATCAAAATTGCTGCCAATTATGTGTATCTGGGCTGTATGGAGGTCATTCAGGCGGGGATATTCATTTGGAACGAGGCAACGCTTTGAAAATTATCGCGCGGGTACTCCACGTGCTTCAAAAACAAAATACCATAATGCTCAGTTCTCTTTCGGGCGGTTTTAAAGTAAATGCCATTCCGCATACTGCAGAAGCGGTGTTTGCCTATGACGGGGATTTCTCACATCTGTCATCGATTGTGAAGGAAACGGCAGCAGCAATCCAAAAGGAACTGGCGTATAGCGATCGGGAACTTCAAATCGAAATAAGACAGATTGAACCGGTAAAGGAGGTTGTCGATCAAAATGACAGCGAAGCGATCGTGAAGCTGCTGTATCTGCATCCGACCGGACTCCGCCATAAGAGTGAACACATGGATGGCTTAACGGTAGCGTCTGAAAATATCGGCGTAGTAACGCTTGACCGCATGCATTTTGAAGCGGCTGTGTCGATGCGCGGCGCTTTGGATTCATATGTGAAGGATATGCAGGATGAAAGCCATACGCTGGGAGCTTTGCTGGGGTTTGAATGTGAAGACGCAAACTGGTATCCATGCTGGGAGTATGTTGAAAATAGTGCTCTGCGGTCGATCATGAAAGAGGTTTATCATGATATGTACGGTACGGATCTAATTTTAGAAGCAGTTCATGGTGGCTTGGAATGCGGAATCTTGAAGGATAAGCTGCCAGACCTGGATATTGTGACTCTGGGCATGGACATGTATGATGTGCATACACCGATGGAAAAACTGGACTTGGCATCATTTGACCGCTCCTATCATTTCTTATGTGAATTTCTGTCAAAACTGTAAAAAAGGCTCGTCAGAGTCTTTTTTTTCGATTATAATGTACGATGATATGGATATCTTTAAAACTTTCAAAAAAGAAAATAAGCGATGGGTCATTGGAGTTTCGGGAGGCGCCGATTCAATGTCCCTGCTCGATATGTGCCGTTCTAACGGTATTTTTGTCGTTGCCGCGCATGTAAACTATCGTAAGCGCAGCACTGCGGATCGGGATATGAACGGCGTACAGCGCTACTGTGAACGTTTCAGTATACCTTTTGCCTGCAAGATCGTCGATGAGTTTCCGAAGTCGTGCAACTTTCAGAATTATGCACGGCAGCTCCGCTACGCATATTACCGTGAAATTTGTGATATGTATCAGTGTGAAGGTGTTATGGTTGCGCATCAGTTGGATGATCATTTGGAGACCTATCTGCTTCAGAAAAAACGCGGTGCACATATTCGATATGCCGGTATTCAGCCGGAAATCACCTTATATGGGTTGCGTGTGGTTAGGCCGCTTTTGGGCTATACCAAGCAGGAGCTGCAGGAGTACTGCCATCGCCATCATGTGCATTATTATGACGATGAAAGCAACTTTACCGATCATTATGCCCGCAATCAGATACGGCATCAGGTGATTGATAAACTGACTTATGATGAGAAGCAGCGGATGGTGAATGAAATTGCCGCGTTCAATGAACACGGGAAGCAGCGGGAAGAACGAAATATGGCGCTGCATGAGGAATTTATTCAAGAATGTACCTCGGATTTTCTGCACAGACTAAGTGAAGGAACTTGCTTGAATGTGCTTCGCAGTTTTCTGGAAATGCATGATATTTACAAAGTCAGTGAACCCCAGCTGCGAAATATCCGCCAGATGCTTCTGCAAAAGGAAGGAAATCATGCCTGCCGGGTAGGAAATTATACACTTCGCTGTGAGTATGGTATGATTTCTCTGACCCAACAATCCTGTCTAGGATATTCTTATATTGTTCACAGCCCTGCGATTTTGACTACTCCGTATTTCCGCACCGTTAAAACAGGTACGGTGATCGATGGTGTAACAGTATCGGAAAGTGATTTTCCGTTAACGATACGAAATGCCCGTCCAGGTGATGCTATTTCGCTGCGATTTGGCAAGAAACGGCTCAATCGATGGTTTATCGACCGTAAAATACCTGCTTCCCAGCGAGAAATCTGGCCGGTAGTTGAGAATAAAAACGGGAAAATTATCTTTGTTGTGGGAATTGGGTGTGATATTGAACATTTCTCTAACAATCCGAATCTGTTTGTGTTAAAATAATTTATGTGTATATCAGGAGGAGTCGTATGCATAAGGATGTCAAAAAAGTTCTCGTATCACAGGAAGCGATCATTGCCCGCTGTGAAGAACTCGGAAAACAAATCAGCGATGAATATCGCAAAATAGAAAGCACCCCGCTGTTGGTTGCCCTGCTGAAAGGAAGCGTTCCTTTTTTAGCTGAATTGGTGAAGCATATTGATCTGGATATTCAGTTTGATTTCATGGATGTATCGAGTTATGAAGGTACTGAATCCATTGGTGATATCCGTGTTGATAAAGATCTGGACTGTTCGGTAAAAGGAATTGATATCCTGCTTGTCGAGGATATTGTAGATACCGGCAGAACCTTGCTGGAAGTTACAAAATTACTGAAAAATAAAGGTGCCCGTGATGTAAAGGTTGTATCCCTTTTGGATAAACCGGATCGTCGCGTTGTTGATATAAAGGCTGACTATGTCGGTTTTGAAGTACCGAATGAATTTGTTGTCGGCTTCGGTCTTGATTTCGATCAGAAGTATCGGAATCTCCCCTATGTTGGAGTATTAAAAGATGAGGTATATCAGTAAAAGGAGCGAATTAAATGAAAAACAAGAAAGTTGTTAACGGTCTTCCGTATCTTCTGGTAATCTTGATCTTAGTGATGCTGTTTACATACAGCGGCGGATCCAATACAAAGCAGTTCAGTTTTAATGCATTTAAAGAACAAGCAGAAAAATTGACGTTTACCGATACAAGTGTCGGCATGTATTCGACCGTTATGGATGTCAGCGGAAGCTATTTGAAGGGTGGAGAAGAAGTCAAATTCTCTGTAACCGTCCCGCGTACCGAGAAAAATGTGGAGTGGTTAACGAAAGTATTAAATGACAAAGGCAAAAATCAGGTTGTGTTCAGCGATCCTACCCGCCGTAATTATTGGATGGATTTTCTGCTGAATATCGTACCTTTGTTACTGCTCGTCGGTGTTGCCATCTTCATGTTTACGAAGATGAATGCCGCTGGTGGAAACAATAAGGCATTTGAATTCTCAAAATCACGCGCCCGTATTGAAGGCGATGTGAAAGTGCGGTTTCGTGATGTAGCCGGATGTGATGAAGAGAAAGAAGAAGTAAAAGAAATTATTGATTATTTAAAAGCACCGAAGAAGTTTTCGGATATGGGAGCCCGCATTCCTAAGGGTATGCTGATGGTAGGTCCTCCGGGTACCGGTAAAACATTGCTTGCAAAGGCAGTGGCCGGTGAAGCGGATGTTCCGTTTTTCTCTATTTCAGGATCTGATTTCGTGGAAATGTTCGTAGGTACTGGTGCAAGCCGGGTTCGCGATATGTTTAAAAAGGCGAAACAGACTGCTCCGTGTATTGTCTTTATCGATGAAATCGATGCAGTAGGACGGATGCGCGGTGCCGGCATGGGCGGCGGAAACGATGAGCGAGAGCAGACGCTTAACCAGTTGCTGGTTGAGATGGATGGTATGAGTGAAAATACCGGTATCGTTATCATTGCAGCTACCAACCGTCCCGACGTATTGGATCCGGCGCTGCTTAGAAGCGGCCGGTTTGATCGTCAGATTACGGTAAATCTTCCGGATAAAAAAGGCCGTCAGGCAATTTTGGAAGTGCATGCTAGGAACAAGAAGCTGGCATCGGATGTCAACTTAGATAATTTGGCAAAACGTACCCCGGGATTCAGCGGAGCGGATCTGGAGAACGTATTGAATGAAGGAGCCATCCTGGCCGTTCGCGACAGCCGCAACCTGATTACTATGGATGATCTGGATGAAGCTATTGACCGCGTTATGATGGGCCCTGCTAAGAAAAGTAAAACTTATACCGATAAAGAAAAGCGTCTTGTGGCATATCACGAGACGGGACATACGATTATCGGATTAAAACTGGAAAATGCCGATATGGTACAGAAGGTTACGATCATTCCGCGTGGTGATGCAGGCGGATATAATCTGATGACACCAAGAGAAGAAAAAATGATGCCGACGAAGGCGGATTTCATGGCTCAAATCACGGGACTGCTTGGCGGCCGTGTGGCAGAAGAAGTTGTCTTTAATGAAATTTCTGCCGGTGCCAGCAATGATATTCAAAAAGCTACGAAAATCGCGAAAGCAATGGTACGCAGCTTTGGTATGTCTTCGCTAGGACCGATTCAGTATGATGACGGCAGCGGCAACGTATTTTTGGGCCGTGACTATGGCAGCAGAAACAATTACTCCGGAGAAATCGCATTTGAAATCGATAAGGAAGTACGCCGGATCATTAATGAATGTTATGAAAATGCCAAAGCGATTATCAAGGCAAACCGTACACTGATGGATCTGATTGCGGTAACCTTAATGGAAGAAGAAACACTGACAAATGAACAAATTATGAATCTGGTCGAATATGGAACCATTACCAATCCCAATGAACCAGTTAAACCAGCAGTTACAGAACCTGTTGAAGCGACTGAAACACTTGAAGAAGGTGTTGAAGCCGCCACTGCAGCTGCAATCGTCGCTGGAAGTGATGTAACAGTAGCGACCGATGCTGATGTTGTGGTTGAAGCAAAGCCGGTTGAGAAACCAAAGGCACCGCGTAAGCCGCGGGCTCCTCGTAAACCGAAATCTGAAGGTGAAGCAGAGGAAAAAGTACCGGTGCGAAAGCGTTCTCCTAAGAAACCAAAAGCTGAGGATTCAAAACCATCTGATGATGAAAATAAAGATGCATAAGCAATCTTCAAACTATTTTATCTACAACTAAGACGCACGTAAGTGCGTTTTTTTATGGGTCATACTTTAAGCGCTTTTTTCATAAAGTAATGTAGATGAAAAATATAACATATGAACAGGAGCTGCAGCTTCATGAATCCCTGAAGATACCATTTTTTGAAGGATGGTATTTTCGTTTTGTCAGTGATGAATTTTCGGCGGCGATCATTCTTGGAATTGCGAGAACCGCAGAAAATCAGGAAGCATTTATTCAAGTCTTTCATACTGAAGCACAGATCATGGAAAAAGCATCTTATAATCAGGATGAATGGCGGTATCAGGCAAAACCGTTTGAGCTTCATATAGGACGCAGTGTATTTCTCGGAAATTATCTTCATATTGAAGATACAAGACTTTCTAGAGTGTTTGATTTTCAGTTTCAAAATGCTGTTCATATTCACCAGAGTGTTTACGCGCCTACTATTATGGGTCCATTTGCTTATCTGAAAAATATGCAGTGCAATCATGCCATTATCAATCTTGGCAGCCGTGCTGTCTGTTTTATGGAAAATAATCAACAGATACTGAAGCGAAAAGGAATTGTTTATCAGGAAAAGGATTGGGGAACCTCCTTTCCTCAAAGATATATATGGGCACAGTCTAATTGTTGTGATGAGCAGCCAGCCGCGCTCTTTTTTTCCTGTGCAGCGATTCCGCTGGGGCTTTTTCATTTTACCGGTATCATTATGGTGGTGAAGGATCAGCATACAGAGTATCGTTTTGCTTCTTATCATGGAGCAGTTCTGACAAAAGCAAGATCTAATGAGAATGGCTTTTATCTGTGCATCCGTCAGGGTTTTTATCAGATCGAATGCACGATACGGATGAATACAGCCTTTCAGCTGGAAGCACCGCAGCAGGGAGAAATGAACCGCATTGTGCAGGAGTGCTTATTGGGTCATGTTGATCTGTATATATCAAGATGTGGAAAACGTATCCGTAAGCTCACATTTCATCATTGCGGCATTGAGAATGATCATTTCTTTTCATAAGGATTGAGCTTGGCAAGTTTTTTCATGTTCAACGCAATACAGAAAATTCGCAGAAGCATAAATGATTTGTGAAATGGCTAATGCTTGAGAATTATTTTAATATACTGATGATCTGCTTATTACATCAAAGTCGTGATTTTTTTAGGAATATGGTATACTTATACATGCTTAAAAGGATGTGAAGATATGGAAGATCAATTAATAAAAGCATTGGCATGCGACGGACATGTCCGAATTTATATATGTGCTACAACGTCCATGGTAGAAGAAGCGAGAACACGCTTTGATATGTGGCCGACAACAGCTGCAGCGCTTGGACGTACACTAACGGTCGGTTCTATGATGGGAAGTATGCTGAAAAGTGAAAAAGAGCAGCTTACAATTCTTATCAATGGCGGCGGACCGATTGGGACCATCATGGTAGATGCGTACAGTGACGGTCATGTACGCGGTTTTGTCAGTGAACCGCATTGTCATTTTCAGTATGAAGAGACCGGTAAATTGGCGGTTGGTATTGCGGTTGGCAATGCGGGTAATCTGGAGGTTATCAAGGATGTCGGAGGGCGCGATAACTGGAAAGGCACCGTCCAACTGCAGACCGGTGAAATCGGTGATGACTTTGCTTACTATTTCACAGTGAGCGAGCAGACGCCTTCTGCAGTATCAGTAGGGGTTCTCGTAGATACGGATAATCATATTCTTTCCGCAGGCGGCATGATATTACAGATGATGCCGGATGCAACTGAGGAAGATATTGCGGTCTGTGAAGAAGTATTGAAGCAGCTGAAGCCAATGTCGACAATCATTCATGAGGAAACTGATCTGGAAATGGTATTGCATGATATGTTTGGTGATGTAAAGATCTTATCTAAACAGCCGGTTGCTTTTCGCTGTGACTGCTCCCATGCAAAAATGAAACGGGTGCTGACTACCCTTACCAAAGAAGAACGTATGCAAATGATCGAAGAAGACCACGGCTGTGAGATTACCTGTAATTTTTGCAACGAACGATATCAATTCAGTGAACAGGAGCTGCGCGATTTGGAGGATTTCATTGATACTTATGGGAGAACATAGCTGGAAAATCGGCAACGTTGAAATTGCCAATCAGGTAGTCATTGCACCGATGGCTGGTATCAGTAATATTGCTTTCCGTCATATCTGCAAGAAGTTTCAGGCCGGATTGATTTATACGGAAATGGTCAGTGACAAGGCGCTTTATTATCAAAATGTCAAAACACTGGGGATGACGCAGGTGGATGCGATCGAGCACCCGCTAACCATGCAGATATTCGGCAGCGATATTGAGACGATGGTGTATGCAGCGAAGCTGCTGGATACTCAAACGGCTTGTGATATCATCGATATCAATATGGGATGTCCGGTAAACAAGGTAATTAAGAGCGGTGCGGGCAGTGCCCTGATGCTGGATGAAAATCATGCGGCAGCGATTGTAAAAGCAGTGGTGGAGGCAGTCCGAAAACCGGTTACCGTGAAAATGCGGATCGGTTATGATGATTACCATTTAAACGGTGTATCCATGGCGAAAAAACTGGAAGCTGCCGGGGCATCGGCATTAGCGGTACATGGACGAACCCGCAAACAGATGTATGAAGGGAAGGCTGATTGGAATGCCGTGAAAGCTGTCAAGGATGCGGTATCTATACCGGTGATGGTAAACGGCGATATCAAAACGCCTCAGGATGCACTTGCCGCATTGAAGCAGACCGGCTGTGATGCGGTAATGATCGGACGTGGGGTGCTCGGTGATCCATGGGTCATAAAACAAACAGTGGAATATTTGGAAACGGGGAAAATACCTGAAGAAGCATCCATGGATGAAAAATTCCGGCTCGCGCGTGAACATGCCAGTCGCTTGTGCGACTTAAAGGGAGAAGCTGTCGGAATGCGTGAAATGCGCGGTCATGCAGCCTGGTACGTAAAAGGACTGCATCAATCTCATCGGCTGAAGGATGCCTTAGCTCATATGAATACATACGAAGATTTGGAAACAATCCTAAATGATTATGAAAAACAAGAAGAAATAAGAATAAGAAATACGGAAATTGGCAATATCTAACTTTGCATTTCTTTACAAGCATTTTCACATACGATATACTTAAGTTATATAAACCCAATCAAGGGGATAGAAAGGGGTCGCATGATGAAAAAGTTTTTCAAAGTTTTTTTCGTGGCAGCGATGGTGCTGTCATTAGCCGCATGCGGAGGTAAAGATTCTACCGATGCACAAAAGAAAGCGGTGAATACCTTCTTCACATATATGAAGAAAGCGGATTTTGATAAAATCAAAGGTATTATGACGGATGATGGATACAAGGATGTAGAGGATCTGCAGAAAATGGCCGGTTCCAGTTTCGATGAAATGCTGGACGCAGAAACTTATGGGGATGAAGCTGCGAAATCTGCCCAGAAGTATATAGACTATGCTTTTGAAAAATTATTTAAGGATACAAAGATCAAAGAAGTAGAAGTCAAAGACGGGAAAACGATTATTAAGGTAAAAGGGAAAATGGCTTCCTTTGATGAATTGAAAAATATTGAATCTTCTACGGAGATACAGAACCTGGCAACCGATTTTGAGAATAATGAAGAAAATAAAAAGCAAGCTATGGAAATTTATTTAAGTCAAGGTCAGGATGCCATGATGAAGTATATTTATAACAGTATCATGCCGAAATTCTTTGAGGAAGCAATCAAGTTGATCGACAAGAGCAGCTATAACACATATAACGCTACGTTTACGCTTATTGAGAAAGACGGGAAATGGCTGATCGATAATATCAAATAAAGAATACAATTTGATATTATAAAAAATTGAACGGTATATCAGAGGGATAAGCCGTTCTTTTTTATGAAATTCTTAGAGTGCTTAGGATTTGATAATTGTGGTTGACAAAGCATTGAAAGCAATTTATAATGCAGATGTTAATATGGCTGTGAAGAGAGAGTAGCATGTGTGAAAGCATACAAGAGAGTCCCGGATGGTGGAAAGGGATGTGCAGAAGCCTTGTGAAATAAAGACTTGGAGCCTTCCTGTTAGGACGTTTCATTCACGTTACGAATAACTTTTATAAGTTGCTAAGACTGCAGCGGGAGACCGTGCAGTGAAGTAGGGTGGTACCACGATCTAAGCTCTCGTCCCTAACGGATGAGAGCTTTTTATATGTGAAAGAAAGGATGTAGAACTCATGGAAGAATTAAACTTAACCGATCAGGAACAAGTAAGGCGCGAAAAGCTGAAGTTCCTCGAAGAAAAAGGAATTGCTCCGTTTGGGCACCGCTATGACCGTACGCATAAAAGCGGTCAGATCAAGGCGGAGTACGAGCAGTTTTCTAAAGAAGAATTAGAAGAAAAACATGTTGAAGTAAAGGTAGCCGGCCGTATTATGACAAAGCGTATGATGGGCAAGGCAGGATTTATGCATATTCAGGATCTGGACGGCCAGATTCAGGTATATGTTCGCAAGGATGCGATTGGCGAAGAAATGTTTGAGGTATTCAAAAAAGCCGACATCGGCGATATTGTCGGTATTGAAGGCTCAGTGATGAAAACAAATCACGGAGAGCTTTCAATCAAAGCAAGAGAATATACACATCTGTCCAAAGCGCTGCGTCCGCTTCCGGAAAAGTTTCATGGTTTGCAGGACGTTGAAGAACGTTACCGCCGTCGTTATGTAGATCTGATCATGAATGAAAGAAGCCGTCAAATTGCCTTAACCCGCCCAAAAATCATCCGTGCGCTGCAGGAATATCTGGATGGTCAGGGTTATGTAGAGGTAGAAACGCCGGTGCTGCAGCCGATCTTGGGTGGTGCGAATGCGCGGCCGTTTATTACCCACCATAATACGCTGGATATGGAATTCTATCTGCGTATTGCAACTGAGCTGCCGCTGAAGCGCTTGATTGTGGGCGGATTGGAAGCAGTTTATGAATTTGGCCGACTGTTCCGCAACGAAGGCATGGATACGAAGCACAATCCGGAATTCACGACCGTGGAAGTGTATAAAGCGTACTCAGATATGGAAGGTATGATGGAGCTGACCGAAGGTATGATCGATTACGCAGCGAACAAGGTATGCGGAACTACCGAGATCACGTATCAGGGAAAAGCGATTTCACTAAAAGCACCGTTCAGACGTCTGCATATGGTGGATGCAATCAAGGAAGCATGCGGCGTTGATTTCTGGAAAGAGATGAGTGTAGAAGAAGCATTGGAACTGGCGAAGAAACACAACATTGAGGTTGAGAAGCATGAATACTCAGTGGGTCATATCATCAACAAGTTCTTTGAAGAATTCTGTGAAGATAAGATTATTCAGCCTACATACGTATATGGCCATCCGGTAGAGGTTTCACCTTTGGCGAAAAAGAATCCCGATGATTCACGCTTTACCGATCGTTTTGAATTATTCATTGATGGCAGTGAATACTGTAACGCATTCACGGAATTGAACGATCCGATCGATCAGCGTCAGCGTTTTGAAGCACAGATCGCGCAGAAGGAACTGGGTGATGATGAGGCTTGTGAAATGGATGTTGACTATGTAGAAGCCCTGGAATACGGTTTGCCGCCGACCGGTGGTATGGGTATGGGAATTGACCGCTTGGTGATGCTGCTGACGGATTCCGATAGCATCCGCGAGGTGCTGTTATTCCCGCACATGAAGAACAAATAAGTAAAGTAATACGCTAATGCGGCTTAAATAAAGGGAAATACAGTTATATCATGTAAAATGAAAAACGGTATTTACACCTGATTTACACCACAATAATACATTACAAAAACACTGCAAAATTCATAGATTTTAAAGGGCGTTGGTTTTAACCAATGCCTTTTTCAATATGTTTCAAGCGACGCATGCTGAATTGCTGTGACAGAAATAGGATTTGGTTTCAAACGATACTCTTTTTATGATGCTGTTAAAGTATCCTAGTGATTTAGTAAAAAGCTTAGCCTGCATAATTCGCATAGGGAATCATGTATTCCAACATACAAATTTATATTTATTTTAAAACTGCCTCATTGCATACCCATAGAAAGTGTTGTATGTTTTACTTAGGAGGTGGATGTCATGGCAAATGAAGATCAAAAAGATTTTAATGTAATGCTGAAAAGAAAAAATGGAATGCCTAAGATTCAGATTATTGATGATGATGCATCGATCAAAAAATATGGGGGAAACAGAATGTATTTTGCTCCGCCGATTGATTATGATATGGTTATGAAAAAGATACCAAATGGCAAGGTGATCACCGTGGGAGCGATTCGTGAATATTTTGCTAGGCATCATGACGCGGACTTTACCGATCCGATCACAGCCGGTATTTTTGTATCAATCGCTGCCTGGGCCAGTCATCAGCGTGATGAAGATAAAACACCGTATTGGCGAACTTTGAAAGCAAAGGGTGAACTGAATCCCAAATATCCGGGTGGGGTTGTGAAGCAACGCAGTCTATTGGAAGCGGAGGGACATGAAATTATTCAGCGTGGCAGAACGAATCTACGCTATTATGTCAAAGATTATGAAAATGTATGTGTGAATCTTGAGGAGCTGCTGTGAAGGGCTTCGTCAGAAGCAATCAAAGCTTGTCATTATGCGGCTTAAACTGAATATCGTGCTCAATGTATCTGGATAATTTCTGCATGGGATGCGGCGGAGCAGGAAACCGGCCTTGTAAAATAGCTCGATGCAGTCTTAAACATAATCATGTTCAATACTGTTCCTATTGTGAGAAGTATCCTTGTGACATCTGAAGCAGAAGAAAACTATGCTTCTTTTTCAGTCACCGACACCGTCGTGCAGATTTAAAGCACATCGTCGAGAACCGCCAGGATACTTACCATACAGAACAGCAGAAAAAAGAAAAAATAGCACTTTATTTGTTGCAGGAATGCAGCGACTGATGCCGAAAAAGCTTCTATTGTCAGGCAGTTAATTTATTAAGCTTATTTGATTTGCAAATAGTAATGAAAGATATACAAGATAAAAAAGTAATGAGGATTCGATAAAAGAACGTGCGGTTTTTCTGGTACACAGCCTTAAAACACTGTCATAGCGATCCAATATAGATAAAAATTGCGAAAAAAGAAAAAATGATTGACTTGGAGTGAGCTCCAGATGTTACACTATCATCAGATAGAGGTGATGGTATGACGATTAAAGAGGTAAGTTTAAAATTTAATTTATCTCCGGATACCCTTCGTTATTATGAGCGTATCGGTCTGATTCCTCCGGTTCCCCGCAGTACCGGTGGAAATCGTGATTATGATGAAGAATCCTGTAACTGGGTAGAATTCATCAAATGCATGCGTTCATCAGGACTTCCCATCGAAGCCCTGATTGAATATGTCCATTTATATCAGCAGGGTGATTCCACATTGGATGCGCGGCTTCAACTGCTGAAGGAACAGTACGAACTATTGAATGAGCGGATTACAGAGATGCTCGCGACGCAAAAACGGTTGGAGGGCAAGATTGAGCACTATACCGAGCTATGTGCGGTGGAAATGAGCTCTTGCGGTTTATCTGACGGAACAAATGCTATGAAATAAAATAAAAAATGAGAGCATTTCTCATTCTTTTTTGACTCGTTCTTGAATGGTTACGCGGACGGTGTCACCTGGCTTTTTTTGAATCACGGCGCGGATATTTTTTCGGATACCGATGATATGACAAGGGGTTTTCATACGCACCAAAGAACCCTGATAGGGATAGCCGTCAAAGGTTGCGTAGATGGATACCCGCTTCTTTCCAAATACCGCTTCAACATCAAACGGGATTTCCACATAGGCGCCGTCGATATTTGCGACTTTTTTGATTACGGCATCAAATTCAAATATTTCAGACATTATAGCACCTCCTATTCACTCTGAATAGGATACCCTAAAAACCATGAAAAGACACGGTTTTCTTGTCTTATATGGAAAACTCGCATATAATTATGATGTTGAAAAGGAGGTATCCTATGCCTTTAACAGTGGATACAGGACCGCGTATTTATCTGGAAATCGATAATCACAGCGATACTGAAATGCATGCGCATTTTACATGGAGTACAATGGATATGGAACAATTTTTAATTAAGAATGAAAGCAGCGATACGGTAATTTTAAAAAACGGAAAAGAAACTTTCACTTTTGATCATAACTGCAATCATATCATGCTTTCGATTTTGCAAGCAGATTTAGAAGTTTTTCAAGCTAAGCTGGAATCATACACAGTCTCGCGAACCTATACGATCAGCGGGGCAAATGGGGTTTATGAATGCACTTCACATGAGAATTAATGAAATCATTTACATGTTGAAATAAACGGTACATACCTTTATAATGGTAAAGGATTGTTGTCCGAAAAAGGAGAAGCATCATGTCAGGATATGTAGTAGTTGGGACCCAATGGGGCGATGAGGGAAAAGGTAAAATCGTCGATGTTCTGGGTGAAAAAGTAGATTATGTTGTACGTTTCCAGGGCGGAAACAATGCTGGTCACACGGTTATCGCAAACGGTGAAAAAACCGTGCTGCACTTGTTGCCTTCCGGGGTTTTACATAAGCAGGCAAAATGTATCATCGGCCCAGGGGTGGTAGTTGATCCATTCGTTTTACTGGAAGAAATTAAAGTATTGGAGGATCGCGGAATTGATACCTCCCACATTTTTTTAAGTGACTGCGCGCATTTGATTATGCCGTATCACATCAAACTGGATGAATTGCAGGAAGAACGCAAAGGTGATAAGAAAATCGGTACAACGAAGCGTGGTATCGGACCTTGTTATGCTGATAAATATACACGTATCGGGATTCGGGTCGGCGATCTCGTCGATTGGAATATTTTTAAGGAAAAACTGGCTGATACCTTAGCGATTAAGAATGAACAGATCGTTAAGTTGTATGATAAAGAACCTTATGAATATGATGAACTGCTGGAGAAATTCCGCGATGTCCGTGAAAAGCTGCTGCCGCGAATCATCGACAGTGTAGTTGAAGTAAACAAAGCACTGGATGAACATAAATTTGTACTATTCGAAGGTGCCCAGGCAGCAATGCTGGATATTAACTACGGAACCTATCCATATGTAACCTCTTCTTCACCTACATCAGCCGGTGTGTGCGAAGGCGCAGGAGTTTCACCAAAGAAATTAGACCGCATCGTCGGTATTGTCAAAGCGTATTCGACCCGAGTGGGAGAAGGACCTTTTGTGACCGAGCTTTTCGATGAAGACGGCGAAACGATCCGCAATAAGGGAAATGAATTCGGAGCTACGACCGGACGTCCGCGCCGCTGCGGCTGGCTGGACATGAATGTAGTTCGTCATGCGGCGATCATCAATGGCTTGACCGATCTGGTCATTACTAAGATTGATATCCTGAGCGGATTTAAGAAACTGCCGATTTGTGTCGGCTACGACATTGACGGTGTGATGTATGAATCCATTCCTGCTTCTTTGGAAAAAGTATATCGTGCAAAACCGGTATATGAAGTATTGGATGGCTGGGATGAGGATATTTCTACTGTTCGTTCCTATGAGGAGCTGCCGGAAAATTGTAAGAAATATCTAAAGCGTATTGAAGAGCTGGCAAAAACACGAATCAGTATTGTTTCGGTTGGACCGGACCGTACGCATAACATTTATATCAATGATATCATAAGTAAATAATCCCGGTCATACCGGGATTTTTTGGAGGTTTTATGGATTTTAAACAACTTGGATTAAAAAACGAATTGCTTCGCTCTTTGGAAAAACTGCAGTATACGAACTGCACATCAGTTCAAGAGAAAGCGATCCCCTGCCTTCTCAATAAACAGGATTGTATCATTCAAGCAAGAACGGGAAGCGGAAAAACCGCTGCATTCGGGCTTGGTATTTTAGAACAGCTGGATTGGAATACAAGATTGCCGCAAGCGTTAATTCTGGCTCCGACCAGAGAGCTGGCACTACAGATTCAGGAAGAATTAAAAGCGTTGGGTATTTATCAGAAGCTGCGCAGTGTGCTGCTTCTGGGACGGCAGCCGTATAAACGGCAGATGGAACAGCTGAAAGATCACTGTCATTTGGTGATTGGTACTCCGGGCCGTGTGAAGGATCATATTGACCGCGGTTCATTCAAACCGGATCAGATACAGACAGTCGTGCTGGATGAGGCCGATCAAATGCTGAATATGGGATTTATCGATCTTGTACGCGATATTTTAAAGCTGCTCCCCAAGAAGCATCAAACCGTACTTTGTTCAGCGACCATGCCGGAAGCGGTAAAAAAAATTGCCGATGATTTTCTGCAGGAACCGATCTGGATTCAAGCTGAAGCAGCATCCTCTCTGCAAATTCATCAATCTGTTGCCTATTGTGATGAAGCACAGAAGGCTGAGCTGCTAGCTAGACTGCTGGCATATGAGCAGGTTGAAACAGCAATGATCTTTGCTTCTACGCACGAAGCGGTTGACGAGCTTCACGATATCTTGTTGGGGCTGCATTACAGCTGCGGGAAACTTCATGGGGGAATGATGCAAAATGATCGGCTTGCGGTGATGGAAGATTTTCGCCGTGGAAAGTTTCGTTATCTTGTAGCAACCGATGTAGCAGCACGGGGCATTGATATTGCTTCCTTGGCAATGGTCGTGCATCTGCACCTGCCGCGCTCCCGGGAAACCTTCGTGCATCGGATGGGCAGAAGCGGACGCATGCAGGAAACTGGTCAGTCGGTATTGCTGGCTGCCTTTCGAGAGAAAGCATATATAAAGGAAATGTTTGAGAAAATGGGTCTGATATATGAAGAAAAGGATGTCGAGGCACTGATGAACACCGCTCTCGATGAATCACAGCTGCGCTTCGTATCGAATCCTCCAAAAACCCGCACGACCAAAACCGATATCATTCGTGAGGACGTTATGCGCCTTCATTTGAACGGCGGAAAGAATAAAAAAATTAGAAAGGGTGATATCGTCGGGGCAATTTGTGAACTGGATACGATAAGCGGAGAGGATATCGGTGTAATTGAAATCAAAGATAACGGTTCTACCGTTGACATTTTAAACGGTAAGGGGATGGCAGTGTTAAAGCATTTGCAAAACGTTACCATTAAGGGTAAAAAGCTGCGGATTGAAAAAGCACGTGATTGAGCTTGCAGTATATTCTGTATGGAAGCTTTTTAAGATTTAAAATGATATAAAAAAGCATGGTTTTTAATAAGATCACTTTTATAGTATTCAGCAAGTTCATTCCCGCTGCCCACTTGAAAGTGATCTTATCATCATTCATGCTTTTTCTTTTTGATATTTTTTCATGAAAATTTCAATACGTGCTAAGGCGGCTCGTATTTCCTCAATACTGTAAGCATAGGATACTCGAATATATCCTTCTCCTGCTTGTCCGAAAGCAGTACCTGGAACGCAGGCAACTTTTTGTTCCTTCAGCAGCTCCTCGCAGAATTCATCAGATGTTAATCCGGTTGGCTTGATACATGGAAATATATAAAAGGCACCCTCCGGCATATGCGTCGGTAAACCGATGCGATTGAATCCCTTTACGATATAATTACGGCGTTGTCGGTAAGCTTCTTTCATTTCCGCGACATGCTGATCACCGTGCCGCAATCCTTCAATTGCTCCATATTGGGCAGCGGAAGGTGCTGACATGATGATATATTGGTGTATCTTGTTCATCGCCATAGCAAACACTTCATGAGCACACAAATAGCCAAGCCGCCAGCCGGTCATCGCAAAAGCTTTTGAGAAGCCGCTGATAACGATGACCTGATCCTTGATCTCAGGGAAATTAGCCGGTGAGCAGAAGGCATCGTCATAGGACAGCTCTGCATAGATTTCATCACTGATGACGATCAGATTGTGTTTCTTGATGATCGGAACCAATTCTTTATAGTCATCGTAATTCATCATGCCGCCGGTTGGATTGCTTGGAAAGTTAATCAGCATAGCTTTGGTCTTATCGGTGATTGCCGCTTCCAGCTCAGCTGCTGTCAGTTTAAAATGATTTTCTTCTTTCAGTTCGATGAATTTGGGAATAGCGCCAGCCAGCTGAACTCCCGGCTCATATGCGACGTAGCATGGCTGTAACAGGATCACTTCATCGCCTGGATCAACGACTGCCCGCAGGGCAATATCAATCGCCTCACTGCCGCCGCAGGTAACCACAACATTTTTGATCGGATCATAGTCTAAATGGAAACGCCGCTTCTGGTAACGGCAGATTTCTTTGCGCAGCTCCAAAAGTCCCTGATTTGCTGTATAAAAGGTTTTCCCGCTCTCGATTGAATAAATCGCAGCTTCGCGTATATGCCATGGTGTATCAAAATCCGGTTCACCGACACCAAGGGAGATAACGCCCTCCATCTCATTAGCGAGATCGAAAAACTTACGGATACCGCTTGGCTTGATTTCCTGCACATGTCTGCTTAAATATTCTTTGTGATTCATGGCGTCATAATCAGCCGTTCATCCGGCTTGCTTTCTTCATCAAAAACTACGCCGTTCATTTTGTACTGCTTCAGTACAAACAGCGTTACGGTTGATTTCACATGCTCAATGCATGCGAGCTTTGCTCCGACAAAATTGCTGATCTCCTGCATGGTCTTACCGTAGATAATTACGATAAACTCACTCTTGCCGCTCATCAGATACATGGTATCGACCTCTGGAAAGCGGTAGATATTGCTGGCAACGCGGTCATAACCAAATTCCCGTTCCGGAGTGACCCCGACTTCGATCATGGCCATCACCCGTTCCTGATTTGCTTTATCCCAATTAATAACGGTATGATAGCCGCAGATAATTTTGTTTTTTTCCAATTCATCCATTGTATGAATGACACTCTCTTCATCAGCCAGCAGGATATCTGCGAGATCTCTGGTTGACATACGCGCATTTTTTTCAAGCAGCGATAAGATAACTTGTTCTTCCATTTCATCACCTTTTCTATAAGTATGTATATTTTACCTCTGGATAAAGTATGTGTAAATAAAAAGATATCACATTGTTCACTGTCGTTCTTTATAGATTGCATACCTGTTGTTTTTGTTTGATTCTTTCAAATAAGCAAAAGAATGTAACATTTCATGAATTTTGTCGAAAAATTAAGAAAAACCTGCATTTTTATTCGTTAGCGCTTACAAAATATCGGAAATACTATTGAAGTTCGCATTCTTTAAAGGTAAAATAAGACTAGAACATGGGGTAATGAATACTTTTTAACATAGCACAATACAATATTAGCAAAGTATGTACTGCTGAATGGATGATGCCAGTCAGGGAAAGGAGGGATATTGTATGGCGATTTATGATATCCTAAAAGAATTGAAAGATCAAAGAGAAAGTGAAACAGGGGTATGTTCCTTCAATGGCTATCTGGAAGATTATCTGGGAATGCTGGAAGAGGATGAACGCAATCAAGATCTTCTATCAGTTCTGCAGGAGATCTATGAAGAAGATGACAGTCTTCGTATCTGTGTCGATCTAGAGCTGAATATCAATAAAGAGGCGATTGCCAATCAAATTATTCGCTATAAGGATTCCTTTAAATTACCGCATGGTGAGATCAAATGTCCTTACCTGATCTATGGCAAGAGTGATGATATGCAGCGGGGACTGATTTTGAAAACCGGAGATAGAGAGGCTTATATTCTTGCAAAAGCATTATATTATGTCATCAGTGAACCGGAGAATGAATTTGAGGGCACTCGTAATGAAATTATTTCAATGAATATGAATCAGGATAACCGGGAGCTGGTGCGTAAAACGGTTCAGCGCTTCTTTATGAAAAAAGAAAAAGCCGGAATCGTACAGCGTTCACTGGATCGTACGGTATTTAACAGCTATGAAGAAATGTACGAAACAGCCGCAAAGATCGGAAGCGATCAGATGGAGCATTTGAGCGAACTGCTAAAGGATGCAGAAAATAAGGAACATGCGATCAATCAAATGATTGCGACTTGGTTTCTTTTGAAGAAATTTTCTTATGTGCAGTATATGATGGATAAAAATACATTGAATACGATTCATGAGGGAAATGTAAAGAAACAGCGGCAGGTCGCAAAAGAGAAATGTGATGCAATAGCCTTTGTTTCGTATGCGGAACTTTGGAAATTATCGAAAGAAATAGAAAATGGCTCAGTCTGAGCCATTTTTTTTGTATATCGTTTCTACGGTGACGGTTTCCAAAAAATGGGGCAGGCAGCGTCCGCTGGTTATTTCACTGAATTCATTTTCCCATGATTGATCACTTTGATATTGATAATAGACCTGTTCTTCATATTGTTTATCGATCACTTCAATCTCATGGCTGGCAAAAAAATAATCCAGCTTACCGATAAGATCATATGAAAAGGTGAGCTGATAACGGTTCATAGTGCGGGTTTCGGTCAGCACCGCATGCTGAATTGCTTCACTGACACTTCCGCTATACGCACGGATTAATCCGCCGGTGCCTAACAATGTACCGCCGAAATAGCGTACCGTAACGGCCACGATGTCCTGAAGCTGATGTCCCTTCAGTGTTTCCAGCATCGGCAGCCCGGCCGTCCCATGCGGTTCACCGTCATCGTTGGATCGCGTGAGCTGATCTTTGATAATCATCGCGTAGCAGTGATGGCTGGCATCCGGATGAGCACGCTTGATTTCCAACAGAAAATCCTTTGCATCAGCTTCACTGAAACAACGGTGCAGGTAACAGATAAACTTAGATTTTTTTATTTCCGTTTGATTCCAGACATCCTCTTTGATTCGCATACGATCACCAGCTTTATTATAACGGTTTTTCAGATGCTTGCAAAGAATAAGTTTGACAATCAAAGCGATAATGATATAATAGTCCCGACCAAACGTGTCATAAAGGAGATTCATATGAGTCAGATAAGAATTGTAACCGATACGACATCAACTTTGACTTTTGCGGAAGCAAAGGAATACGGAATTGATTTAATACCGCTTTCCGTTGTATTACATGACGAGGAATATAAAGACGGAGTAGATATGAATGCTGAGGCATTGTATAATAAGTTAGGACAGGGAGAAGTTCCGACGACTTCACAGCCCAATATCGGATTGGTAGAAGAAGCGATGATGAAATGGCGGGAAGCGAAAGACGACGCGATTATTATCATTACGATTTCATCCGGATTGTCCGGAACCTATCAAGGTTTTTCATTAGTGAAAGAACAGTTGGGTATGGATCAGGTATATCTGGTCGATTCTAAAACTGTCGCAGCTCCGATTCGTGATGCGGCGCTGAAAGCAAAAGCAATGGCTGATGAAGGCGCTGATGTTGATGCGATTTTAGATATGCTGGACAATTGCTTCAACAATACGATATCCTTTCTGTATCCCCATGATCTGGTACAGCTGAAACGGGGCGGCAGAATATCACCGGTAGCGGCAAACATGGCGAGCTTATTGAAAATTAAACCGCTGCTGTTTCTTTTGCCGGATGGTTCCGTAGTAGATAAATTCGGCATGGCCCGTACTGAGAGTAAAATTTTTGATATGGTCCTTGATCATTTTCTCGAACAGGGAGTTACAGCCCAAACCCATAAATTGTATATACCGCATGCTTTGGCGGCTGATACAGTGGATCGTTTTCTGAAAGCGGCAGCGGCAAAATTGGGAAATATTGAATATGAAATTTTGGCACTGCCGGCAGTACTCACCTGTCATGGAGGACTTGGCTGCATTGCCATACAGAGCACGATCCGTTAGGATCAGGAGGAAATAGTATGAAAACAGCGATTATTACAGACAGCGGCAGCAGTTTGAGTGAACAGCAGGCAAAAGAACTGGGAATTTTCTATCTGCCGCTTCAGGTGATGAATGGTACGGAAACATTATTAGACGGGGTTGATCTGGATCAGCGCATGATCTATCAGTTTTTGCATGAAGAAGCGGATTTATCCACTTCTCAGCCTCCGATCGGTATTCTGGAAAGTGTCGTCCAGGATATCAAAAAACAGGGTTATGATGAAGCAGTTGCGGTCACGATCTGCCCCGGTCTGTCTTCAACGATGTCTACATTGCAGGCGCGGTGTAAATATATGGAGCTTCCGCTGTATGCCGTGAATACCTTCACGACTTGTTTTGTCGAACAATATTTGGCGGTGAGCGCCAAAAAGCTGGCTGATCAGGGAATGTGCGGGACAGATATCAAAGCTCGGCTGGAAGCGAGCATATCGCACAGCGATACCTTGATCGTGCCTGACGATCTTCAGCATTTAAAACGCGGCGGACGGCTTACTCCGCTGGCTGCGGCACTGGGCGGTTTGTTGAAAATTAAACCGATTCTGAAGCTAAATGCGTCCTCAGAAGGAAAGATTGATGTTTTCGCAAAAGTGCGGACGATGTCAAAGGCTTTGCAGATGACAGTTGATACTTTTAAAGAAGCCGATCTGGATGAACGCTATATTCTGTATATTCTGCATACGGATGCGTCAATAGAGGGCAGAAAGTTCTATGAACAGATGAAAGAGGCCTTCCCTTTGACAGAAATTGTTTTTGATCACATCGGACCGGTGATTTCTGTTCATACGGGAATCGGATGTATGGGGGCACAATATATTCGCAAGGTGGATTTTGAAGATAATCTGTGAGATAATACTGAACAGAAAAATGAGGTGGATGCATGAAAACAGCGTTTGTTACAGACAGCGGTACCGGTAAAACAATCGAAGCGCTGACAGCGAAGGGGATCTTTTCGGTTCCTTTACAGATCAGCTTTGATAATGTGAACCGCAACGATCTTGAAAATATAACACTGCCGGAAGTCTTTGATTTGATCCGGCAGGAAAAAATGCTGACTACCAGTCTTCCTTCACTAGGAAGAATTACCGCATTGTTTGAACAGTTGAAGGCAGACGGATATGAACAAATTTTTGCCGTACCGATCTGTAATGGCTTATCCGGAACGATATCTGCGATGGAGATGATCGCCGCACAGGTTGGGATCGTATTTGATTATCTGGACTGTTATGTGACAGCGGTGGTACAGGAATATCTAATTGAAAATGCCAAGCGGATGCACGAGGCAGGTATCGCCCTTTCAGCAATTAAGGAGAAACTTGCGGCAGTCGTAAAAACGACCGATACGCTGCTGCTTCCTAACGATCTTCAGCATCTGAAGCGCGGCGGACGGCTGACCCCGCTGGCCGCGGCACTGGGCGGTCTATTAAAAATTAAACCGATTCTGAAAATTAATCAGGAAACAAACGGTAAGATTGATGTGGTTGGAAAAGTACGTACGATGCATCGGGCCATGGATGAAGCTATCAACATCATGAAGCAGGAGGGTGTAGATGACAGCTATTGGATCACGGTTGCCCATGCGGATGATGAAGCTGAAGCGAAAGTGCTTCAGGAAAAACTCAAGACAGCGTTTCCAAATGCCCAGCATTCCCTGATTCCTCTCGTCTCGGTGGTTTCTATTCATACCGGACGCGGCTGTCAGGCAATTCAGTATTTCAAAAAATTATAAAAAAAGCAGGAAGCTTAAGCAAGCCCGAACCATGAAATGGGGGATGCTTCACCTTCCTGCTATTTTATTGCCGTTTTGGCATTTCAAATCCAACCAAAGCAGTATTTAAAAAATCATTGAATGGTTTTATGATCTCGCAAAGCTCTGCGCTTTTCTGAAGAAATTTCATATCGTTTTTTACCAGATCATCTGACAAAGCGTATTCAATATACCAGCTTTTATGTTTCAGATAATCGCCATAGGGGTGATTTTTATCATATCCGCGCGGTACATTTTTCAGTTTGGTTCCCTTTAGCTGAAAATATGATGCGAATTGCGGATCAGAAAGGATCGCATCAAAGGCTGCTCCGTGTTCATTCAAATAATTGCGGATACGCATCGTTGCATCCTGAAACATATCTGCGAAGAGTCCACCGCAGATCATCGTTTCTTGATGAGGCTTTATTACGATATAGTAGCCTACCGGTATTGGCAGTTTTCCCTTCGCTGCGATGTGAGCACGAAAAGCCGGCAGATAAGGCGATACATCATGACTGAAGCGGGTATCGCGCACCATTTTAAAGGTCAGCGTGTGCGGATCAAGCAGCGGGATGGAAGCATCAAATTTGCTGATTTCAACAATGAGGTCCTCAAGAAAACTTTCGAACGCTGCTTCCGCTTCCTTACGTTCCTCTTTATGCGCATGATACCATTCTCGATCGTTGTTTTCCTGGAGCTCCTGCAGGTAGTTCAGTATCGTTCTTGTATTGCTCATACGGTTTCCTTATAGGTGCGGATTTTCATCATCGCATCTGAGCTTACAAGCTTTTGTATAAATTGCTTTGTTTCAATCGGTGATTGATAATGCGGCAAGTTTTCAAAGATATCCATTTGTTCATCAAAAACCTCCATCGCTTCTGTATATTCTTCCAGCAGGGAATGGTTCAGTGTTTTCAGATGAGTGAATTCCAATCGGGCAGGATCGAGACGATGGGTCTTGATTGCGTATCCCACTCGTTTAAAACAATCGCAGGAGCCTTTTGCCAAACCGCAGTTCGCTTGTAGAAAATCAGCCATTTTATGACGTGCCCGTGATAGCTTTTGACGGTAATTTTCAGGACTCATATCCAAGATTTCGGCAGCGATGCGGCTGTCAAAATGAAACATCGTGCCAAGTATGTAAATACAGCGGCTCTGTGCATCAAGACATTGAAGCATGACATTCGTACAGGACAGCTTGAGTTCATTTGCCAGAGCCTGGCGGTCTGCTCCAAACAGCAGTTCATTGTCATCAGGCAGATATCCGGCACGGATATCATTGGCATAATACTCAAAATCCAGCGGATGTTGGGCAAACATTGATTTTTTGTAGTCGATCAGATAACGTACGGCTATCCGATAGACCCAAGTTTGAAAGGCAGCCTCCTGACGGAATGCTGATAAGTTGGTAATGACCTTTATCAGAATATCCTGTGAAGCATCTTCTGCATCAGCGGTTAATCCCAGCATTCTTAAAGATAGATTGTAAATTGGGTCCTTGATTTCCCGGATGATCTCCTCCAGGGCGGTACTGTCCCCGTTTACCGCTTTCAAAATCGTTTGATTGATGGATTTGTTCATAGAAATCTCCTTTCAATAGATTAGACGGCTGGTTTTCATCATTGTGACATATTTTTAGAAGAATTCTATCGCTTGTTTTAAAATATACCATGATTCTAATAACTAGCAGTCCTTATAAAAGGAATATCCCTTTTTACGGAAGCCGAATTGCTCATAGAACCGATGAGCTTCTTTTCGCTGCAAACCGCTGTTCAAAGATATTGATGCTATGCCGCTTTTTCGCGTATATGCTTCTACGGCCTCCAACAGCTTTGTGCCGATTCCTTTCCCCTGATAAGCATGCTGAACTGCGAGTGCGGTTACACGCAGATAGTTACCCTCAAGCTCGTATGCGATTTCCTCGCTAAGACCGACAAAGCCGACAGTTTTTTTCTGAACCTCCGCAACCAGTGTATGACATGTATCATGATGTTGAATCTTTTCCAGTCTAGCATAAATCTTTGCTTCGCTATTTTCTTTATAACCAAGCTCATTCATAATCAATTGACTGATTGCTGAATAATCACATGCTTTCATTTCGCGGATCAAAATTTTCATAAGATGCCTCCTTAATAGCTTCAGTATACACCCAGCAAAGCGCGGGCAGCCATTTTTATCGAAGATTTTCGTTCACGATCATTACTCATCAAAGAATCCGCTTATGGTTAGCCTGAACGGATTTGGCATTGAGCGATTCCTGACAGCCTTTGTATCGTACAATTATTCACATTCACATATGAAAAATGCGGATGCTAAATCACCCGCAATTCTTATTGGATACTTCGGTTTTTTAATATATATCGGTAGCTTTGATATGCTGCATAGAAATAAGAGATATAGATAATCGCAATGATACCTGCGGTAATCAGTGAGGACTGGAATATATCACCTTTCCCCAGCAGCGAGATCACTTCACTGACTGCCTTGATGCCGACGTAGGAATGAACGATGGCCAGAGCGAGCGGAAGCAGAAAATAAACCGCAATTTGCAAACAGACGCTGTGATTGATCATCTTATCTTCTGTGCCGAGTTTCCTTAAAATCATATAACGCTGACGGTTATCTTCAGCCAGGGTAAGCTGATGCAGAGCCAGCAGCACGGTACTGGATAAAAGAAAGACGATTCCCAGATACATTCCTACATAACTGAAGGTTACGGACATTTGCGATTTTGTTTGATAGACATCGTCCTTTTCTGTCATGGTGAATTGGATACGATTCTCTTTTGATACCTCGTTCAAAGTTTCAAATGTGCGATTCTCTAAATCGCGCAGCGGTTTTACATTCACGTTCTTTTTAAATGTAACATTATAGTAATGAAAAGAATAGGAGAATTCTAAATCACGGCTTTCCTGTTCTTTCAGCCAATCATCGTTCACGATCATATAAACGCTGTATTCGGTATCAGCAGAATTATACGGTACAAAGAATCCGGCTTTTTTGGTTTTCAGCTTGAGCGTTTGATCGTGGAACGGGATAGAATTCGTATTGTGGGAAATAGTGCTGAGGGCATCGGTGATAGATTCATCCGAAGCCCCGAGATATACTTCATCATGATTCAGTTTCAGCGGTTTTTGATGGGTCTGGCGCTGGAATGCCTGATATTGTGATAATGGTATAAACCATACGGAAATCGCTCCGATGTGTTCCAGCTTGCTGTCGATGACATCCTGATCCATATACTGCCAAAGATCGGTCAGCTTCATATCGTTAGAGGCGATTGAACGAATCGGCTGGACATCTGAAAAATAGCGGTCAGACTGAATACCCTGCTGTTTTAGATAGGCATCCAAATTCATTTCATTACTGCGATAATCATAAAATTGAATGGTGCCGTCAACCGGCGTGTAAACTTTCATATCCTGATTAATCGTTTGGGTAATAGAAATCCCCGATGCGATTGCCCCGATGCTTAACAGAAGCATCAAACAGATAATGGAAATAGAAACAAAGGAGGAATTGATGGAGGCGTTAAGCTGGCGCATTGTAAATGCATTCAAATTGCGCAGATAGAGGCTAGGACAGCTTTGTACCAGTTTCAAGAAAAAGCCGGATAAGGAGAAAAAGAACAGAAAAGTGCCGATCGTACCGCATAACAGCATGATGGGATCAAGTGCCGCATAGAGGAAACCATCACGCAGCAGAGTGTGATAAGCATATGCGAGCAGGAGCACGGATACGATCAATAAAAAGATACTTACCGGGATGCTTCGGATCATGATTTTTTCATTTTGAGCTTCGGCCTGTAAAAGTGAACGCAGATTATACCGGCGTAAAACGATCTGATAGAAACAGATCATAATCAAGAATATCAAACAGAATGCGGCTATCGTAAGAAGGAACGCTTCCGGAGAGAAGAATACCCGATACTGCGTTACCTCCGCCAAAAACATCTGAGCGGTTATCAAACTCATGATCTGCGAGAGAAAGATTCCTAAAATCAAGCCGATCACCAGGGATAACACACCGATGATAATCGTTTCCAGAGTAAACAGGCGAGCTGTCTTTTTGGCATCCATGCCCAAAATCATATAGACAGCGAGTTCCCGTTTGCGCCGGCGGATCAGGTAATGGCTGGCATACAGGATCAGAAACCCGAGAATCACTGCTACCAGAATGGACAGATAATGCATGATATCCCCGGTTGAGCGCATGATCTCGGATTGTGTTTTTGTTATGACCATGACTGCCTTTTGCGATTCAAAGGAGTTAAAAGTATAGAACAGACACACCGAGAAGCTCAATGTGAGAAAATAAATCAAATAGTCACGATAACTCTTTTTTACATTTCTGAATGCTAATTTCCATAGCATAAAAGGTCTCTCCCTTCACGGCAGAAAAAGCATGAAATCATGCTTTTTCCTGTTGCAGTATGCGATTGTATCCAAAGTAGGTAAGAAGAAAATAGGAACCGTAGAAGATAAGGATCAGCAAAGCGGTAAACAGTGAGGAGGACATGATATCCAGCTTACCGAAAAGGATCAAAACACTGTTCACGACCTTGATGCCGATAAAGGAATGTACGATCGCAAGTCCCAGCGGCATGATGAAGTAGATACCGATCTGCATCAATACAGACTGATTCAGCATGCGCTTCTCAGCACCGATCTTCTTTAAAATCTGATAACGGTGATGGCTGTCCTCTGCTTCTGACAACTGCTGAAGAGCAAGAATTACAGCACTGGCAACTAGGAATACAATTCCCAGATACAAGCCGACATACGTAAACATGACGGATGTTCCAACGGCATTTTCTAAAACTCCGGAGCGGGTTTCATTGGCTAAGTAGCTATGCCCCATATAAGCTTTTTGTCCCTGCAGCTCGAACATTTTATCTGACATTTCACTTTGAAACTTCTTTTCACTGACGCCTTTATTTAAGTTGACGTTCCAGATGCTGCTTGCCGGTAAGGCGTTGTTTGGAATATAGGCATCATCGACTACCAGCCCGATGGAGGCTGAAGTAACATTATAACCGGCTTGTGCAGTACCTAACTGTTCCAGCTCATAGGCTTTGTTCGTAACGGTAATTTCTTTTCCATAGAGTTTTAAAACGGCATTTTTACCTAAAATCGGGTCTACATATTCCGTTAAGCTGTCTAGTGAAGTAAACATATATGCTTCATTCGCTTTTAAGCTTAGCTTTGGTTTTCCGGTTAATTCCCGTTTTCGGTTAAATTCAGATAATTTATATATATCAAGCGGTGTATTCTTTATATTTTTGGGATCTAGTTTACGCATCGGTTTTGAATAGGGAACGAGGAGATCAGCGGTTAAATCCTTATCCTGATAGCTGTTGATCACCATTTGGTTTTTTATACGGCTGTCATCCTTGGCGTACTGAACCAGTTCAGTTATGATTTCATGATGATTTGACACACCGGTATAGTTGAACGGAATGGTGACCTCGGTGCTGTCATTGATCGTGTTGCGCAGGGTGATGCCGGTGGATAAGGCACCGATGCTGAGCAGCAGCATGATACAAACGACGCTCATTGACAGGAAGTTACTGTTGATTTTTGAATTGATCTGCCGCAGCACAAACATATTCAGCTTGCGGTAATACAGACGTTTGCTGGTCTGAATAAACTTTAGAAGAAATCCGGACAGTGATAAGAAGAACAGCACGGTTCCGATGCTTCCGGCAAGAATGATCGGAGTCAGGGTTTCAACAAACATCATGCCTTTATCAATAGCTGTGTAGTAAGCATAGCCAAGCAGGGCGAGGGAAACTAAGAAGATCAGTACCGAAAGCCAAAGGTTACGGACTCTTGGCTTTTCGTTGCGGTGACCGGCCGTAATCAAATCAATTAATTTATAGCGGTTAATGATAAAGGCATTGAAGATCATCACGATAAAGAAGATGACCGCAAAGGCAAATATGGTTATGAATGTAGAATCAAATGAGAATACAAAGTGATAATTTAAGGTAACGGTAAACATGGATGCAGTTAATACCGTTAGCAGTTGGGAAATCAGAAGTCCTAAGGCAATACCGGCAATCAGTGAGATCAATCCAATCAGCAGAGTTTCGTAAACCAATACTTTGGAAATCTGCTGTTTTGGCATACCCAACAGCATATATAAACCAAATTCGCGTTTACGGCGCTTGATCAGAAAGCTGTTGGCATATAAAATCAAAAATGCCAAAACGACTGATACAAAGTTAGATAGCAGACCCATGATGACTGATATAGAATCCACGATTTGAGACTGCGCTTTATTCAGGTTCAGCACTGCCTGCTGAGCCTGAAAGGAGTTAAAGGTATAAAACAGGCATACTGAAAAGGCCAGGGTAAGGAAATAAATTAAAAAATCCTTATAGCTTTTCTTAACATTCTTTAAGGCTAATTTAAAGTACATGAGAGGTGTCACCTCCAAGCAGTGTCACAACCTCAATGATCTTGTTGAAAAATTCCTTGCGGGAGCTGTTGCCGCGGACAATTTCATTGAAGATTTTACCGTCTTTAATGAATAAGATACGATGGGCATAAGAGGCTGTGAATGCATCATGAGTAACCATCATGATCGTAGCATTCATTTCGGTGTTCAGTTTTTCCATGGATTCCAACAGCATCCGGCTGCTTTTGGAATCCAAAGCACCGGTTGGTTCATCAGCTAAGATCAGCGATGGGTTGGTAATCAGCGCACGAGCGCTGGCAACGCGCTGTTTCTGACCGCCTGACATCTGGTATGGATATTTCTGAAGCACATCATTGATCTCTAATTTCGCCGCAACCGCTTTGATGCGTTTATCAATTTCGTTTGGCTTTACTTTTTGAATGGTCAGCGCCAACGCGATATTCTCGTAAGCGGTTAGGGTATCCAGCAGATTGAAATCCTGAAAAATGAAGCCCAGCTCTTCACGGCGAAAACGTGACAGTGAATTCTTCTTCAAGGTGGTAATGTCACGGCCGTTGATCAGAATATGACCGCTGGTGACATGGTCGATGGTAGAAATGACATTCAGCAGAGTCGTTTTACCGGAACCGCTGGGACCCATGACACCGACAAATTCACCTTCATTTACCTGGAAGCTGATATTGTCAACTGCTTTGGTGATATTCCCTTTACTGCCGTAATATTTTTCAATTGCTTTTACATCTAAAATGGTATTCATAATGATCCTCCTTAATATTTGATCTTGTTTTTAAATGCTGATCCATTTGATCCAGTTTGAGTATAATAAGTGTCAGTATCAGCAGCACCAAGGACAGCATATGCATCCATTCGGGAAGCACGCTGATGTGGAAAATGTTCAGACACTGAATGACACCCAGAACAATGATCAGGGTATACAGTAAACCTTTTTTACTCATAACCTTCACCTCCATGTTACACCCATATTGTAAAGCGGAGGAAGTTTTTCAGCCATCGAATCAACTTACAGATGACTTACATTTTTGTAAGTTAAGACTTTCTATCTTGTATTATAACCAATCTAACCAAACAGGACTACGTTCCGTACAGATTTAATTGTCTTTGGTATCGGAATTTGATATTATGGAAACAATTATGACGAAAGGACGGATCTTATGAAAACTTTGACAACAACTCCAAGACAAGACGGCTTTTATATGCCGGGTGAATTTTATGAGCATGAGGGATGCTTTATGGTTTGGCCGCAGCGCCCTGATAACTGGCGTAACGGAGGAAAGCCGGCACAGCGGGCATTTGTGGAAGTGGCAAAGGCAATTTCTCAGTTTGAACCGGTAACGATGCTGGTGAATTCCGATCAATACCAGCATGCCCGTTATTTACTGCCGGAATCCATTCGGGTGTTGGAGGCTTCCAGCAATGATGCGTGGATGCGCGATATCGGTCCTTCCTTTGTGACAAACGGAAACACGGTACGGGGCATCGACTGGCGGTTCAATGCCTGGGGCGGTTTGGTAGACGGCTTGTATTTTCCTTGGGATAAGGATGATGCGATGGCACAGAAAGTTTGTGAGTTTGCCGGAAAAGATCGCTACCGCTTAAATAATTTTGTTTTAGAAGGAGGATCAATTCACGTAGACGGAGAAGGAACGGTCATTGTTACCGAAGAATGTCTTTTAAGCAAAGGCCGTAATCCGCATTTATCGAAGATGGAAATTGAAGCGGTATTAAAAGAATATCTGAATATCGAAAAAGTCATCTGGATCAAGGACGGTATCTATTTGGATGAAACCAATGGGCATGTGGATAATATATGCTGCTATGTAAAGCCGGGAGAAGTCATGCTTGCATGGTGTGATGATGAGGCTGATCCGCAGTATGCAATCAGCAAAGCGGCCTATGATCTGCTGACAAAGGAAACGGATGCCAAGGGCCGCAGACTAAAGATACATAAAATCCATGTGCCAAAGCCGATTACCATTCGGGAAGAAGAAAGTATTGGGGTTGATGCCAGTGAAGGTACTCTGCCGCGCTTGGCCGGTGATCGTTTGGCGGCTTCCTATGCGAACTTTTATATTGCCAATGGCGGTATTGTCTACCCAACCTTTGATGACCCGATGGATCAGGAAGCTCAAAAAGTTTTGGAATCAGCCTTTCCGGATCGCAAGGTCGTTGGGGTTTATGCCCGTGAAATTTTATTGGGTGGAGGGAATATCCACTGCATAACCCAGCAGCTGCTGAAAAGCAAGGACTAGAAAAGTGAAGCGATCAATCCGCTTCACTTTTTTTGTTATGGCTTCTTCACACTTTCCTTTTTGGCTTTCATAAGATTGCCCAGTATACCGCTGAATACCGCACTGCCCGATAAAAGAATTCCTTGAATCAGGGTTGAAAAAGCAGCCATCAAGAATGTTTTCAAACTGTTAACCGGCATTACGGCAAATGTATATATACCAGCCAGCGTCACCGATATGATCAGCAGTATCAGCGGAATTTCACGATTTGGCACTTTGCTTGCGGCAAATATCTTAGCCAATACATATAGCACCGGCACGACCACAAGCAGCTCACTGCGGACATACTGATTCAGCAGCGTAATAAAATCCTGCATATGATCACCCCCTTTCTATTATTCAGTTTATGGATTTATTTAGAAAGAGGATGGGATAACGTATAAGCTGTTCAGCATACTCATGAAAGTATAACTGCTGTACTGATATAAAAGCGATGTCTTATTGACATCGCTACTTTAATAACATCATATCACTGATCGGGAATACAATTTTAACACAGGTTCCTTGTTTATCTGATTGAATCGTTATATCAAGATTTAATTTTTCACAGAGCTTTTTACATAAATACAATCCCATGCCGGTTGATTTCTGATTGGTACGGCCGTTATGACCGGTAAAGCCTTTTTCAAACACCCGACTCAAATCCTCACTGCGTATACCGCAGCCGCTGTCCTGAACTGACAGAATAATTTTATTCGGGAATACTTCCGTTGACAGTGTGATAGTCCCCTCACTCGGCGTATAGGTCAAGGCATTGGCAAGAATTTGATGCAGGATAAACTCCAGCCACTTGCTGTCGCTGTATACCATAACATCCAGCTGGATCATAACCACTTTAATTTTCTTATAGATGAAGCTTTTGGAATGACGTTTGATGACTTTGGAAACAACCGGCTGAAGCTCCAGCCGCTTGATCATATAATCTTTTTCAGTATTATTGCTGCGGGCATAGTACAGCGCCTGTTCTACATATTCTTCAACCTTGGCAATTTCTTCTTCCAGACTCGCATTTGCTGGAGAAGGGTTGTTGGTGAGGATCAAGTGAGCAGCGGCCAGTGGTGTTTTGATTTCATGCACCCACATTTCGATGTATTCCTTATAATCCTGCTGCGCGTACTTGTAGCTGTTCACATGATCGATCATTGACTTATTCACTTCCTGCAAACAGTCGAACAGCTCTCTTCCATCGGCAAATTCCGGTTCATTGATCATTTCTGTAATCAGATATTTCTGATCGAGCTCATTTAAAGTTTCACTAAGCTGAAGGTAAAACGGTGCCCGGCGTGCATATTCAATGATCAGCGAGGCAATGATAATCATCCAGTATAAGATCAATAGCATTACGATGACCGGCTGCTGTACCTGCGTCGCATACAGAAATAGGAAAGCTACGATACTGAACAGAATGGAAAGGATCAGCAGATAACCCTTTTCCTTAATATATTTAGAAATCTTCATAAATAATATAACCCAAACCCCGTTTTGTCTGGATCAGGTCGTCAATTCGCAGATATTCCAGTTTTTTTCTAAGTCGATTAATGTTTACGGTCAAGGTGTTATCATCGACAAATAAATCACAGTCCCACATGTGCTGCATCAATGCTTCTCTTGAAACGATGGTGTTCTTATGCTGAAACAGACAGTGCATGATTCGTAATTCGTTCTTAGTAAGATCAACGTTTTGCCCGTGATAGGTCAAAACACTTTTGGAAATATCCAGTGTAATCTCACCGATATGCAGGACATGCGATGCTCCGCTTTCATATACACGTTTTAAAACGCGTGATAAATGAGCCAGCAGTACCTGTAAATTATAGGGCTTGGCAATGAAGTCATCAGCTCCCAGATTCAAGGAAAGCAGTTCGTCTACATCAGAATCGCGGCTGGTTACAATGATGATGGGAACCGTGCTGGTCCGGCGCACCTCACGGCAGATATAATGACCGTCCATTACCGGCAGATTCAGGTCCAGCAAAAGCAGGTGCGGCTTTTCCTTATGTATGACAGACAATATGTTGCCAAAGTCATCGGGCATTGATACTTCATAGCCGTTTTTGCTTAAAAATTCCCCAAGCTCACTGCGGATCTTCTCGTTATCCTCAATGATCATGATTTTATACATGCTACCACCTCACATTTATTAACAGTATACACAGAATAAAATTGAAAAACAATGAAGGAAAATGAAAGAATAATTCTTTGAGAACCTTATATATATCCTTAGAAACCGTTATAGTCTGAAAGAAAAAAGGAATATTTACACATAAAATCTGATTTCAGTCAGTTTTTGCAAGGCGGTGAAATCATACTGCCGGTTTTCATCAGTAAAATTGAAATATCCTTCGATAACCTGGATATACTAACAAATGCAGGCACATTCAGACATAAGATAGAAGTGCGAGGATGGTGACACTTTATGAATATACGTTTTAATAAACAGGTTGCGGCAATCATGAAAGATGCACGGCAGGAAGCAAAGGACATGGGCAATAATTATATCGGCAGTGAGCATTTGCTGCTGTCGTTGATGAAGGATACAACAACGACATTCTCTAAGGTTCTGGCAGCACAGGGCGTTTTTTATTTTCAGGTAAAAGATGATCTGATGATTTTATTCGGTTTAAAGGATAAGGAAGTACAGGAGATTTCAATTACCCAGGTAGTTGATGATATCCTGGAGCGCAGTCAGCTGATGGTGCAAAGCCGTAAAGGAAAAAGCATTGATGCGGATACGCTGACACTGGCGATGCTGCAAACTGAAAGCTGTGTGGCAACAGAAATATTGAACCGCTATGATCTGCAGGTGAATATGCTGCTGCGGGAATTTTCCTGCGGCAATATGAGCGAACTGGATAAGATTGAAGAGCTGCGTAACTTGAATGCATTAAGAAACAACCGGGACATTGTGGGGCGCGATAAAGAGATCGATCTGATGATTTCGGTGCTTTCACGTAAGGACAAGGCAAATCCGATGCTAATTGGGGATCCCGGAGTAGGCAAGACAGCACTGGTAGAAAAATTAGCCTGTTTGATTGCCGATCGGGAGGTGCCGGAAACGCTGAAAAACGCTGTCATTTATGAACTGCATCTCAATACCTTGGTCGCCGGAACGAAATATCGCGGGGATTTTGAGGAGAAGCTCCAAAATCTCATCAAGTCACTTCAAAAATATCCCGAGGTAATCCTGTTTATCGATGAAATCCATCAGATGATCGGAGCGGGAAAATCAGAGGGATCTATCGATGTGTCATCAGTGCTGAAGCCATATCTGGCCCGCGGTGATATTCGCTGTATTGGTGCGACGACCTTTGATGAATATGAGAAATATATCGCTAAGGATCGGGCTTTGGAACGCCGCTTTCAGATCATTCAGGTTAAGGAGCCGGATAAACGGGCAACCAAGGATATGCTGCTGGCAAAAATGAAGGAATACAAGGAATATCATCATGTGGATATACGTGAATCCATTCTTGATGAAATTGTCGAATACTGTGATTATTTTATGCCGAACCGAAAGTTTCCCGATAAGGCGATTGATGTGCTTGATCTTGCTTGTGTGCGGGCAAAAAGACAGAAGCTTTCGGAGGTGAACGAACTGGTGATCCGTGATGTCATCGAACAGCTGATTGATATTCCGATTGCTTCCAAGGATCGGGTCGCGTACCTAAAGGCATCCTTAAAAGAACGCATCATCGGTCAAGAGGAAGTTGTGAATAAGATCATGCGTCAGGTATCGTGGATTGAACAGGGTGTTATCTCCAATCGTCCGCTTGGTGTATGGCTGTTTCTGGGCAGCTCAGGGGTTGGTAAGCATACCGCGGTGGAAGCCTTCAATCGGGCCTACTTCAACCAAGAGGACTTGATTGAAATCGATATGGCGGCTCCGGAAGCTACGCTGAATTCGGCAATTACAAAAATTCACAGAAATCCCTATGCGGTGCTGTATGTATCCAATTTACATGCGGCGCAGCCAAAGTATCTGCAGTTTCTAAAGCAATCGATTACCCGGGGGTATATGGAACAGGACATGCAGAAGATCGATCTGCGTCACTGCATCGTGATCATGAGCGGTGACTTTAAACTGGAAAGCACTGTCAGTCTTCGCTTCAACGACCGGCAGGACTTGATGAAGCAGATTAAAAAAGCACTGGGTGAGGAGTTTATGGAGGTTTTTGATGAAGTATATGATTTTAAAGACTTGCAGGATGAGGATAAATATTCCATTATGAAAAAGATGCTACATGTATGGCATAAGGAAGTGGATGAAGCCGCAATCACAGCGGTGATTCAAACCTCTGCCACACTGGATGAAGCGGCCCGTAAGCTGCGTAGTCATATCGTACACAGCTGAACATACCACATCGGTATGTTTTTTTCTGTATGTATCATAAAAGTTTGATATTTCACCTTAGGCAAACCGCACATAAGGTTATCCTTTCACTCATCATCATTTTTAAATCCTATCGTATTGGGCAGACACGTTTGTCTGCACTTGATTTTTTTTCATAATTCTGATATATTGTGGTTCATTTCGGAAGAATATAACGACTGTTCCACAATAGGGCTTTCGCTGTTGATAATCTGTGATAGAATAATAGGAGAAGAGGTGGAATATGACATTTAGAGGAAAGATCGAGTGGTGGTACTATGTATTGGTGATGGCAATTTTTGCCTGCTGTATCCAGGCGGGAAATGTTGCGATCCGAATGATGGAATGGTTCTATTGGGCAACCTTTGTATTTGAACTGTTTGTACTGCTGCTGATGTTAAGTGTATTTGTGTCGAATGAGTATACATTTCAGGACACTTATCTGGAACTGCGTTTTTCCATTTTCTCCCGTCAGAAGATATTCTATGAATGTATCCATCACATTGAGAAGGAAACAAGATTGTTTGTTTTATCCTCGACGGCCTCCCTTCATCCGCTGCGTTTGGAATATGCGGAAAGCAAAGCGATCTACGTAGCGCCGATGGATGAGATCGGGTTCATCAAAGAGTTGAAAAAGCGGATCAGCACAAAGCAGGATGAAGTTAATTGATACCGCAAGGTATCTTTTTTTATGAGGATAATGATTAACCGGTAAGGAGAGGTAATGATTATGGACTATACAGCTTTGATCGTAGCCGCGGGGAGCGGTTCAAGAATGGGATTGGGATACAATAAGCTGCTGTTTCGTTTTGATAATGATGAGACGATCATTGAACGTACGATTCAGATATTTGAAAAGGATGAACGATGCAGACAGATTGTTGTGGTAATCAGCGAACAGGATGAGGAAATCATGCGGCCGATGTTAAAGGATCGGGTGCAGCTTGTCTATGGCGGGGAAAAGCGCTCTGACAGTGTATACAATGGTCTGTCTGCGGTTGAACAGGATACGGTATTAATTCATGACGGGGCACGGCCATGGCTGTCTAAGGATTCTTTGGATGCGCTGCTGGCGAAAAAAGCAGAATGTCGGGCATGCCTTTTGATGACTCCGGTAAAAGATACGATCAAGGAAGTGATTGACGGTAAAATTGTGAAAACACACGTTCGCAGCACGCTCATGCAGGCACAAACCCCACAGGCGTTCGATACGGCGTTTTTACTGTCCTGTTATCGCACATGCATGGCCTCTGGCTATTCGGTTACCGATGATGCTCAGGTGGTGGAGCTTTGCAGTGATGAGCCGATCTATGCGGTTTTGGGAAGCTATGAAAATCGCAAAATTACGACCAAGGAAGACTTATAAAAAAATACCAAGCCTGCTGTTTTGATTTTCATAAAAAACAGAAAAGGTTTTGTTTTTTATAAAAAGTTTTATAATAAAGATAATGGTTTAACCTTGGAGGCACTATCTCATGAATAAGAAAGCTGCGGAATTATCAAAAGATTTAGAATATCATTATCTGATGACATCCTTAAATGCCAGTATCAGCAAGCATATGCTGGATGAACATTTTACCCTTGTGGCGGCGAATAGCCGTTATTATGAGTTGTTTGGATATACAAAGACAGAATATGAGGCATTGTATGAAAATCGCCCTGATCTGTTTTTTAAAGACAGCCCCGAAGAATGGAAAAAGTTAAATGAATACGTGATGGATGCGATCCAATCCGGCCGCAATCGCTATGACTGTATTATGCAGATGAAGCATCGAAATGGTCAAAAGCTGTGGATCCGCTTGATTGGTATTTTTATTGATGAATATGTAGAAGGATGTCAGATCTCTTATTCCATTATGATGGATATCACCGATTCAATGCAGACAAAAATCGAAAGAGATGCGGTTCAGGATACAATGCCGGGACTTGTATCAAAATATCGAGTAACGGCAGATGGTTATGAATTTTTAGAAGGAAACCGCAATTATTATGCTTTTTTTAAACAGCCTCTGTCTTTTCATAAGGATGAGATTCAAAAACATGCAGGATTGGATTCCCTTGTTGATATGTATCCTGCGTTTCGCCGAGGACAAAGCTGTTCCTTTATGATTTCGCCGATTGATCAGGAGGGTAAAACCACATATTTTACGGTGAATGCACAATGTATCTACTGGATTGGGGAGGATCCGATCTATATGCTGATCTACAATGATATCACCGAGCTTAAGGCGCAGCAGCAGCAATTGGAGGAATACAATCAAATGCTTCATACACTTGCATATTCCGATGAGCTTACGGGCGGATACAATCGCCGTAAGTTTGAACAGGATGCGGCTGAGTGTGTAAGCGGCGCTCCGGAAGGAAGCTATTGTATGCTGTGGCTGAATTTACAGAAATTTAAAGCGATCAACGATACGGCTGGCGCGGATTTGGGAGATGCCACGCTTGTGTATATTCATAATGCGATCAGAAAACATCTTGAGAAGAATGAATTTACCGCACGCATTTATTCCGATAATTTTGTGATTCTCATGAAGAACAATGAATCGATGGAAGCGCGTATTCAGAAAATGATAGAGGATGTAAATAGTTATAACCGAGATTCTGAATACAAGTATTATCTGACCTTTACGATCGGCGTATATCGTATTGCCGATCCGCACATGCCGATCACGTATTGTGAAGACCGTGCTCATGCCGCAAGAAAATCGGCAGAGACGAAAATAAATGAATACTATACGCTGAACTATTATACAGATTCGGTGTTTCAGAAAATGCTCTATGATAAAAAGCTGGAAAACCGTATGCAGGATGCACTGAAAAATCAAGAATTCAAGATTTATCTTCAGCCGAAGTTTTCTATCAAAAAACAGGCTTTTACCGGTGCCGAAGCGCTGATTCGCTGGGATGATCCCAAACAGGGAGTCCAGCCGCCGGATACGTTCATCCCATTATTTGAAGCAAACGGCTTTATTGTACAGATTGATTACTTTGTTTTTGAAGAAGTATGCAAATTGATCAAGAGCTGGATCAGTGCGGGCTGGGAGCCTGTCAAGGTATCAGTTAATATGTCACGAAGACATTTTTCAAGTCCGGGCTTCATGGATTTTTATGTGCGTACAAGTGAAAAATATGAAATACCCAAACAGTATCTTGAAATTGAATTAACGGAAACCATGGTATTTGAAAGTCCTGAAGCATTCGCAAAAATCGTTCAGCGTATCCACGATGCCGGATTCAGCTGCTCTTTGGATGACTTTGGAAGCGGATATTCCACCTTGAGCACATTAAAGGATCTGGATGTTGACGCAATTAAGCTGGATAAGTCCTTCTTTACTGCTGAGCAGATGAATAATACGAAGGAAAATATCATCGTAGAGAATATTTTAGATATGTCCAAAGCACTGGAGATGGTAAGCATTGCGGAAGGAATTGAAACCGACGAACAAAAAGAGTTCCTTTATCGTACATCCTGTGACTTGATTCAAGGATATGTGTTTTCAAAGCCGGTGCCGCCTGATGACTTTAATGAGCTTGTTTATGGAAACTGTTCTGAACCGAAAGCGATCTGAAAATGATCGCTTTTTTTATGCAGGATGAATGTCGTTTGAATTCGACAGTATCTGTAAAATAAAAGAGAGCAGCTGTGATAAAATAATGTGCAATCACTGTGCAAGCATTTGGTATTGAGGACAGTCGAAATCTGATGAATAATGAAATCAGCGGAGGGTTGAATGAAAGAAAGAGAAAATCGGATATTAGAATATATCATCGAGCATAATCGAGTTGGGTTGGAGGAATTGCTTCAGGAGTTTTCCATATCAAAGCGTACGCTATATTACGATATTGAATCCATCAACTACCATATCCGGAATTGCGGTCAGATCAAAAATATTGAACGCAGCTTCTGTTATGTGGGTAATTATCATTCTCTGCAGGATATTCTCAACAATACAGATGAACGATACAATGCAATGGAAAACCGTAAACCGTATATTTTGTATCAAATTCTGAATCAACACCGCAAATTGACAATCGAAAGCTTAGCGGATGAAATGTATGTCAGTAAGAATACGATCGTTCAGACGCTGGATGAAATTAAAAAGGATCTGGCTGAACAGGGTTTGGCATTGAAAACCCGGCCTGCTTATGAAATAGCGGGTGATGAGTGGCAGATACGAAGCCTGTATATCCTGCTCATGCAAGAGGATAACAACCTGCTGAATCATCTGCAGAAAGAGGTTTTGGCATTTGATCGAGCCGCCGGATTAAATCTCACCGATTATTCACTGGCTACGTTGTCACAGTTCTGCAGTTTCTTAAAGAAACGCTTTTCCAGTCGTAAATGGATATCACCGCTTCCTTTTAAAGATGAAGTACAGCAGTTTCCCTATTATCCTTTTATCAAGAATTTGATTGCGGATATGCCGGAAGCGGAACAAATTTATCTGGGGGCTTACATCTCATCGCTGCCGTCCTTGAATGCACAGGTGGAAGCATCGCGCATCAAGCATTACGTTGAGACGTTGATGATGCAGTTTGAAGCACGGACCGCAGTCAGTATCGACAACCCTGAAGAATTTAAGAAAAACATTGAACGGCATCTGCTGTCATCCTATTATCGTATTAAATTTCGATTTCCGATCGCCAATCCTTCCTTGGAGGAGATCAAGCGCAATCACGGTTCATTGTTTAAGATCATCAAGAACCTGATCGAAGATGAATCCCGGTTTCCGGATTTTAAGGGAATACGAGAGGAAGAGATCGGTTTTCTGGCAGCGTATTTCGGCGGTTATCTGCGCGGCAGTAAAACCGGCTGCGGACGCAAAAATAAGGTGCTGCTGGTGTGTCCGAATGGCTTGATGGTTTCCAAGACCTTGGAAATACAGCTATATAACTATATTCCAGCCATTCAGATTATCGGCAACATCGCATTGAAGGACCTGCCGGACTTTCAAGCGCAATATGATTATATCGTTTCGACGATATCCATACCGGATCATGAAAATGTGCTGGTCGTGAATCCGCTTCTGACGCGATTGGATATTGACATGCTGATGAGCAAGCTGATTCATATATCCGCAATGAATGTGCATTTCGATGTAGAAAGTATTATGCATTTGGTGAAGCAGCATGCTTCCGATGTGGATGAAAATAAATTAAAGCAAGATTTAGAACGACTGTTATATAAACGAGAGGAAAAGGAGAATTATCAGCCTATGTTGAAAGAGTTACTGAATGAAAAAAGAATCCGAACCGCGGATTATGTAGATAATTGGAAAAGTGCCATCGAGCTGGCGGCGAAACCGCTGCTGGAAGAAGGAACGATTGAACAGACCTATGTTGATCAGATGATAGCAAGCGTAGAGGAACACGGTCCGTATATCGTACTGGCGGATGAATTCGCGCTGCCGCACGCCTCCGCTGCAAGCGGGGTGCATGAACTTTCGATGTCACTTCTGATTGTGAAAGAACCGGTTGACCTGCTGGGAAAACCGGTAAGACTGTTCATGGTGCTGGCGACCATTGATAATTCTTCTCACATGAAGGCATTGGCGTCCTTGACGGAAATTCTGTATGACGATGCGAATATGAAGCTATTTCAAAGCGGTGATATATCCGCCATCATGAAATTGATTCAGGATAAAGGGTAGCTCTCAGGAAGTTTCCTGATCTATATAAAGAAAATTAAGAATTTCACATACAAACCAAAGGGAGGTGAAGGAATGAAATTTTTAGCAGTGTGCGGTTTCGGCGTCGGATCATCGATGATTCTGCGAATGAGTATTGAAAAGGTCTGCAGGGAGCTGAATCTGGATGCAGAAGTAGAAAACACAGATATCAGCAGTGCTCACGGTGCGCAGTGTGATGCGATTTTCACCAGTGCAGAGCTGCAGGCAGAACTGCAGAACTCCGACATTCCGGTTTATCCGATCAAAAAATACATGGATCTGGCGGAAGTGAAGGAAGCGGTTCAAAAATTTTTAGAGGAACAGAAATAGGAGGATATTAAAGTATGATGGATTTTATTATTAACAATATATTTCGCAATCCACCGGTACTGCTGGGACTGATCGCAGCCATCGGTTTGATCCTGCAGCGCAAGGGAACTGCAGAAATCGTAAAAGGAGCTTTGATGGCTGCCTTCGGCATGGTAATATTGAATGCCGGTGTCGGCATGCTGGTCGGTTCCATTTCCCCGATCAACGCGGCTTTCCAAACGCTGGCAGGATCGGGTGCGGCAGAGGGACTGAATGATATCACCTTCACTGCATCATATGGCGGAGACATCGGACTTGCGATGTTCTTCGGTTTGGCTTTGCATTTATTGATTGCGCGCTTTACGCCAATTAAGACTATTTTCTTAACCGGTCATATGCTTTGGTGGTTCCCGTTTATCTTCGTCGCTGCCGGCGTTGAAGGCGGTATGAAGGGTATTCCTTTGATTGCCTTCGGTGCAATCACCAGTGCTTTGTATTGGTCGATCATGCCATGGGCACTGCGCAAATATGTATTTGCGGTAACCGGGGATGAATCATTTACCTTGGGTCATCCTACTGGATGCCTGTCGTTAGTTTCCGGATTCGTTGCCGGCAAGCTGGGAAATAAAAAGAAATCTACCGAGGATTTAAACCTGCCGAAGGGTTTATCCTTCTTCCGTGAAATTTCGATTACCGGAGGTTTCGTTATCTTCATTATGTTCGTTGTGGTTGGTTTAGCGGTACCTTCATCCGTAGCAGAAGGTGAAAACTTCTTCATGGCGGCAGTTACACAGGGCCTGAATTTCGGTGCCGGTCTGATTATTATGCTTCAGGGCGTTCGTATGTTAATCAATCAGATCGTGCCTGCTTTCAAGGGAATTTCCGAAAAATTGGTACCGAATGCCCTGCCGGCATTCGACTGTCCGATTATCTTCAATTACAAACCTAACGCTGTCCTGATCGGCTTCGTTACCGCAATGATCACTTCCACGGTTTTGGTACTGATCTGTAATTCATTAAATGTGTTCAATGTCATGTTGATTCCATTGGTTATCACATCATTCTTTGAATGCGGTGCCGCAGCGGTTATCGGTGAAGGCCAGGGCGGCCTGCGCGGCTCTGTCATCGGTACAGCAGTCGCTGCGATCCTGATGGTTGCGCTGGTCGGCTTCTCGGCGGTTATTTATTCCGGTACGATTCAGAATTGGATGCTGATCTTCGGCGGCAATGATCTGTCTTTATTCGGCATCATCGGCAAATTCATCGCTTCGCTGTTCGGCGGTATCCTGTAACATGAAGTTTTCATATCTGGATGAAATACGCCGTCTGATCGATGTGATCGAACGTCAGGAGCAGGCTTCCATGGAGACTGCGGTCAACTGTATCAGCGACGCGATTCTAAACAAGCATGCGATTTTCACCTTTGGGGCTTCGCATGCCGGTATCCTCAGTGAGGAGCTGTATTACCGGGCTGGGGGTCTTGTGGTCATGAATCCTATCTTTGGACGGGAGCTCATGCTGGATACAACGCCGATTACGCAGACGAGCCGCATGGAGCGGTTGGTTGGCTATGGCACCGCTTTGATTGAGAAAACCCCAATACAGGCTGACGATGTATTGATCATACATTCGGTATCCGGCCGCAATCCGGTCAGTATTGAAGCCGCGATGAAAGCAAAGGAACGCGGGGCGAAGGTAATCTGCATCACCAACCTCGCTTATTCCAAAACTGTTTCATCCCGCCATCCATCCGGAAAAAATCTCTATGAAATCAGTGATATCATTCTTGATAATCACGGAGAAAAGGGTGATGCGTGTGTTGCGATCGAAGGGCTCGATCAAAAAGTCAGTCCTACTTCCACCGTCATCGGCGCTGCGATCTTGAATTCCATCGTAGCTGCCGTTACTCAGAAATTGGTGGATGCAGGTCTGGAAATCCCTCCGATATTCTACAGTGCCAACATTGACGGTGGGGATGAAAAAAACCGTAAAATTTTTGAAGAATATCGAGATCAGATTCATTATAAATTCTAAAAACAGGCTCTGTCCGTATGGATGGAGCCTGTTTCTTGAGGCTTGGTTTAAGCGTTGTTCAGCAGTTTAAAATACGATGATACAGGAAATGCCGGCATAGCATAAAAAGGGTTCTGATGAAGGAATACAGATTTGGTTGGAATCTTTGAAAAATAATGATATTATTATAACATAGTAACAATATGATGAGAGCTTTGTTATCATGAGAAAACAGCCTGAAAAATACACGATAAGATAAAGTAAACATGATATATGTCAGGAATGATGTGTATATTTGAATATATCTGCTTATCGGATTTTCCTATCCAAGTCACGGATAGAAGGATAAAGAAATCTGGATGAAAGAGGAGGAGCATTATGAAAATTAAAAATGCCAAGGTATTTATCGACGGGAAGTTCAACGATGTGGAGGTACAGTTTCAAGATGGGATCATTACCGCTGTCGGTGAGCATATCGAGGATGATGAAGTCATCGACGCGATGGGGAACTATCTATACGCCGGCGGGGTAGAAACGCATATGCACGGCGGCTTTCTGTATTCTTTTTATGACAATGGTCAGGTAGCGTTTCGCGGTCATGGGGAAGAACATGTCAGAGAGATCTGTAAGCGGCTGCCGCAGTATGGTGTCACCTCGGTGCTGGCAACGCTAGGTGCGGATTCTTCCCTGGAAAATCTGAATTACGCTGTGAAATGTATTCGTAAAGCCCGTAAGGATATTGTCGGAGCCGATCCCTTCAAGCTGCATTTTGAAGGGCCGTATACCAATCCCAACCAGCATTGCTGTTACAATCCGGAATTTTCGGCACAGCCGACCAAAGAACATACGCTGGCAATGACGGACGGAGATTTGAGCGATGTCGCATTGATCAATGTGGCACCGGAAGCTCCCGGGGCAATGGAATGGATTCGCTGGGTGACTTCCCAGGGTGTAAAAGCGGAGGTGTGCTACACGCACTGTACCAGCGATCAGGTACGGGAAGCAGCTGATAACGGGCTTGATCAGACATCTCATCTGTACAACTGTTTTCAGCCGATGCATCACCGCATCAACGGTCCGGTGATCGGCAGTCTTTTGGATGATCGTATCAAGGTGCAGCTGACCTGCGATAACTATCATGTGGCATCAGATTGGATCAAGCTGGCGATCCGATTGAAAGGAATTGACAAATGCTATGGCATTACTGATATGACAAGTCTGGCAGGTCTTGGTGAAGGAGAGCATGACAATGTACCGTACTATGGCAAAATTTTTGTGAAGGACGGTATCATCAAGGCACCGGATGGAACGATCTGCGGCGGCAGCAACACCTGGAATGAAATTATGCGGGTATGCCGTGACAAGGTTGGTTTGACCATGGAAGAAGTGGGCAGTCTGTATTGTGAAAGTCCGGCAAAATGTCTGGAGATCAAGGATCGCGGCAAAATCGAAGCCGGCCGTCGGGCTGATTTGGTAATGATGGATCATGATTATCATGTGTTGCGTACGATCATTCAGGGTGAAACCTATTATCAGGTGTAAGCAGGGCAGAATAAAGTAAATTGTGATTCGATTTGAGGCGGCCGTAAAGCAGCTTTAATCGCTTGTGTTTGTGATAGAAATTTCTTTACAGTTTGACAGTTGGATGCTATAATCATTAAACGGGTAGATTTGAATTTTCTACTCCTTGCTTTCCCGCAGGAGGAAAGCCAATAGACCATAAGGAGGTGTACACATGAAGAAATATGAGATTATGTACATCGTGAAGGCTGATCTGGATGACGCAAAGCGTCAGGAAGTAATCGATGGATTACACAAGATCATCACTGACCACAACGGAACTATCGATAAGGTAGACGAGTGGGGCGTGAAAGAATTCGCGTATGAAATTAATCACATGACGAAAGGTTATTATGTTGTTATTAACGTAACTGCCGGCAACGAAGCAATCGCTGAGTTTGACCGTCTGATTCGTATCAACAATAATGTAGTTCGTCACATGACAATCAAAACGCAAGATGAAGAATAATAAAAGGAGTGGATGTTTATGATTAACCGAGTTGTATTGGTTGGACGTCTTACCAAAGATCCGGTAATGCGGAAAACAGGATCAGGAGCATCTGTTGTTTCTTTTACCGTCGCATGTGATCGTCGGGTAAAAACCCAGGATCAGACGGCTGACTTCATCAACTGTGTCGCTTGGAACCGCGTTGCGGAGCTGATGGCGCAGTACTTGCATAAAGGATCATTGGTCGGCGTGGAAGGAAGGATCCAGACACGCAGCTATGATGATCAAAGCGGCAAACGTGTATATGTCACTGAAGTAGTTGCGGATTCCGTACAGTTCCTCGATTCCAAATCGGCGAGCGGCGAACGGGCTCAAAGCGCGCCTGCTTATGATAACGGATTTGTACAGCCGAGTGCGGAATATACACCGGACTCAGAACCGGCAAACAGTTATTCAAGTGACTTTGCATCCTCGGACACACTGGATATCGCCAGTGATGACCTGCCCTTCTAAAGAAAGGAGAATTTATCCATGGCATACAAAAAACAGCGTATGGGTCGTAAAAAGGTTTGTTATTTCACAAAAAACCATATCGAAACCATTGACTATAAAGATACTGAACTGTTAAAACGTTTTATTTCTGCGAACGGAAAAATTATTCCGCGCCGCGTAACCGGCACTCGTGCGAAATATCAGCGTATGCTGGCAACGGCTATCAAACGCGCGCGTCAGATGGCTCTGCTGCCTTACGTAAGCGAATAAGAAATTGTAAAAAAACCTCCGTCGTGTGAAAGTGATGGAGGTTTTGCTCATTGAAAGGGGTATTTTCATGAAGCAGAATGTCAGAAGAATCACCGAAGGAAGCATGATGTGTGCGATTGTCGGTGTAGTGCTACTGATGAACCGGGAACTTGCCGGTATTTTGGATAATATACTCTGCTGGCTGCTGAGTCTTCCCATCATTATTTATACGGTTAAATACGGCTGGAAAAGCGCTCTGGTACCGGCAGCGGCAATGCTTATGCTGTCGTTTATGATATCGATGCCTTCCAGTACCTTTTATCTGTTTGCGGCCTTGTTAGTAGGAATTGTCTATGGCCAGGCATGCAATTTGGGCGTGTCCAACCGTATGAAATTGATTTTGGTTATTGTTCTGACATTTATCGCGACGCTGATCACCATGGTGATTTTCGCCGGTTTCTTTGGCTATTCACCAGAGGAGGATTTGGAACTGCTGAAAATGGTCTTTCAAACGCTGCAGCTTCATGTGCCGGGAGGGATCGCCAAGCTGGCGCCGCTGTTCTCTTTGCTGTTAGTGGTCTTAATCAGCGTCTTGCAGGGAATTACGATCCATTTGCTGGCATTTGTGCTGATGACGCGGCTTAAGCTGCCGGTAAAGCCGATTAAAACAATTTTGGATATTCGTGTGCCAAAGGCAGCCGGCTGGATTTGTCTGTTGCTTTGGCTTCTATTTTTAGGTACATATGTGTTAAAATTAGATAGTAATACCGCAGCGATCATTACCGGCTGTTATTTCGTGATGCTGGTATTTGCTGTAAGCTACGGATGTTTGAGTGTTATGAGTTATTTCATTCTCAGCAATCATAAAAAATGGATCTTTATCCTGCCTGTTTTGGCATTTGTGCCTTATCTGCAGTCAATTCTCATGCTCATCGGTATTGCTGACATGATCAAAGATCTGCGGGGCAGAATGAAACGAGGTGTAATATATGGAAAAACTGGAAAACTTTAAGGTTCAGGTGGGCATTATCATGTTTGCCCAGCTGGTGGCGATTATTGGCTTCTATGTGACCGGATTTGAAAATGTCGCCAAGGCGCTGTTCTGCTTTTTTATTATCAATCTGGCGATTGTTATGTGGGTGTTCATGCGCTTGGAAAAGGACAAGCTGAATCGGGAGCTTGATATTTCAAGGATTCTGGGTCGTGATGCCAAGGATGCGTTGTTGTTTGGTGAAATCGGTATCCTGACCTATGATGATCAGTATATGGTTACCTGGACGAATGAATTTCTGGATCAGCGGGGAATTGATATCGTCGGTAAGAAGGTTACGGCATGGATTCATGAGATCAACGATCTCTTCTATGGTGATGTGGATCGCATCACTGCCCATGATGGGGATTATATTTATGAGATTACCCGTAAGGATAATGCACAGGTGCTGTATATCCGTGATGTGACAAAGCTTGAAGATCTGGCCGAGCGTTTCGATCGGGAACAGGTGGTCATCGGTTTGCTTCAGTTAGACAACTATATGGAGATTCAGCAGTACGAAGATGAAACGATGATGGCCAATATCAATACCAATTTGCGCCAGCCGGTATCGGAGTGGGCAAAGAGTTACGGCATGCTGGTAAGACGCATGCGTTCGGATCGGTTTTTGGTCGTGTTAAATGAAGCAACGTACGATAAGGTCAAGGAAGATAAATTTTCGATTCTGCAGCAGATCCGCAAGGCGGCAGAGGATATTGATGTGCAGATTACTTTAAGCATGGCATTTGCCCGCGGTACCAGTGATCTGCATGAGCTGGATGAAATGGTCAGCAGTCTGCTGGAACTGGCGCAGAGCCGAGGCGGGGATCAGGTCGCGGTGAAACGCTATGGTGAAAGCGTGAAGTATTACGGCGGTGCCAGTGAAGCGCAGGAAAAGCATAGCCGGGTTCGGGTGCGGGTCATGGCACAGGCGATCAAGGAAGCGATTCAAGATGCCGATAAGGTATTCATCGTCGGACATAAGGAAATGGATTTTGACTGTATGGGCAGCGCGCTCGGTGTAAGCCGGATGGTCAGCTCATACGGGCGGGAAGCATATATCGTTTCAAAAGGCGGAGGAATTGAATCACAACTGAGTGAAGCACTGGATCTGTATTCTAAAGTGCTGGAGGAACGTCATACCTTTATCAGTGATACGGAGGCTTGTAAAATCAGCGGAAAGAACGATTTGGTCATCGCAGTCGATCATCATAATCCGCAGCAGAGCGGGGCACCGCTGATTATCGAAAAGCTGTCAAAAGTGATCGTTATCGATCATCATCGCCGTTCGGAAAACTTCATTGACAATCCGCTGTTAGTTTATGTGGAATCGGGAGCGTCCAGCGTCAGCGAGCTGGTAACGGAGCTGCTTCCTTATCAGACCCAGAAAGTAGATGTCTGTGAAGAGGAAGCAACGATCATGTATTTGGGTATCTTGATTGATACGAATCGGTTTAAATCCCGTACCGGAAGCCGAACCTTTGAAGCGGCTGCGGTCTTAAAGAAAATGGGAGTGGATCCGATTACTGCCGAGAATTTATTGAAAGAGGATTTCTGTGATTTCGAAGCAAAGACCCAGGTCTTAAAGTACGCCCGCAAATATAATGGCAGTACGATTATCGCGGCGGTCGAGGACAAACAGATTTTAAGCCGTACGCTGATGAGTCAGGTAGCGGATCAGTTATTGAATATCAAAGGTATTGAGGCAGCTTTTGTCATCGCCAAAATCGATGAGGAAACATCTGCGGTCAGCGCTCGCTCCAAGGGCGTCATGAATGTTCAGATCATCATGGAAAAAATGCAGGGCGGCGGTCATTTTACGGCGGCGGCGCTGCAGCGAAAAGAAACAACTGTAGCTGCAATTGAAAAGGAATTGCAGGAAACAATCGATGCATATTTAAAGGAGGAATCAGGGAATGAAAGTAATACTGCTAAATGATGTGAAAAAAGTAGGTAAAAAGGGTGAATTGGTGGAAGTAGCCGATGGGTATGGCAGAAACTTTCTGATTCGTCAGCGGCTTGCCGTAGAAGCGACGAAACGCAGTATGGAAATATTGGATCGCCAGAATGAAGAGCACGCGCAGCATGAGAAAGAGCTGGAAGCTGAAGCGGAAGAACTGAAGCGGAAGTTGGCGGATATCACGCTGGAATTTACCTTGAAAACCGGTAAGGACGGCCGGACTTTCGGATCGATATCAACCAAACAGATCGCAGAGCAGCTTCATAAGCATTACAATATTGTGATTGATAAGCGTAAGATCATCGACGCGGATCATATTGATTCACTGGGGGTTGCTTATGTGAAGGTAGATCTGTATCGTAACTCCGTAATCGGTACGATCAAGGTTCACGTAAGTGAAGCGAAATAGAGGATAAGGGAACATGGGACGAGAACTGCCGCACAGCATTGAGGCGGAACAGTCACTTCTGGGGGCATTGCTGATTTACCCGAGTGTTGGGAAAACCGTATTTGATCAGGGATTGGAGGAGTCCGACTTTTATCTGGATATCCATGCCCGCATCTTTCATGAAATGATGGTGCTGATCAATAACAACAAGCCGGTGGACGTAACAGGCTTGATTACGCGTCTGTCCGATACCAATCAGCTGAATCTGGTCGGCGGTGCCGATTATGTGGTGAAACTGAGTGATACTGCGGTATCCAGCGCCAATAGTAAATATTATATTGAAATTATAAAAAATCGCTCGCACCTGCGCCGTTTGATTGAAACAGCGGAAAAAATCGCAGCCGAGGGTTTTGATGCGGGCAATGAGCTCGATGATATTATGGATGAAGCAGAAAAACAGATCCTGGATGTCACCAGAAGCCGCCGTGCCACGGATTTTAAGAGCAGTAAGGATGTCGTATCCGAAGTAATTGAGGAAATCATCAAGCTGCGGGCAGCGGATCAGCGTATAACCGGCATCAAAACCGGCTATACCGATTTGGATCATATGACCAACGGGTTTCAGCGCGGAGATCTGATTATTTTAGCGGCACGTCCGGCGATGGGAAAAACTGCATTTGCTTTGAATATCGCCATGCACTCTTCTTCGTTCAATGATGGAGCCATAGCGATTTTTTCACTGGAAATGGGCGCCGAACAGCTGATGAAGCGAATTTTATCGGCAAAGAGTCAGGTAGAGGCCTCTAAACTGAAATCCGGTTATCTGCGGGATGATGAATTTAATAAGCTGAATGAAAGTGCGAATGAGTTGATGAATACGCAGCTGTATATTGATGATTCTGCTTCGATCAAGATGGGTGAGATATTTTCCAAGTGCCGTAAGCTGAAAAGTGAGCATGGCCTGGATATGATCGTAATTGATTATCTCCAGCTGATTACCGGTTCCGGCAAGGGCGGCAGTGATAACCGTCAGCAGGAAGTATCCGAGATATCGCGTTCCCTGAAAGCACTGGCTCGTGAGCTGAAAGTGCCGGTCATCGCACTGTCACAGCTGTCGCGAAGTGTCGAATCCCGTAAAGAGGACAAACGTCCGATGTTATCGGATTTGCGTGAATCAGGGGCGATCGAGCAGGATGCCGATATCGTTATGTTCCTGTACCGCGATGCGTATTATGCAAAGCCGGAGGAAACCGGAGCGGTATCTGAAGAAACAATCGACAATACCGAAGTGATCATTGCCAAGCATCGAAACGGGGCTACCGGTACGGTTAATCTAGGCTTCAACAAGTCGATCAGCGCCTTCTTCAATGTCGCCAAGGAAGGATACTAGGAAGGGGGAGATTCATGAAGAAAACATATGGAATTTTGATTCTGTCAGCGTTCTTAGCGCTGCTTCTTGCTTTCCTGATGCCTGGTGACCACGGTACGGTGGATGCCAAGTCCTTTTCTGAAAAAGCTTTAAAAGAGGCAGTCATTCCACAGAAGATTGCGAAAATCAATAACGATGAAAAAGAAGTATCCATTATTTATTATAAAGATCAGGCGATCGGGGTTTTAAAGGATCATGCAAAGCTGGATTCGATGCTTACCAAAATCTATAACGATAAATATAAGACAGAATTTCCTGACGCCAGGCTTGGTTTGGGAGAAGATATACATATCACGAATACGCTGAGCCTGTTTCAGTATGAAGATAAGGATCAGGAAATATTGAATTATTTGAAAAAACACGATCTTTTTTCGATCGAAGTCAATAAGATTACCTTTTCCAACGGTGAAGAATGCTACGTGAAAAACATTGATGATTTTACAAGAGCCAGGGAAGCGTTTGTAAAGACGTTTATTCCTAAAAAGGATTATCAGCTGATTAAAAGCGGACAGGGAACGGATGCGCTAACCACCTATGGAAATCGCTATGTATCCTTTCAAATCCTGGAAGGGGCAACGGTTTCAAAGGGGCTGGCTTCACAGTCAAAAATATTGAAGAATGAAAAGGATGTGCTGATGTATTTGAGCTATGGCTACGATCATCAGGAGGTATATTACACAACGCAGGAATTTGATACGGTGGCCGGTATAGCGTGGCTGAACCGTTTGGAGCCGAAACAGCTGATGGCGATCAATAGTGATATTCTGAAATCCAAGGATCAGGTCATTCAGGCCGGTCTGAAGTTAAATGTCACCAAGATCTCCCCGCCGATATCCGTTGAGGTCGTCAAACAGGAAATGGTAAAAGAATCCATCGCTCCGGAGAATACAAAAACGATTTATGATGAAACACTGCGTGAAGGCAAGGAAGTCATCGTGCAGAACGCTGAAGAGGGAAGCCGTGATGTGACATATGAAATAACCTATATCAATGGGGAGCAGACGGCATCTAAGGAGGTTGCACAGAAAATCACCAAGAGTCCAGTACAGGAAATAATTCGAATCGGTACGAAAATAGAGCCTAAGATCGGTAGCGGTCATTTTGGCTGGCCGGTACGAAATCCACTGGTTACCTGTCCGATGTACTGCTATTCCGGTCATGTGGGTACGGATATACAGAACTATACAGATTTATATGGTGATGTGCTCGCATCTGACCGCGGAGTCGTCGTGACCAATTCCTATACCAGTATCAACGGGAACTACATGGTTATTAACCATAATAACGGCTATGAAACATATTATGGACATATGGCGCGGCCGGGTTACTTCCAACCGGGAGAAACAGTAGCGAAGGGTGAAGTGATCGGACCGATCGGGATGACTGGTTTTGCGACCGGACCGCACGTGCATTTTGAAATTCGTCAGAATGGTCAGCGCCTGAATGCGCTGGATTACATTGGTAAATAAAATGAAATTCGCACTATTAGCGAGCGGTTCCAAGGGCAACTGCTGTATTGTAAAAGCCGGCAATACACAGCTTGTTATCGACTGCGGGTCTACCAAGCGATATCTCAGCGGATGCTTTGATCAGCTTCATGTCGATCATATGCAGTCCGATGGATTATTGATCACGCACACCCATACCGATCATGTATCACAACTGAAGATGTTTTATGATGTGCCGGTCTATGCGCCGGAATCAGTACAGGGAAATCGGGTGACAACGATTATGCCGTATCAACACTTTCAGGTGCGGGATATTGACGTCACAGTACTTCCGATGTCCCATGATTGTGAACACACCGTAGGCTATGTTTTGAAATGTCAGGATAAGAAAATGGTATACATAACTGATACCGGGTATATTAAGGAAGAAGTAAAGCCGTATATCCAAAATGCGGATTATTATGTATTTGAAAGCAACCACGATATTGAAATGCTGATGCAGACGCGGCGGCCGGTATACGTCAAACAGCGTATCATCAATGATTATGGCCATTTATGCAATGAGGACAGTGCGTATATCCTGTCCAACTGCATTGGGGATCGCACGCGTGAAATTGTATTGGCGCATATTTCTCAGGAAGGAAACACCCGGGAGCTGGCGCTTCAGACCTTGAAACAGACATTGGTAAAAAAACAGGTTTCACTTGATCGGATGAAGCTATATGCGGCTGATCAGTTCTCAATCTATATCGGAGGCGGTAAAGAATGAAAAAAGCATTGACGATAGTCCTGATGATACTTTTGGTTTGGAATGTACTGCTCACCATTCAAGTTGTGAAAATGAAAAATCAGGATCCTGCGGTGCAGGAAACAAAGATCGTACGGAAAGCCTCCACCGATATCAGCAGTGATTTAACCGAGCTTGTAAAAAAATGCGAGGATAAGGTAGTTACGATCACAACTCTTGTTTACGGTGAACAGGCATCCAGCGGCAGCGGAGCCATTTATCGTACTGATGGTAAAACTGCATTTATCATCACCAATAATCACGTTATTGAAAGCGGTCAGAAAATTATGGTATCTTTTGCGAACGGCAGTGAAAAAGAAGCCAAGATCGTCGGTAAGGACGCGATCAGCGATTTGGCGCTGATAAAGGCAGAAACAGATTTCCAGCCGGAAGCATTTACATTGGGTGATTCCTCACTCGTCAAAAAAGGAGAATATGTCATGGCGATGGGTTCGCCGCTGGGGATCGAATACCAGGGCAGTGTATCCTATGGGGTGATCTCCGGTGTCGATCGTCGTATTGATATCGACGTCGATCAAAACGGTACCGCCGATTGGGATATGCTGGTGCTGCAAACAGATGCTGCGATTAATCCGGGAAATTCCGGAGGGCCGCTTATCAATATGGCGGGAGAGCTGATCGGCATCAATTCGCTTAAAATTTCGGATGAAAAGGTCGAGGGATTCGGTTTTGCAATCCCTTCAAATGAAGTCGCAACGATCATTACTCAGTTGGAGAAGGATGGAAAGGTGGTACGGCCGATTATGGGTATTACCGCCGCATCGGCGTCTGATTTCACAGCGTACGAAAAAGCCCGATATCAGATTGATGATGACACAAGCGGGATTGTCATAACCAGTGTGGTTAAGGATGGTCCGGCTGCGAAAGCGGGCATACGCGCAGGTGATGTAATCACTAAATTTGACGGCAAAGAGCTGACTTCCTTCAAGCAATTTAGAAAATTGCTTTATGAAAAGAAAGTCGGAGACAAGGTAAAAATTGAATATCTCCGCGAACGTAAAAAGAGCGAGACATCGGTTGTCTTATCGTAGTATAATAAAGCTGGCTAAACGCCGGCTTTTTTCATGGGAGAAATAAAATGATGCAATATTGTGACCGCAGTTCTATTTTGGATCATCAAATTAAATATGTTGTGATCGTTAGCCGTGAACAGGATAAATGGCTTTTTGTGCGCCATCGGCAGCGGACGACCTGGGAATTGCCGGGCGGCAAACGTGAACCAGGTGAAGCTGTGATTCAAGCAGCACGCCGGGAGCTGTATGAAGAAACCGGATCATTATGCTACCGGATGCAGGAAATCTGTGCATACCGAATCAGTGAAGAAGATCCATACTGGGGACTTCTGCTGTATGCGGAAATAATCGATCGGGGGGAATTGCCGGAAAGTGAAATCAAAGAAGTAAAGTCTGATGAGGGAGAACCCGTTTATTGGACATATGAGGCTCATGCAGAGCTTCTTAAACGGATCAAGCAGGAAATGAATCTATGAACAGCTGGAGTCCATGGCACGGCTGTCACCGCATCTCTGAGGGCTGTCTGCACTGCTATATGCATCGAAGCGATCTTCGCTATGACCGAAATCCCGATCATGTCTATAAGACAAGCATGTTTGATCTGCCGCGCCGACACTGCCGCGATGGCAGTTTTAAATTAAAACCGGATTCTTATGATGTCTTTACCTGCGGCTCCAGTGATTTCTTTTTAGAGGAAGCGGATGCTTGGCGGCTGGAGGCTTATCAAATGATGAAGGAGCGTCCGGATTTACACTTCTTTATTATCACCAAGCGAATTGAGCGGCTTTATGAGGTTTTGCCCGAGGACTGGCAGGAAGGCTATGATAATGTGATCATCGGCTGCACGGTGGAGAATCAGAAAATGGCTGATCAGCGACTGCCGTTTTTCCTGAATGCACCGATTGCCCACCGTAATATTATCTGTTCGCCGCTGCTGGAAAAGCTGAATCTGAAACCGTATTTGGATCCGAAAAAAATCGAGTTGGTGGCGGCTGGAGGAGAAAGCGGTAGTAACGCGAGAATCTGTGAGTTTGAATGGATTACCGATATTCGCAGCCAGTGTCTGGAAAAACATATTTCGTTTCACTATCATCAAACAGGCACATATCTGAGAAAAGATAAGAAAATTTATCACATTCCAAAGCGGGAAGAGTATCATCAGGCAAAGAAAAGCGGACTTGATTGGAGGAGCGATCAATTATGATAAAGATCATCGCCGTAGGAAAATGTAAAGAAAAAGCAACTAGGGAACTGGTCAATGAATATTGTAAAAGGCTAGGAGCTTATACAAAGCTGGAATTGATCGAGGTTTTGGATGAGCAGACACCGGATCGTAATTCCGCTGCGCAGAATGATGAAATTAAGCGGCGTGAAGGTGAACGGATCCTGCAGAAAATACAAAAGGATGAGTATTTGATTCTGCTGGATTTACAGGGAAAAATGCTCAGCAGTGAAGAGCTTGCGGATAAGGTAGCTGAGATTCAGACGTATCAAAGCTCTAAACTGACCTTTGTGATCGGCGGTTCGCTTGGCATCAGCGATGCGGTGAAGGAACGAAGCAATTTCAGATGGCAGCTCTCCAAATTGACGTTTCCTCATCAGTTAGTAAGAATCCTTTTATGTGAACAAATCTATCGCGCCTATAAAATTATGAATCATGAGCCTTATCATAAATAAACAGAAAGAAGGAATGATATGATCAAAGCTATGAGAATAAGTTTGACATGCTTTATCATCGGCATTGGCTGCTTTGCTGTTGCTGCAGCTGATGTAATCAGCATTGGAGCAGGTATCGTGAATACATTGTTTCATACATCGCTGCCGGATGTGTTTTTCAGCTCTTTGTTGTTTCGAACCGGCATACTGATTGTCGGTGCAATATTTCTGCTCATCGGCGGTATATTATATAAAAAACTGGAACCGGAAGCGAAAGATTCAGAACATAATAATCATACGGATGAAGCGCGTTGAAAGATTTAAGATGGATTAAATGTAAATGAATATATAGAAGCGAGTGATATGCACAGCGATACTTATGCTGGTAATGTATCTATTTAACCTTTAGAAGATAGAGAAAGTGAAAGGGGATGGCAGTTATGCAGTCGATTAAAGTAGGGATCGGAGTACTGCTGGTAGATCATCATCGAATTTTGCTGGGGCATCGGACAAAATCTGCCGTTGATACCGGCGGTATCTATGAACCGGACAGCTGGTGTCTGCCGGGCGGTAAGCAGGAGTATCATGAAACGATTTTTGAGGGTGCTGCTAGAGAAACAAAGGAAGAAACAAATTTAACCATTCATCAGATGAAAATTTTTTCAGCAGCAGATGATATTCAGCCCGCTAAGCATTATGTGACGATACATGTGATCGCTTACGATTTTGAAGGAACGCTGAAGGTCATGGAACCGGATAAGCAGGATGCTTGGGAGTGGTTTGATCTGGATAATTTGCCTGATCGTATCTATTCTCCTTCGCGTCAATTCATTGAAGCTTATTTAGCAAGTATACAGAGCGATGAAGGTATAACATGCATTTGATGTAAAAGAAAAGGTCTTTGGTAAGACCTATCCTAAACGGGTACCATTCGGTACCTTTTTTTCTGGAATGGCGAGCACCGGCACAATACCATCTTCAAAACCGATATCATAAACCATTCCTTCGGAATACTCTCCAGCGATTAAGCGCGGCTCTAAATTGACCACAAATAATGCCTGCATACCTTCTATTTCAGTTGGATCCTCACGCTCTTTTTTCATACCGCAGAGGATCGTGCGCTGAAAATCTTGGAAATCTACACGCAGGCGGCAAAGCTTGCGGGAGTTTTTTACATCCTCCACTTTTTGAATGGTTCCCACCCGGATATCAATTTTTTCTAAATCTTCAAATGTAATAACTGGTTTTATTGGCAAAGTCATCTCATCACCTCTTTCTAATATCATCATATCACACTTATAGTGGATAGACATTTTATCAATTATTGATATACTGAAAATGTTAAACAAGCTAGAGAAAGTATAGAACCTTACCCTATAGATTCACGTACATTGAATCAATTTCATAGTTAGGGTAAAAGTCTTCGTTGTACCGGATAATGTTTATAATATATCTGACAAAGGGATGGTTTTATATGACAAAAGCTGGAGACGTTATATTTCGTAAACTGGAAGAACTGGACATCACCCAGGTGGAGTTTGCTAAGCGAATGAATATCAGTCGCAGCTCGCTGAACGGATATCTGCATAATGAACGCCAGATACCTTTTGATTTACTGGTTAAGATTTCACAGGAATTGGAAATTTCTTTGGATAATATCTATCATCTGCAGCCAAAAGCCGATGATCGTATGATGTCCGAACGGGAATATGAAATCATCCGTGAATATCGGAAGCTAAGTGATGATAAGCGGGAACATGCCCATGAAGCCTTTATGAAAATACTGAAGATAACCAATCAGACATAAACAAGATAAAGGGGAGTTATGTGATGGAAGATCATGTATTGGCATGGCTTAAGAAGGAATTGAATATCACTGATGAAACGAGGTATCTCAACGACTGGATCAAGGCGCGCGGTGACATCATGGATGTGGTTGTGGAAGCGCTGGATCTCCACAGTAAGGAAAATATCCTAAGCCGTCGGGAACGCGATTTGATCAAAGTATTTCGCTGTATGAGTCCGGATGGGAAAAGCAAGGCTGAAACAATGATCAATGTGTTCTATGATGAGGAATGCCGTAAAGAAAAGGAGTGACGTTGGTCATTCCTTGTTTTCTTATTCCATGATTTTTAAAGCACTTACCATATTGATTCGCTTGACTTTCCGTGATACGATGCGCATTACCAGCGCGGATACGAGCAGTGTAGCAAGACTGCATCCGATATAGGTCGACGGTTGAATGACGATCAGCACATCTAAGGAATCTCCTACTGTGGATATAACGGTATAGATCAAAGCATAGCCAAAGGGCAGACCCAGGAGAATACCGCAAATCGTAAGCCAGAGGTTTTGCTGCCGCAGCAGCTTTTTAACCTGATGATCGTGGAATCCGAGAACTTTCAGGGTTGCCAAATCGCGCACCTTTTCCAGATAGGAGAATGAACCGATATTATAAAGCACGACAATACCGAGCACGACGGCGCCCATGATCAGGATCGCAATCATCACCATCATACCGTCGAGCATTTGATCCATGCTGCTTTCAATATCAGTTTTTAAATACTGGATGTTCTTGATACCGGAAAGCGTCTTGATATCAGCAGCTTTACCAACTACGGAAGTCGGCAGGAAGCTGTGTCCGCTTTGAATAAAGCTATTAGCCGACATTGTGATCCCTTGAGATGATGGAGTGTGAAGGATGGCGTTAATTTTGCTTTTCGTCCAAGCTGTGCTGCCGATAATCCGCCAGGAAATCGAATCGCCTGCTTTCAGACCAAAGCTTTCCGCAAGCTTATAGGATAGGGCTATCCCGTTGTTAGGCAAGGAGACAGTATGCAAGTCCTGATTTTGCAGCTTGAGATATTTGGTGGATTCCTGAACGGTCAGACTGCCGGTCTTTTTTACGCTGTTGAATTTCATTTCAACTGCACTTTCCTGTATGGCATTGCCGTTCATTTTTGATTTTAATACTTTCAGGTCAGCGGTTTCATCTATTTGCACCCGCATATCATATGTTTGCAGCTCATGAAACATCATATTTATCATATGATTCATGCTGTCCTGCATACCAAAGGCACAGATCAGCAGTCCCATGCATCCCGTTACGCCGATTATGGCAATCAGCGAGCGAAGCTTATTTCGCAGGATATCACGGATATTCCACTGTGCACAGAAGTTTGCACGCTTTATAAGGCTGTTTGGTTTGTGATGTGACTGTTTATAAGATATATTGGCGGAGCGAAAGGCATCTGCTGGTTTCTCCTTTAAGTGGCGGTAACATACGATAAAGGCAGTCATAAAACAAATGCTGATACTGCCGATAACCATATACAGACTGTTATCCAGCGGTACAGCATGCAGTTGCGGCAGAATATATATGGCACTCATCATCGGATAGATGAAGGTTGGTACAACGAGCGGACCGATCAAGTAACCAAGGATGGCACCTAAGATAACAATCACCATTGCATGTGAGAAATAATGAAAAATAATTTTGCGGTTCTTGAATCCCAATGCTTTTAGTATGCCGATCAAAAGCCGCTGATTCATGATCATTTTACTGACCGTGGTAAGGGTCGTTAAGACTGCGATCAGCAGGAATACGATCGGAAAGACTTCACCGAATGCCTGATGTTGGGTTATTTCATCCTCCAACATGGAATAGCTCGGTAAATCTTTTCTTTCCATAAAAACTAGATTATTTTTTTGGAGCTTATCGCTGATGAGTTTCTCCATTTTCTGCGGTACCTTGGTTTTTATCAAAAGCTGGGTATAAGGAATTGTATATTGATCGGTAAAATGGTTCATCGATATACATGCATAGCCGTTATTTTTATGATCGGGAATAATATTTCCAGCTGTATTTTGATAGACCAGCTCAGGATGCAGGATCAGTCCCTTTACCGGTTTGGTGATCTTAAAGCCATTGACTTGCAGAGAATAGCTGTCGCCAACGCGAATATGATTTTCTTTCGCAAAGACTTGATCTAGCCAGATGCCGTCCTTATCAGGTGAATAGGATTCTCCCTGCATTCGCTTTGGCTGGGACAGGGTATTGGACTCGTCCAGATATAAGGTTAATTTTTGTTTTTTATTGATTGTTGAAGTGGCTTCAATCACGGCTCGGCGGGTAACCTCCGTTACTTCATTTAACTCTTTTATTTGTTTAATATCCTGCTTGGTAAAGCCGGTGCCGTATACCCAGACATCCGCAAGCTCGGTTTCGCGATAGAGCTTTTGAGCGTGAACCCGCATGCCGTTCCATTCGCTGTTTACTCCGGTATAAATGAATACACCAAGGAATATCATCAGGAAAATTGCGAGGAACTGAGACATGTTCGCGCGCAGATCACGCAGCATTTTGCGTATCAGCATTACCAGTTTACCGCATCGATATCACATGGGTGTTCCTGCGTCACCACATTTTCAATCATGCCGTTTTTTACATAAATTACTTTATCTGCCGTGTTCTTCAGCGCGCTGTTATGCGTGACGATAATGGTGGTATGACCATACCTTTTGCACATATCTTTCAGCTGCTTCATCACCAGCATGCCGGTTTGGGAATCTAGTGCGCCGGTAGGTTCATCACAGAGCAGCAGCGCCGGTTTCTTACTGATGGCGCGGGCGATGGATACTCGCTGCTGTTCACCGCCCGATAACTGTGCCGGGAATTTATGCTGATGAGCCTTCAAACCCACCCTTTCCAGCGCTTCCTGTGCGGACAATACATCCTTCTTTAATTCTTTCATCAGCGCAACGTTCTCAAAAGCGGTGAGCGTCGGGATAAGATTGTAAAATTGAAATACAAAACCGATTTGCTTGGCTCGATAATCAGCCAGTTGGGTTTCGCTCAACACTTCAATTTGCTGATTGTTAATGCATATAGTTCCAGATGATACGTCATCCATACCGCCAAGCAGATTCAGCAGGGTACTCTTTCCGGCTCCGCTTGGCCCTAAGATCACTACAAATTCTCCTTGGCAGATTGTGAAACTGACATCTCTTAATGCGTATATCAGATTCTCTTTATCTCCGTATGTCTTGCATACTCTTTTAAATTCGACAATGGTTTTCATCCTATTTCCTCCTTTTGAGTTTTATAAAAACAACAGGTCAATGCCTGCTGCCTTTTCTTGAAATGTATATTGATCAGGAAGGATCTTCCTCATCGGTATGCTGAACGGCAACACAGCGGCACAGCATACTGAACATTTCAATCATATCCTGTTTTTTATGCTTGACACAATCATCACAGCGGATGAGATGAATAGCACATTCAATGATCATCTTAGAAATAATAGCCGCAAAGTGGTTATTGGCTTTCGGTGAATGCATATGCCATGCGATATGTCCTTCAAATACCTTCATAATCGCATCGCGGCGTTTCATGTAATCAGGATCTTTGGTCTGTATAAATATCGCAAATTCTTTAGACAGCAGGGAATGCATAGGTTCCTCTTCAAAGTTTGCGGCCTCCAGTAAGCGGTTGATTTCTTTCATGTCGGTAACATGCTTCTGCGAGGAAACATGTTCATGAAGAAATACATCGATCCTGGATACTACCGGTTCCAATAAACGATCAAGCATTGCTTTTTTATTGGGGAAGTAATGATAAATATTTCCTAGAGAAGTATTTGCTTTTTTCGCAATTGTCCGCAGCGAAGCATCCTCATAGCCATGTATGAAAAATTCATCACGCGCAGTCATCAGGATTGTTTGCTCCATATCTGCTTTTTTTACTTGCATCTGATCATCCCCTTTTTCATAATGCTACCCTCTTTTGTCTCAATCATCAATACTTTGATCGGATAAAAAAACATAACTTAACATGCGTTCATTATATAAGATACGTCTAATTAATGTTTGACAAATATCTAATAAACGAATATACTTAGGTGCAAGGAGATAGATGAGTATGAAACGATTATTAGATAAATACAAAACATTATCTAGTCAGAAAGAATTTCTGAAAATGATATTAGCAAATGTGATTAATCGCTTCGGTGATTCAATTGATGCGATTGCCTTTACTTGGCTTGTGTACCAGATTACGCAGGATGCAGCATGGAGCGCCATAATATTCGGTGTAAATATGCTTCCGACCATTCTGCTTCAGCCCTTGGCAGGACCGTTGGTAGAATGCATCCGCAAGCAGAAGATCATGGTACTTTGCGATATTGCGCGGGGATTAGCGGTTACAGCGATTGCAGTCTGTTATATGGCAGGGCTCTTAAACCCTTGGCTTCTGCTGTTGATAACCTTATTAAATTCAAGCTTTGAAGCGCTGCGGGTACCGGCTGGCATCGCTATTGTACCAAAGCTGTTAAGCCGCGAGCATTACGATACCGGACAAGCGTTAAACTCCAGTATATCCCGCATTATGGAATTGATCGGAACCGGCTGTGCGGGATTGATCATTGCGGCTCTTGGTATTCAGACAGCGATTTTGATCGATGCCGTGACTTTTTTCGGGAGTGCCTTTATTATCTATCTGATTCAGTATCAAGAGACAGTTCGAAAAAGCAAGATCAGTATGAAGGAATATATGAACACAATGAAAGAAGGATTCAGCTATGTGTTCCACCGCCGAGCCATTGTACTGCTGTGTGTGCTGGGGGCATTGATGAATGTAATGGCAGTGCCGATCAACAGCCTGTTCCCCGCATTTGTCAGTGAAGTGATGAAAGGAGACAGTCAAACTCTTTCTGCACTGAGCTTAGGACTTACGATCGGTATGATGATTGGCAGCTTTGTTTATCCGGTCATAGCAGAAAAACTAAAACGCCGTTTTCTTATGATCGGAGCTCTCTTGTTTTCCGGCTTTGTCTATATTATTATGATTCTGCTTCCGATGGTATTTCAACCTCAGCTGGCCCTGTTATTGAGTATTCTGCTCTTCACTGTGTTCGGTATGATCATGGCTTTTGCGAATACTTCACTTTCGGTTTATTTTATGGTCGTTGTAGAAGAAGATTACATGGCCCGGGTTGGTTCAGTGTTTAATGCGAGCGTGACATCGATCATGCCCGTCAGTTCCTTTCTGATATCCGGGATTGTATCGTTTGTTTCCGTTTCAACGGTTATTATGGTTGCCGGTATCATCTCGATCATCATTTCACTGGTTTGTTTTACCTCCAAGTGCTTGTATGTATTGGATGAGGATAGAAAGGCTGCCTGATTGGTGAAAATTTATGATATACTAATGCTACAAGATAGATGGTGAGAACATGTTTACATTTTATGAGAACTGTAATTTAGTTAAGGAAGCATCGCTTTTGATGTATCGCTTCTATAATCAACATGATTTTCTTGATTTAAAGGAGAGCATATCTAAAAAGAGCGGGTATAATCAGGAAATTGGTGACATGATCGATCTGCTGCAGGAAATCTATGAGAAGATCATGAGACAGGTGAGCCTTCCCGATGATTTGAAGGTTTTGTTTGAACCCCTCTATGAACAAGATAACGTATTATGCATAGCGGATTCGATGATCATGACCGATTATGAAATGCTTATGCATAAGGTTGACCGTAAGGCCATCAAAAAGAGATTTGAGGAGGATAACGGGCGAAGCTTTATAGATGGTTTGGTCAATGACTTCCTCGATGATCCAAAAGAGAATGATCAAGGGATACCTTTAACAGTGGATGAACTCATGGATAAGCTCGATCAATCGGAAATGCGTGTGAAGATGAAATGGGAAGTGCTGCGGGTCTATCATTATTATCTGGAAACAGTGGATCGGCTGTTTGATGTCATGGAGCCCTTAATAGCGATTATGGAACCTTTGTATCGGGAGTATGCCTTCCATTTTCAAAAATTTTATGATTTTTGGAGTAGAGTGTGTACTCAGGGCACACTTAAAGAAGCGCTTGAACATGCGGTGAAATTGAAGATTGAGGATTCCAATCATATCACGGTTGTCCCATCCTGGATGGGGTGCAACGCAATTGCCATGCAAGCGATGGATGCGAAAGCAGATACGCCGATCGTAATGTATATCGGTTTATTTTTCCGGGATTCCGATTTCTTTTTCCACAGTCAAAAAATCAGCCGGGAAGAAATGTGCAGTCATCTGAAGCTGCTCAGCGATCCCAGCAAATACGCAATACTATGCCGGGTCAAGGATCAGGCTCGCTATGGCTTACAGCTTGCAAAGCATTTGAATTTGACAACGGCAACAATCTCTCATCATGTCAATGCCTTAAGCAATGCTGGATTGTTATCTTTAGAAAAGGATGCTAATCGAGTTTACTATCGGATGAATAAAGAACATCTGGGAATGCTGCTGGATCAGCTGCGAGAGGATTTGTTAGAGTCATGAAAATAATAAATGAGGAAGCTGCTTGAACGGCAGCTTCCTTTTGTATGGTATGCATGGGAACGTTATCTTAAAATGGATGTCTGTATGAGCACTAGGCAAAGTGATGCATCTTGACAGATCACCGAATATTTAGTAGAATAAATTCATCGAATTAGTTCTATGAAAATTAGAGTTGAGAATCATAGAGACTGAATAAAGGATCAGTATATCGGAAAGGGGATTCTTATATGCATCGATTTTTAGAGGAAGCAAAAGCACTGGAACAAGAAATTATTGCCAATCGCCGATACCTGCATGAACATCCTGAATGCGGATTCAATCTGGAAAATACTTGTCGTTTCGTTATGGATAAATTGACTGAATACGGCTATCGTCCGAAGCTGATCTGTGAATCGGGTATTGTTGCGACAGTAGGCAAACCGGGCAGCACCATTCTGCTGCGAGCGGATATGGATGCACTGCCAATGGAAGAAATCAACGATCTGCCATTTCGCGCGAAGGGAAATATGGCGCACACCTGCGGACATGATACCCACACAGCCATGCTGTTGGGAGCGGCGAAAATCTTAAAGCAGCATGAAGCAGAGCTGAACGGTACGGTTAAGCTCATGTTTCAGCCTGATGAAGAAGGTACCTCACCAACCGGAATCAGCGGCGGAGATGCCATGGTATCAGCTGGTGTGCTGGAAGATCCGAAAGTTGATGCGGTAATGTCACAGCACATTACTTCCGGTACGATGCATGCTGGTGAATTAGGGGTCCGCAAGGGACCTCTGCTTTCCTCAAGTGATACCTTTGAAATTACCGTTGAAGGAGTCGGAACACACGGTTCACAACCCAATCTTGGGGTTGATCCGATCAATGTAGCAGTCCATATCTATCAGGGCATTCAGAACTTAATTGCCCGTGAGCTGGCTCCGGAAGAACAGACTGCACTGACAATCGGTTGTCTGCAGGCCGGTGATGCGGCAAATATTATTCCGGATAAAGCTAAAATAACCGGTACGCTTCGCGCGACACGCGAACGTACACGGGCTATGTTTAAAACCAGAATCGAGGAAATCAGTGAGCATTGTGCAGCTGCGTTTCGTGCTAAAGCAGATGTAAAATTCATGCATGGTATCCCCAGCGTGTATAACAATCCAGAGCTGACCGAAGAATTATTAACCTATGCTGAAAAGCTATTCGGCTATCCATGTACCAATATGGAAAGTCCGCTGAATAATTCCGATGACTTAAGTGTCATCTCACAGCTGGTACCTACGACATATTTCATGTTAGGCTGCGGTACTGAAGAAGAAGGATATTGTTATCCGCACCACAATCCACATGTTCTTTTTAATGAAGATGTGTTGTATAAAGGAACTGCTCTTTACGTCCAATCCGCAGTCGAATGGCTGAATCATCATTAATTTGTCTTTCTATTTCGGCATACAAATTTACTTTTGTATGCTTTTTTATTTGTGAATGAATTAGATGCGCGAAGATGAAAAGCTATGATTAACTTTTCAGAGTATACGATATGGCATGGAAAAGATACAGCTGTTCGAGTTTGATCTCTTTGAGATATGTTCAATCGGATTTGTTGAAGTGTCCGTATTTGAATAATCATATATTGTTATAAAAGCATAATTTACATCGATTTATATCGGAATATACGGAAATTTGCAGCTTCTTAAAATTTATGATAATCAGTATGAATATTATCAAAGCTTACGATATCATGTTTGATATTGTAAATCTTCCTTAATTGAGCACTTTCGATATTTCAATTTGAAAAAGATCATCCCGTTTTCTGATTGATGCTTAAATCAGTGAAGGGTGTCCTTAAATTTAACTTGCTCTGGGAGATGAGACTTGTAAAATGTATGACCCTAAAAGAGCTTTTTGATGAAGCCTTGTCTGTACTCCTTTTGCATCAGCATAATCTTTTCATGTTTGGTATCCCTCAAGTAAGCGTATTGAAGGGATTCTCCATGGTCTTTCTTACGTTGGCTTGCTTTAATGCGTTTACCAATTTATCAGAATGAAACGGATATACTGATCTGTTATTCTATTTGATTGTCTTATCATTTGTAATGCCATTATGATGAGGGGAGGAAAGGATATCATAATAAAACAAAAAAAGCCGTTCCTCGAACGGCTTACGTGCATGGTATTGATTTAGAAAATTACCATAGCAGCTGATAGAATCAGAATGTGGACAACTAACAGCAATAAGAAAATTTTCCAAATGTATTTTAACCAAGTTGAATATTCAATTCGGGCAATTGAGATACCGCCCATCAGCACACCGCTGGTCGGGGTTACGGCATTGATCAGTGCGCATGATCCGCTCAGAATACATACCGCAACTTCCGGTGCCAATCCCAAGCTTTGAGTCAGCGGCCCGATAATTGGCATTGTTACAGTAGCCAAGCCGGAGCTTGAAGGAATCAAGAAGGATAACAGCAGATATACCATATAGGCAAATCCCGTATACAGTACAGAGTTTGTACCCTGCAGCGCTTGGGAAGCGGCTTTCAGGATATACATATCCAAACCGGTTGTGGACATAACCACGGAAATACCGCGGGCTACGGCGATGATTAAGGCAACACTCATAAGATCGCTGGCACCGCTGATAAAGGAGGATACAATTTCATGCTCTTTCAAACCATATACCAATCCGGTAATAATAGCAATTAGGAAGAACCATGTTGATAAATCAGAAAACCACCATGCACCCAATGGGGCACCGGTAAGGAAATCGGTATTCTTAAAGATTGTGATACCGAAGTTTTCCCAAGGGATAACACCGATGATCATAATCACAAAGGAAACAGCAAAGAGAACCATGACCAGCTTTTGCTTTCCGGTGAATACAATTTCTTTGCTTTCGCTTTCCTCTCCGCCGTATTTTTCAAAGACGGCTTTCTGTTCTTCTTCGGTCAGTAATGTCGCTTCTTTATTCGCTTTCACTTTCTTAGCATAGCGCATAACGAAGATTGCAGCTAGTACATAGCAGGTGATCCATGAAATCGCACCGACGATAATCACGACACTCTGATTGATCTGAATTCCAGAATCGGCAAGTGCGGCCATACTGGAAGATACGACGAACGGGTTCACGGTAGAGCCGAGAACTCCCGTTGTAGAACCTAGCAGGATTGTCGAAGCAGCCACCAGAGAATCAAATCCGGCAGCTACCATTGTGGCGGTTACCAGCGCGTAAAATGCGATGGTTTCTTCGGCCATTCCATAGGTGGTGCCGCCAAGTGAAATCAAGAACATCAGAATAGGAATCATATATAATTCTTTTCCGTTCAGTTTTTTTACAACGGTGTCAATAGCAGCATCAAGTGCACCTGTTTTTGTAACAACCCCTAAAAAACCTCCAAGTACTAATACAAATAAGGAAACATCCAATGCGCTTTTGAATCCGGAAACCGGAGCCATCAGCAAGTCTGAAACTTTTGCGCTCTTTACATCTGGTATAAACCAGGTTATGATACCGATCACAAAGATTAATGCGATGAGAACGGTAAAGGCGGTGGGCATCTTAAATGATTTTTTCTTTGTCTTCTCCATCGAAGAAACTCCTTTCCAAAATAAATTTTGTTCTTCCTCTTGACAGAATCCCAATTGTTTTATAGAATGAATTCACCGAATTAATTCCATGAACGTATTCTATCATACGTCATGGAAAAAGACAACACCCAAAAGGAAAATTTGAAAGGAGAAATTCTCATGCATCAATTTTTAGAAGAAGCAAAGGCTTTAGAAGCTGAGATTATCGCAAATCGACGTTATCTGCACGAACATCCTGAATGTGGATTCGATTTAGAAAATACTTGCCGTTTCGTTATGGAAAAGCTTACTGAATATGGTTATGAGCCGAAGATGATCTGCCGTTCGGGCATCGCCGCGACAGTAGGCAGACCGGGAAAAACGATTATGCTGCGAGCGGACATGGACGCGCTGCCGATGGAAGAGGAAACGGATCTGCCGTTTCGTTCAAAAGAAAAACGTGCGCATACATGCGGGCATGACACCCATACGGCAATGCTTCTGGGTGCCGCTAAAATCCTGAAGCAGCATGAAGCGGAGCTGAATGGTACGGTTAAGCTTATGTTTCAGCCGGATGAGGAAGGCACCTCACCGACCGGAATCAGCGGTGGTGATGTTATGCTGGAAGCCGGGGTATTGGAAAATCCGAAAGTTGATGCAGTCATGTCGCTGCATATCATGTCCGGCTCTTATCCAAGCGGCAGTATCAATATCCGTAAAGGACCGATGATGTCATCTAGTGATACTTTTGAAATTACAGTGCAGGGAAGCGGAACCCACGGCTCACAGCCCAACCTGGGAGTAGATCCGATCAATGTAGCTGTTCATATCTATGAAGGGCTGCAAAATCTGATTGCCAGGGAGCTGGCACCGGAGGAACAGGCATGCTTAACTGTGGGCAGCTTTCAATCTGGTGATGCCGCAAATATCATTCCGGATGAAGCCAAAATAACCGGTACAATCCGAACAACACATGAAAATACCCGTACCGCATTCAAGGATCGGATCCGGGAGATCAGTGAACACTGCGCAGCAGGATTCCGCGCAAAGGCGGATGTGAAATTTATGCATGGCATTCCGAGTGTTTACAATGATCCAAAGCTTACAGAGGAACTGATCGCCTATACCGAGGATATGATGGAGTATCCATGTGAAATACTGGAATATCCGATGAGCGGATCAGACGACCTGAGTGTGATCTCACAAAATGCACCGACAGCATACTTCATGCTGGGCAGCGGAACAGCTGAGGAAGGTTATCTGTATCCGCATCATAATCCCCATATTTTATTCAATGAAGAAGTTTTCTATAAGGGAACTGCCATGTATGTGAACGCAGCTATTGAATGGCTGAAAAATCATTAATTTGCCTCTCTTTCTGGCATACAAAGATATCTTTGTATGCTTTTTTTGTTTTAAAAGCCTGAAAATGAGTATAAAATTATTGTTGAAAAGAAAATATAGTAGCCGTATCTGATACTTGCTTCAGTGAGCTTTTTTATATTGAAAGAAAGCGTTGTTAAGAGCTTTTATCCATCTTATATACTGTATTTTCTTACCTAATAATGGTATGATGATACAGATAGGAGTGGTAGTATGGAAAAAAAACTTACTTCACGGCAGAAGCAGGCGATTGCCACAAAAAAGAAAATTTATAAAACAGGTGTTACAATGTTTAAGGAATACGGTTATCATAATGTGTCCGTAGAAGAAATTGCAAAAAAAGCCGGTGTGGGTGTCGGAACTTTTTATCATTACTATAAATCAAAACTGGAATTGTATACAGAATTGTTTATTAACGCTGAGGATTATTTTGAAGAATTTCGGAATATTGATCTTACCAAGGAGGATATGGTTTCTGTGCTTCAGCGATATTTCCAGCAGTATGCGAGGCTGAATGAGGAACCTGGTTTAGAATTTGCGCAAATGCTCAGCAATCCTTCAGGAAGAAGCGTGCTGGAGGGCAATCAGGATTTTGAAAAGCAGCTTGAAGAAATGATTGCATATTACCAAAAGAGCGGTAAGCTGATCGATGAACGGTCAGCGGCTGAGTTATGTGATTACTTCTTTGTATGTGCCCGCGGGGTACTGTTTGACTGGTCAATTAAAAACGGTAACTTTGATTTAAAAACAAAAATGCATGCTGTCATGGATTATTTTATTGCGGGTGTGACCAAGCGATGAAAGTCTTGGTAACCGGATTTGAACCCTTTGGCAACGATGTAATCAATGCATCGCAGGAAGCGGTTCAGCAGCTTCCCGACCGGATTGAAGAAATGGAAATAATCAAGAAAATCATTCCGACGGCCAAAAGAGCCGCAATGAATCAAATTGAACAGCTCGTGTTTCAGTACCGGCCGGATGTAGTACTGTCGATCGGACAGGCTGCCGGCCGCAACGCTATCACCGTTGAACGAGTTGGTATTAATATTGACGATTACCGTATTCCGGATAATATGCAGGAGCAGCCGATCGATCAGCCGATTGCGGTGAACGGACCGGATGCTTATTTGTGCCGGCTTCCTATTAAGCGCATGGTGCAGGCCATTCGCAGCGAACATCTCCCTGCCGATATATCAAATACCGCCGGTACTTTTGTATGCAACCATGTCTGTTATGCTACAGCGCATCTATTGAAAGAAAGTGGTCTTTCAGCAAAGTCGGGTTTTCTGCATGTTCCGCTGCTGGAATCACAGGCAAAGCCAGGACAGCCCAGTATGACGCTTACTGATATAGTGCGGGGGCTGATTGCAGCAATCGCATCACTGCGGGTTTTGGATGAGGATGTGAAACAAACGGAAGGCACCTTCCAATAAAAAATGAACACGGTCGGTGTTCATTTTCTTTTTATGCAGGTATCTTCATATTCCATAAAGACGCGCAGTTCTTCCAAACTTTTATATAAACGGCTTTTAACCGTACTGAGCGGCATATCCATGATTGCGGCAATCTCTTTCAGCTTTCGTTCTTCAAAGAAGCACAGCACGATGATCATCTGCGATTTTTCATCCAGTCGATGAATCATATCCCAAAGCTGTTCCTGTTGGAGCGTATCCTTTGTTTTGATTGAGAATACATCCATCTCCTGTGTATCCTCACGACGCTTGCTTTTACGGATGTGAAGCAGACATTCATTAATCAGGACATGATAAAACCAACTGGATAATGTATCGGCTGAACGTATCTGATGATACTTGCGATAGGCCTTCAATATAGTATTCTGCAATATGTCTTTTGCATCTTCTTCATTTCGCACATACATGGCGGTAAAACGATACAGTTTCTGTTGATTTTCCTTGATGAAATGAAGCAGCTGTCCCTCACTGATTTTATACACGGAATATCCTCTCAAATGATTTGTCACGGATAATAGAGAAATCGATTATCGGCCGAACCTTGTACCATATGGTATTACCATAAAATTAACGCATTATTGTAAACAAGTCAAGGTTTTTAGACAAATATGTACTGAGATTCGGAAAGGTTTCAAAAATATGAAATTTTATGGACATATCTAATAAAAGCATATTAGAGTGTTTTTTTAAAAAATCGAAAAGAAAGCTGGGTTATTCGAAGCTTTGTTTTGTGTTTTTGTAAATAAAAAAAGACAATGAATTATTTTTTGATTATTTCGGCAAGCTTAGATAGGACTTGAAAATTTGTCGTCAGAATACTTTTTAATAGGCACTGCTTTAATCGGCATAGAAAGGTTTTCAGTGGTTTTTTAGAAAAGAATCAGGTAAAATTACAGTATCTTAAAAGAATCTTAGGGAGCAGGGATACAATGCCGGTTATTACGAACGATGAACAGGGAATCCAAAATCCAATTTTGTATCAGCAATTTCTGATGCAGTTTGGAAAAGGTATGTTTCATAAAAAATTATATACAAAGGAACTTGCAAAGGTAACCTCACTTTCCGTTTTTCGAAGGGAGCTCCGGGATTTGGATTTTTTGAAATTCTTTCCCAATTTACAGGAGCTGTCACTTGCCGAGAATGAGGTAAGCGATCTGCGTAAGCTTCATTATGTCCCAAAGCTTCGCTCACTGGTGTTAATGGGCAATCCAATCGTGGATTTGACCCCGCTTCAGAATTGTCCGAATCTGGAAGTGCTCGATCTGGATCATACGCTGGTTGAAGATATACATGTATTATCAGGACTTCGGCATTTGCGTATGCTGAGTGCCTGCTCCTGCCGAATTATGGACACGACGCCGCTGAAGGTCTGTGTAGGACTAGAGATTTGCATTCTTGAGCATAATGGCATCATTGATCTTTCCTTTACTGCCGGCATGAAGAAACTGACGGAAGCAAATTTTGCGTATAATGAGATTTCAGATTATCGCCCGCTGCTGAACTGTTTGAATTTGGAAATTCTTCATTTGGAACATAATCATATTTCGGATCTGGAAGGTTTTTCAACATTGGAAAATCTCCTGTATCTGAATCTGTTTGATAATGATCTGCAGATGGATCTGGATTGTTGGTATGACCGTTTATTTTATATTGATCAGCTGATTTTAGATGAAGCAGATCTCATGCATATGAAAAATGAGGATTTTGAGACCGGTCTCTATGAGAAAACAGATGAGGAGGAATCAGGATGAAGTATGTTATATCGCCGGCTAAAACAATGAAAGAGTTTACCTATGCCTATGGTGATATTGTCCAGATGCCGCGTTATCCGCAGGCGACGCTGGCGCTTTATGAATATATGCGCGGATTGGATCTGGAGGCGATTTGCAACTTTTGTCGGATAAGTGAAAAGCTGGGCCGGAAAAGTATGCGCGAATATGAGGAATGGGCATGGGATACGATGGGAAATCCAGCGATATTCACCTATCATGGAATCCAGTATCAGGCTTTAAAGCCGATAACGTTTCATGCGCAGGAGCTGGCTTATGCCAACGATCATGTGCGTATTTTATCCGGTTTATACGGTTCACTTCGTCCGCTCGACTGCGTGCATCCGTATCGCTTGGAGATGCAGGCACCATTGACACTGGGACACTTTCATAATCTGTATGAATACTGGAAGGATCGTTTGGAAAGTGATTTGCGGGATGATTGTCTGGTTGATTTGGCCTCTCAAGAATATAGTAAAGTGATCAGCGAAGCTATCAGGAACAGTGATCAGTATGTAAGAATTGAATTTTACGTGATGAAAAACGGAGTCCCCAAAGCGATCAGTACGGCGATCAAAGCGGCACGGGGTGCAATGCTTCATGAAATTATCCGTATGCAGCCGAAACAGAAGGAAGATTTGAGGCAAATAAAGGTTGATGGCTTTTGTTTTTGTTCAGCTCGATCAGATGAAAAACGATATGTCTACATAAAGGAGTAAATGATGAAAATAATGGTGAGTGCCTGTTTATTAGGGCAAAACTGTAAATACAACGGCGGCAACAATCGAAATGAAATCCTTTTGGAGCTCATAAAAGATCATGAAGTTGTTTCAGTATGTCCGGAACAGCTGGGCGGCTTGTCCACCCCAAGGCCCTGTGCGGAACGCTGCGGCAGTCAGGTAATGAACGCGGACGGGGAAGATGTGACAAAGGAGTATATGCTGGGTGCAGAGCGTACAGTAGCTATCGCATGCAGGGAACAGATTGATCTGGCCATTCTGCAGCCACGCAGCCCATCCTGCGGGTGCGGAAGTATTTATGACGGTACCTTCAGCGGTCGTCTGATTCCAGGCGAGGGAATTACCGCAAACGCTTTGAAACGGAATGATTTTCCAGTTTTCAGCGGGAATGAACCGGAAAAAATATCCATGTTTCTGGCTGTTTATGATAAAATTAATGAATAATGATTGTTTTTCCTATTATCCAGGGAAAAAAGCAAAAATAAGATTGTAAGTGTTACCAAAATGAGTTAGAATAGAGAGGAAAAAGAAGAGAATTAATAGGAGGAATCATTCGATGAAACAGATTACTGTAAATGTAATTGATCCAGTAGGATTACACGCACGTCCTGCTACAGTAGCGGTTAATGCGGCCAGCAAATTTAAATGTGAAGTGAACGTGTCCTTCAAGGGACGCGAGGTTAACATGAAGTCCATCATGGGAGTTATGTCCCTGGGAATTCCTACTCACTCTGAAATCACAATTTCTTGTGACGGTGATGACGAAGATTCAGCAATTGCGGCCATCGAAGAAGTATTGCGCGCACAGAAAATTATCGGTTAATAAAAAAAGATGGCGAACGTCATCTTTTTTTGTAAAGAAAGACAGAAAGGGGAGTAATTATGTCTATTCAGGAATCTTATCAGCATTGGTATCAGCATCCTTTCATCGATCCGAATTTGAAAGCGGAATTGGCACAAATGAATGAGGAAGAGAAAGCCGACGCATTTTATACAAATATTGATTTTGGAACAGCCGGTATGCGCGGTCTATTAGGAGCCGGAACCAACCGGATCAATGTCCACACCATCAATAAGGCAACTGACGGATTTGCCCGAACAATATTAGAACAGGGAGAGGAAGCGGTTAAAAAAGGGATTGCAATCGGTTATGATAATCGTCACATGTCCTACGAATTTGCGATGGCCTCAGCAAAAGTGCTGGCAAGCTACGGCATTTGCGCATATGTATTTACATCGCTTCGTCCAACTCCGGAGTTGTCCTTTGCGGTTCGTTATCTCCACTGTGCCGGCGGGATTATGATTACAGCATCTCATAATCCGAAAGAATATAATGGATATAAGCTGTATGATGATAAGGGCTGTCAGCTGGTGCCAGAGCTTGTGGAAAAGGTGATTCAAAATATCAATATGGTAAAGGATGAGCTGGATATCCATCCGACTTTGAGCGAAGCCCAAAAACAGCTGATTACAATGATCGATCATGATATCGATGAAGCGTATTATAAGGAAGTACTCAGTATCCAGTTGAATCCGGATGTTGATAAGTCATTGGTGAAGATCGTATTTACTCCGGAGCATGGGACTGCGAATATACCGGTCAAGGAAGTATTTAACCGCAGCGGATATCAGTATGTTGCGGTGGAAGAGCAATGTACTCCTGATCCGAATTTTTCGATGACAAAGACTCCGAATCCGGAAGAAAAAGGGGCTTATGAGCTCGCACTGAAACTGGCTGAAAAGGAAAATGCCGATATTATATTGGTATGCGATCCTGATGCCGATCGTATGGGAGTCGGGGTTAAGCATGACGGTGAATATGTACTGCTTACCGGTAATCAGAGCGGATCTGTCCTAATTGAATACATTTTTTCTCAGCTGCGTGATAAAAATCTAATGCCCGCGCATCCGGTTATGTTCAATACTGTGGTTACCAGTGACCTTGGAGAGGCTATCGCTAAAAAATATAATGTAGAGACCGAAAAGACCTTGACCGGCTTTAAGTTCATCGGTGAAAAGGTTGCGAAATATGAAGTTACCAAGGAAAAACAATATGTATTCGGTTATGAAGAAAGCTATGGTTCTTTGATCAAGCCATTTGTCCGTGACAAGGATGCTCCACAGGCTTGTCTGATGCTTGCGGAAGCAGCGGCATTCTATAAAGCGAAAGGTAAAACACTAGTTGATGTACTGAATGATCTGTATGATGAATTTGGTACGTATCAGGAAAGTCAAACCTCTTTGACGTTGAAAGGGGAGGAAGGTGCAGCCCGCATCAAACAGATACTGAGTGATCTGCGTACTTCCAAGCCGGACTTGATTGCTGATCAGAAAGTGATTCGGTTTGAAGACTATAAAGAACAAATCGTGGAAGAAAACGGCAATGTTTCAACGCTGAGCGGCTTTACAAAATCAGATGTATTGAAATTTTATCTGAAAGACGGAAGCTGGATCGCAATTCGTCCAAGCGGTACGGAACCGAAATGTAAATTTTATTACTGTGTAAAAGGTGAGGATAAGCAAGATGCGGCAAATAAAACCACAGCATTTGTTTCTGCTATGAAAGAATTAAGTGAAGCATCATAAAACGCGAGAAAACAGGACGTATTATCGTTCTGTTTTTTTATGGATGAATGAAAACAGTTTCTTATCATCCCTTGCGGGGATGGTGAAACAAGCAATAGAAAAGCCTGCGGAAACAGGCTTTTACAAATATTGAACCGCGATGATTGCCGCGCCGAGAATGGTTAAGACAATGCCGGTGGCTCGATTCAGGATAATTGGATCAGCACGGTTGGCGAATTTGGCGGCAATTCTTGCCCAGAGCAGGGTAAAGATGATGCAGGCGCCCAGAATATAGAAGTCAGGAGCTCCGCCGATGGTAAAATGACTTAAAGAACCGGTTAATGCAGTGAAAGTCATGATGAAAACGCTGGTGCCGACTGCTGTTTTCAATTCATAGCCCAGTACACTGGTCAGTATCAGCAGCATCATCATACCGCCGCCAGCACCGACAAATCCGCAGATAAAACCGATCAGAGTACCGCAAAGTACAGATTGAAGGATTCGCTTTTTCACGCTGACATCGGCCATTGCTTCCTTTGTAGTTAACACCGGCCGCACAATAAATTTAATCCCTAATAGCAACGTCATAAAGACTGAAAAACCACCCATAGCCGTTCCCGGCAGCAGACTGGATACCCAGCTTCCCACTAGGGTGAAGCAGAGAACTGTAATCATCATGACCATACCGCTGCGGATATCGAGATTTTTATGTTTGCCGTATGTATAGGCACTGACGGCACTTGCTAAAACATCACTTGCAAGGGCGATGCCTACCGCTTCATAGGCAGGAACGTCCAGAAAGGTAATCAGCATAGGACTGATAACGGCTGCGGCGCTCATTCCTGCAAAACCAGTTCCCAGACCAGCGCCGATACCAGCCAGAAAGCATATGAAAGTTTTATACAGCATGCGTATTTCCTCCCGTTAATGATAATTGAATGTTTTGAATCAGTTTGCTGCTAAGTTTTGCGAATTGTTCTTTTTCCTGTATCGAAAAATGGCTGAAGACAGTTTCCGTAAATTGTTTTTGGCAATCACGTCCGCAGGCGATGATCGGCGCTGCTTTAGCGGTCAGCTTCAGGTAAACCGTCTTGCGATTATCTTTTTCATAATATTTTATTACAAGCTCTTTTTCTGCCAGCACTTTCAGTGCGGATGAAACATGAGATTTGGTCAATCTTCGATGCTCAATGATATCCGTAGCGGTACGGTGCTGCGGGTTGTTGGCAAGGAAAACCAGAATGTCCAGCTCCATACGGGTAATGGAAAAAGCGGTACATGCCGGCAGCATGCTCTGGTCATAAAGCCGCTTAACCAGAGATATGGTTTCAATAAAGGATACTTGCATGTTACACCTCTTATAGTTCTAAATAGAACAATATATATTGTAATCTATTCCTTTGGAAAGTCAAGCAAAGAAAAAGCCCCGTTTGCTTTTTAAACAGGGCTGATGTTTAAATTTCATCGATCAGGGTGATGATTTCTTTGATTGGCATTAAGTGACTGTCAGTCTCCTTTGCCCGATGATTTTTCAATATTTCAACTGCAGTTTCCTGCATGGCCGGAAAAGCACTGCGGGTCAGCTGATTAGCATAGATAACGAGATTGACACCATGCTTGATGAACTCTGCCTCCGTTACCGAATTGAAGGAAGTTGGCACTACGATAATTGGTGTCGTACTATCAAAGGAGCGAAAGCGACGACAGAATTCGAATATTTCATCCGGCTCCTTGCGCCGTGAATGAATCATGATGCCGTCTGCACCGGCCTCGACATAAGCGGCGGCTCGGGCGATTGCATCCTCCATGCCCTGTTCCAGAATCAGACTTTCAATTCGTGCGATAATCATAAATTCATCGGTACGCAGTGCCTGCTTGCCAGCCTGAATTTTTGCACAGAAATTTTCAATGGTATCCTGCTGTTGAACAACCTCATTGCCAAACAGTGAATTTTTCTTCAAGCCGACCTTATCCTCGATGATAACTGCTGAAACACCCATTCGTTCCATCGTTCTTACATTATACACGAAGTGTTCGATCAATCCGCCGGTATCGCCATCGAGAATGATTGGTTTGGTGGTCACATCCATGACGTCATCGATCGTACGCATTCGGCTGGACATATCAACCAGCTCGATATCAGGCTTGCCTTTCGCTGTGGAATCGCAGAGACTGGAAATCCACATCGCATCGTATTGATCGATTTCACCATCATGCGCGACGACTGTTTTTTCCGCAATTAATCCGGTCAGTCCGCTGTGTACTTCCAAAGCTTTGACGATCGGCCGCAGTGACAGCAGCTTTTTCAGCCGTCCGCGGCGGTATTCCGGCATTGCCAGAATTTCCTTCATATGCTTATCAATTGCTTTTACTTGGGGATTTCGCGTATAAGGGATTTCTATCAGCTCACCGCTCCATTCCTGTAAAAGCTCAATAACCTCATTTCGTACACTTTGTAAGGCATCGCTTCGCCAGTTATCGCCATGTACGACATAATCCGGTTTTCGTTTCATCAGCACCTCGCGATAGGAGATAGTGGTTTGAGGAACAACCTCATCAACCTGTGGCAGTTCCTGAATCATATGACAGCGCTCCTCAAATGAAATAGTCGGAAAGCGATCAAACCGAACCATTGCCTGATCACTCAATACACCGACGGTAACTCTGCCAAGTGATTTCGCTTTATCTAAAACATGAAGATGTCCTTCATGGATGACATCGGTACTCATACAGACATATACATTTTTCATAATCTTTATCCTTTCAGTTTCTTCATAAACATCAACTTGTTTTCGATCGGCGTTTCTTTGGGCCGTCCCAGATCGTCTCGCGAGCCAAGTGCGACCTGCACTTCGGTCAGGGAAAGGGCGGGAGTTTTCTGATGCAGTAATACATCTATGCACGTATGTAATTCAGTTTCATTTTGAACACGGCAGGTGTTGGGATAGCCGCAGGCTGCGGCTATTGTCGTCCAATCACTATCAGGAGCACCGATCGGCATTCCGCCGACTGATTCATGTGCTTGATTGTTAAAGATGATGTGAATCAGATTGGCAGGTTTTTCTGTTCCCAGAAATTTTAAGGCGCCCATATGCATGAACGCTGCCCCATCTCCATCCAGACAGATCACCCTGCGATTTGGTTTTTGCAGCGCAATACCATAGGCAATCATGCTTGCGTGGCCCATCGAGCCGACGGTTAAAAAGCACTGTCCGTCTTCTAGCCCAAGGCGTTTTCCCTGTTCATAAACTTCTCTGGATATTTTTCCGGTCGTTGATACGATAATCGTATCATGATCCAGCTTACTGAGAATGATTTGAATTGCTTGTTCTCGTTTCATCATAAACTTATTTTGATAAGGATGTGATATTTCCTTGGCAAATGCATCCTTTTCGACGATGATGGCGTATGGATGGTTTGAAGAAAGGGTTTTGCCTGCTTCCTGAAAAATCGTATCCAACTGGTTATTTGAAGTGTTTTTTCCCAGAAACGCATAGGGTATTTCGAACACATCGAATAACGGAGCGGTGATGCGCCCCTGAAAGATATGCTGTGGTTCATCTTTGATACCGGGTTCACCGCGGTATCCGATCAAAAACAACATCGGTATTTCATACACGTCCTTATGAATCAGGGAAGCAATCGGATTCAAAGCATTTCCGATACCTGAATTCTGCATATAGACGCATGCTGGATGACCGGTGGCTAAATAACTGCCGGCCGCGATCGCAACCGCTGCTCCTTCATGCGCAGGTACGATATGGTTGAAAATTTCCTTACCTTCATGATTCATATAGTCACAGAAGACTTTCAGCTGGGAATCCGGGATTCCGGTTACTGTGGTTATCGACAGGCTTTGAAGCTGCTTGATAAAGTGTTCCAGTTTCATTTAATTTCCTCCATATACTGTTTCATACAAGTCATAAAATAGCTAATATCATCATCACTTAGTTCTCCGATATTGCCGATGCGGAAGGCTTCTATTCCCGGAAGCTTACCGGCATACAGCAGAATGCCCTGCTGTTTTAAAGCATCATAGAGTGATGAAAAAGAAATGGTATCAGGAATCGCAAAGGTAGTAATGATCGGAGCCTGATAAGCGGGCTCGACCAGAAGCTGAAATCCCAGTTCACGCATAAAGCCGGAAATACGCTTCTGCAAGTTACAGTATCGTTGATTACGCATAAGCACACCGCCGCTTGCTTGAAGATCATGCAGCGCTTGATGAAGGGCCAATAGCACATGAGTAGGTGAGGTGAAGCGGAATCCGCCGTTATCCTTCATGAATCGATACTGTTCATAAAGGTCGAGCGATAACGACGGGCAGTTGCCTGCACATTGTTCAAGTGAAGAAATGCGGGAAAAGAGAATGGCAATGCCCGGAACGCCGTGCAGACATTTATTGCTGCTGGTAATCAAATAATCAACCGGGGTTTCCCGCAGCGAAATGGGGATTCCACCGAAGCTGCTCATAGCATCGACAATTACCTGTTTGTGATAGCGGGATGCCAGCTGATACAGCTCGTTCAGCGGATTCAGAATTCCCGCCGTTGTTTCATTGTGCACAAACGCAACGTGCGTGAAAGATGCTTCCTTGATATAATCCTCTGCCTGATCTAGGGGAATCGGATGAAGCATATCAAACGTTATCAGCGTATACGGCAGACCGGCTTTCTGAGCGATAAGACCCATTCGCTGCCCATACGCTCCATTGGCGAGAATCAATAAATGATCCTGCTTGCTGATGCAGGTCGTCAACACGCTTTCCACACCATACGTTCCCGACCCCTGAAGCAGGGTACATGCATATTCATCTGAATCCGCCTCGGCAATATCCAATAGTGAATGCTGTATTGTCTTTACCAGATCCATGTACTCCTGATCACGGGTTCCCAAATCCAACTGCATCGCCTGTTTTACTTCTGATGAAGTATTCAGCGGTCCCGGAGTAAATAAAATTGCTTGCTTCATAGTCTTGATTTTCCTCTCTAATGTTCATAAAATATAATATTATTCACAATAAATACATTTAAATAGAATAACCCTTATAAAAACGTTCATTTTATTAAAATAATATATAAAAATGTACATTTATGGATACATCATAGTCCGTGCGGCACAAAAAAACAACCCCTAAGGCTATAATTTGTACAAAAAGATAATGTTATATATGAAAATTGAACAAAAAAAGAACCCAATTGGGTTCTTTTTGTCTTTTATACTGGAAGCATACCGGAAATTGCGGTAAATACCAATCCTAATAAGGTTAATAACAGAACAAACTTCCAACAAGTTTTCCACCACTGTGGGAATGAAATCTTACATACTGCCAATCCGGCAACTGTCATACCAGCTGTAGGGCTGACGGTGTTCATAACCTGATTTGCATACTGCAGGGCAGTAACTGATGCTTCCGGGTTAACACCCATCAGTTCGGTAAGCGGTCCCATAACTGGAATTGTCAGAGCGGCTAATCCAGAAGAGGATGGAATCAGGATTGTTAAGATAGATTGCGCAATATACATCATCGTTGTATAAATGAAGGTTGGAACTCCTGCCAATACGGTAGCTAGCGAGTTCAGGATCGTATCAATAATCATACCGCCTTCGGCAACGACCAAGATACCGCGGGCGATACCGATGATAACAGCCGCATAAGCGAAGTCTTTCATACCAGTTACAAACTGTTCAGCCATTTCTTTTTCACGTAAGCCGCCGACAATACCGGCTAAAAGCCCCATGCCAAGGAAGACCATACTGATTTCATCCATGTACCAGCCGTAATTCAGCAAGCCAAAGACGATCAATCCCATGCCGCCGGCAAACACCAGCAGAACCAATTTGTGACGGGTGGTAAACGGTATATCAACGTCACTTTCATTAACGGAAAATTCCTTATGCTTTTCAATATCATCATGATAGGTAACTGATGATTTTGGATTTTTCTTAACCCGACGGGCATACCACATAACCCAGATAATACCCAGAACCGTGAAGATCACCCACTGAATGGCACGGAACCATAACTGCGGATTACCGGAAATACCGGCGATACCCTGAGATATCAATACGTTAAACGGGTTCACGGTCGATGCACAATAACCTAATTGCGGTCCCATGAAACAGATCATGAAGGCGGTCATGGAATCATATCCAAGACCCATCATGATCGGCATGAAAATCGCATAGAACGGCAATGCTTCTTCGGACATACCGAAGGTACTGCCGCCAATACTCAGCAAGGTCATAACGATTGGAATAATCATAATATCCTTGCCCTTTAACTTCTTGATAACACGGCTCATACCGGCGTTGATAGCATTTGTTTTTGTGATGATCTGGAATGTTCCTCCGATTAATAAAACGAATGCTACAACATCCGCAGCGGCCTGGATACCTTTGGTCGGTGCCATCAATACTGCATCAACACCTTGCCGCAGATCATTTCCATCCTTATCAACTTTCGCTACTTCATGATACGTACCTGCAACAGCGACTTCACGATCACCGGCTGCCGTCGAAACAACCTTGCGATCGAAGGAACCGCTTGGCACGACCCATGTAAGGATAGCAAAGAAGATGATCAATCCAAATGCGATCGTATAGACGTGGGGTAACTCAAACTTTTTCTTTTTCTTCTTTGGGGTTACAGCTTCAGTCGTCATAAATTTTCCTCCTCTATTTCCCTTTACTGTATGTATTACTTATTGAATCCTGCCATACAGCCAACAGAATCGGCGAACGATAACGCAATCATCTTCATGATTCGTCTTATCAGCACATTGTCCAGGCAATGATGGATAGAAGCGGCCCTTCCTATGATGTGCTAATATGAGCTAAGACGTAATATATCGTTATATATAAAATACCAGTAGTCAAGACGTTTGTCAAGATTATATAGTTAAAAAATGAAACCCCTATCATATTTTCGTCTCAAAAACCTATTTATGATGAAATCGAGGGGATTTTATTCCATAAGCTAATCCATAAAAAAAGTCTGCTATTGAGCAGACCCTTGTTTATATATTGAACATGTAGCGGCTGCCTACGATGTATTGCCGTCCAATGAACAGCGGCGTGCCTGAGGCATCGGTAAAGTAGGCAGTCATGAAGAACAGCGGCTCGCCTACTGCAACATGAAGCAGCTTGGCATTGGTACTGGTAGCCCGTACAATTTCTAACGTACACTTCTTAGTTGATGATGGGTCAATGTTATATTTTTCCCGCAGCAACGAAAACAGCGATGTTTTATCCAGCTTTTCATTTTCCAGAAAATGAAACTTCTCATAGTTGAAATAATTGTTTTCCAGCATGATCGGTTCGCCGTTTGCAGATAATACACGCTGCAGATACAGGACACTGTCTCCCTCATCCAAATGCATGAATTTTTGTTCATCCTTACGGGAAGGAAGCTTTTGTATGCCGATGACTTTCGCTCCCGGCTTCATACCGTTGGCCCGGCATGCGGCTGAAAAGCTCTGCACATCATCTGCTTGTTCTATTTTACGCAGCAGCTTGGGTTTATTTACATAGGTACCCTTACCCTGCTTCTTAATAAGATAACCCTCATTACACAATTCATCGATTGCCCGGCGCACCGTGATGCGGCTGACACTGTATGATTCACTGAGCTCCGGCTCAGATGGTATTTTATCCTCATATTTATACTTGCCTTCTTCAATCGCAATTTTGATGTCTTCCATCAGCTGCTGATAAAGCGGTGTTAAAGATTCTTCATTTAACTTCATTGTATCCCACTCCCTTATGAAAAAATATACATTTATAACCCAAGTATACTGGATTTATCCTGTTTTTACAAGTTTATCATAATTCCATACTTGCCATAGCAGGAAAAGGTGTGCTATACTCTGTTTAAGATATGATGTTATATGACGTGTTATAGGAGAATGATATGGAACAGGAAAGTAAATTCATCCAGGCCCCGATCTTTATCGGGACGCGCAGTGTACAGGACGACGGGGTGCATTTCCGCTATGAAAAAGCAGAGTTTCCGGTAGCAACAGCACTAATTAATGAACATATGAGCCATAATTACAGCGGGATGTTCTTTTATATCGGATTACAGATGTGCTGGCTGGTAACCGCTAAGTACGGCTTATTTTCACCGTTTGGAGGATTTGGTGCACTGATTGCTTTGATTGCCCTGTGGCGTCTCTATGTGATGCTTGCAAAACGTAACTGGCAGCGGAAACACCCGGACGCACCGCTTCCAAAATATTTATTTCGCGATGACGATCTGATCGAGGAAGCCAGCGAGATCATTAAGGAACAAAAGGCTGCTGAGTATCAGCAGAACGGTAAAAAAGTTCTTTCTTTAAAGGAATATCGTAAATTAGCTTCCTAAACATACCGAAAGGTGTGTTTTTTTGTATCAGGATGAATGATCACAGTAGTATATTTCAATTATATACATATGCTTGGGATGATACCACCAAAGAGAACACCACCCTCTTTCATGGACATAAAAAAGGGAGATTACTCTCCCATTACTTGTATATAAACCTTGCGGGTCTGCGGCCCGTCGAATTCTACTAGGTAGATATCCTGGGCGCCTCCGCATATGATCTTTCCATCCTTTACCGGAAAGATACAGTGATTTCCGCAGATCATGCTGCGAATGTGACCTACTGAATTATTGCCGGTTGCGCCATACGATGGTAAAAAGTGTGCATGCATATAGTTATTATCTTCCGGAACCATACGGGTGAGGGTATCCATAATATCCGTTTCTACACAAGGGAGGCCTTCATTGACCATGATGCCGGTGGTGGTGTGGGCGGTCATGACTAAGACGATTCCGTTTTTTATCGGACTTTCGGATACGATATGATGTACCTCATCGGTGATCATATGGAATTCTTCCGGTTTCCTGCTCATCCAGGATAGGGTGTGTAAATCAGTCATATGCATCCTCCTCTCCAAGGAAAGCAAGCGCATTGCGGTAGTAGATATTCTGTCTTGTATCATCGCGCATTTCCACCTGCTTCAGTCCTCTCAATAGTTTGAACTGGCGGAAACGCGGACCGTTTGAAGCAAACATGATCTGTTTAGCTAAAGCGCGGTCTGCCCATAAAGGGCCCATGTCTATGGTAAATAATCGTTTCATTGATGCTTCGGGAGAATCCAGATACAAAAGGGATGTATCGGCATAGACATTCGGATATTTAATCATCAGCATGACTGTCTCCCGAACAAACGGCCATCCAAAGTGAGCCAGACAGAAGCGCAGATTCGGATACTCGATGGCAACCCGTTCAAATTTCAGCGGATGCGCATACTCCGTAACTGCATTCGGCTCCCAGCTTAGACCGGCATGAAAAATGATTGGTTTATGATATTCCAGACATTTCTCATAAATTGGCTTCATGATTGGATCGTCCGGGAAAAAATGCTGCTTGGCCGGGTTTAGTTTCAAGCCTTTCAGCTGGAGGGTGCCGAAAGCTCGATCAAGTACCTCCAACGCATCTTTGCGGCGCGGATCAACGCTGGCAAATCCGATAAAACGATCCGGCTGCTCGCTGATGATCTTTGCGATCTGCTCATTGGTGACAACCGCTCCGCCCTCGGTGGTGGTTAGATCGAGGGGAAGCAGGGCCGCCTTGTCCACTCCTGCATAATCCATTTCCGCAAACATTTCCTCATAGCCGTAAGGTGCCTGTTTATAGACTCCGAACGCTTTGGAACGAAAGGCTTCTTCGTTTGGATCACCGCAGATGCTCTCATAGTAAATTGGGTGAATGTGCATATCAATAATCATAGCTTCACCTCCTAGTAAGGTTCAAACTTTGTAATGACACCGGCACTGGTATGCGCGCCGTTTTTCATGCAGGCGGGAATATCCCATCCCATCATAATGCCGTACGTAAACCCGGCAATATATGAATCACCAGCACCTACGGTATTTACCACTTCAACCGGTTCGATACCGCAGTGATAGTACTGTTTGCCATCGTAGCTGACACTGCCGTTTTCCCCGAGCGTTGCGGTTACAATTTTTGGACCGTGAGCCTGAATGTTCTTAATATGCTGTAAAATATAGTCATCTTCCTGCTCATAAGACAGGAATGCATAATCGACGTATTCAAAACAGTCTTTCGCATGAAATTCATCCTCATCGCTGAAGGTTGAGAAATCCATGACAATTTGAATTCCGGATTCATGCAGTTCCTTTAAATCCGGCAGTACATTTCCAAATAAATCGGTATGCATATAGTCAAAGGTTTTAATGTATGCCTTATCCTCTTCGCTGAGCGCGAAGTCTTTCATAACCCCTTCAATCTCTTCTAAATGAACCCGGTCAACACCGTTTTTCAAATCCATCAGCATTTTGCATGTTTCCCCTTGCGCCGTCCGCAGATGTGAGATATCAAAGCCTTCTTTGGTTAATGCTTCCTTCATTTTTGCGCCGTAGGCATCAGTACCTACTACGGAAAGAATGCTCACCGGGATACCCATACGAGAAAGGTGGACTCCCCAGTCCACACCATTTCCCGTCGGATAGAATTTATCTAATTTTTCATAAATATCCACACATGAGAATCCAACCGCAATCGCTGTTGGTTTATTCATAGATCTTTCCATGTCCCCATGCACCCGCTACGCCGCAAATCTTAGATGCAAATCCAGCTGCCTTGTCCAGACATTCACGGATGGCATCCGGTCCTGCTTTGCCATCTTTTACTTTCTCAACATAACCTACTAAGAAAGAGGTTAGTAAGCTGTCACCGGCCCCCATCGTATCAACAATATTTTCAACCGGCTTTGCGCTTTGATGATAGAATTCTTTGCCGTCATAAGCGATGCATCCATCGGCACCGCGGCTCGCACAAGCAAATTTAGGACCCAGTCCTACAACCATTTTCAGGTGTTCTTTTACGTCCGCTTCACTCATCTCTGAGCAAGACATAAAGGCATAATCAACCATTGGTGCAATCTGTTCATAATATTCCTTAGTGGAATCATCTGAGAAGTCAAAGCTGATCGGGACACCGGCTTTTTTGATTTTTGGCAGCTGACGTTCCGTGAAGCAGTAGTTTCCGCTGTGAACCAAATCAAATTGTTTCACATACTCCATATCAAAGCGATCTAGGGCAAACAGCATTTCACCGCGGATGCCGCCTTCATTGGATCCCAGGAAAACCCGGTCATTATCAATTACCGTTGCCCGTGCGCATCCGTTTTCACCGACAACCTGACGGCATTTAATCAATTCAATATCCTCTTCCTGCATGGAAGTGATGACATGCTCGGCTTCTTTATCATCACCGAAGATTCCCATGTAGGCTGCGCGCTGCGCGCCGAACATTTTCGCGTAGACGGCGAAGTTTACCGTATTACCGCCAGGGTACATCGTTTTGAGATGTTCATATTTATCAACAACATTATCGCCAAAGCCTAACACATTTACATGATATGTCATAATTGTTTTCTCCTATTTAAATGTTTTTGATCTTTTTAATACTTTTCAATGCCCATGTAACGACGGGTTTCCGGATCATGATCAAAGCGTTTTCCGCGGGCTGCGCGAAGCTCCACATTCATTGCATAGAACAATGCCGGTTCAACAAAGTCACGGACGCTGGCATCAAGCTTATCCATGCCGTATTCCATAGCATCCAGCACCATATATGCATCGGTATGCGTTTTCAAGAAGGCCTCAGCACGTTCATCACATACCCGGTTAACACCGCTGCCTTTCTGTAAGAAGTAGAATACACCGTTTTCAGTACATTCAAATGGACCATGGAAGTATTCGGCACTGTTGATGTAGGAGCAGTGCTGCCACTGCATTTCCATCAGGGAACAGATAGCGAATCCATAGGTCTGTGAGAAGTTGGGACCGCTTCCTAAAATGTAGAAAAAGTCATGCTTTTCACATACATCAGCGAATTTTTCACCCAGCTCATTATTTACTTTTACTTTTGCACTTTCAATGATCGGATCGATATCGGTTACGGCTTTTGCCAGGACATCGTATTTCGGGAAGCCTTCCTGTGCCTTGATCAACTCAGCTGCCAGCATCAGGGTAATGCCGATCGGCACTTCTTTAGTCGGCACGCCTTCACCCCAAGGATACACCCAAGTGATAAAACGACTGTCATCGCATTTAGAACCGGCATTATCAGTTAAGGTAATAACTGAAGCGCCCAGTTCAGTAGATTTGACTGCTGCTTCAAATGCTTCCGGGGTATTTCCAGAGTGTGAACAGACAACCACCAATGAGTTTTTTCCAACCTTCTTAGGCGTCGTCAGATTAAATTCCGCTGCGGTAATCCAGCCGGATTCAATTTCCGCACTTTCTGCATTCAACAGACAGTGTGCCGGATACAGATCGATCAAAGATCCGCCGCATGCTACCCAATAAACCTGTTTGATACTGCCTTTTTCTTTTAACACCTTTGTAATTACTTCATTTGCATTCATATTCATTCTCCTTTTCCTATACATTTATCTGATTGGATTTCATCCATTGTTCAGTTTTCATAAACGATGCGTCCATCGCTGATGGTGAGACATACCTTCACATCCCGCATATCTGCCAGTTCTTTGGTGAAGACATTCTGGTCGAGTACCGCGATATCGGCGCGCTTGCCGGCTGTCAGGGTGCCGACATAGGCGTCACGCCCGCAGTTGATCTGTCCGTTGCGCGTCCAGGCAGTCAGCATTTCTTCCACCGTCAGCATATTTCCTTTATTGAAACTCTGACCGTCCTTGAAGTAGCCGCCGCAGCCGCAGTAAATTCCTTCGGGAATATCGGGAATCAATAAGGGCAGATCAGTACCGCAGGATACGGTTATTCCGCTGTCCCACATGATTCGGCGGTTCCAGTAGTTGACACTTCGCTCCATGCCCAGCTGATGATCGATCATATCCATAACATCCTGCTTATTGTCCAGAGACTGGATCTGAGAATAGATTTCCGTGATGCCGCCGATCTTTCCGAATTTCTCTAAATCCTTTGGATTTGAATATTCCAGATCGGTGATCGCATGACGATTTTTGAGCTTGCCGTTTACTTTTTCACAGCGGTCGAACAGTTCCACACAGTGGCGTACTGCGCCGTCACCCTGCGCATGCAGGGAATAGCGGAATCCATTTCGATCCGCTTCCAGCGTTTCCTGTTCAATCAAATCCCATTCTACCGGTACTGTGCAGGTAACACCCGGATGTGATTTATAAGGTTCGATCAGCTCTGCTAGAGAAGATGGAATACCGCGATCGGTCATGCGGTTGTATCCGCTGAACTGCAGAAATTCACTGTGGAAACGTTCCCGCATGGCTAGGCCGTGAGGAATGTTGATACCCTCTGCTACCGGCTGAGACATCATGTCAACGCGAACCGTCAGTTTCTTTTCCTGTTCAAGCTTCTCCATCACATCCATGAAACCATAATATGTGTCAAAGGTCATCTCTTTAATGGAAGTTACCCCGCGCTCATTCAGCATTCGCATATATGCGAGGTATTTTTCTTCCATTTCCGTATCCTTCAGATACTCCGCCATCATCTTTACGATCTTTTCCGCATAACACTCCTCCGGTGTAAATCCATAAGCTTGTCTCGCGGCTTCATTCATCCAGCAGGTGTCGCGATCAAAGGTAAAAATCACAACCGGCGTATGCGGGAATGCACGATTTAATTCGTCGACATCCGCATTGGGAAAATCAGGATGCAGGTTATGCCCGAACAAGGGTTTGTCTACTCTTGTTTTCGCATATTCCTGAAGTGCGGTGATCCCTTCACTTACCGTGTGTACATCAGTGAAGTCAATGCCCAAACTGCGCAATACCCAACCGCTGAAAAACGTGTGAACATCACAATAGCCCGGGGTAATGACCTTATCACCGAGCTCTATGACTTTTTGTGCCTGATCCAACCATGGCTGGATCACATCATCGGTGCCGACCGCTGCGATATCAGAACCTTGGATCGCTACAAATCCGCGAAACGGGGGAGTACCGTCAGCCGGGAAAACATTGTCGGCTCTTAAAACTAAAATAGCCTCATCTTTCATGTCTCTTTCCTCGCAAAATAAGTTGTTTTGCTTCTATCCAATACCAGTATAACATAATATAACGTTATAATACAAGTTGTTAAATAGAAAATGTTTATAATTTAAAAAAACAGTGGTTATGTTTTCTATATAAATGATGAGAAAATTACTTCCTTTTTCAAATGGCTGTATGGCTAAATAGACACAGAACTCTTTAAACTGCGTGTTTTTGCGGAAAACAGGTTGAGAAAACCAATTAATCAGACATCGGGCATACGACAAATTACCGGTTTTATCTATGGGCAATCCCTGTAAAATGAGTTACAATAAAATAAGAAGTGAAGGGAGAGAATCATATGGATAGATTAAAGCTGGAAAAATTCTATGCCGGACATTGTCTGGAGGCTTATGAGCTATTTGGAGCACATCTCTGTTTTGAGGGCAGAAAGGGAGCGAGATTTACTGTCTATGCGCCGCATGCCATGTCGATTCAGGTGATCGGTTCTTTCAATGACTGGAGCTGTGAGGGCTGTGTCATGAAGCGTGCTGATGAATCTGGTGTCTATTCCTTGTTTATACCGGATGTCAAGCATGGCGATATGTATAAATATCGGGTAACACAGGCTGACGGGCGAGTTGTGGATAAGATGGATCCGTATGCATTTCACAGCGAACTGCGTCCGAATACTGCATCTATCGTGACTGATCTTGACTTTCACTGGCATGATGAGACATGGATGAAAAATCGCGACCGTAATGTTTCTAAGGCCATGAATATCTATGAAGTACATATCGGTTCCTGGAAGCAGAAGGAAGATGGCTCTTGGTATACGTATCGTGAGATTGCGAAAGAATTGATCGCCTATGCGAAGGAGCATCATTTTACGCATCTTGAGTTTATGCCATTGAACGAGTATCCGTTTGACGGTTCATGGGGCTATCAGTGCAGCGGTTACTTTGCGGCGACTTCCCGTTACGGCAGCTGTGAAGATCTCATGAGCTTAATCGATCAGTGCCATAAGGCGGGCATTGGGGTAATTCTGGATTACGTTCCGGTGCATTTTGTCCGCGATGATTTCTCACTGTCTTATTTTGATGGAACTCCTTTGTATGAGTATCAAAAGGATGTCGATGCCAACAGTCAATGGGGAACCTCCAACTTTGATTTGTGGAGTGAAACTGTTCGCAGCTTCTTAATGTCAGCCGCTTCCTTTTGGCTGGATAAATATCATATCGACGGTTTGCGCATGGATGCGATTTCTAATATTATCTACTGGCACGGCAATCGTGATAATGGCGTCAATGAAGGTGCGCTGGCATTTATCCGCCGCATGAATTACAATCTGCACCGCCGTTACCCGGGAGTAATGCTGATTGCGGAAGATTCCAGTGATTTTCCAAATGTCACAAAGTCCACCCTGGATATGGGGTTGGGATTTGATTATAAGTGGGATTTGGGCTGGATGAATGATACCTTGAAGTATATGGAGCTGGATCCGGTCTACCGTAAATGGCACCATAATCAAATTACCTTTTCCATGGCTTATTTCTATTCGGAAAAATTTCTGTTGCCGTTTTCACACGATGAAGTCGTACACGGTAAGAAGACGATCGTTGATAAAATATGGGGAACCTATGAGGAAAAATTTGCCCAGCTGCGAACCCTGTATATGTATATGTTTACCCATCCCGGCAAAAAGTTGAATTTTATGGGGAATGAATTTGCACATTTTCGCGAGTGGGATGAGAGCAAGGAAAACGATTGGTTCTTACTCGGTTATCCGGTACATGATGCCTTTCACCGCTTCTTTGCGAAACTGGGGGAATGCTACTCAAATATTCCGGCGCTTCATGAGAATGATTACAGTATAGACAGTTTCCGATGGATCAACGCGGATGATGCGGATGAGAATTTATTCAGCTATATTCGCATCGGTTCAACGAGCGATGTTGTTGTAATATTAAATATGTCACCGAATGCTTATCGGCAACATGCTTTCGGAGTGTTGAAAGCAGGTTCCTATAAGGAAATTTTGAACACCGATCAGGATATCTATGCCGGCGGTAATATGGTAAATTCCAAGGCGGTCAAGGCGGTAAAAGCAGAATGCGATCAGCTTCCGTATCGGATAATTGTGGATGTACCGAGCTTTGGCGGTGTCATGTTGGAAGTGAAGAAGCGCGCGGTTAAAAATGCAGCTGATAAAGCAGAAAAGAAACCAATTAAAAAAACAGTGAAAAAAGCTTCGAAAAAAATCGCTGCTGGTGATTAGACATACTTCATTTTGCTTATAGATACATGCCGCAAGGCTTATGGGAAATCGTTTAGAACAAAATTGAGTAAATGCGGAGCGAAAACAGTTGATCATGGTAATCCATATGGTATACATGGCTAGAAGCTCGATTGGCTAGGGGAGTGTAAGCAGAAAATAAAACAGCGGATATCGAAAGCGGTATCCGTTTTTTATGATCTTTCTTAATAAAACACGTACTGCTGTTGGTGAGTCGGAAAAGTTATCCATATCTAACAAAGGGATTGACAAGAGGAAAAGGGAATGCTAAACTCTCTTCATGTGTTAAGTAAGCCAAGGCTAACTATATAAGGGATGGTGAATGAATGATCAAGAAACGATTATTGAAGGAAGTGCCGAGTGCACGTAAATATGTTTGGTATCAGGTAGGTTTACAGTGGGTTTCACTGTTGGCAAATGCTGGAATTCTGTTTCTGGCAGCGGAGCAGATTCAGCGTGCTGGACAGGGCGTGCTGACCCACGGTGATCTGGGGTACGGTTTTGGCGGTATGCTTGTTTTGATCGGATTAAAGATGCTTTGTGCAAGCCGGGTTCAGTATTATTCCCATCTTGCATCCTGCACTGTGAAAAATCAACTGCGTTATGCGATCTATGATAAGCTGCTTCATTTGAAACAGAATTATCAGGCATATGTTTCCACCAGTGAGCTTGTACAGCTGAGCGTTGAGGGAATCGATCAGCTCGAAATTTATTTTGGCCGATATCTGCCACAGTTCTTTTACAGTATGTTAGCACCGATCACACTATTTGTAATGCTTGTTTGGATAGAGTGGAAAAGCGCTTTGGTGCTGCTGATCTTTGTTCCGTTGATACCGATTTCCATCATTGCGGTACAAAAATTTGCGAAACGCTTGCTGAGCCGCTATTGGGGGGCATATACCGACTTGGGTGACAGTTTTCTCGATAATCTGCAGGGATTGACAACATTAAAAATTTATCAGGCCGATGAATGGAAGCATCATGAAATGAATAAGGAAGCGGAGCAGTTCCGCCGTATTACGATGAAGGTGCTTACGATGCAGCTGAATTCCGTCAGTGTTATGGATATGATTGCCTACGGAGGCGCTGCTTTAGGCTGTATTACTGCGGCATTTGCATATATAAACGGCAGTTTATCACTGGTCGGTGTGCTTTTGATTATTCTGTTATCCTCAGAATTCTTTTTACCGCTGCGGCTGCTTGGTTCTTATTTTCATATCGCCATGAATGGTATGACTGCCAGTGATAAGATCTTTCGTATTTTAGATATACAGGAAGATAAAGCATCAACGGATTCATTGACGGATTCACTCTTTCCGATTCATGTGGAAAATTTGCAGTATGGTTATCTGAAGGATCAGGATGTTTTGAAGAAGATTCATCTGGATATTCCTAAAGGAACCTTTATCGGCGTGTGCGGAGTCAGTGGCAGCGGCAAGAGTACACTGGCGAAAGTATTATGCGGCATGCGGAAGGATTACCGCGGTCATATTACCTGCGGAAAACAGGAGCGTTCAAAAATTGAGGATGCATCCTTTTGGAAATCTGCCTGTTATGTTGGACATCAGGGATTTATCGCAAAAGGTACGGTAAAAGAAAATCTGCTGATGGGTAATGAATATGCGAATGATGATGCCATGTGGAGGGCGCTCAAACAAGTCCGGCTTGATGCCTTTATACAATCGCAAGGGGGATTGGATACGGAACTCGAAGAAGGCGGTGCGAATTTCTCCGGGGGACAGCGGCAGCGTTTGGTGTTGGCGCGAGCTTTATTAAAAGATTGTGTTTTTTATATCTTTGATGAAGCTACCAGTAATATTGACAGCGAAAGTGAACAGGCAATCTTAGATGTCATTCAGGAATTGCGATCTAAGAAAACGATCTTTATGATCACGCATCGCTTGCGTGCTATGACTGAATGCGATCATATTTATTTGCTGGATAACGGAGCATTGCAGGAATCGGGCAGTCATCAGGCTTTGATGAAAAAACGAGGGAAATATTATGAGCTTTATTCCGCCCAGCAAGAACTGGAAATGATTCGGGGAGGTGAGCGTTATGCGTAAGTGGAGCAATCCTGTTGTTATGAGAAAAATGCTGAAGCTGGTAACACCGCTTAGCGGATGGATGTGCATGGCTGTACTGCTGGGAATCCTTGGATTTCTGTGTGCGATCTTTATTCCGGTCGGAGCAGTCCTGTTGGTCATTGTGAGAATGGATTCCGGTATTCACCTATCCTATGGAGCGCTTATCAGCTTAATGATCGCCGCTGCAGTGCTGCGGGGAGTCCTTCGCTATGGGGAACAGGCATGCAATCATTATATTGCCTTCAAGCTTTTGGCCCTATTGCGGGATCGCATCTTTGGTAAGCTGCGGACTCTTGCACCGGCACGTCTGGAGGGACAGGATAAAGGAAATTTAATCAGCGTCATTACCAGTGATATTGAATTGCTGGAGGTGTTTTATGCACATACGATATCTCCGATCATGATTGCATTTTTGACAAGCCTACTTTTACTGGCAGGTTTTTGGGTGATTGAACCGGTCTTTGCTTTGATTGCTGCGCTTGGCTATCTTTATGTTGGACTTTGGATCCCCGTCCGTATTTCTAAGCTGGGAAAGGCTGATGGTGACGAATACCGCAAGCAGAGCGGAGATTTAAGTGCTTATATGCTGGAATCACTACGCGGCATTGATGATATTCGTCAATTCGGACAGGGTGATGAACGTTTATCGCAAATGAATTATCAAAGCAATAAATTGAATGCGTTGGGTCGTAAGCTTAAAAAATATGAGGGGAAGAGTACATCGCGCAATACAATGGCAATTCTGATTTTTCCCCTGCTGCTGTTGTTCTGCGGTTTGGGACTGCATCAGCATGGAATGCTTTCAATCGAGCGAATTATTTTGGGAACAGTTTTACTGTTTTCCAGCTTCGGACCGGTTGTCGCATTATCCAACCTATCCAATAACTTGTTACTGACCTTAGCGAGTGGCCGCCGGGTACTTTCATTATTGGAAGAAGCACCGGAGGTGGCGGAGCTCAGTCATCAAAAACCGATTGAAATGGGTGATGTAACGATTGAAAAGGTTCGTTTCGCATACCGTGACAAATGGGTTTTAAAAGATTTTGATCTTAAATTAGAAAAAGGAAGTGCGTTGGGTATCTACGGTCCCAGCGGATGTGGGAAAAGCACTTTGCTGAAATTGCTGATGCGTTTTTGGAGTATTGAGAAAGGCTCCATCCGTATTCACGGCCGTGATCTGCGTACGATCAACACAACGGATCTGCGTGATCTGGAAAGCTATATGACACAGGAAACGGTTTTGTTTCAGGATACGATTGAAAACAATATTAAAATAGCGAATCTTACCGCATCGCATGAACAAGTGGCAGATGCATGCCAAAAGGCTGGACTTCATACATTTATCATGTCGCTGCCGGAGGGTTATCAAACCAAGGTAGCAGAGCTGGGGGAATCCCTTTCCGGCGGAGAACGTCAGCGTATCGGATTAGCCAGAGTTTTCCTCCATGACAGCGAGCTGATTCTGCTGGATGAACCAACCAGTAATTTGGATGCGCTGCACGAGGGAATGATTTTAAAATCTTTGAAGGCATTAAAGGGGAAAACGATCGTCCTAGTATCTCATCGCCGTTCCACGCTGCAATCCACCGATACCATTCTCAATATGGATCAGGGTCGTCAAAGCTGATGAATGATTCGGCTGATAAGATACATTCAAAACGGATGATGGAATAACCTTTTGATAAAGCCTGTGCATGTATATGGATTGCGAAACACATATGGGAATAACAAATATCCAAATCGAAAAACAGATTGCTTTGCCCGCATGATTTACTGCTGTCAAAAGGAACAGCAAAAATAAATCCTTAAGGTAATGCGATATAGTAAGCTGCGCATGCTGAAATATCATTCGTATATGATCGATCAGATATATCAATTTGGACACAAGGAGCGAAATTTATGAAACTAATCTATATTGTAATCGGCTGGATCGCCGTCATTTTGGGTTCGATCGGCGTTATGCTGCCCGTGCTTCCGACAACTCCGTTCGTATTGTTAGCGGCATGGTGCTTTGCGAAAAGCTCACCGAAATTTCATCGCTGGCTGACTAGTACGAACATGTACCAAACGCATTTACAGTCTTTTGTGGAACATCGCAGCATGACAAAGAAAACCAAAATTACCCTGCTCACGTTTGCGACTGCTATGCTGCTGATCGCGATGTATTTTATGGAAGCTTGGTATTTGCGGTTGTTTCTGCTCTTTCTGATTCTTTTTAAATACTATTACTTCTTCTTTAAAATTCGTACCATTCCCGCATAAACGATGTAAGGAATCCAACGGACAGTGATTTTCTTCACTGTCTTTTTTAAATTCTGATTATTTTATAGTCTTTTTTATTCTTCATACTTAAAAAGAGTGATAAACAACTGCATGAAAATGTCTATGACCGATATACTAAGGTAAGCTATTCATTCATTGTCATGAACGGCAAAATTTGTTAAAATACTTGTTGAGACACAATAAGAGGTGTAAATAATGGAAAATAAATTCAGTAATAAAGAAGAATTTAAGAATGAATTTAAACGACGGATTATCGAAAAGTATGGCCGTTCCATCGAGCAGGCTCATAAAACAGAAAAATATATGGTACTTGGAACCATGATTCGCGACTTTGTCGGTGTAAACTGGAAAGCCAGCAAAGAAACGATTGCGCAAAAAGGACAAAAGCAGATGTTCTATTTCTCTATGGAATTTCTGATTGGAAGGCTGTTGACGAACAACCTGATGAATTTGGGTGTCTATGATATCGTAAAAGACGGACTTGCGGATTTGGGTATCGATATTAATGAAATTGAAGATATGGAAAGTGATGCAGGTTTGGGCAACGGCGGTCTGGGGCGGCTGGCAGCCTGCTTCATGGATTCACTCGCATCCCTGAATTTACCGGGACATGGCAACTGCATTCGCTATGAATACGGTTTGTTTAAACAAAAGATCGTGGATCATGAACAGGTGGAAGTGCCGGATCAGTGGCTGCGCCTTGGCAATGTGTGGGAGGTCAGAAAGCCAAAGCACGCTGTCGATGTGAAATTTGGCGGTCATATTGAAATGTACATGAACGAACACGGGAAAACCAAAGTGAATTATGTGCCGGATATGATTGTGAGAGCAGTCCCTTATGATGTACCGATCGTCGGTAAAAATACAAAGGTAACGAATACCCTTCGTTTATGGAGTGCCGAAGCTGCCGAGGATCCATGCAATGCAAATGATTTCGGACAGTATATCGCCGATGTAAAAGCAATCTGTCAGAATGTATATCCGGACGATTCTACCGAAGAAGGACGCAAGCTGCGCATCAAACAAGAGTATTTCTTTGTTTCTGCCGGTATCGCACAGATTGTGAAAGCGCATTTGAGAGTTTACCCTTCTTTGGATAATCTGGCGGATAAAGTATGCATTCAGCTCAATGATACCCATCCGGTTCTCGCCATTCCGGAATTGATGCGGGTGCTGATGGATGATTATGAATATGAGTGGGATGATGCATGGGGAATTACCCATAATACAATTTCTTATACGAATCATACCGTGCTGTCGGAGGCGCTGGAAAAATGGCCGATACCTTATATACAGTCATTGTTGCCGCGTATTTATCTGATCATCGATGAGATTCATCACCGGTTTGAATATAACTTGAGTCATGTTTATAACCGGCCCGATATTGCGAAAAATGTAGAAATCTTAAAAGACGGACAGGTGCATATGGCGAATCTGGCGATTGTCGGATCGCATAGCGTCAATGGTGTCGCTGCACTTCATACTGAAATCTTGAAAAAGGATGTATTTAAGGATTTCTATGCGATCATGCCGGAGAAATTTAATAACAAAACCAATGGCATTACCCATCGCAGATGGCTGCTGTATTCCAATCCCCAACTGACAAAGCTGCTTCATGATACAATTGGCAATCGATTTGATGAGCATCCGGAAGATTTGATTCAGCTGATGGATCACGTAGAGGATAAACAGCTTCAGGAATCCTTTATGCAGGTAAAGCTGGAGCGAAAGAAAATATTAGCAGATTATATTAAGAAAACCTTGCATATCGATGTGGATATTCATTCCATTTTCGATGTGCAGGCAAAACGTCTGCATGCCTATAAACGGCAGCTGCTGAATGTTATGAATATCATCGCTGAGTACCAGCACATGAAGGCCGATCCAAGCTATCGCATTTATCCGAGAACCTTCATTTTTGCGGCAAAAGCGGCACCGGCCTATCTATTTGCCAAGCAGGTTATCAAGCTCATCAACTGCATGGCGGATGTCATTAACAATGATCCGGAAATCAGTCCGTATATGAAAGTGATTTTTATTCCGAACTACGGTGTCAGCATAGCGGAAATTTTGATGAACGCGGCTGATGTCAGCGAGCAGATTTCTACTGCCGGAAAAGAGGCAAGCGGTACCGGAAATATGAAATTTATGATGAACGGAGCGATAACTTTAGGTACCATGGATGGCGCAAATGTGGAGATCGTCGAACGCGTCGGCATGGAAAACGCAGAAATATTTGGACTGCGCGCAGAACAGGTAGATGAAATCGTTCATGAAAAATCATATAATGTATGGGATTATTATCATCATGACGAGAAATTGAAAAAAGTAATTGATGCGTTGGTAGATGGAACATTCTCGGAGGAGAAAGAGGATTTCCGTCTTGTATATAATGAATTGATGTTTAAAAATGATGAATATTTATTGCTTCCGGATTTTGAAGCATATGCGGAAGCACAGAAGCATATTGAAGCACGATATCAGGATCGCAGCGGATGGGCTAAAATGTGTCTGATTAACGTGGCCCAGTCCGGTTATTTCTCAAGTGATCGGACAATTCAGCAATATGCGGATACGATTTGGCATATTCAGCCTGTTGATGTTGAATAATACGATTATTCTACAGCTTTATAGAAGAGAATAAAGAAATAGATACACTACCGATTACGATGCTCGTAATTGGTAGTGTTTTTTTAGGGCAAAGGATTGATGCAGCAGATAACGATTTTGAAATTTTCTTCTTATTGTCCAGAACGCTTGAAGGCTGCTTCATAGTATAGTATCAAGAGGTGAAAATATATGAATATTTATGATACGGATTGTTGTATACCGTGTTGTGCAGAAGGTCCGCAAGGTCCAAGAGGAGCCACCGGACCCCGTGGTCCGATGGGAGATACAGGCGCAACTGGCAGCACCGGAGCTGACGGCATTACTGGACCGCAAGGACCCACAGGTCCGCAGGGACCAATCGGAAACACCGGACCCAGAGGTGAAGCAGGACCTAGAGGGAATACAGGAAGCACCGGTCCGACTGGGGCTGTCGGAATAACAGGACCGATCGGCCCTACCGGCCCAACCGGAGCTGTTGGTCCCACCGGAAATACTGGGGCTGTTGGCCCCGCGCTGATTCCTTCCTATGCGTCCTATTATAATTTCATGCAGCAATTTGAAAATGGCAGTACCATACCATATTTGATCCTGCTTGCGGATCGCACCGATCAAATTGTTCTGGAAGATAAAACCCGCATCCATTTACAACCGGGTGATTATATGATCAGCTATCATGTATCAGCATTGATGCCCAATCCCGGTTATATCCAGGTAACGCCATATTATAACAACGCACCCCGTTTAGATTTAGGAATTTATTTTCGTACCGCTGCGAGCAATTCCAGCGTAACCGGTTCACAGTCGATCATCGTCCATACAGCGGATTCAACATTTTTTTCACTGACCTTCAATACTGATGTAACCGCGAATGAATGCACGGTCACACTTACATTTTTGAAGCTTTCATAAAAAAGAACCGAATCATAGAGCTTGTTCACAGAAAAGTGAATCCTCTATAGCTTCGGTTCTTTGTTAGTCTGATGAAGTCAAAAGATAGGAGAGGAAGGCCTTGCAGCCTTTTGTAATATCAGAAAAGGTTTCATCAAAGTCACCCGTATACCAAGGATCGGCAATGGCTTTTGGATGATCGGTAAAATCCAGCAAAGCAAAGATCTTATGATTTGGATCATCCCCGAAAATCCGTTTCATATTTCGCAGATTCGCATCGTCCATTCCGATCAGATAATCATATTGCTCATAATCAACGGGTGTTAAGCGGCGGGCACTTCTTGGTGAAAATGGGATATTTTCAGTTAGCAATTTCTTCCTCGTTCCCCAATGTATATCATTTCCGATTTCTTCAGCACTGGTTGCGGCAGAAGCAATGATAAACCTTTGTTTGATTCCGGCTTGTTCAACAAGCTCTTTCATCACAAATTCTGCCATCGGAGATCGGCAGATATTGCCGTGGCAGACAAACAGAATCTTTATCATTTAGACACCTCCTCAATTTATAGATCAGAAAATACATGTATTGCTGTTTTTCCACTCTATTATATCCGGTGTATGATCGATTTATCAATCACTCCTTATGCAATAGCATTCTGTTTGTTTATCTGATCTTCATTGTTCATATGAAAATAGTCCAAGGAAATCAACTTACATGGTATAATGGAACTAAGGTGATTGTATGAGACAACAGAAGTATTTTGAAGCATATCTTGATGACTATAATAAAATTATTGTATATATGTCACGCAACAGCTATGAGGGACAAAGCAGCCGTTTTTATATTCGGGACTGCAGCGGTTTTTTAGAGCCATTGTCCATATTATCGGTAGAGCAGACACCGCAGTATTATAACCGCTACACATTAATGGTCAATTCCTCGTTGGTGATCGGCAGAGAGTATTATGTAATGCATGAATATGCCCGCAGTACACCGCTTCAATATGCCAATATTGTAAAAACGAAGCGATTTGATGAAGAATTCTATTACGATGGCAAGGATTTAGGCGCGATGTATAGTCCGACCAGTACTGTATTTAAGGTATGGGCACCGACAGCCAGCCGGGTACGAGTAGAATTTGATTATCATAATGAAAAGATTACCCGGGAAATGAAACGGGAAAACTGCGGTATTTTTGCTTCTTTGGTTGAAGGTGATCTGGAAGAATCACGTTATACATATCATGTCTATGTTAATGGGGAATGGAAGGAAACGATTGATCCTTATGGTATTGCTTCTGATACAAACGGACGTCATTCTGTCGTTATTGACCGGCGGAAATTGACTGCGGTTCCCTATGTATTACCAATCACGGATCATTACAGCGATGCTATTTTGTATGAAGCGAGCGTCCGTGATTTCACGATGCAGGAAAACTGCGGTGTTACAGAACGCGGTGGGTTTGCGGGGTTTGTTGAGGAAAATCACATGACCAAGTCGCGTCAGACCGGGTTTTCTTATCTAAAATCGCTGGGCATCACCCACGTTCAGCTGATGCCGGTAATGGATTTTGGCAGTGTTGATGAGTTCTATCCGCAGCTGTATTATAATTGGGGCTATGACCCGGTGCAGGCAAGATGTCCGGAAGGAAGCTATGCCCGAGACAGTGAGGATCCTTACAGCCGTATCCGTGAATTGATTCGATTGGTTGAAGAATGCCATAAGAATGGTATCAAGGTGAATTTGGATGTCGTATTTAATCATGTGTATGATGTGGAAACGCATCCGCTGAATAATATGGTTCCTTATTATTATTTTCAGATGAATGAAAATGGGGAATATTCCAATGGTACCTTCTGCGGAAATGATATCGACAGCTTAAGAAAGATGTGCCGCCGGTTTATTATTGACACATGCCGTTATCTGCAGGATACCTTTTTAATTGACGGTTTCCGATTTGATCTTATGGGGATTCTGGATATGGATACTGTTAATGAGGTGTATTGGGAATGTGCCGTACATGATCCGGATTTCATGGTATATGGAGAAGGCTGGGACATGCCTTCTCTGCTAGACTATCGGCTGCGCGCATCCCTTGCAAATCAGGATAAGATGCCGCATATTGCCCATTTTTCCGATCGTTTCCGTGATGTGGTTAAAGGGCGGACAGCCGCCAATGAAGTTAATGTAAAAGGGTATATCAGCGGGGATATCAGCTTGATTGAGATCATGAAAAATTGTCTTAGCGGCAGTGTTACCGATAAGGGAGGATCCCGTATGTTTCATTCTCCTCAGCAGGTCATCAATTATGTGGAATGCCATGATAACATGACGGCCTGGGATAAACTGAAAGAATGCTGCAAGGAAGATACCCGAGAGATTAGAATGCGCCGTCAGGAAATGCTGAATGCTTGTGTGCTGCTGGCACAAGGAATTCCGTTTTTGCACAGCGGACAGGAATTTGCCCGAACGAAGCATGGTTTGAATAATACCTATCACGATATGGATTCCATCAATATGATCGATTATGAAAGGCGGGATCGCTACCGGGAAATGGTCGATCATACCAAGGCTTTGATTCAGCTGCGCCGTACGTATGAGTGCTTTCGCTATTCCGATGCTGAAAGGATTGAAAAATATGTGCATTATCAAACGATCGACGGTAAAGTGCTGATTTATGAAATGGATGATGAAAAGGGCACGATGCAGGTTATTTTTAATCCTTTAACAGAAAGCTTTCATCATTCTTTGAATGCTGCATATAAGCTGCTTTACTATAACGGATCAGTACAGCCGGATGAATTTATCACCGCGGTTGCGGTTGAACCTGTCAGTACCATTGTATTGTGGAAAGAAAAAACATCATGAGAAAACGTATTGTTTTCATAATACTCATCGGAGCGCTGTGGATATCAACGATCCCGGTGTCAGCACATGCCGGAGGCAGCGTCGGGGGAGGGAGCGGTTCTTCATCTGGCGGCAGTTCTGCTTCCCCTAATAATGATACAGAGACTCACCCGCCTGCAAAAGCGGGCAGCCAAATTCTCTCCCTGCTTCCTTATCTGCTTGTATGCGGAGCTTTTACGTATGCCGGAGCCTATGTGATGCATAAAAAACATCGGGAAGGACATCAGCTGATGAAACAGCTGGAAAAACTGGATCCGATTTGGAATGAAGAAGCGATGAATCATTATGTGACGGATACCTTTTATGCCGTACAGTATGCATGGATGGAAATGGATATCGAGAAGCTGAAAGAATATTTGACACCGCGGCTGATCGAGCAGTGGACGGCAAAGCTGGCATGGATGGAGCAGCGGGAAGAAGTATCCGTTATGAAGGATATTCATCTAAAGGGACGACAGATAATGGGAGTTTATGATTATTTGGATGATGACAGAGATTTTGTTTGGTATTATATCAAAGCGAGCATGATCGATTACAATCAGAATATACGAACTATGGAGGTTACCGAAGGGGATGCGGAACACAGCATTACCTTTGAAGAATATTGGAAGTTTCAAAGAGTAGGCAGCCGATTTTTGCTGGATGATGTGATGGGGATTGATGAGGTAGCGGCGGAAGCATTTCGATCCATGAGTGAAAGTGTAACAAATGAGGACAGCTAAATGAGCTGTCCTTTTTCATATCGGCATATTTATCAATTTATGGATGCAAAGACTTCCATGTGATATCGGGCGTCAGCATAAAAATCAAAATGGCAAAAACAGTGGGAATATAGTAAACCGCGAGCCGCCATAGGATCATGACGCCAAGACAGGCGCCTTTAGGCAGCAGCGGGGTACAGATCAATAAAAATGCGCTCTCGGCAATACCGTGTTTACCGGTAACCGGAACGACCGATATCATAAGCTCGATGAAGATGCTGGCAATGAATAAATGAATATACTGGGATGGCAAAATCTCTACATGTAAGGCATAGGCAGCCAGAATCGGGAGGGAATGGCGGAAAAAGATACGAATGAAATTACTGATGAGTACCATGAACACACGGCTTGGCTCCTGCTGAATGCGGCGCTGCTGTTTCAGGGTGCGCGCCCCCTTTTTCAAACTGGATAAAAGCTGGCGGCGCGGCCGCATACGGATTTTCGTTTCGAGGAAATGAAGCAATGAGGCAATGCCCGGCATATACAACAGCAGGGCAGCAGCCGCTAACGGGGCAATATCGCATAAGAATCCGGTAATCACAACTGGCATTTCCACGGCGAACTGCCGCATCATGAAGGAGTCACAGAATACAAGCATTGAAAAACAAAATGTTACCATTTGAAAATTAATGAAATCGAATCCTACACAGCATAATGATTGTTCCCAGGTGAGCTTCTGCCGATGAAGCAAAAGCATCTGTGTACCCTTTCCGGCTGCTCCGATCGTAAGATTTTCCACCATTAACGCGATGAATTCCAGTTTTATGCCGCGCCAAAAGGAAAAGCAAGGATCGTAGGCTCGGGCAAACAGCGTCATCGTAATGCCGCCGATCATATAGATGAACAGTGAAATGAAAATGAGGATACAAAGAAAAAACGGCCTGGTATGAAGCAGGATCGATAGATTATCTAAGGATTGTGTTTTCAGCATCACACCTAACAAAACCGCTCCGATAAAAAACATGAAGGCTTGTTTCAGGAACGGCTTGGCGGATTGCTTTGCCTGAGTCAACGCTGTCATATTACTTTTTATGCGAAAGCGGCATTTTCAAGAACCGCTCATGCATGATTTGATGAACGTAAGCCTTTTGTTTTTGATCCCGTAAAGCTGTGATTTCATCTTTGTCAGCTTAACCGCCTTGTCTGTACGTAATGTAAGTTTTCTTTCTTATGCCTTTCGGCTTGAATATCAAATCCTATTCTGGTTTATTTTAATGTAAATACAGCGATTCTGTGATAGTATTATATACGTGAAAAAATGAGGTGGAAGCATGAACTGGAGCACATTTTTTGAAGAAGAAAAAAGACAGGATTATTTCCAGAAGCTCATAATGCATCTGGATGAGGCATATGCGTCAGCTCGTGTATATCCGCCTCGAGAAAAGCTGTTTTCCTGTTTTGAAGCATGTCCGCTGGATCAAGTGAAGGTAGTCATAATCGGACAGGATCCTTACCACCAGCCGGGACAGGCTCATGGATTATGCTTTTCGGTTTCACCTGATACCAAGCTTCCGCCCAGTCTAAGAAATATCTATAAGGAACGGGAAACCGATCTTCAAATTCCTGTTTCTAAACAGGGATATTTACAGCATTGGGCTGATCAGGGAGTACTCATGATGAATGCGGTAATGAGTGTGGAAGAGGGCAAACCGGGCTCTCATCGAAAATTCGGATGGGAAATCTTTACTGATCATGTGATCGACATGCTGAATCGTCAGGATCAGACCATTGTTTATATTCTTTGGGGAAACTATGCCATCAGTAAAAAGTGTAAGATTACCAATCCTATGCAGTACTGTTTATGCAGCGCGCATCCCTCACCGCTTTCAGCGTATCACGGCTTCTTTGGCAGCCGGCCTTTTTCCCGCACCAATGCGATTTTAGTTGAACACGGCTTAGCCGCGATTGATTGGAGTAATGAATGATGTTTAAGGATGTGGAGACGGCGATCGCCGTTATTGAGAAAAGATGTAATCAGTCACATGGATTAGCGCCGATTCAAACCTTTATGCATGAGCTCGGTGATCCGCAGGATGATCTTAAAATCATTCATGTGGCCGGTACCAATGGTAAGGGCAGTACCGTGAATGATCTGCGCTCGATATTACAGATCGCAGGATATACCGTGGGAACCTTTACGTCACCTTATCTGGAAAAGCACCAGGATCGCATCCGCATCAACGATGAATTTATTGATGATGAAGAGCTTTTGGAATACTTCAACCGCTATTTCGATCGATGGTGCGAGCTGGAACTCAGCATGTTTGAAATTGACACGGCAATCGCTTTTTTATATTGTCATAATCATCATGTGGATTTTATGGTTTTGGAAACCGGCTTGGGCGGGCTGTTGGATTCAACCAATATTATCAAGGCACCTTTGATATCTGTCATCACCAATATCGGGATGGACCATATGGCCGTGCTCGGCAATACCTATGAAGCGATCGCTCATCAAAAAGCAGGCATCATCAAACCGGATTCGCTGTTTGTAACGGCTGAGCGAAAGCCGGAATGCTTGAAGGTTTTTCAAACTGTATGTGATGCAAAGCACACCGCCTTTCATCAGACTGCCGAACCAAAAAAAGTGCGCTTGGAAAATGGGCATATCCATTTTGATTATCGAGATTGCAAGAATATATCTCTGTATGGACCGGCTCGCTATCAGGCGGACAACGCATCGCTGGCGATAGAAGTGATACAACTGCTGCGCGGCGCGTCATATGTGCAGGTGAGCGAAGCACAGCTTCGGGAGGGTCTGCTTCAGGCAAACTGGAAGGGACGTTTTGAGGTAATTCACCAGCATCCAACTGTAATTCTGGACGGTGCTCACAATCCGCAGGGTATTGATGCCTTATGCCGTTCCCTTCAGGATTATCCACAGGTGCATATTCTGTTTACCGCGCTGCGTGACAAAAAAAGTGATGATATGATTCGATCATTGTTGGCAATAACGCCTGATGTAACGGTGACCACCTTTGATTTCTATCGTGCCAGCAGCTTGGAAGCATTGGGAAACGATTTGCCGATCAAGCGCGCCGCTGATTATCGGCAGGCTATTGAAGCCGGATTGAACCAACCCGGAACCTTTGTGATTACCGGAAGCTTGTATTTTATTTCAGAAGTAAGAGCTTATTTTAAAAAACGAAAGGAGAGCCTACTCAGCGAGTATCGTTAGCACATGTCAAGCATGTACGGGAGTCATCCCGGAATTAACGCCTGTGGAGTACGTGAAGTACGGAGAAGCAGGAATCTCTCAGTCCGAGGACTTGAGTAGCAATGAAACAGTATGATAGAACAGTTAATCGCAGGCGCAGTAATCGCTGCCCTTGGTATCTATGTCTTTAAAAAATATCCGATCCATTTTCGGGTTCAGGAGCTTGTAACATCCTCTTTTATGATCATTATCGGAACGATTCTTTCATTTTTGTCAGTCATGGTACCGGTACTGGGATTTCCGGCGGTGAAAATCGGATTTGCCCAGCCAGTCATGATGATGGTGGGAATTCTCATGTCACCGTCTTGGGCCTTTTTGACCGGACTGGTGTTTGATATTGTCGGAGTGATTTTAGTACCGAGCGGATTTCCATTTCTCGGCTTCACATTAAACAATATCCTAGTCTGTGTGATCCCGGCACTCTGGTATCAGCATCAGCAGAAGCTGCGGGAAAAAACGGTCATGCGATTGGTATGTACTGTACTGGCCGCTGTCAGTGTTTTGGCAATCGGATATATCTCCGCTCTGTCACAGGTTGTGATTGAGAAACAGACGATTGTGATGAGTACTCCTCTGAAGCTTGGTATAATCGTGCTGATTATCGTGATCATGATCTTTATGCTGACGATTCTCTACGTTTTGAAACAGCGGATGCATACGGAACACGCTCATTTATTTGCGGTGTGGATCCTTAGTGTTGTCATGATTGAAATCAGTATACAGTTTATGCTGACACCGATCTGGCTGCAGAGCATGTATGGCATTCCGTGGGTGCTTTCTTTATTTATACGAGTCTTAAAAGCCTGCATCACGATTCCATTGAATGTAGTGGTCGGCTTCCCGCTTTTGAAGCTGATGATGCGTTTGAATCATCAAAATTTAAAAGGGGCGTAATTTAAAGGGGATTTTCTAGGAAAGTCCCCTTTTTTATTGCTTGGAACGGGTGTATAATAAACAAGTATGAAAGTGAGGAAATAAGGAATGCTGGACACATTAATTGGCAAGATCAAAGGAAAGAATGTACGGATTGTTCTTCCCGAAGGATCGGAACCGCGGGTGCTGGAAGCAGCCAGCAAACTGCAGAAGGAAGGAATTCTGCAGCCGATTTTACTGGGTAATCCCGATGAGATCATAAACGCGGCAAGAGAATACGGCTTTGATATCGAAGGGGTAAAACTGGTTAATCCCCTGACATTTGAGAAGCTGGATGAAATGATTGATCTGATGGTAGAGCTTCGACGCGGTAAAGTCGATGCCCCAACGGCAAAAAATATGCTGGAGCACACCAATTACTTTGGAACGATGTATGTAAAGATGGGCTATGCAGAAGGACTGCTGGGCGGAGCGACCTATTCCACTGCGGACACGGTGCGGCCGGCGCTGCAGCTGATCAAAACCAAGCCTAATAATAATATTGTTTCCAGCTGCTTCATCATGGTAAATGGTGATGAACGGCTGGTGATGGGAGACTGTTCCATTAATATTGATCCCAGTGAGGATGATATCGTGGAAATTGCTTTGGAAACGGCACGGACGGCACGTTTCTTCGGCATTGAGCCGATTATGGCTCTGTTGTCTTATTCAACGCTGGGAAGTGGAAAAGGGCCAAGTGTAGATAAGATGCGAAAGGCTGCCGAGCGGCTGAAGAATATGAAGGTGGACTTCACCTTTGACGGAGAATTTCAGTTTGACGCGGCGGTGTCCGATACGGTAAGTAAGCTGAAGGCGCCGCAGTCACCGATCGGCGGTAAAGCGAACACCTTTATTTTCCCGAATATCGATGCAGGAAATATCGGTTATAAAATTACTCAGCGGCTGGGCGGCTATGAGGCGATCGGACCAATTCTGCAGGGCTTGAATGCACCGATCAATGACTTATCACGCGGCTGCACTTCAGATGAAATCTATCAGATGGCGATTGTAACAGCGATCGCTACAACCATGTAAATTATTAATAGGCCGTTATATCTTATGATATAGCGGTTTTCCTTTTTTAGCAGACCGCTTATTCACATCGCACGCGATGAAATGTTTTATTTAAAAAGCTTGGGTATTTTATCTGCATCATGAATTGGCTGATACTTTTAAAGTGCTGAAATTTGTACGCATCACATTTTTTACCTTTGTAAGCGGCTTTCAGTATTTTCATTGAAATATGATGAGAATGCGTGACTTGCTTTAGGTGCTTACAAAGGACCAACGTACAAGCTAATGAAGAAGTGTTATACTGAAATTGATACAAGTGTTTTGAATCAGGAAAGAAGGAGTGAATATGAATCAAGAAACAATTCGTTTGGGTATCGGGTTTGCGACGGGACGAAAAGCTTTTCGGAAAGTGATGTCAGCGTATATATACAGCTGGAATGAATTTATCAAAAAGGAACAACCGTCAGCTAAGATCGAGCTGTTTCTGTTTGTTGCTTATGATCTGTCTTATTCAAACGCGCAGTCCACAGATTTCACGAATTTGAGTCAGGAAATCGTCGACTCCTTTGAAGATATTATTTTTATTGATGAAAAACGTGCAAAACATACAGCTATGGACATTATACATGATGATAATTTACAGGAAGAAGATATGAAACTGATTTTTTCTTCCGGCTATGCAGGCAAGCGCAACGCTATTGTATATGCAGCGTTAAAGAATCAAATGGATTATTTGTTATTTCTGGATGATGATGAATATCCGGTAGCGGTGACGAACAGCAAGGAAAGCTGTCTGTGGAGCGGTCAGTATGTAATCCCGATGCATTTGAAAAGTATTGTCCACGCCGATATCACAAACGGATATCACTGCGGATATATATCACCGATCCCTCAAATTTCATTTGATAATACATTATCGCAGACGGATTTCCGTCAGTTTATCGAAGCTATCAGCAATGATGTTATTACATGGGAGTCGATTCGGACGATTATGAAAAACGGAGGTGTTACATATGCCGATACGAAGATCTTAACTGATTTAAAACCGCAGGATGTACCGCAGATGCATTCTTGTAAATTCATAACCGGTTCAAATCTTTGTCTGAATCTTACCAAACCAAAACGGTTGTTTCCGTTTTATAACCCTCCTGGCGCTCGTGGTGAGGATACCTTTTTAAGTACTCTGTTGACGGATCGCTCGGTGGTGAGAGTTCCCTGCTATACCTTTCACGATGGCTTTTCTGCATATCGTCATCTGCTGGACGGCGTTTTGCCGATTCGTTTGAATTCCATAACCGCAGAATCCTCGGCGATCATAACCCGATTTTATCAAGCCTGTATCGGATGGGTACGCTATAAACCGCTGCTTCTTTATATTACGGATGCATGCGGGTATGATAAAAAAATACTGGAAATACAACACATACTGGAATTGGTGCTGCCGAAAATATGCGCTTGCTTTCAGGATGATAATTTCTACAATTTATTGCCAGAGTTTCGTAAATACAGTAAAAATGCTGCCAAGCATTATCAAAAATTTATAGAGACGCAGCAATCATGGGCAAAATTGATGGATCATATTGAAAGCAGCTGCCGGTAATTCAACCGACGAAAGGAAATTAAAAAAATCTCTTGACTTTTTCTGAAAACATGCTGTTTTGCTAAGAAATGTCGAAATTTACAGAAATTTCTGTAAACGCATACATAAATAATACTTTTATATCCAAAACAGTGGTATTTCATTCTTGAATTGAGTATAATCAAATTATAAAAAGCAGGGGGTTTTGCTTATGAAACAGGAGAACATGCTGGCCATGATTCTGGCTGGCGGCCGGGGTACTCGTCTGGAGGCTCTGACCAAAAAGGTTGCCAAACCTGCGGTATTCTATGGTGGTAAATATCGTATTATCGATTTTCCACTGAGTAATTGCGCAAATTCTGGCATTAATGTTGTAGGGGTTTTAACCCAGTATGAATCGGTGCTGCTGAATTCGTATGTTGCCGGCGGTTCACGATGGGGACTGGACGCGAAAAACAGCGGTGTCTTTGTATTACCGCCGCGCGAAAAAGAAGATACGGACTTCAATATTTACCGCGGTACTGCTGATGCGATTTCGCAGAATATCGATTTTATCGATAGCCATGATCCGGATTATGTATTAATTTTATCAGGTGATCATATTTACAAAATGGATTATTCCAAAATGCTGGCACATCATAAGGCATGCGGCGCAGATGCAACGATTGCCGTGCTAGGGGTTCCCATGAAGGAGGCCAGCCGATTCGGTATTATGAATACGGATGAGACAGACCGTATCATTGAATTTGAGGAAAAACCGGAAAAACCAAAGAGCAATTTGGCTTCTATGGGAATTTATATCTTTGACTGGAAGCTGCTGAGAAAGATGCTGATCGCAGATATGGATAATCCAAATTCCAACCATGACTTCGGCAAGGATATCATCCCTACCATGCTGGAGGATAACAAGAAGCTGTATGCCTGGAAGTACAAGGGCTATTGGAAGGACGTAGGTACGATCGATTCACTCTGGGAAGCGAATATGGATCTGCTGGATAAGAATAATGAATTGGATCTAAGTGATCCGAACTGGAAAATTTATACGGAAGATGTATGTGCGATGCCGCACTTTGTCGGTGAACATGGTAAAATTATCCGATCCTATGTAAATCAGGGCTGTGTGATCGATGGCGAGGTGACAAATTCCGTTTTGTTTACCAATGTGAAAATTAATCAGGATGCTAAGGTGAATGATTCTGTAATCATGCCGGAGGCGGTCATCGGAGCCGGAGCCGTACTGAATCGCGTGATTGTTGCCGAAGGCGTGAAAATTGCCCCGAATGCGGTCGTAGGCGATCCAAACAGCGATGAGATTGAGCTGGTCGCTAAAAACGTAAGGTAGGTGGATGAGTATGTGTAATGCATTTGGTATTATCAATTCCGAAGGATCCAACGTGAATGTAGAAGGTGTGCAGGACTATCGTCCGGTAGGAGCGTTTTCATTTCTCGGGCGTTACCGCATCATCGATTTTCCAATTTCCAATATGACAAATTCAGGTGTCAATCACATTCAGGTCTATGTGAAAAGCAAACCGCGTTCGCTTATCGAACATTTGGGAACCGGCCGTCACTATAATCTGAATTCAAAACGAGGAAAGCTGCATATCCTCTATGGTGAGAATCTGTCTGATTCCAGTTTCTATAATCACGATGTAGCAGCGTACCGTGCCAATATGTCAGCGATTGAAGAGGTCAATTACCCATATGTAATTATTGCGCCGAGCTATATGATCTATGCGATGGACTACAGCAGTCTGCTGAATAAGCATATTGAAAGCGGTGCGGACATTACCATGGTATATCAGAGCGTGGAGGATGCACGCAATGAATTTATTAACTGTGATGTACTGAATCTGAATAAGCAGAAAGGGGTTTTGAGTATTGAGCGTAATCGCGGCAATTACAAGACCCGAAATATTTCATTGGAGACCTATGTGTTAAGCAAGGAATTGTTTATCAGTCTGGTGAATAAAGCGGCGAATATTTCTTCACTGTACAGCTTCCGCGATATGCTGAATGATGAATGCAGCGAATTGGATGTACGAGGAGTTGCCCACCGGGGTTATTTTGTCGCCATCAATGATTTTAAGAGCTATTATCATGCCAATATGGAGCTGATCAACATCAATAAGGCAATGACGCTGTTTGATGATGAATGGCCGATCTATACTCGGACCAATGATTCCGCACCGACCCAATACTATGCATGCAGCGATGTGCATCACAGTGTTGTGTCAAATGGCTGTCTGATTGAAGGAACGGTTGAAAATTCCGTTATCGGCCGTGGCTGTACCCTGAAAAAGGGTTGTGTAGTCAAGGATTCCGTTGTTCTGCCCGGGGTTATGATTGGCGAGGATGTGCATATCGAGGGTGCGGTTGTCGATAAGAAAGCGAAAATTACCCGTGTGAAAGAGCTTATCGCAGATGCTGAACATCCTGCATATGTAAAGCGTGGGGATCGTATCTGATGCGGATTCTGCACGTAGCCGCTGAGGGCCTGCCGTTTGTTAAGAGCGGCGGTTTGGCTGATGTTATAGGATCACTGCCGCAGGAGCTGGCAGCCAAGGGGAATGATGTACGGGTCGTTCTTCCCCTGTATCGTAAAATAGCCTGCAATTATCATCAGGACTTTAATCTGGCAGCACAATACAGTGTTTCGATCAATTATCGCGAGATACCGGTATCCGTATGGTATCAGCAGGTAAAGAGCGTTACGTATTATTTCGTCGAACATCAGGGCTATTTCGAGCGAGATGCACTGTATGGATATATGGATGACGGTGAACGTTTTGCGTATTTTCAGAAGGCAGTAATCGAAATGATGAATCAGCTTGATTACTTTCCTGATATTCTGCATTGCCATGATTGGCATACCGGTATGATTCCGGCAATGATCAAAGAGACGCATCATTATGATGACCGTTATGCCCATATTCGCCATGTTTATACGATTCATAATCTGGCTTATCAAGGAAATTTCGGTCCGGAAATGCTGGACAGCTGTCTGGGACTTCCGTGGTCGGTATACGACAACGGAAATGTACGCTTTGATGGAGGAATCAGCTTTATGAAATCCGGTATTCTATATGCGGATAAAGTGACAACAGTTTCTCCGAGCTATGCACAGGAGATTTTGACTCCGCAGTATGGGGAGCATCTGGATCTGGTGCTGCGGCTGCGGGAATATGATCTATGGGGCATCACCAATGGTATCGATTTGGAGGAATGGAATCCGAAAACAGATCCATGTCTGCCTTATCATTTTAATAAAGTAAATGTAAAGCGAGGTAAGTCAGAAAATAAGCTGGCTTTACAGAAGGATATGGGTTTACAGGAGAACAAGGATGTCATGATGGTGGGAGTTGTTTCCCGTCTGACGTGGCAGAAGGGTTTCTATTTGGTGATCGAACAGCTTAGCCGCTTATGCGCGGAGCCGATTCAGATAATGATATTAGGCAGCGGTGAGGCGGCATTGGAAGAAAAAATGTATCAGCTGGAAGCGGGAAACCGGGGTAAGATTGCATTCTACCGCGGTTACAACGAAGAATTGGCACATCGCGTTTATGCGGCGAGCGACTTGTTTTTGATGCCTTCGCTGTTTGAGCCATGTGGTATCTCACAGCTGATATCAATGCGCTATGGTGCCCTTCCGCTGGTTCGTGAAACCGGCGGATTGAAGGATACCGTACAGCCTTTTAATGAATTTGAAAAGACCGGAAACGGCTTCAGCTTCACCAATTACAACAGTGATGAAATGATGACAGTGCTGGAATATGCAATTCATTTGTATTATGACAAAAAAGACGATTGGCGAAAGCTGGTACAAAATGCGATGAATACAGATGTTAGCTGGGAACACAGCGCTAATCATTACATGCGGCTGTATCAAGAGGTAAGCAAACAATAATACAGCGGAAACGCTGTATTTTCAAAATAAGGGGTAGACCAATGAAAAAGATAATCCTGGCACTTACAGCCACTGCCTTTCTGTTTGCGATGACAGGATGCGGAAAAGAAGATGAGCAAAAAGCAGAAAAACCTAAAGCTGCAGAGAAGCAAGAAAAAAAAGCAAAAGAGGATGATTTCATTCGCGGTAAATGGGTGGATTTCGTTTATACCAATGAATTTTTAAACCTGTCCTTTCAACTTCCGGAGGGGTTTATCCATGCGAATGATGAACAATTAGCAGAAATGATGAACCTTACTCTTGAAGATGTCAGTAATGGTTCAGAGCTGAGTAAAGAGATACTGAAACAGCGTGTTATTATGGATATGGTCGTTAAGCAAAGCGATGGCGGCAGCGGTGTGAATATTGTATTGGAAAACCTGTCCACTGTGAATAACTATCAGGAATTTACGGTTGAGCAGTATGCGGAATCGGCCCGGGATTTACTGACAAGGCAGGGGGCGGTCATTCAGGGAACACATCAGGAGGAGTTGGCGGGTGAAACTTACTTGGTCATCACATCCGATTTGAAGCAGGGGGAAGAAATTGTTCATAATCGACAGTTTTGTAAAAAATACGGAAAATATATGATGGTCATCACATTCAGTACTCTGAATGATCACGAGCATTTTTATGAACAGCTGAAAGCAAATTTCCATCATGGTTATCAGGAGGTGTAGGCACACCTCTTTTTTTCTGTATGAAGATCAAATATTTCCTTTATCAAAAAAAATGAATTTTTGTCCGTTTACAAGGAAGCGGATATGATGTGAAAAAGATTGTAAAAAATGTAATTTATGTGAAAAAACGCTTGTAAATAAATAGTTTTATTACGTTTTCATAAACGCTTGACACAGAACAGGCAAATCTTTATAATGTATGAAAATTTACATTTTTAGAGAAGGAGATTACATTATGGCGTACTTTTTTGATGAACCATCTCACACTTTCAGTGAATACCTGCTCGTACCTGGATATTCTTCCAGCGAATGCATTCCTGATAAAGTTTCGTTAAAGACTCCCTTGGTGAAATACCGCAAAGGGGAGGAAGAGCCAAAACTCACGATGAATATACCGATGGTTTCTGCCATCATGCAATCTGTTTCCGGTGAGCGCATGGCCACAGCTCTGGCTCGTGAAGGCGGTGTTTCCTTTATTTACGGATCACAGAGCATCGAGAATGAAGCTGCGATGGTAGCTCGAGTGAAAGCGACAAAAGCGGGATTTGTGACCAGCGATTCTAATATTTCCGTTGATGCGACCTTAGCGGATGTGATTGCAATGAAGGAGCGTACCGGTCATTCTACCATGGCGGTAACAAAGGACGGTACAGCCAAAGGCAAATTGGTAGGTATTGTTACCAGTCGTGATTATCGTGTAAGCAGAATGGATCCTGCAACAAAAATTACGGAGTTTATGACGCCGTTTGAAAAATTGATTTATGCGAAGGACGGCTGTACCTTGGGTGAAGCAAACGATATCATCTGGGAATACAAGCTGAATGCATTGCCGGTGATCGATTCTGATCAGCATTTGACAGGCTTTGTATTCCGTAAGGATTATGAATCTCACAAAGAGAATCCAAATGAACTCCTGGATGAGCACAAGCGCTATGTTGTCGGTGCTGGCATCAATACCCGTGACTATGAAAAACGAGTACCGGCGCTGGTAGAAGCAGGAGCGGATATTTTATGTATTGATTCATCTGAGGGGTTCAGTGAATGGCAGCGCATTACCCTGAAATGGATTCGTGAAAAATACGGAGATACGGTAAAAGTAGGAGCCGGTAATGTCGTGGATGCGGAGGGCTTTCGTTTTCTGGCAGAAGCTGGAGCGGATTTTATCAAAATCGGCATCGGCGGCGGCTCTATCTGTATTACCCGTGAACAGAAGGGAATCGGGCGCGGTCAGGCTACGGCAACCATTGAAGTAGCGAAAGCCCGTGATGAATATTTTAAAGAAACCGGCATTTATATTCCGATCTGCAGTGACGGCGGTATCGTCCATGATTATCACATTACCCTTGCCCTGGCGATGGGAGCTGACTTTGTCATGTTGGGACGCTATTTCTCCCGCTTTGAAGAATCTCCGACGAACAAGGTAACGATCAACGGTACTTATATGAAAGAATACTGGGGAGAGGGAAGCGCCCGCGCCCGCAATTGGCAGCGCTATGATTTAGGCGGTTCTGGGAAACTGTCCTTTGAAGAAGGGGTTGACTCCTATGTACCTTATGCCGGGGCATTGAAGGATAATGTCGATCTGACCTTGAGCAAGGTTCGTCATACAATGTGCAACTGCGGTGCTTTAAGCATCCCAGAGCTGCAGAAGAATGCCAAAATCACACTGGTATCCTCTACGAGTATCGTAGAAGGCGGTGCTCATGATGTAGTGGTCAAGGATAACAAGTACGACGCGAAAGTAAATTAATGATCAGAAGGCGTAAAAAGCCTTCTTTTTTCATGCTGATAACCCAGTCGATAGCGCTGTTTTTACATTTACTAACATTTTGGTTAGTGTTATAATAATACCGATTCATTAAGGAGGAAATTATAAAATGGCAAAAAGAACCGTTCAAGATTTAGATGTTGCCGGAAAGCGTGTCATTGTACGTGTGGACTTTAACGTACCGCGCAAGGATGGCGTCATCACAAACGACAATCGTATTGTGCAGGCATTGCCTACCATCAACTATCTGGTAGAGCATCATGCTAAAGTGATTCTGATGTCTCACCTTGGTAAAGTGAAGACAGATGAGGATAAAGCAAAAAACAACATGGATGTGGTTGGTAAACGCTTAGCTGAACTGGTAGATGCGAACGTTACCTTCGTTCCGGTTACACGCGGTGAAGCATTGGAAAAAGCTGTTGCCGATATGAAAGACGGAGACATCGTTCTGATGCAGAACACTCGTTATGAAAAGGGTGAAAGCAAGAATGATGAAGAGTTGGCAAAATATTGGGCTGGCTTAGGTGATCTGTTCGTAGAGGACGCATTCGGTTCCGTACACCGTGCTCATGCTTCTACCGCAGGTATTGCGGCAATTCTGCCAAATGCAGTTGGCTTCTTGGTTGAAAAAGAAGTAAGCATGCTGGATGCTGCTGTCAATAATCCGAAACATCCTTTTGTTGCCATTATCGGCGGCGCGAAAGTTTCTGATAAGATTGCAGTAGTTGATAATCTGCTGAAAATTGCCGATAAAGTATTGATCGGCGGCGGTATGGCTTATACCTTTATGGTAGCTAAAGGCGGTAAGGTTGGTACATCGCTGCTGGAAGCAGATAAGGTTGAGCTTGCGAAGGAATACTTAAAGAAGGCTGGTGACAAGCTGGTTCTTCCGGTTGATAATGTATGTGCTGATGCTTTCTCTGAAGAAGCCAATACAATGGTATGCAAGAGCGGGCAGATCCCGGATGATTACATGGGATTAGACATCGGACCGGAAACGATCGAATTGTTCAAAAAAGAGCTCGAAGGTGCGAAAACAGTTATCTGGAACGGCCCGATGGGTGTGTTTGAAATGGAAAAATTCGCGAAAGGTACCCTGGAAGTTTGTAAATCAATTTCAGAACTGCCGGATGCTACCACGGTTATCGGCGGCGGTGACTCTGCAGCTGCAGCTATTCAGCTGGGCTTTAAGGAGAAATTCTCGCATATTTCTACCGGCGGCGGTGCATCACTTGAATTCATGGAAGGAAAGGAATTACCGGGTATTGCGGTAATCGCGGATAAATAATTATGAGAAAACCTATTATTGTCGGAAACTGGAAAATGAATAAAACAATCGCGGAAGCGGTAGATTTCATTAAAGCAGTTGACCCGGTATGTCATGATGGAGCTACTTATGGTGTTGGTACATCTTTCCTGGCGTTGCAGGATTCTGTCAAGCATGCTAAAAATTTAATTATTGCGGCTGAAAATTGTCATTTTGCTGATAGTGGTGCATTCACTGGTGAGGTAAGTGTTCCAATGCTGGAAGAAATCGGCGTGAAATACTGCATTATCGGTCATTCTGAACGTCGTCAGATGTTTGGGGATACAGATGAAAGCGTCAATAAAAAGGCAAAGCGCCTGATTGATGCAGACATTACACCGATCGTATGTATCGGTGAAACAGAAGCACAATACGATGCCGGAGAAACTGAAACGGTTATCCGCAGTCAGCTGAGCGGATCTCTGGCTGATCTGTGCCCTGACTGCGTAAAGGGTATCGTGGTTGCCTATGAACCAATTTGGGCAATCGGTACCGGTAAATCTGCTACCAAGGAAGATGCACAGAAATGCTGTCATATCGTTCGTGATCAGATTGAAAAGATGTATGGCAAGGAAGCGGCAGATGCAGTGCGTATTCAGTACGGCGGATCGGTAAAACCTGAGAATATCGTGGAATACATGGCTTGTCCGGATATTGATGGTGCTCTGATTGGCGGCGCTTCTTTAAAAGCGGACAGCTTCACGGAAATTATCAATAAGACAAAATAAATGTTTGAAACTGCTGAGCAATCAGCAGTTTTTTTATGCATCGTGGCATTGCACAGAATTATATAGGATCTGCCTTGGCAATCTAGGCTGAGGTATTGTATACTTGTACTAGAAATGATGAGATGTCATGGATCACAGGGTATCAGCAGAACAGTTTTGTCTGGGAGTATGGAAAGCCTACATGGAGAATCATAAATATGATCTTTTGCATGAGGTTATGGATGAGCGTCTTACAGTAATCGGTACTGGTGCTCATGAAATTAGCCGAACAGCAGAGGAGTTTGCGGCCTCTATGGCAAGGGAAGAAACCTCTTGGAGCGGAACTTTTCATATGGAGCCAAAATGGATTCAAGCCACGCCGCTCAGTGAAGTAATATACAATGTGATCGGTGAGATGGCTGCACGGGAAAATGCCGATGATCGAATCATCTACGATTTTGATTTTCGTTTTACCATGATTTTGAGGCATATCCACGATAATGATTGGAAAATTATGCATGTTCATCAATCGGTAGCCGATCGGTATCAGTCCGAAGAAGAATTTTTTCCGCAGAAAATCACGGAACAAAGCAATCGTCTGCTGCAGGAGAAAATAGAAGCCAAGACAGCTGAACTGGAGGAAGCGACCAAGAAGATTATCTATTACTCACAATATGATTCCTTAACGGATGTATTCAACAAGCATTTTTGTGAAGAAGCTGTGGAAACGAATATGAAACAGTATCCGCATGGAATTATGGTCATGTTGGATATGGATAGTTTTAAGCTGGTAAATGATCGGTATGGACATCCGTTCGGAGATGTGGTGCTGAAGCGCTTGGCGGATACGCTGAAGGAATCGTTTGCGGACAGTGTGATCGGCCGTATCGGCGGAGATGAATTTATCCTGTATATGCCGTTTTCCAAGGAGCCGGATGATGCGGTTATCTATGATCGAGCAACCCAATTTCAAGCGCGATGGGATGTGTATAAAAAGCAGTTAGGGGTAGACGACATCGGGGGTGTCAGTATGGGAGTTACCAGCTATCCTAAGCATGGATGTAATTTCGACACCCTTTGGAATTGTGCTGATCGAGCCTTATATCAAGTTAAAAATCACCGTAAGGGTGCTATACACTTTTATCAAGATTCATAGGTGCTGCTTAGCGGCACTTTTTTAATTTACCTTGTCAAAATCTTGATTATGATAGATATCCTAATGTAAGAGCTCGATTATTATGTGAAAGTGTGTGAATGAAACTGAATGAAAATGGTGAAAAATATGTAAAAGATGTGAAAAGGTGTTGAAAAAGGCTGTAAATAAGTTTATACTATTGTCAATATACTTGTACACGAGAGATAGACAAGATATGAATAAGGGAAAAGGAGAGAAGACATATGAGGAAGCACATGAAAATGATGGCAGCCGGATGTATGGCATTGACTGTACTGGCCGGATGCGGTGGATCGGGGGATGATTCAAAAACCATTAAAATCGGCGTGGATTATGAGCAAACCGGCGGGGTAGCTGATTACGGGAAAGCTCATGTAAACGGCATTAAGCTGGCAATTAAAGAAATCAATAAGAAGGGCGGCGTCAACGGCAAGAAGCTGGAGCTGGTCGTTGCTGATAATAAGTCAGAAATTACGGAAGTCGGAACCGTTACAACCAAGCTGATGACCGAGGATGAAGTCGTTATGGTGCTGGGGCCTGCCACTTCGGGAAATACAAGCGCGGCGATTAATGTCGCCAACAAAAACAAAATACCGGTAATTTCCGCATCGGCAACAGCGAATAACGTTACGGAAAATAAAGACGGCTCCGTTACTAAATACGGTTATAAAATCTGTTATTCCGATAACTATCAGGGAGAGGCGCTGGCGAAATTCGCGCTGTCTAAAGATGCGAAAAGGGCAGTTATCGTTTCTGACAGCGGCTCTGATTATGCAAAAGGCCTTGCGGAATCCTTTAAAAAGGAATTCGCGGACGGCTCCGGAACGATTGTCGCAAGCAAAAGCTATCAAACCGGCGATACCGATTTTAAGAGTATTCTTACTAGTTTGAAATCTGAGAGCTTTGATGTTATGTTCGTACCCGGTTACTATCAGGAGGCCGGGCCGCTTGTAAAACAGGCACGCGAAATGGGAATCGACGCTATGATTCTTGGACCGGATGGTTTTGATTCTGAAAACTTTATCAAACAGGCGGGGAATGCCAATTTAAATAATGTATTCTTCTCAACTCATTTCTCCAAGGTCGGTGAAAATCAGAAAGTAAAAGATTTTGTGAAAAAGTATCAGGCAGCTTATGACAAGGAACCGGGATGCTTTGAAGCATTGGGTTATGATCTTGCGTACTATGCCGCAGATGTTATCAAGCGTGCAGGTAAGGATGTAACACCGGAAACAGTCAATAAGGCATTGGGTGATACCAAGGCAAAATTCAGTGGTGTTACCGGTTCCTTCACGATGAAAAAGGATCATACACCCGATAAGGTGATCACGGTTGTTGAACTGAAAAATGGTGAACAGGTGAGCGCTGCGGAAGTTAAATAAATAGATCATGATAAGATGATGCACAAATAGGTGAAAGTCGATTTCGCCTATTTGTTTCATTTTTAATTAATGAGGAAGGGAGAGAATGCAATGGTACAGTTTATTCAGCAATTAGTAAACGGTCTTTCCATTGGCAGTGTTTTCGCTCTTGTCGCACTTGGATACACGATGGTTTACGGGATTATCAAATTGATCAACTTTGCCCATGGTGATATTTATATGCTGGGAGCTTTTATCGGATATTTTTCGTTTAAATATATCGCCGGAGGATACGGCGGCTTTATCCTTGCGCTGGTGCTGGCAATGGGCGGCTGTGCACTAATCGGGATGCTGATTGAAAAGGTGGCCTATAAACCGCTTCGCAATGCTTCACGGATCACCGCTTTGATTACGGCAATGGGGGTTTCCTATTTCTTAGAGTATGTCATGGTGTATTTCTTCGGAGCAGAGCGCCGTACGCTGACAGCTCCGTTTGAAAATACCGTTTTTCATATCGGAGAAATTACGTTTACGTTATCGACGATGATCATTGTTGTCACAACGATCATCTTAATGCTTCTGCTAACCTATATCGTTAATTGTACGAAGATGGGAAAAGCAATGCGGGCGGTTTCAACAGATCCGGATGCGGCGAGATTGATGGGCATCAATGTTGATCATACCATTTCCTTTACATTTGCGCTTGGAAGCGCACTCGCCGGCGCAGCAGGCGTTCTAATTGGCCTTCATTATAATATCGTTGAACCGTTAATGGGTATGATTCCGGGATTAAAAGCATTTATTGCGGCAGTTTTCGGAGGCATCGGCATTATTCCCGGAGCGATGTTCGGCGGCTTGTCAATCGGCGTCATCCAAACCTTTGCATCAGGTTATATCTCCTCACTTTGGCAGGATGCCATCGTATATGGTCTTTTGATTATTATTTTGGTTGTGAAACCGGCAGGCTTGCTCGGTAAAAATAAAAAAGAGAAAGTGTAGGTGTTTGACATGAAACAATCCTTTTCAAGAAAAAACATCACTGCACTGCTCATCCTTGTTGTTTCGGTTATTCTGTTATCAGTAATGTTTGGGTTGATTCCGCCGAAATGGCAGAAAACGTTTATTACCGCGTGCTATTATATCATCGGAGCGCTCGGGCTGAATCTGATCATCGGGGTCAGCGGTCAGTTTTCGCTTGGGCATGCCGGCTTTATTGCCATCGGTGCATACAGTGTGGGCATCATCTTTCAAAGCAATGCGACAATCTACGGTTTTGCCTTAGGTACTGCGTTGGGAATCGTTATTACATGTGCGGTAGCGTTGATCATCGCGATTCCAACCTTTCGCTTGCGCGGAGATTATCTGGCTATCGCAACATTGGGCTTTTCCGAAATTATCCGCATTGTGATTCAAAACTTAGATATTACCGGCGGAGCCAGCGGCCTGAGTTATTTATCCTTTGAAGGAATCAACGATCAGGGGATGTTCATTATGATGGTGATCACGATTATGCTGGCTATTTTATTGATCGTCAATTATGTAAAGTCATCACATGGCCGAGCTACTGTTTCCGTGCGTGAAGATGAAATTGCGGCAGAGGCGATGGGTATCAATACGACGAAATACAAAACCGTTGCTTTCTTGATCGGAGCGAGTCTAGCGGCAGTAGCGGGAGCGTATTTCGGACCGATGAATTTCTTTATCAAACCGGGGGATTTCGGTTTTACCAAATCGATCGATGTATTGGTCATCGTTGTGCTGGGGGGGATGGGTTCGCTCAGCGGTACGGTTGTAGGCGGTATTTTTATCGCTGTCATGAATACGTTTTTACAGGATTACTCGGAAATTCGGATGATCCTGTACGCGCTGATTCTGGTGCTGGTGATGATTCTGCGCCCCCGCGGTTTGTTTGGGAATAAAGAAATCACCGACATATGGAAGAAAAAGACAAAGGGGGCTGAATGATATGGCACTTCTCACCGTCAAAAATTTAACTAAGAATTTTGGGGGATTGTGTGCAAATTCCAATATCAGCATGGAAGTGGCATCAAATGAACTGGTCGGTTTGATCGGTCCCAACGGTGCCGGCAAAACAACGCTGTTCAATATGCTTACCGGGGTTTATGAACCAAGTGGAGGGACGATTCTTTTAAACAATGGTGATCATGAAGTCAGTATCGGCGGAATGAAGCCCTATAAAGTAACAGCTATGGGAATCGCGAGAACTTTTCAAAACATTCGGCTGTTTAAGGGACTAAGCGTATTGGAAAATGTAAAGATCGCGATGCATAAAGATGTTCACTATCATCTTGCCCAGGCGATCTTTCGAACCCCTAAATTTTATCAGGAAGAAGCCCGTATGGAAAAGCAGGCTCGGGAATTGCTTTCCATTATGAAACTGGATCAGAAAAGCGGAGAGCTGGCGGATAACCTTCCCTATGGAGAGCAGCGCCGACTGGAGATTGCCCGCGCTCTGGCTACCAACCCCAAGCTGTTGTTTCTGGATGAACCGGCAGCCGGTATGAATCCTCAAGAAACCGCGGAGCTGACTGAATTGATTCGCTTTATCAAAGAGCGATTTCAAATCAGCATTGTGCTGATTGAGCATGATATGTCATTAGTCATGAATTTGTGTGAGCGGATTTATGTGCTGGATTACGGAAAAATGATAGCAAAGGGAACACCGTCGGAAATTGCGGTAAACCAGAAGGTTATCGATTCTTATCTGGGTGAGGAGGTGTAGTGATGCTGAAGATTGACAATCTGGAATTGAACTACGGCGTCATCCGCGCTTTGAAGGGCATCACCATGGAGGTTAACGAAGGAGAGATCGTAACCCTGATCGGGGCAAACGGAGCGGGCAAGAGCTCGACGTTAAAAGCAATTTCCGGTATCGAAAAAATCAAAAGCGGTTCTATTACATTTATGGAAGAGAATCTGCATCGGAAAAGCGCACAGGATATTGTAAAACGGGGAATTTCACACGTACCGGAAGGAAGGCGCATATTTCCCGGTTTAACCGTACTTGAAAATCTGGAGATGGGAGCTTATCTGCGAAAAGATAAGGAAGGGATCCGCCAAGATTTGAAAATGGTCTATGAACGCTTTCCAATCTTGGAGGCTAGAAGCAAACAGGATGCGGCTACTTTGAGCGGTGGTGAACAGCAGATGCTGGCGATGGGCAGGGCCTTGATGTCACGGCCGAAGCTGCTGCTGCTGGATGAGCCTTCTATGGGATTGGCGCCGATTTTGGTAAGGGAGATTTTTTCGATCATCAAGGACATTAAGAAGCAGGGTACAACGGTTTTGCTGGTAGAACAAAATGCCCGTATGGCACTTTCAATCGCAGACCGTGCCTATGTTATGGAAACCGGAAGCATTGTTCTATCCGGGAGTGGAGAAGAACTAGCTTCCAGCAAAGATATTCAAAAAGCGTATTTAGGAGGATAAACTCATGTATGTAAGAGATCAAATGACCAGAAATCCGATCTGTATCGATATCAACAGTAAAATATCCGAAGTAGTCGATCTGATGAGCGAAAAAAATCTGCATCGCATTCCGGTTATTCAAAACGGTAAGCTGGCAGGGCTTGTCACGGAGGGGCAGATTGCGAAAAAGGGTCCCAGCAAAGCAACCAGCTTGAGTATTTTCGAATTGAATTATTTGTTGTCAAAAACCAGTGTGGATGCAATTATGATTCGGGATGTGATCACGATTCACGAGAATCGCTTTCTGGAAGATGCGGCGCTGCTGATGGAAAAGCATGATATCGGATGCTTGCCGGTTGTTAATGATTATCAGGAGGTAGTTGGCATTCTGACTCAGAATGATGTATTTGCGGCTTTTTTGGATATTCTGGGATATCGCGAGCGCGGCAGCCGGGTTTGTATCAAGGTGAAGGATAAGCTGGGAGCGATCGGTGAATTGTCACAGGTATTTGTACGCAATGCTATCAATATCACACATGTCGGTGTCTATCACAGCGAAAATGGCATGGCCGAATTAATTTTTAGAATCGATAGTTTTAATACCGATGCTCTGGAAGCTGATTTGAAGCAAAGCGGCTACGAGGTATTAAATATCACTAAAAATCCGAATTAGGGATTGTCATAAATTGGTAAAATATCAGGAATTGACAAATTGCTTGTAAACGATTACAATTATTATGTAAATACGGAATGAATTTGTATTCCTGAGTTTGTTACTTATTGATGTAATAAGGCAAGGCTCAAAACGTTTTTTAAACGTTTTGGGCCTTTTCTATTTCACGGGAGGTATACCGAATGATAAATTGGATGAAAGCAAAAAAGAAGGACAAGACACAAGACTTGATACAGGTGTTAGCTCCCTGTGACGGTACGGTGCTGCCGCTGGGGGAATCGCAGGATGAGATGTTTCGAAGCGGCTTATTAGGACATGGCTGCTTCATTTATCCCAAAAGCAAGAAAATCTTCGCACCGGTGAGTGGAGTGGTTAAATCGGCCTTTCCCACCGGTCATGCGCTTGGCATCGTCAGTGAGGAGGGTGTGGAGCTTTTGCTTCATTTCGGGATTGATACGGTGAATCTGAACGGTCGTTTTATTCATACCACAGTTTCGGCAGGAGATTTAATCGAGGCAGGAGATAAGCTTGCGGAAATTGACTTTCCAATGATTAAAAAGGCAGGCTATGCGCCGGATGTCTATGTCATTATTTTAAATTCTGAATCGTATCAAATAAAGATACGGGAACAGGACTGTGAAAGCGGACAGACGGTGATGACCCTTGCTCGTAAATAGAGAGGCAGGCGAATTTCATGCGCTACACATATGTCAGAGTAATCAATAACAATGCGGTCGTAGGGCTCGACCAAAACGATGAGGAAGCTGTGCTGTTGGGCAAAGGCATCGGTGTGCGTTGTGTGAAAAACCGTCGGTTTGTGATTGATGAGCGGTTGATTGAAAAAGTATTTGTGATGGAAAAAAAGTCCAATTATATGGAAGCATTGATCCAATCCATTTCTTTTGAAACAATTCAAGCGGTCGATCAGGTAGTAAAGCTGGCTTCACTTCGTTTAAAGCATGACTTCAAGGATCAGCTGTTCCTTACTCTGCTTGACCATATTGCCTTTTCCAGACAGCGGCTGGAAGCAAATGAATATATCGAAAATCCCTTGGCCGGTGAAATTCGACAATTCTATCCGCAGGAATATGAGACAGCTTTAGAAGCTGTACGACTGCTGAATCGAGAGCTTCATGTGACCTTTGATGATAATGAAGCCTCCTTTATCGCTTTTCATTTTATTAATGCGATGTCACCGTTGGGACATTCACTCAATAAAAAAATGACCATGATATTAAAGGAATTGACCGATTTGGTAAAGGGTTACTTTTCAATCGAGATCGATGAGCAGTCGGTTTATTATATCCGATTTCTGACACATTTAAAGTATTTTCTCAGCAGGGTGCTGAAAGGAGAGCTTCATAGCGATGAAAGTGAGGTGAAACTATACGAAGTAATCCAAGATCATTATCAGTACGAGTGGGGCTGTGCAGAACGTATCCGGGAATTTCTGCTGGAACACTATCAAGTAGATACATCCTATGAAGAAATGGGATATCTTACGATGCACATTGTACCAATGCTGTTAAAAAAGGATTCTTATGGGGAGTGAAAGGAGAAAGCAATGGCTTTAAACAAAAGCGCGCTTGCGCAGGAAATCATTCGCCTGCTGGGCAGCAGTGACAATATCAAGGATGTGGCTCACTGCATGACTCGGCTTCGTATCGTTGTGAAAAATGAATCGCTGGTACAGCTGGAGGAGCTTCAGAAGCTGAATGGGGTCATGAAGGTTATCCTGATAGGCGGACAGTATCAAATCGTGCTGGGCGGGATTGTCGATGATGTATTTGATGAGACCGTAAAGCTCTGCGGTAATGTCGCACATATCAATGAAGAAGTGATTGATGAAAATTTGGATGCGAAATCCGATACAACGCATCGCTCTTGGCTGGGCAAGCTGGTAGAAACCATCTCCGGTATTGTGACCCCAATCATACCGGCGATGCTTGCCTGTGGATTTATCAAGACTTTGGCAGTACTTTGTACGGTTGTATTTAAGGTTCCGGAGGACAACAGCACCATTCAGATATTCAATGTGATTTCAGATACGCTGTATGCCTTTTTTCCGATTATCATCGGATGGTCGGCAGCTAAAAAATTTCGCACAAACATGGCAGTATCGCTGGTCATCGTTGGCTTGCTTGTAAATCCTGCCTTTACCTCACTGTTTGCGAATGGCGCTAAGGTCTCATTTTTGGGTATTCCGGTAACAGACGTCTACTATGGTAGTTCAGTTCTGCCGGCTATCCTATCAATTTACTTATTATCGAAATTGGAGCTGGGGCTGCGCAGAGTGATTCCCTCAGCGCTGCGCAGTATTTTCGTCCCATTCTTATCCACATTGATTATCGCGCCGCTGCTGATTGTCGCAATTGGGCCGATCGGCGTATGGGGCGGAAATCTCTTTGCTTCCATCTTTACCAAACTCTATGAATTTTCACCAATCGTAGCCGGTGCACTGATCGGCGGCACATGGCAGATTTTGATTATCTTCGGCATGCATATTGCTATTCTGGGTCTTGTTTCAGTTCCTAATATTGCCCGTTATGGCCGCGATACGGTCATCATGACACATGCGCCGAGTCTGATTTGTCAGGTTGCGGCTGGTTTGGCGGTCGGATTAAAGGCTAAGAATCCGGAAATTAAGAAGAATGCTTTAACGCTGTCACTTACTTCGTTTTTTGCCGGAAGCGTAATAGAACCGGTAATGTACGGTGTTAACCTGAAATATAAGAAACCATTTATTGCGGTATGTATCGGCGGTGCGGTCGGTGGGGCGATCACCGGAGCATCTTTAGCAGGCACTACAGCGGCAGTCGCCTTCAGTCTTTATACAATTCCTGCTTATCTGGGAGCTGGCTTTACCGGATTGCTGATCGGCTGCGGAGTTGGCGCACTGATTACCTTTATCCTTACTTGGTTAATGGGAATTGATGAAAGCATTGCATAACATAGGAGGAAAGAGAATGAAAGTAGAAGATCTTACATTTACTTCAGCGGATCATGTTATTCGTGAAATTCGCAATATGAACGTAAAGGGTGGCAGTCCATTTGGACGAGCAGCTGCATGGGCATTTAAACTGGTCTCCGAACAGGAAGACATTCAGGATAAGGATGTATTGTTTCAGCGCTATGATGATGTAGCAAAGCAAATGATTGACTTGAAACCAACCATGGCAACTATTTATAATACCTGGTATCTGGTACAAAAGGTTCTTGAACAAAAGCGGCATGAGGATATTGAAACCCTAAAGCACGCAGTTATCGAGCTGGCTGACCGCATCATTGATTATTCCTTTGAGGCAGTAGATAAGCTTGCTGGATATGGAGCGAATTTGATTCAGGACGGACAAACTATATTGATGCACAGTTACAGCAGTACGCTGATGGGTATCTTTATTCAGGCAGCGCAGGCCGGCCGTAAGTTTACCGTGATCTGCACGGAGTCCAGACCGCTGCGTGAATCTCGTGTGGCAGTTCGCCTGCTTCAGAAATTACAGGTTCCAGTAATTTATATTACCGATGCGGCTGTATATGAATTCATGCCAAGAGCTGATTTCATCGTTATGGGAGCAGATTCACTCTGTGTGAATGGAGACGTGGCAAATAAGATGGGAACGGCTATGATCAGTAAGCTGGCAAAGGTATGCAAAAAACCGGTTTACATCGCCAGTGAGTTATATAAGCTCGATCTGCGCACCGCTCAGGGTTACCCAGTTATGCTGGAGCGGCGTACAGAAAAGGAAATTATCCTGCCGGACGATTTTGAGTCGCTGGAGGGTATTGATGTCATCAATCAGTTTTTTGATTTAACGCCGGCACGTGATGTAGACTCTATTATCTGTGAATTTGGGTGTATCGCGCCCGGCGCAATGATCAGCTATTGGGAGAAACTAGAATGTGATTTATTGGAGTGCTAGATGTTTGGCCCCGTTACCCTTTTGGATAACGGGTTTTTTTGTGAGTCCGCATCAGCTTCAGCAGGTGTGATCGGCAGATGATTAACGTGGATACAATTTTATAAAGGTGGATATCGGTACAGAACTTGATTTGGTTACTTATGCTGAAACAAACAAATATAATGATATAATGTAATTTTTATACGTACGGTAAAAATTCGTAAAATGGGGGAAATAGTGTATAATAGAACTAACAAATAACAAAAATGAGGGGGAAAGGAGGACCTTTTGTGGACAGTGAGGATATCTACGTCATTAAGGAGCTTGATAAATATGTGTCCATTACCGAGTATCTGAAGAGTCAGGAACTTCATTACCGCTATCAGATTCTGGAAAATAAGATTGTGGAAGCGAATCGCTGGATCGCCAGACAATTACAGATCCCGCTTGCGACAAAGGTGTTTTCTTTTAAGAAATTGAGGATCGTCAATGATCTGCCAAAGTCGATCGATCATGTCTATCTTGAGTACAGCAGGGTGCCGGGGATCGAACAGCTTGATCTCAGCGATGTGTCTTTTTATGCAGTTTTGAAGGAGCATTTCAATTTGCAGGTGACTCGTAATGAAGAGGAGCTGGCAATTGTCATGCCTACGAAGGAAGAGGCAGAGCTGCTTCAGCTGCGTGAAAACGAAGAAGTACTGACAACCAAGGGCCATACATATACTTCCTCGATCCAACCGCTGGAGTACTTTGAGATCACTGCCGTAACCTCTTTCTATCGTTTTAGGAGCGTGAGCAGCACATGAGCAGAGAGAACTATGCCATCTATCTGGAACTTGTCGATAGTATCAAAGAAAAAATCATTCAAGAGGAATATCAGCTGGGGGAGCGGATCATGTCGGAGCGAGCCATGGCGGAAGCCTATGGATTGAATCGATTGACGGTGCGCCGTGCACTTCGTAAATTAGAAGCGGAAGGATGTATTCAGGCAATTCAGGGAAAAGGAACCTTTGTGAAAGCAATTCCGATCATTGAAAAAAAAGTAACCTTGGGTACCGAAGAAAACGTCAGCTTAAAGGCTACCATTAAAAAAGGCGGTATGAAATCCTCCCGTCGGGTGCTGGCCTTTACCAAAATCGCGGCAGCCGGAGAGATCGCTGATTATTTCCCTGATACAGAAGATGTATACCAGTTGGTTCGCCTTTCATTGGTGAACGATCATCCCTATGCGGTGCAGGAGGCGTACTTCCCCTGTAATTTGTTTCAAAATGCCGAAAGGTTCAATTTTGAAGAGGACTCTTTATATGATTACATGGATATATACGGGCATTGTCCACAGAAGGTAGTATCGTATCTGCAGGTGGAAAAGGTTCCTGACGAGTATGCTGAAGTATTAGAAATCGATCCGGGAAAGTGTATTTTTCATTTTAATTATTTCGGATTTGATATTCATCACAAAATTACGGAGTTTACCCGCTCTTATCATAAATCGGAATATACAGCGGTAAAATATCTGACAGAGGTATAAGAATAAGAATGAAATATTTATGTTATTTCATTCTTTTTTATTGCAATTATGAATATTAAGTGGTATATATGTAATATACTGGTATATATGATATACAATGCATTAGATGTATACCACTTGAAAGGAGGATCGTATCCGGTTATATCATTGAAATACCAATAATTGATAGGGAGGATATAAACAATGAGCTTAATACAAGCAATACTAGTCGGAGTTGTCGCTGCTTTAACACAATTCGAAGGTGGTTGGCTCGGTGAATGTAAACTGCGTGAACCAGTCGTTACCGGATTCTTAGTGGGGTTGATTTTGGGGGATGTTACAAAAGGATTGATCATCGGAGCAGAGCTGCAGATGATGTGGATGGGCGCTACCGGAATCGGTCCTACAGCACAGCTGAACATCGGTACCGGAGGTACAATGGGTACGGCGATCGCCCTCACCACCGGCAAAGGCGCCGAAATAGCGATAACCTTTGGACTGCCGGTAGCTGTCATTATGCAGTTTTTGGGAACACTGCTGATGACCGCATATTCCGGAGTTATGCATCATGCGGATAAACTGATTGATCAAGGTAAGGACAAACAGGTTGAATACATGCATTATTTATGTGGCTTCTGTGATTTTATGATGTATTTTTCTTTGACCTTTATCGTTATGTATTTCGGCAATGGCGCGATTCAGGGTATTGTTGACAGTTTTCCGGAATGGGCAAATGCCGGTATGGCAGCAGTTTCGAAGATTTTGCCGGCGATGGGATTTGCGCTGCTGCTGAATTTGCTGTTGGAAAAAGATTTGATTCCGTTTTTCATCTTGGGATTCATTATCACAGCTTACACCGATTTGACAATGGTTGCGGTAACTGCAATCGCAATTGGTATCGCCTGGATCGTATATTTACTGAAGTCATCGAGTATGCAGGCGAAAGTCGATGAGTGGGAGGAATAAGGATATGAGTAAAAATAATATTGTAAGTGCAGAAAATAATTTGACGAAAAAGGACTTCCGGCAGATTTTCTGGCGTTCCTTTACCTTATTGGGTTCCTTCAATTATGAGCGAATGGAAGGCTTAGGCTTCTTATATGCAATCCGCCCGGCACTGCGCAAAATATATAAAGATGATGACGAAGCGTATAAAACAGCGATGCATCGTCATATGGAAGCATTTAACATGACGGTTGCGCCGTCGCCATTTGTCATGGGCATTACGGTGGCAATGGAAGAAAATGCAAAGCGTGATCCGAATTTCGATGTTACTTCTATCAATGCGATCAAGGTTGCGCTGATGGGACCGCTGTCCGGTATCGGCGATACTTTCTTCTGGGGTATTTTTAGAATCATCGCCTGTGCTATCGGTGTATCGTTTGCCAAGGAAGGAAATATTATAGCGCCGTTCGCATTGTTGATTCTATTTAATATTCCGAATTTCTTAACCAGATGGTACGGTTTGAAATTTGGTTATCGCAACGGCAGTACAATGCTTACGCAAATGGAAGAATCGGGGAAGATGGAGCTGTTCACATACTGTGCCGGCATTGTCGGTGTCGCGGCAGTTGGCTGTATGATTGCATCATGGGTAGGCTTGACATCACCACTGACCTTTACCATTTCAGGCAGTAAAATTGTCATTCAGGAATATTTGGATCAGGTCATGCCACAGCTGCTTTCATTAACGGCAACCTTGATTATTTTTGGATGCCTGCGCAAGAAAATAAAAGTGGTATACATTATCTTGGGGATCATTGTAGTGGGATTCCTTGGCGGTGTATTCGGTATTTTAGGTTAAACGGGAGGAATCATTATGGCTATCGTAGATGTGAGAATTGATGATCGATTGATTCACGGACAGGTTTGCGGATATTGGATTCCGCACTATCAGGTGGATCGGATCGTCATTGTCGATAATGAGATCGTACATGACAGCATGCGTAAAACGGCGTTGAAATTCGGCTGTCCGCCCAAAGTCGCATTGGCCATTTTGAGCGCTTCCTCAGCTGCTGAAAAATTCAAGCGGCATTTGGATAAGGGAAGTAAGGTCATGATTCTTTGCAGCGGACCAAAGCCTTTGTTGGAGATGGTAGAAGCCGGATTTACGTTTCCGTCCATCACAGTTGGGAATATGTCCAGTAAAGAAAATACGAAGTCCTTAAAACGGACGTTATTTATCTCACCAGAAGATAAGGCGAATTTTGAAAAGCTGGCACAGCACGGTATCAAGCTGTATTCACAGATGACGCCGAGCGATACGAAAGAAGATTTCAGTGAAATGATCAAATCAATTTAGAATGAAGGAAGGATGGTACCATTATGGATAAACCAACGGTTTTAGGATATATGAAGGATCAGCCGCGTGCATTGCAGGCTGCCTTTGCTCATCAAAGTGAATTTGTTGATCCGTTTGTGGAAGTTTTTAAACGTCATGATATTAAGAAAGTGATTTTCTTTGGATCGGGAACTTCCTATAACGCATCAATCATCGCATCATACTATTTCAAGCAGATATTGGGAATTGATGCATCCGGACAATATCCGACTGTATTTCAAAATTATGAAAAGGCAGATTGGACTGGTACGCTGAAAAAAGAGCAGATATTATTTGTAGGAATATCACAATCCGGAACGTCCATTTCCACGGTTGATGTAATGAAATTTGCAAAAGCAAACGGTTATTTGACGTTGGCACTGACGGAAGATCTTAACTCTGAAATTACCAAGCATGTCGATCAGGTTGTGCACCTGCTTTGCGGTAAGGAGCTGACGCCTCCGGAAACCCGCGGTTATACGGTTACGCTGCTGACGCTGTACCTTTGGGTACTCGGCGCAGCGAAGGCGCTGCACATTTATGATGATCAAAAATATGAGGAAGAGATGGCAGCAGTCAAGCATTTGACGGATCAATTTGAAACCGTTGTCGATGAGAGTGAAGCGTGGTATGAACGAAATAAGACAACCATTGTGAATTCTGATCGCATCTATGTGTTAGGATACGGTGTGGATTATGGTTCGGTTTTAGAAGGTATGCTGAAGATCGGCGAGATGCTGCGGCTGCCGACCATCGGTTATGAGATCGAAGAATATGCTCATGGCCCGACGATGGCGATCACGAAACAGCAGACACTGTTTATGATCGGTTCGGATGATGCGGAATGGAATCGCATGCTGGAATTCCGTAAGGTTTTCAAAAAATATACGGATCGCGTACATTTGATTACCTGCAAGGATACGGATGTTGATGATCGTGATGTAAACTTCAGCGTAAAAACGAATAAATATTTAGCTCCATTGATGTATACCGTGCCATTTCAGTTCGTATCTGCAAAAGGTGCGCTTGATATCGGAATTGATACCGGAATAAATCCATTTACAGATCAGTTGGCACATTTACCGGAATAAAGCTATGATCGGAATTATTGTAACCGGGCACGGATACTTTGCGGATGGTATCAGCAGCTCTATCGAATTGATTATCGGGGCACAGTCCAATTATCAAAAAGTGAATTTCCCGCAGTCAACCGATCCTGACAAACTCGGCAGTGAATTGAAAGCTGCTTGTGAAAAACTGTCTGCCTGCGAAAAGGTGCTGATATGCTGTGATCTGTTCCATGGAACTCCCTTCAATCAAGCGATGATGCTTGCACTTTCTATGGAACATGTCGATGTGATTTACGGGGTGAACGTCGGTATGCTGATGGAGCTGCTGATGAACCGCCAGCAGGATATGGATTACGAAGTCATGCTGCAGTCGGTACTTGAAACCGGCCGTCAGCAAATCGGACGCTTTCACGCGGATGATCTTCCGGATGAGGAGGAAGATGACCCATTTGCATAATGAATCATATAAGAATCTCCATGAGAAAAGACATCGTTTTAAAACAGATGTCTTTTCTTTATTAAAAAAGCGAATAGCCCTATATAGGGCAGTTAAAAAATTAATTACGGGTGACAGTTCAACGACTTCGATATTTATAGATTCAGCAATATTAAAACGTCGTACGCATGTAACGCTTATTTCTTTTAAGTAAATTCATAATAGACTGGTCATTTTATAAATACCAGCTCTGCTTGCATGTATATATTTACCATTTTCTAAATATATAATTTTCTGTTTTTTATCCACTTTATTTACAAAATCAGAATTAACAATAACACCTCTATTTACCTCTACGAAAACTGACTTAATAAATTTGTTTTTAATACTTTTAAAAACTATTCTGAATTTATACATACCATTTAACGTTTCAATGAATGTATAATTATCATAAGAAATACAGTATAAAATATCTTTGAATTTTAATTTATGTAAAGTACCTTTATATTCCAAAATAAGATAATGCTCATGAAATCTTCTGCAAGCCTCCCCCTTTAATTCTTCCATGATTTCCTTGATGTTTTCTATAAAGATACGTTTTTTATAATATCGATATACATTGTGACGGTAACCTTCTAATACGAAGCATGAATTTGTGTCTATCAGTATTACGAGCTTGTCCCGATCAAATTTTGAAATGTTTCTTGCTAAATTTAAACTTTCCTCACCTAGATCATCAACATCAAATATAAAAATATGGTTGTTAAAAAAATCATTTTCTGTGTCTATATATGGATAAATTAAAAAAACAACATTTAAAAATTTTTTCGAACGTAAATAATTTATGTGAGTAATAACATCTTTATCATTTCCAAGATATGCAACTTTCATAAATGATGTCCCCCTATACTGAATATAACAAGTAAAATTTATGCGGTCAACGCATTTTTATTCAATTACTGTCGAAGTTTGCAGTAAATTCAATTAAACGACAAAAAGTGCAAATTTAGTAACGTAATTTCAAAATTATCATTCATATATGATTTAATGTAGATGATGATAACGGAGGTGGTATTATGGTTTTTTAAAGATTTCAAAAGGTTTTAATGTGTATAGACAGCATGGAGGAAAGCTATGGACAATAGAAAACGCATTCTGATCTTTGCTTGTATGATTATCTTTCTTTTTTTATCAGGATTATTATTTGTGTTAATAACAGATAATGGAGCCGGTGCACTGCCCGAAGGTTACTTCGTTTCACTGGCTGAATTTTGTCATGATAGTACGGAACTTTACTATGCTTTTTTTGAAGTATCCAATTCAGTTATTGTTATTACTTTTTTGCAGATATTAGTATATGGATTTCTATTTTTCTTATCTTCGAGTAAGCATAAATTACAAATATTATTTTTTCTTCTTTCAATTACTTTTATTATCATAACCTTAATATTATCCATATTTGCAAAATTTAATGGGTCTGAAATGTTTATTATATTAACGTCTTATTTTGTTGGTGTCTTAGCTTTTAAGAATTATTTTCTGTCTTTTTTATTATTCGTTTTCACATTGTTTTCTATTCTAAACATAAAAGCAAAGGAGTGGTATAACTAAATGGGTTTATACCAAAGTCAATTATGAAAAAATTTAAAGTTTTATTACTTACTTTTTCTATTTTTTGCTTCATAACACCTTTTAGCAATGTTTATGCTGAATCAAATGAAAATCAAATTAATAAAGGCGAGTATTATGCAGATAGATTAAACAAAAATGGTAGCTTTGATAAAGTAACAACAAATGAGGCAAAGTTACGTAATTCACAGATTGACTTATTGATAACATTTGAGAATCAAGAAAGAGCTTTATCAAATTTCATTGATAAATATAAGTCACAATTAAGCCTTATTAAGGAGAAATTTGACCTTGATGATTTGATTTCATCAAATTATCAAACATACTACCAAACTGTTAAAGAAATCACTGAGAATGGGATTTTATCTTATGAAGACATAGGTGAAATGCTAGCCTTTTTTGATATTTTTGAAAATTTTGATGTTAATAAAGAATTGCAAGCTTCTATATCTGAGTATAATAAAACTGGATCTCAATCAACTCTAAATTATTTAGAAGAAAATTTACCAAACTATTATGACTCAATGAGTATTGATGATTTAAAAGTAAGTTTACGTAGTATGCCTTTGCCAAACTTACAGGCAGGCATAAATTACGCAACAAAATATGCAGTTAAGCCAAATCCTAATTATTATACTTGGAGCAGTGACTGTACAAATTTTGTTTCCCAAATATTAAAAGCCGCTGGAGTAAATGAAGTATATACAGGAAATGAGAATTCAGGTTGGTGGTATCGTAGCGGATCTAAAAGATCGATTTCTTGGATAAATGCAGATACATTTACAAGATATATGGGAAGAGGATCTACCAACAAATGGTCACTGCTAATGGCAACCGCTAAACCGGGAAGCTTTATTGCATCAGATTTTGGCGGAGATGGAGTTGCAGACCATTGTGCATTTATCACTAGCAAAGCAGGTGGAACTGTCAAAATAGCACAACATACAACTAATTATCACAAATGGAGTAATGAAACAAATTGGCCAGTAGATAATAATAAAAGAATTCTATATCATGTACGATAAATTAGGGATTTTGATTATCTAACGGAAGTCCTCAATTATAAATATGCGATTTTTTAACAGAGAATCAAGAGAATGATTGTTTATTAAATTACTACCTTAGACTGTTGACAAAAAAGTTGACAGTCTTTTCTTATTGGCATTCTTGAATTTGATTTTTGAGATAATAATAAAAGCTTTCTATCTATTCATAAAGCTGAAGCTGAGATATTCATTGCACCTTTTCAAGCCAAACATTATTGCATATAATATGAAAAATGTTGAACTATCGGGATTATTTAAGTAGTTTTCCTGTCCTTATAATTGAATGATGTGAGAATCTATTTCCCATCTTTAATAAAATCTTGGATTTGTCTGCTGTACAACTCTTTTCATTTCGGTTAACTTTTCTAACAAAAAGTTAATGATCCTTCAATGGCTGATGATCAGGGTTGTTGCTATAATGGATACAGATAAAGGAGAAATGTATGAAATTTCAGGAAATCATGAAGGCAAAACGACGGTATTTAAAATTGACGCAGGAGGATATAGCCAATGCATTGGGTGTCAGCACTCCCGCAGTTAATAAGTGGGAAAAGGGAATCAGTTATCCGGATATAACTCTACTGCCCGCCTTGGCAAGACTTCTGGAAACTGATTTAAATACCTTGCTTTCTTATCAGGAGGATTTAAGCGAAAATGAAATAGGAGTATTTTTAAATGATTTATCCGCAATGACTGATACTTCTGAATTTGATGATGTTTATCAAAAGGCAATGCAAAAAATCCGGGAATTTCCTAATTGTTATTTGTTGCTTGTAAGTACAGCGGCAGTGCTGGATGGTATGCTAGTCATGAGCTCAGTTCATGAAACGGTGAGAGCAGAAGCGGAAAAAAATATTGAAAAGCTGTATGAACGGGCGCTTGCCAGTGACCAGCCGCAGGTTGTTGCCCAAGCGCAGCAAATGCTGATCTCGCGTTATATGAATCGCCATGAGTATGAAAAAGCTAAGTCTATGCTGAATGAAATTCCAGATCGGCTATCAATCGATAAAAAACAGCTTCAAGCAAATTTGTATGCAGCACAAGGACAATATGCAAAAGCAGCTTCTATGCTTGAAGAAAAGCTGCTGGTTACGGTTCAGGAAATGCAGAGCTTACTTTCGACACTCATGAATCTTGCATTTAAAGAAAACCGTAAGCCTGACGCGCTGTATATCGCAGAAACCTCCAAGACTGCTGCTGAAATATTTCATCAGTGGGAATACACGTCCTATATTGCGCATTTTGAATATTATGTGAAATGTCAAGATGTGAAACACACCTTGGAAATCCTACCGCACCTGCTTACTTCCATACGCCGACCATGGAACATGAAGGGAAATCCGCTGTACCAGCACCTGAAAACGAAAGATCTGGATACGGGATTTCAGGAAGCTATGCAAAAAAATATTATAGAAGCATTGCTTCACGATGAAGAAACTGCATTTTTGCGGGAGCAGGATGCCTTCTTTGAGATTGTAAATCAATATTGCTGAATATAAAAAGGATATGCGCATGCATATCCTATTTCATCATGTAACAAAAGGAAGATAAGCACTTATATCATCCAGTAAACAGGATCAGGATGAGAAAATTGATGTGGCATCAGGGGATAAAGAGAGAACCTGACGGACATAAAGCTGGGCATTTTTACCCTCTTTTATATGATAGGAGTAATGAAGTGCCTGACTGACCAGTATTGCCTGTTCCTCAAATAGTGTCATCATATCCAGCAAAGCAGAAGTAAGGTCACTGTCATATCCTACATACGTCTTCAAATATCGTTTCCAAAGGTGTTCACTTAAATAGATTTTCAGATATTTTCCGCTTTTTCCGCCGCTGCACTGAAAATCTTGCATGCTTCCGGCTTTCCATTCCAATAGTCGCAACAGCATCGGACGCACATAGTAATTCAGCTGATCAAATGCGTAACTGTCATCACCGCGCCAAATACCTTTTGCTACATTGTTAAGACACCACCAAAATTCATTGCAGGTCTGTGAGAATTCCGTTTGGGATGGTTTTTTGATCCAGAAGGAACGGTCGCTCGAAATGGGCAGCTCTGGGAAAACATCCTGCTTGTCCAGCAATATCTCACAGAGCGACTCATCACTGATGTGTGCCTGCATATGGGAGATTGTTTCAATATGCAAATCAATGCGGTTACCATCTGTAAACAGCATCAGCCAGCCGTAATATTCATGCTGCTGTGCGTTTGTTCCCTCTGCTCCTACATCCTGCATCAATAACCGTTCGCCAAATCGGTCAATCCATGTTTTATCGAAAATGTAGGGCGCGGTTTTCTGCACAACATAGACAATATCATAATCCTGAAATATGTCTTTCTGCACCTTGGGATTTGCACGGGAACCGTTTTGGTAAACACCTACAATATTTGTATCCTGCTTTGCCGTTTCCAGTAAAAGCTGCATCATTTCTGCTTCTGTTCGCATTGTATCACCTATCCTTATTATAACGGATAAACATGGATTTACAATCATTCACAAGTGGAGTACAATAAAGGAAAGTTCATCATCAGCGAAGAGAACAAGAAAACGACCAGCAGCTAAGCTTTTTTTGTTCTTCTTTTTTTTGGAGGGTTCTTATGAAAAAACGTACAAAACGCATTCTTTTAACGATCGGTATTCTGCTTCTGATACCAATTTTGTTTGTAGCCGGATATGTTGGCTACATGAGTTTCCAATATTATCGCATTGCCGACAATACCAATGTGAAAACAGAGAATCAGCAAATTTCAATGGCAAAAGCTTCACAAACGTTTACGTTAACCACGTATAATATCGGTTTCGGTGCTTATGACCATGATTTTTCATTCTTTATGGACAGCGGGGAAATGAAGGACGGTACGAAAGTCCAGGGTAAAAATGGACGTGCGCAAAGTGAAAAAATTGTATTAGACAATACCAGCGGGGTAATTGATACAATTCAACGGGAAAGCTCTGATTTCTACTTTTTTCAGGAAGTAGATGTTGACGCAACCCGCAGTTTTCATGTTGATCAGCGGGCAAAGATCGAAAAGGCGATGAAGCATTATGCGGATATTTTCACTTTGAATTTTCATTCTGCGTATTTACTGTATCCATTTCATGAACCGCATGGGGCAGTAAAGGCGGGACTGCTTACCTTGAGTAAATATCAAGTCAAGGATACGGTACGCCGCCAATATCCGGTAGATAACAGCTTCATTACAAAATTCACAGATTTGGATCGCTGTTTTATGGTTAGCCGGATACCGTTGGATAACGGCAAGGATCTGGTGTTGATCAATTCGCATATGTCAGCTTATGATAAAGGCGGTAAAATTCGTCAAAAACAGTTGAAAGTATTAAATAAGGCAATGAGTGATGAATATAAAAAGGGAAATTATGTAATTGTCGGGGGCGATTTCAACCATGATATTGCAGATTCCCTTCATACATTTCAAACTGAACAGAAAGTACCGGCATGGGTATTCCAGATTCATGATAAAGATATCGCAGAACATTTCCATATTGTTCAGGCAGATAATAAAAAAGAAGTTGCCACCTGCCGAAGCACGGATATGCCATATCAAAAGAATGTAAATTACACGGCAGTTCTGGATGGATTTATCGTATCTGACAATATTGAAGCAGCTGCTACCAACATTGACACGGATTTTATGTATTCAGATCACAATCCGGTAACGGTTACTTTCCAATTAAAATGATCGTTATCGTTTGGACTTGAAGAACTTTCGTGAATTCGATACAATAGAGGAAATGGTTTAGACCACTTATACCACTTTGCATGGAAGGCGAGGTCTTATGAAGAATAAACGAATCCAAATTACACGTCAGCTAGCTAAGTTTTCGTCTACGACAAAAGCACTGGAAGATGCTGGCTTGACTTGTGAAATCCGTATTTTAAAAAATGAGATATTAGAAGCAAATCGATATCTTTCTCAGAAATTGCAGGTTTCTCTGGCCTCGCCGTTAATCTTTTTTCAACGTTTAAGAATTGTAGAGGGTCAGCCTAAAACGATTGAAACGAGTTATATTCCTGAAGAGCTGGTACCGGGAATGGAACAGGTCCAATTGAATGATCGTTCCTTTTACCAATTTCTGAATGATGAATATCAAATTGAAATTAGAAAGAGTGAAGAGGAAATTCTGCTTGTGAAAGCTAGCGAAAATGAAAAAAGGTTGCTGGAACTGACAGATGATGAAGTGCTTGTCTTAAAAGGAAAGACATTTGATAAATCGCAGCGCTGCATAGAGTATTTTGAAATTGCGGCTGTTCCGGATTTTTATGTTTTCGAAAGCGGGGTTTCCGTATGAATAATTATGCTCAGCCTTTATATTTACAACTGAAGGACAGTATCATTGAAAAAATTCATCGCGGAGAATATTGCACAGGAATGAAAATACCATCCGAGCGGGAAATGGCTAAATTATATGGTATTAACCGCATGACGATTCGCAGAACCGTTGGTCTGCTGATTGAGGAGGGCTATCTTGTCAGCGTTCATGGAAAAGGAACCTATGTAACAAAAGCAAACAGCAATCGTATTGAATTGGGAATGAATAGTTCTACCCGTTTAAGTGTAGATATCCGTATGGGGGGGATGGATCCCCGCAAGGAGATCATCTCTTTTCAAAAAATTGCGGCGATTCCCAGACTGCAGGAGCTGTTTCCGCAGTATGATACCTTTTATGAACTGGTACGTCTTCTGTTTGCAAATAATGAACCATATGCTTTACAAAAGGCTTATTTCCCTTATTTGTTATTTCCTGATGCAGATCGCTATGATTTTAAAGATGGTTCACTTTATGACTATATGGATACGAAGAAAAAAATGCCGGTTCATATTAGTTCGCGCTTATGGGTGGAACCGCTTGATGCAGATAAAGCTCGATACCTGAATATGAGGGAAGGGGAGCGGGCATTTGTATTTGCTTATCAAGGACATAGTGAACAGCAGGAATTAGTGGAATATACGTTATCCTATAATCGCCCGGAATATACATCTTATAAATATGTGAGTATTCGTTAGATCCGATAAAAGTCGGATCTTTTTTAATGGTAATAATTGTAAGCTAAAAAATAAGATTGCTTTTTCTTATACACGTTGTATAATGATGGTGTAGAGTGGTATATAAATTATACCAGTTATACCTCGAAGGGGCTGTATAAGAGAGAAAGGAGGTTACAGAATGATTAAAGTTTTGCGTATAGATGATCGGCTTATGCATGCACAAGTAACGTTTGGTTGGTCCACCAGCTTAAATGTTAAGGGAATTCTAATAGCAAGTGATGCAGTTGCGGGTAATGAAACAATGAAAATGGCCGTTCAATTTGCGAAACCGGCAGCAGTAAAGCTATGGGTTAAACCGCTAGATGAAGCAATCGCGGTAATTCCCAAGCTAAATGGATTCGATTACAATACCATGGTTTTGGTAGAGCATGTGCAGGATGCTTTGAAAATTGTACAGAACTGTGATTGTATTCCATTTGTCAATATGGGAGGAAATCGGATCGCAGAGGGAAAGCGGCCTATTCTTGGTACGATTTATGTATCGGATCAAGACCTGCGTGATTTAGCTGTCATTGAAAAAATGGGAATCAAAGTAGAAGTTCAGAAAATGATAACAGACCCTTCACATTCGTTGGATGAATTTATTTAGAAGAGGAGATAAATTATGATACTACAAGCTATGTTGATTGGATGTATCGCTGCCCTTACCGCTTTGGAAGGTGACTGGCTCGGTGAATCGAAATTTCGAGAGCCGTTGGTCACCGGCTTCTTAGTCGGTTTGGTTCTGGGAGATGTAAAGCAGGGGGTTATCATAGGCGGTCAGCTGCAGTTGATTTGGATGGGCGCAACCGGTATCGGCTTATCCGCGCAATTGGATATTGGAACCGGAGGTACGATTGGTACGGCGTTTGCTTTAATGACAGGAAAAGGTGCAGAGGTAGCAATTACCTTTGGATTACCGGTGTCCATTCTGATGCAATTTATGAATACCGTAAAAATGACGTTCTTTTCTGGAATGATGCATAAGGCAGATCAGTATGCAGAAGCCGTGAATATCCGGGGCATGACCTGGATTCACTATTCTTGTGGACTCATAACATTCGTATTATATTTCTTCCCTACGTTTTTTACGATTTATTTGGGAAGCGGGGCTGTGGAAGCGATTGTAAAACAGCTTCCGGAGTGGGTGACTCAAGGGCTGACAGCGGTTTCGTCCCTGCTGCCGGCGCTAGGCTTTGCGATGCTTATGCAGATCTTGATGGAGACGCGCTTGATTCCTTTTTTCATCGTCGGATTTGTTGCGGCTGCTTACACAGGTTTGGATATGATGGCAATTACTTTAATTGCGGTTGCGATTGCATGGGTAATGTATATGCTGAAGGCAGACAGTGTTAAAAAAGAAGAGGAGGATCTCCTATGAGTAAAGACAAAAATTTTGTAAATAAAGAGTACAATATTACCAAAAGAGATTTTCGTAAGGTATTCTGGCGTTCTTTCACCCTGCTCGGTTCCTATAATTTTGAACGTATGGAAGCACTGGGTTTTGATTATAGTATGATGCCAGTGCTTAAAAAGATTTATGGGGATGATAAGCAGCGTTTAGCCGAGGCTCTTCGCAGACATATGGAGGCCTTCAATATGACCGTTGCCCCATCGACCTTTGTTATGGGAATTTCAATCGCAATGGAAGAAAAATATGAAAAAGATCCTAGTTTTGATGTTAACTCAATCAATGCGATTAAGTTGGCGCTGATGGGTCCGCTTTCGGGTATCGGTGATACGTTCTTCTGGGGTATTTTTCGGATTTTGGCCGCTGCTATTGGTGTAAGCTTCGCTTTAAAGGGAAATATCATCGCCCCGTTTGTATTTTTGATCATGTTTAATGTTCCTCATTTTCTGGTTCGCTATTTTGGGTTATTTATTGGCTATCGGAACGGCAATGACTTTTTGACAAAAATTGAGCAGAGCGGTCAAATGAGTTTGTTTACCTATTGTGCAGGAATTGTGGGAATCACAGCGGTTGGCTGTATGATAGCGACACAAATTGCAGTTTCCAGTCCGCTTCAGTTTACGATCAGTGGCAATAAAATTGTAATTCAAGAGTATTTGGATCAAATCATGCCGCAGCTGTTACCCCTAATTGCCACGTTGGTAGTGTATTACTGCCTAAAAAAGAAAGTTAAAGTCGGTTATATTATGGCTGGTATCATCATTGGATTTATCTGCGGTGTCTTAGGCATTTTAGCATAGAATGAGAGGTGATTATTGTGTATAAGGATTTAGTATCTGAATTTAAGCACATCTATCGTGAACATGGTAAAACGACCATTGCCGCCCGAGCGGAAGCAGAGCAGGCAGCGGATCGCATATCTCAGCATGGTTATAAAAATATATTCTTTGCCGGATCAGGCGGTTCGATTACTACCATTATGGCGTTTGCTGAAATCATAAAACGATTATCGGATATTCCGGCGTATTGGGAAGAAGCAGCAGAACTTATGGTATCAAACTATAAACAGTTGAATCAGGATTCTTTGGTTGTGATTATGGCAAAGACCGGAACGATGATTGAAACCGTACAGCTTTCAGCGTATTGCAAAGAACATCATATTCCATGCATCGGATTCGTTATGATTGATGATACTCCGGTTGCTAATCAAGTTGCATATAAAGTAATGCTTGATGTAGAAAGTTCGCCTATTCGTTATCTTACCCTATATTATTTTGTATTTCGTTTGCTTTATAATCATGGTGATTTCCCCGATTATGAGTCCTTTTGTGCATCGCTGGAACAGTTACCGGAAGCCCTTTGTCATGTTTTGGACGCATATGATGAAACTGCTCAAGGTTTTGTTGAACGCTATCATGAGGAACCATTTCAGCTTTGGATTTACTCGGGACTTAATCAGGGAGAAGCTTTGAAGTATGCGGCGGATATTGCGGAAGAATTATTCCGTCAAAAAACACAAATAATGAATGCGGCAGAGTTCTTTCACGGCTGCTTGGAAATAGCGGATGATGACACAAATATCATTTTGCTGAAAAGTGAAGGTCCTACAAGAGTATTGGATGAGCGGGTCGAACGGTTCTTAAGAAAATATGCTTCTAAAAAGCTTGTTGTAATTGATACTGCACAGTTTGAGCTTCCGGGAGTGGATGACGCGTACCGTGGTTATTTTTCACCGGTTATCCTCAATGTCTGCATTGAAGAACTCATTACGAACTACATGATCGAACGTACCGGGAAGAGTGCAGCGACACGCCGCTATTATGGAATCGTGGATTATTAAAATACTCTGTGAAAAGCTATATGCTTCCATCTCATATAGCTTTTCACTTTGAAAGGGGAAAGGCACATGAGTATTGTTGATATACGAATAGATGATCGTCTCATACATGGACAGGTCAGTAATTTTTGGATACCGCATCTCGGCGTGCAGAAAGTGCTCATCATTGATGATATGATCGTTCATGATAATTTGCGTAAAACAGCTTTGAAATTTGGATGTCCGCCGTCAGTGTCCTTAACCATTCTAAGTCCAAAAATCGCTGCAGAAAAATTATTGAGACATGCGGATCGCGGTGCACGGGTTTTGATCCTTGCAAATTCTCCACAGCAGTTGGAAGCACTCTTGAAATCCGGCTATCCATTTACTGATATTACGATCGGCAATCTGTCAAATCGGCCTAATACAATACCGATTAAGAAGACAGTTTATGTCAATCAGGAAGAAATCCATTCTTTGATCTATCTAGCTAAAAAGGGAGTTCGTCTCTTTGCGCAGATGGTTCCTGGTGAGGCAAAACTGGATTTTACGGACACAATTTTAACATTAGGAAAGGAGTAGTTTATGGAAAAACCTACCGTTATTGGGTATATTATGGATCAACCGCGGGCATTGAAGCAGGCTTATGCTGATCGGCAAGTATTTATCCGACCGTTTATAGAATTATTTCGTCGTTATCCTATCAAAAAAATTTATTTTTTAGGATCGGGTACTTCTTATCATGCTTCGGTGATCGGAAGCTATTATATGAAGCATTTGCTGCACATTGATGCGGAGGCTCATTATCCAACAATATTTGCGAATTATGAACGGGTCGATCCGCATTATGATAAAACAGAAGTTTTATTTTTAGGTATTTCCCAGACCGGTACGAGCATTTCTACGATTCAAGTGATGCAGAAAGCAAAACAGGAAGGTTATTTAACTGCGGTGCTGTGTGAGGATCTAAATAGCGAAATCACCCATCATGTCGATGAAGTCATTCATCTTCGCTGTGGAAAAGAATTGACGCCTCCTGAAACCAGAGGCTTTACAGTTACGGTGCTGACACTTTATTTGTGGACACTTGAGCTAGGACTTGCACAGCAGAAAATGACGAATGAAATATATGAAAAATACCAAGAAGAACTGCGTCATCTTTTAGAAGAGCTGCCGGCGGTCTTTGATGACTGTATCAAATGGTATCAAGAGAATAAAAATGATTTTTTGGAAAGCGAACGTCTTCATGTTTTGGGATATGGAGTAGACAGCGGTTCTGCCCTTGAAGCGGCTTTAAAGATCGGTGAGATGTTTCGCAAACCGACGATAAGCTATGATATTGAAGAATATGCACACGGCCCCAATATGGCGCTGAAACCTGATCAGGCAATCTTTATGATCGGAGCGGATGAAGTAGAGTGGGAACGGCTTCTGCAGTTTCGAGATGTATTTAAAAAGTATACCGAACGTATTTATGTAATCACGACGAAGCATTTGAAAGACGCAACTAAGCGAGATATGATCTTTCCGTTAACCGTTAATAAATATTTGGCAGTTATTCTACATGCGATTCCTTTTCAACTGGTAGCTGCGATGGGAGCGCGGGACAGTGGTATTGACACGGCTGTTAATCCATTTGAAGAGCCGCTGTCTCATCTGCCGGATAAAGCATCATGATACGGATCTTTGTGAGCGGACATGGATCTTTTGCCAGTGGAATCCTATCTGCCTTTACGCTCATTTTGGGCAAAACGGCCGGTGCTGAACTATATAGCTTTGATTTTCCCGAGGGTGATTCAGCGCAGCAGCTGCTTGCTCGGATGAAATGTGCAATTTCAAAATTTGCCGGCGAAGATGAAATTCTGATTTTTACTGATGTGCGAGGAGGTTCTCCTTTTCATATGGCAGTATCATGTATGAGTGATGATGCCCGCTGCCGTGTCCTTTACGGTGTCACCTTAGGGATGCTGATAGAAACCTATATGGGACGGGAGTCTTATGAGGATGCAGATGAATTGATTGATGAAGTGCTGAAAAATAAGGATCACCAGAGCGGCTGCTTTAGAATTTCTGATGCTGAAAGTTCCTGTGATCTGGATGATCTTTAAAAAACAGGGAGTGCTGACTGCACTTCCTGTTTCGTTCTTGCTGATGTATTGAGAAATGCGTATAATAAGGATAGAAAAGAGGTAGGATCATGAAAAAAACGATTGGCTTTATCGGATGCGGAAATATGGGCAAAGCGATTGCCGAAGGTATTTTGAAAGCCGGCGCTGTTTCCGGCGAAAATATGTATATTACCGATCATCATCTGGATCGCTTAAAGACATTGAAAAACACATATCACGTACAACTGGCTGAGCAGGCTGAAACGGCAAAAATCAGTGATATTCTGGTGCTGGGAGTTAAGCCGCATATGTATCGTGATCTGATTGAAGAAATTCGCGATCAGGTTAAGGAAAATGTCATCATTGTAGATATTGCGGCAGGTCAGACAATCGATAATGTACAGCACATGTTCGGAAGGGAAATTAAGGTTGCACGCATTATGCCAAACACTCCTGCAGCGGTAATGGAAGGGATGACGGCGTTATGCGGCAGTTCTAATATGAACACGGACGAAATTATCATGATGAAAGAGTTGTTTTCCAGCTTTGGACGCTGTGAAATTTTGAGTGAAACAATCGTATCAGCAGCGGGTACTGCCAGCGGTGCTTCACCTGCCTTTATATATATGTTGATTGAAGCGATGGCAGACGGTGCGGTTTTATTAGGAATGAAGCGGGAACAGGCGTATACCTTCTGTGCCCAAGCGGTTCTTGGTTCGGCACGTATGGTGCTGGAAAGTGGCCTGCATCCCGGTGCCTTGAAAGATCAAGTATGTTCACCAGGCGGCTCTACGATTGAAGGGGTGGCAGTTTTGGAGAACCGTGGTTTTCGATCTGCTGTGATCGAGGCAATGCGTGCCGCAAATTCGAAAAGTGAAGCGATGAAAAAGCATAACGAAGCGAACTAATCGCAAAGCTGCGAAAAACCAAAAAATATAAATGAGCTAATATTGTGCAAATGTCTTTATAAAAAGATTGGATAGATTTTACATATTATATGAGCAAGGAAAAAATTATCCGTGCTTCAGGTGATGATTATGAAACAAAAAAAGGTGATTTATATACTGCTGGCTGGGATGATGCTGAGCTCTTCAATCGTGCTTGGCGGCTGTTCGATTCATAATGAACAGAATAAAGCGCCGCAAACTGTTAAAGAAACAAAAACAAAAACGAATGTTGATCAGAATACGAATTTTGAGGTTCCGGCGAAATCAGAAAAGCAGGATAATAAAGTGATCATGAATATGGAGCTGGATGTGCAGGAGAATAATTTTTATTGCGGACCCGCTGTTGTGAAAACGATATTACAGTATTTTGGAATTGATCGGACACAAGGTCAATTGGCCGAGGCAATGCATACAAGTTCGATTACAGGTACGGAATACGCAGATATCACCCAGGTTCTCAATCAAGAAGTTTTTCATCGAGAGAATCCCGGATATCAAGAAAATGGGTATCATGTGCACACATTGCCGATACAGAATAATAGCCCGGATGAAAAAAAGAATTGGCAGCTGCGGATGCGGAAAAATATCGATGATGGTTATCCCAGTATATTAGCAGTTGACATGCATACCTTATATCCGCAGATGAAGCGAGCGAATCATTTTGTAATTTGTGTTGGATATCTGGCGGATCAAGAAAATGAAATTACATATTTTTACATTTTAGACCCTTTCTATGGGGTACAGGATGAAACATATGGAGGCCTGAAATACTTCTCACCGACTGAATTGTGGAGTGCGATTGCGGAAAACGAAGAACCGGCTTACATATATTAAGGAATGAAATTGATGATTTATTGATCAAAATGAATTCACTTTTATAAAAAAATGAAGCGAGAGAAATTTCTTTCGCTTTTTACTTGACTCTATCATGATGTCATACTCTAAGATAGATGTGTGCACAGAATTCAGGAGGTCCTCTATGTTTAAGATTGGTGATTTTTCACGTTTGACCAGCATTAGTATCCGCATGCTTCGTTTTTATGATCAAAACGATATATTAAAACCGGTTTTCATCGATGAGGAAAGCGGTTATCGCTATTATCGAAGAGAACAGATTTTCGAAGCATCACAGGTTCGGTTTCTTCGCGATATTGGGTTAAGTACGGCGCGTATCAAAGAGATTCTCGAAAATTATCAAAATGCGGAAGAGGTCCAAAAACATTTGGAGATACAGCTGATCGAACTGCGTGAAGAAGCCAAGAAAATCGATATGCGAATCAAAATGATTGAAACAGCAAAGCAAATTCTTGTAAAGGAGGACATGTTTATGAATTACCAAGTAGAAATTAAAACCATTCCTGCGATATATGCAGTCACCAAAAGAGGTATTATACCAAGCTATGAAAATGAGCATCTGATGTGGATGGGAATGACCAAAGAACTGCAGGCGCTGCAGCTGGATCTGCCCTACACGAAGGATAAGCAGACCCGCTGCTATTTCCATGATGAGGGCTTCAAGGAGTCGGAAGTCGATGTGGAAATAGCGGCAAGCATTCAGCCGGGCCAATATCAGGACACAGAAAATTTGAAATTTAAGGAACTGCCGGAAACTCGTGTCGCGTCAATCACTTTTAAAGGCGATTACAGTCAGTGTACGGATGTCAGCATGGCTTTGTCCGCATGGTTCGCCGGCCATGATTATGAAATCAACGGCTGTCAGTTTGCAATTTATAGAGTTGGCTATATGGCAACCCAAAATCCTAATGAATTTGTGACAGAAATCTGTTGGCCGATCAAATAAACACAATGTGCTGTACACAGCACATTTTTAATGGCAAGGGAGGATTGGATGCAGTTGATAAAGCTCAGCGGCAGCTGCAACGAATCATTTACAAACCGGGTGGATCATATCGGATTGGGGTTTTGTTTTTTTTAAAACCGCACAGGAAACAGTTGCTTTTTCATGCGAAACTCGCTATAATACATGAGCACCACTTTTGCGTGGTGTTTTATAAGTGCGTGGGAGAACGTGCAACCGTTCTATTACCACAGCATGAGACAACAATTTATAGGAGGTGTGTCTTGTGAGTAAGAAAAAAGTTGCTAAAGTGTGCAAACTGCAGTTTATGGCAGGCGGCGCAAAACCAGGACCGGCTTTGGCTTCTGCAGGCATCAACATGCCGCAGTTCTGTTCGGCATTCAATGATGCGACAAGAGAACGCGCAGGAGATTTAGTACCGGTTATCATCACAGCGTACGAAGATAAGACTTTCGACTTCGTATTGAAAACGACACCAGCTGCAATTCTGTTAAAGAAAGCTGCCGGTATCCAGAAAGCATCTGCAAATTCAAAAGAAATCGCAGGTAAGATCACAGTTGATCAGCTGCGTGAAATTGCAGAATACAAAATGCCAGACCTGAACGCAAACGATGTTGAAGCAGCTATGAAAATTGTAGCTGGAACTGCTAAAAACATGGGTATTGCCGTTGAAGGCATGGAATAGGAAGGAAGGTAAACGAAGATGGCAAAAGTAGGAAAGAACTATGCTGAAGCTGCTAAAAAAGTTGACCGTTCAAAATCTTATTCTATTGATGAAGCGGTAAAACTGGCGAAAGAAGCAAGCTTTGCAAAATTTGATGAATCGGTGGAAGTAAGCTTCCGCTTAAATGTAGACCCTCGTCATGCTGATCAGCAGATCCGCGGTGCGATGGTGCTGCCCAACGGTACCGGACGTTCTCAGAAGGTTTGTGTCATTGCACAGGGACCTCAGGAACAGGAAGCAAAAGATGCCGGCGCTGATTATGTTGGCGGCAAAGAATTATTAGAACAGATCGGAAAAGGCTGGTTTGACTTTGATGTCATCGTAGCCACTCCAAACATGATGGGAGAACTTGGTAAACTGGGACGCGTATTAGGTCCAAAAGGTTTAATGCCAAACCCGAAAACCGGCACGGTAACAATGGACGTTGCCAAAGCGATCGAGGATATCAAAAAAGGTAAAGTAGAGTACCGTGTTGATAAAGAAGGAAATATCAATATGTTGATCGGTAAAAAGAGTTTCGACGATGCAAAATTGGTTGAAAACTTCAAGGCGATCTATGATGTACTGCTGCGTGCCCGTCCGGCTGCCGTCAAGGGCGTTTACATGAAAAATGTAGTGCTGTCCACAACCATGGGCCCGGGCATTAAAATCGAAACTTCCCGCTAGTTGACAAACAGCGGAGTTTCCTTTAGAATATCGTTGTTATCAATATACCATAGACAGTAACGGTGCAATGCACTTAATCATGTTACCGAGGTGTAGAGCGAAACATAAATGTTCACTCACACTGTCTTGCGGTGTGAGTGTTTTATATTTTTCCCTGGTATATTGTGACATATAAAATCAGGAGGTGTAAGATATGAATCAGTCGATTATCGACGCTAAAAAGGCGGTCGTTACTGAAATTGCAGACAAAATGAAAGCATCTCAGTCAACGGTTGTTGTCGAGTATCGCGGTCTTACCGTTGCCGAAATGACCCAGCTGCGCAGAGCGCTGCGCGAAGAGAACATCGAGTTTAAAATTTATAAGAACTCATTGACTCAGCGCGCTGCAGTTGAAGCTGGATTTGACGGTTTAACGGAAAGCTTGACCGGACCGAATGCAGTTGCATTTGGTGACGATGCAGTCGCTCCTTCCCGCATCCTGGCGAAATTCGCCAAAACTCATGAGCACTTAGTGATCAAGGGTGGTGCCGTTGAAGGTAAGGTTGTAAGCGTAGATACAATCAAAGAATTATCTGTTCTGCCGAACCGTGAGGGTATGCTGTCCATGCTGTTAAGCTGTCTGCAGTCACCGGTTCGCCAATTCGCATGTGCTGTAAAAGCGGTAGCTGACAGCCGAGAAGAAAACTAATAACCAATAGGAGGAAATGAACATGGCAAAATTAACACATGAGGAAATTTTAGCTTACTTAGAAGAAGCTACTATTCTTGAACTGAACGACTTAGTAAAAGCAATCGAAGAAAAGTTTGACGTTACTGCTGCTGCACCGGTAGCTGTAGCTGCTGCACCGGCTGATGGCGGCGCTGCTGAAGGACCAAGCGAAGTTACAGTAACGCTGACAGATGTTGGACCTACTAAAGTAGCTGTTATTAAGGTTGTGCGCGAAGTAACCGGTTTAGGTCTGGTTGAAGCAAAGGGCTTAGTTGACAAATGCCCATCTGCAATCAAGGAAAACATCAAGCCTGAAGAAGCAGAAGAAATCAAGAAAAAATTAATGGATGCAGGAGCTACTGTAGAAGTTAAATAATTCTTATATCACTGATAACAACAAAAAGCCTTCGGGCTTTTTGTCACCTAAAAGGGAGGACGATCGTATGGATCATTATTTTACCGATAATCGTCATCTGGAAAATAACCGGAAGGAAATTTCTTTCCGGTTTTGGTGTTTTAATCTGCGCTTTATTACGAATACTGGTGTTTTCTCAAAAAATGAAGTGGATTACGGTACCCGGGTGCTGTTAGACACGATCGCTGAACGAAAAGAGCTCGGTGATGCGGCGCTTGATCTGGGGTGCGGTTACGGTCCGGTTGGTATTACCCTGAAATCGTGCTTTCCGGATACGGACTTTACGATGGTCGATGTGAATCCGCGGGCGGTTGAGCTTGCCAAAGAGAATGCAGCACGCAATCACGTTGCTGCGGAAATTCTGGTGTCTGATGTATATCAGGCAATATCTGGGAACACTTTTACTGATATCATTACCAATCCGCCGATTCGTGCCGGCAAGGCAGTTATCTATAAAATGTTTGATGAAGCCTTAGATCATCTGCGGGATAAGGGCGTGCTCTGGGTTGTGATCCGCAAACAGCAGGGCGCAGAAAGCGCTTGTGCGCATATTGCTTCCGTGTTTGGTAATTGTGAAGTCATAAACAAACAAAAAGGATATTTTATATTAAAGGCCATAAAAACGTTGACATCTTGAAAAAGAGTTGCTATTATAATAAATTGCATAATACTAGTATAGTAAAATGGGATTTTCTGCCCTTCCCATGGCAGAAAAAATGTAGAAAGGATGGCGTGCATGGACAAAAAAGAAACTTATCGTGTAGTTGATGCTGGTAAAAAGGCACAGCGGCGCGACTATTCAAAAGTGAGCGGTCACTTAGAGCTGCCGAATCTGGTTGAAGTACAGACAGACTCTTTTGAATGGTTTACAGATGAGGGTATTGCTGAAGTATTTAATGAGATTTTTCCAATCCAAAACTATGGAGGTAACATCAGACTCAAGTTCTTGGATTATGAATTTGGAACGCCGAAATATACTGCGGAAGAAAGCCAGTTCCGCGAATGTAACTTTGCGGCTCCGCTGAAAGCAAAAATGGAGCTGGAAATTACTGATACAACAACCGGTGAGGTTATGACAAAATGGGAAGATGTCTTCCTGGGTGACTTCCCGATGATGACGGAAACCGGTACTTTTATTATCAATGGTGCGGAACGAGTAATCGTTTCACAGATTGTACGTTCTCCGGGAGCCTACTTCTCAACCGGATATGATATGAAGACCGGACGTGAATCTTATGCCTGCGAGTTGATTCCTAGCCGCGGTACTTGGCTTGAATTCATGACTGAAATGAAAAAGACGTCCAGCGGACGTATTTTGAGCATGAGCATCGATCGCAAACGTAAGATGCTGTCAACAATTTTATTTAAAGCATTGGGCATGTCTGTCGATCTTGATCGCAGCGAGGATGCTTTTGATACTACACATATCAAAAACTTCTTAACGGCCATGGGCCGTGAGATTCCGGTGGATCTGCCGGAAAACACCGACAATGTAGAGTTTTTTGATCTATATCAAAACCTGTACGCCGCTTATTTTGGAAAATATGAGGAAATTGAAAATACCTTATTATCAGATAAGGTAAAAACTACGCAGGAAGCGCTGCTTTCTATTTATGAGAATCAGCGTTCGGATGAAATTCCTACGCTGGATGGATCCATCAACCTGATGAATGCGAAATTTTTTGATGCACGCCGCTATGATCTGACCAAGGCAGGACGCTTTAAATTATGTAAAAAACTGAATGCGATCAATCGTCTGGAACATAACCTGCTGGCGCAGGATATTTTAGATGTTAATGGCAATGTGATTGTGAAGAGCGGTACGCATATTACCCGTGAGGAGCGCGAAAAATTGCGTGTTGAATTGAAAAAGGGCGTTTATGTAACTGCTTTCCCATTCAATCCGTTGTTTAATCATGAAGATCCGGTCGTTGTCCCAACCGACTACGCAAGCGGTTTGGTAGGCCGCGTACTGGCTGGTGATATTGAATTGGATGAGATTACGCTGTATGCCGGTGATATCTTGAGTGAAGAAGATGTTCAGCTGTTGATGAGCAAGGCTGAGAAAATCACGGTTGAAGGCGGTATTATCGCAAAGAAAATAAAGCTTGATAAAAGCAATATGGATGATGTGCTGAATTATGGACAGCGCATGTATTCATTGGGTCGTTTAACCGATGAGCAGGGGCATGATCTGATGGATGAAGACGGTGAAAAGTTCGCTTACGGATACACTCCGCGGGTACGTAATGAAGTGCTTTCCAGTAAGGCCTTGGAAGAAGTGAAAAATCGTGTGCAGAAGGGCACGGTTTATGCATGGTTAGTCGGTGCCGCAGTACAGGAAATCAAGATCCGTACGCTCGACAGCGATGCGGTGGTAACGGTAATCGGCAACGATCCGTTTGCCAATAAGCACACTATTACCATTTCCGATATGTATGCATTCTATTCCTATAATCTGAACGTAATGGAGGAGGCCGGCGATACCGATGATATTGATATGCTGGGCAACCGCCGGATTCGTTCGGTGGGCGAGCTGATTCAGAACCAGTTCAGAATCGGTTTATCCCGTATGGAACGGGTTGTAAAGGAACGTATGTCCATCGCGGAGGTAGCAACCTTAACACCGAAAAAACTAATGAACATTCGTCCGCTGACAGCTGCCATTAAAGAGTTCTTCTCGAGTTCTCAGCTTTCTCAGTTCATGGATCAGCAGAATCCGCTGGCTGAGCTGACCAATAAGCGCCGTATTTCAGCATTGGGACCGGGCGGTCTGACACGTGATCGTGCCGGCTTTGAAGTTCGAGATGTACATTCTTCTCACTATGGACGAATCTGTCCGATTGAGACCCCTGAAGGACCGAATATCGGATTGATCTCCAACCTGACTACATATGCGAAGATCAATGAATATGGTTTTATTCAGACTCCGTATCGTAAAGTAGAAGCAGATGGAACTGTATCGGAAGAAGCGATTTATCTCTCTGCCGATGAAGAAGCAGATTATGTAATTGCCCAAGCCAATGAAGTTATCGATGGCAGACTTGTAAATGAGCAGGTCGTATCCCGTTTAAACGGTGACACGATCTTGGCGAAGCGCGAAAGCGTAGAATTAGCCGACGTCAGTCCGAAACAGATCGTTTCGGTTGCGACTGCCTGTATTCCGTTCTTAGAAAATGACGATGCTTCCCGTGCCCTGATGGGTGCCAATATGCAGCGTCAGGCAGTGCCTTTGGTTAAACCGCATTCACCGTTTGTCGGAACCGGCATTGAGCACGTGATCGCAAAGGATTCCGGTGCTGGTATCGTTGCGAAGAATGATGGTGTCGTTGAATATGTTGATTCACAGCGTATCATCGTTGCGGAAAAAGAAGGCAAACGCGAATATCGTGTAAAGAAATTCACCCGTTCCAACAATTCAACCAGCATGAACCAGATTCCGATTGTTCGCAAGGGCGAGAAGATCGAAAAAGGCGATATCTTGGCCGATGGTCCATCCATGGAAAACGGTGAATTAGCACTTGGACAAAACGTCACGATCGCATACATGACTTGGTATGGCTATAACTATGAGGATGCAATCATCATGAGTGAACGTTTGGTTCGCGATGATGTCTATACATCCATTCATATTGAGGAATATGATATTGATTGTCGTGAAACAAAATTGGGACCTGAGGAAATCACCCGTGATATTCCGAATGTTTCCGAAAACGCATGCCGTAATTTGGATAGCCGCGGTATTATCATGGTCGGCGCTGAAGTTATGGAAGGCGATATCTTGGTTGGTAAAGTTACGCCGAAGGGACAGAGCGAAATTTCTCCGGAAGAAAAGCTGCTGCTGGCGATCTTTGGTGAAAAATCACGTGAAGTCCGTGACAATTCGTTGAAAGTACCGCACGGCGGAGCCGGCATTGTTCATTCAATCCGCAGCTTTAAACGAAGTGAAGGACATGAACTGCCGCCTGGAGTAAATGAAACCATCAAAGTATATATCGTTCAGAAACGTAAGATTTCTGAAGGTGATAAGATGGCCGGACGCCATGGTAATAAGGGTGTCATTTCCAAAATTTTACCGCAGGAAGACATGCCGTATATGCCGGATGGAACGCCGATTGACATTATGCTGAATCCGTTTGGTGTACCTTCCCGTATGAATATCGGTCAGGTATTAGAAATCCACTTGGGATTTGCGGCAAAGAAATTGGGAGTTAAATTCGCCACTCCGGTATTTGACGGTATCAGCAATGATGAACTGCGTCAGATCATGGAAGAAGCAGCCATGACAAAAGATGGCAAGATGGTTCTGTATGACGGCCGTACCGGTGAGGCATTTGATGAACGTATCTCAGTAGGCGTCATGTACATGATCAAGCTGGCTCACATGGTTGATGATAAACTGCATGCCCGTGCAACCGGACCGTATTCTCTGGTTACGCAGCAGCCGTTGGGCGGTAAAGCACAGAATGGCGGTCAGCGTTTTGGTGAGATGGAAGTTTGGGCATTGGAAGCATATGGTGCTGCGCATACTCTCCAGGAAATCCTAACCGTTAAATCTGATGATATTGTTGGCCGCACCAAAACCTATGAATCTATCATAAAGGGTAAAGATATTCCTGAACCGGGAATTCCAGAATCATTCCGCGTATTGAAGCATGAGCTGCAGGCTTTGGCGATCGATGTGAAGATGCTGGATGAAGCTGGCAATGAAGTTGATCTGATGAAACCCGATGGCGATGAAGCAGCGGCGCTGCCTCCGATCACTGCTCCGATAGAAGCAGCTGATGAGGAAGAAGTCGTCGTTGATCTGGATGAAGAATCTGATGAAGACGGTGAAGAAATTGATCTGAGCGATCCGGTAACAATAATCGAAGAAGACGAAGAATTTGAAGTATTAGAAGAAGAAACAGATGTAGAAGAGAAGGAGGCGTAAGAGATGAGCGTTAACAATTTTGCTTCCATTCAAGTATCACTGGCGTCACCTGATCGCATTCACGAATGGTCTCATGGCGAAGTAAAAAAACCGGAAACCATCAACTACCGTTCTCAAAAACCAGAACGAGATGGTTTGTTTTGTGAGCGTATCTTCGGTCCATCAAAGGACTGGGAATGTTATTGCGGTAAATATAAAAAAGTTCGTTACAAAGGTGTGATCTGCGATCGCTGCGGTGTTGAGATAACAAAATCCAGTGTTCGCCGTGAGCGCATGGGACATATTGAACTGGCTGCTCCGGTTGCCCATATCTGGTATCTGCGCGGAATCCCATCCCGCATGGCACTATTATTAAACGTAACACCGAAGCAGCTGGAAGAAGTCGTTTATTTTGTCAGCTGGATTGTTACGGATCCTAAGGATACGAAGCTGGAATATAAACAGGTTCTTTCTGAAAAAGAATACCGTGAAAATATTGCAATCTATGGGCCGGGTTCTTTCACTGCCCAGACTGGTGCAGAAGCAGCTCAAACCCTGTTGGAAGAAGTTGATCTTGAAAAAGAATATACGGAAATCCAAACACAGCTGGAAACTGCTCAGGGTGAAAAGCGCAAAAAGCTGATCAAGCGTTTGGATACGGTAGAGGCATTCCGCCATTCTGATAACAAGCCGGAATGGATGGTGCTTTCTGTAATTCCGGTAATTCCACCAGATCTGCGCCCGATGCTGCAGTTGGACGGCGGCCGTTTTGCGACCAGCGATCTGAATGATTTATATCGTCGTGTTATCACCCGTAACAACCGTTTGAAGAAACTGCTGGAGCTGGGTACTCCGGCAATCATCGTACAGAATGAAAAGCGTATGCTTCAGGAAGCGGTAGACGCTCTGATTGATAATGGACGCCGTTCCAAACCGATCACCGGTGCCGGTGGCCGTGCTCTGAAGTCGCTGTCTCATTCTTTAAAAGGTAAACAGGGACGCTTCCGTCAGAACCTGTTAGGTAAGCGTGTTGATTTCTCAGGACGTTCCGTTATTGCGGTCGGCCCAGATTTAAAGATGTATCAGTGCGGGCTGCCTAGGGAAATGGCAATCCAGCTGTTTAAGCCTTTTGTAATCAATGAAATTGTGAATCGTGAAATCGCCAGCAATCCTAAGACTGCGGAAAAATTAATCGATCGTTTAGACCCTAGGGTTTGGGATATCGTAGAAGATGTCATCGAAGGCTACCCGGTTCTGATGAACCGTGCACCAACTCTGCATCGTCTTGGTATTCAGGCCTTTAAACCGAAATTGGTTGAAGGCCGGGCAATTCGTCTGCATCCGCTAGTATGTACTGCGTTCAACGCCGATTTCGATGGTGATCAGATGGCCGTGCACGTACCGCTTAGTGAAGAGGCACGAGCCGAAGCTCTGATCCTGATGCTCGGTTCTCACAATATTTTGGGACCAAAGGATGGTAAGCCAATCGTTACCCCTGGACAGGATATGGTCATGGGTAACTTCTATCTGACAATGGAAGAAACAGCAGAGGAGTTCCGCCGTGAGGCTGAACGTTATCTGTCAGTGGACTGTCCGGATGTAGCTGCTTTGTGGAATACGTATGCGGACAGTGAAGGCCATGTTTACCGCAGTGTCAATGAGGTATTGATGGCATATGAGAGCAAGGAAGTACACCTGCATTCCCGCATTGCCGTTTTGGCAAGTGCGATGAAGAAGACTTCTTTCACTGAAGAACAAAACCGTAAATATCTGCTTACAACTGTCGGTAAGGTTATTTACAATGATATGTTCCCAGCTGACTTCCCGTATTTAAATGAAGTGAGCACCGAAAATTTCCAGGCAACACCGGATAAATACTTTGTTCCGATGGGCTGTGATATTAAGGCTGCGCTGCAAGAGCTGCCGATTGTATCTGCCTTTAAGAAAAAGGATTTAGGAAAAGTTATCGGTGAAGTCTTCAAACGTTATGATGTGGACACAACCGCTGAAATTCTGGATGAGATCAAGAACATGGGATTCAAATACTCAACAGTTGCCGGGGTTACGGTGTCTTTGGCGGATATTGAGGTTGCGCCGAATAAATACGAGCATGTTGAAGAGGGCAAGAAAAAGGCTGCTCAGCTGATGACAATGCGCCACAAAGGTAAGTTGACGATGCAGGAGTGGGAACGTCACTTAAACAAGCTATGGGCTGATGTTAAGGATGACATTGCTGGAGAATTGATGAAATCATTGGATCGGAAAAATCCGATCAACATGATGTCCCGTTCCGGAGCCCGTGGTAATATCTCGAACTTTACTCAGTTAGCCGGTATGCGCGGATTGATGAGTAAGCCGTCTCAGTCAAAATCGACGAAAGATGGATATGTTCCAAGTATCATCGAGGTACCGATCTATTCCTGCTTCCGTGAAGGACTGAACGTATCAGAGTTCTTTATTTCCACCCATGGTGTGCGTAAAGGTCTGACGGATACCGCATTAAAGACTGCAGAGTCAGGTTATCTGACCCGCCGTCTGGTAGATGTAGCCCAGGATGTTATTGTTAAACAGGAAGACTGCGGTACTGATAAGGGCTACTATATTGAAGAAATTATTGACCGCAAGACAAACAGTGTCATTGAGTCACTGGAAGATCGTTTGGTCGGACGCTATATCAAGGAGACGATCATCGATCCGAAAACCAAAGAGGTTATCATCGAATCTGATGAATTTGTTACAGAGGATATCGCGAAACGTATTGTTGATGCAGGCGTAACCGGTGTCCGTATCCGTTCTGCATTCACTTGTAAATCTATTTACGGTGTATGTAAGAAATGCTATGGACGTAATATGGCAACCGGTAAAGTAGTGGAAGTCGGAGAAGCTGTCGGTATCATGGCCGCTCAATCAATTGGTGAGCCAGGCACACAGCTGACCATGCGTACTTTCCATACCGGTGGTGTAGCTTCTGCTGACGGCGGAGATATCACCCAGGGTCTGCCACGTGTTGAGGAGCTGTTTGAAGCTCGCCGTCCGAAGAGCGCAGCTGTATTAGCGAAGATCACGGGCGAGATTACCGCGATCAACCAGCTGGAAAGCGGAAGCGGTTATGAAGTAATGATAACCAACGATAAGGAAACCATTACTCATAAAGTGAACTTGGCGCAGGCAATTCGTCCTTGGATGCAGGTCGGCGCTACTGTTGAAGCAGGCGATAAGATCACAGAAGGCCAGGTTGATCCAAAAGAGCTGTTAGATGTAGCGGGAGTACGCGATGTACAAAACTATATTCTAAAAGAAGTAAAGAAAGTATATCAGAGTCAGGGTATCGAAATTTCTGATAAGCATATCGAGGTCATGATCCGTCAGATGCTGCGTAAAGTAATCGTAGTAGAAGGCAACGATACGAAGCTGAACCCGGGTATCCAGATTTCTCTGACGGAAATTACAAAAGTCAACCGCGCAGCTTTGCTGAGCGGTCAGGTTCCGGCAACTTTCCGTCCGGTTCTGCTGGGTATTTCAAAAGCATCTGTAGAAACGGATTCCTTCCTGTCTGCGGCATCCTTCCAGGAAACAACCAAAGTACTGACTGAGGCTGCTATTAAGGCGAAGAAGGATTATCTGATCGGACTGAAAGAGAATGTTATTATCGGTAAGCTGATTCCTGCGGGAACCGGCTGTCACAGCGACCGGGAAACTTCAGTTCTGATTGAAGAAAAAGCTGCAGAGCTGAAAGCAAAACGAGAAGCTCGTAATCACAATGATGAAGATGATGATCAAGGGTTAATGGCATTTGTACCAACTGATAAAATGTCCGGTGCTCAGATCAGCGAGATTCTTGCAGAAGAGGATTTAAGTGTTGAGGAAGCAGAATAAAGTTTCACTGTATTTATATGAAAAAGCAGATGGGCCATCCGGCGCATTTGCTTTTTTTCTTTTTCGATGTATAAAAGTGAAAAATCAGGGGATATAAGGTTATGGGAATAGGGTAGAAAAATCACAAATCTGTCGTTATTTGGCGGAATCTGTATATGATGCTTAAACATTTGAGATTTCTTCAAAAAAAACAGAAAAAAGTAGTAAAAAAGATTGACATAGGTAGAAGAGATTTGCTATTATATACAAGCGCTCAAGCGAGGGCGACGATCTTTGAAAACTAAACAGAATACGTCAATTCAAAAGAAACTCAAGAAAACAGAAACGCGAAAGCGTAAAGAAGAGCTAAACAAACAATCAAATGGAGAGTTTGATCCTGGCTCAGGATGAACGCTGGCGGCATGCCTAATACATGCAAGTCGAACGCATAGAAGAGAGAGCTTGCTTTCTTGGAAGTGAGTGGCGAACGGGTGAGTAACACGTAGGTAACCTGCCCATGTGCCCGGGATAACTGCTGGAAACGGTAGCTAAAACCGGATAGGTGAGGAGAAGGCATCTTCT
>NZ_WUUQ01000012.1 GCF_009831105.1 Copranaerobaculum intestinale | reverse complement strand
TTTTCTTTATTCAAATCTCAACCGCACCAAATTGTAATTTATGAAATTCTACCTCATAAGGAGTTTTAAAGTCAAACATTTTACGAGGCATTGAATTGATTTTAAATGCTATATCATCTAAATACTGTTGTTCGATCATGCACATTGATCTTCCTTTTGGTATATATCGTCTCACCAAGCCATTCATTCTTTCATTACTTCCTCTTTGATATGAACAGTATGGATCACATTTATATAATTTCACCCCTAATCGCTTCGCTGCGATTCCCATTGCTTTGAATTCTAATCCATTATCTACTGTTATCGACTTTACTTCTATTTCATTCTTCTCGATGTACTCTCGTACTATCTTTGCGATATAGTATTCTTGTTTCGCTTCTGCTTTGATCAACCATACGACTCTACTACATCGATCTACGATCGATATGATCGATGAATACTCATTCCTCTTGCCAATGATAGAATCGATCTCTAGATGTCCTAATTCGTTTCGATCTTCGATGTGCTTTGGTCTTAAACTGATCGGTAATACCGTCTTATTGGCTATATACCATTCTAAATGATTCATCATACCATTCACCTTCTTTTTCCGCTTACTGCGTTTATAACAGGTGTCTTGGACTCGGATATTGA
>NZ_WUUQ01000011.1 GCF_009831105.1 Copranaerobaculum intestinale | reverse complement strand
TAACCACGATTGATAGGGAAAATATAAGAAGATAGACCTAGATATGTGAGGTTTACCACAAAAGCAAAATGCCCGTAGAGCCGATAAAATAAGGCTATGCGGACATTTAAGAAGATATAAAAAGATACTCAAAAAGACATATATAATTTGTTGTAAATTAAAATATTTCCATTTATCTGTATTCAACATTATCTATCACCACTCTTTATTAAATATGAATAATAATCTCTAACAGTTTTTTCAAAATCATCTACCGATAATTTTGTATAATCTGTTTCCATATATGCTTCTGCAAGCCACTCATCTTCATACGTAACCCTTTGCATTACAGACAATCCAGGAACTTCTCTTTTATTTTTATACAACTCCAACCATTGTAGCTCTGTACTTTGCCATAAACTATTTCCATCTTGATCAGTCTGATCTACTCTACCAAGGCCTTTTCTTTTAATAAATTTATCATCTTTGAAATATCCAAAAAAAGTATTTCGATTTGCTCTTTCATGTTTTTGAGATAAATCAAAAATCATACAACAAGCAATTGCTGAAGCTCCAGGATAAAACATCTCATTTGGAAGCGAAAATACCGCATCCAATGTATAACTATCCATCATTATTTTTTTATATTTTTTTACATCTCCACTATTACCAATAGCAGCTTGCATAGGTAATAGTACCGCTATTTTACAAGTACTTGGCACATGCTTTGCAATCCATTCAACAAAATGAAATCCCTTAGACGGATCTTCTTTTTGTTTAGAATTCCATGTTTTGGTGTATGCTGGATCACAAAATTTCTTTGTAGCATTATATGGAGGATTCATTAACACTACATTTACATTTTTATCTTTTATCCATTCACCTCTTTCAAACATTGAAGCCTGTATTACATTAGAGTTACCATCGCCATGTATTAGCATATTGGTGGAAGACAAACCAAACGCACCGTCTTCATATTCAATACCAAAGATTTTTCTTTTTTTTACATTATCACGGTCTGATTCTGTTTCACAATCATCCATTGCATCTGTCATTGCTCTAACAATAAAAGCCCCTGATCCACAGCAAGGATCTAATACTCTTGAGTTTTTGTTGACCCCTACAGCTTTACTCATAAAATCGCATATATGATCTGGGGTGAATGCTTGGTTTTTATCTGACTTTCCAACATATTTATTAAATGTTGTAAAAAAGAGGTTTAACAAATCTTGTCCTGCTGTATTCTGATCATTTATATAAGGTACAATGTTAAAATCTATAAAACTTAAAATATCTTTCAACTCTGTATAAGTTAAATTGGTAATATCTTGATCATCTAAAACTTTGTGATTTAATATAGCCAGTTTGCCTGCTTTATTCAAATCGGAAATATCACCACTTTTCGACAGTAATCCAGATAATATACTTTTTATACTTGCAATTACTATTTTTTCTTGAGACAACGTTTTCCCAGTGTTAGGATCAAGTGTTTCATTAACGTTTTGATAATTCAAGCCATTTTTCAGAGCTAATAAACAAGTGCCTACAAATTGACTTCTTAATTTCTCATTGACACCATCAGAATGTAATTTTTCATTAAGAATCTTAATTGAATCTACAATTTTGAGTTTATCATTTACTTTTCCAAAACAAAGATTTTCATATTCTTCAAATGTTTTTAAACTTGTTTCTTCAATTTTTAGATGTTCATCATCAATGATAACCGATTGTCCAAACCAAACCCAAACATCATTCCCTTCAGTTTCAGCTAAAATCGCTACAATTTTTTTATCTGAATATGCCTTTTCATACCTAACATAATCTTGTAATTGTTTTTGTATCTTTTCTTTTTTCCATCGACTAAATTTATTTTTACATTCTACTAGAACTACTAATCTCTCATTTTCAAAACGAATATCTAAAAATTGGTGTTTCTGTTGTGTATCTCCTTTTTGATAATCTTTAATATCCTTATTAATTGATGCCAGAGCTTTTACATAACTAAACTCTGAAGTTTCTGTGTTGCCAACATGATACTTCGCACCTATTTTTTGTATTATATCAAATCTATTCATGACTATTTCTCCTGTTCTTTAGTAAATTCTAAAATATCATCCACTTTACAATTTAGTGTTTGGCATATTTTTTCTATAACTACCACAGTAACATCCATCTCTATTTATTTTATTAATAGTATATGGACTGATTCCCGAAAGTTCCGCCGAATCTTTCTTCTTCATATCACAATCTAATAATAAATGCCATAATTTTTTATAAGAAACCACCCATAAAAAACTTCCTTTAAAATATATAACAATTTAATTGTATCATAAAAAACAAAGTTTTCACTATGTTTTTTGCTCTGCTTTTGATTATATTTACACATTTATTTTTATGGCTTTTCATAATAAAATTTTAATTTTCTCATTAGTTCATAATATATATTCTATTTATCATACAAAATTTAAATATATTTTGTACATTCCTAACTTACAAGTTAATAATCTCATTTATTACAATTTCCTCAACACTGTGGTGAAGAGCACTAAAAATATCCTAATCTGATTCATAATCATTGCAATACAACACGCCCCCTAGAAATCGTCGTTACCAATATGAGATGTATGAAGTATCGAAATGAGTGCTATAATGTAGTTCTATATATGGATGCGTTCAATAACGAAATAGTAAGTTACGCATATAGTAATAAACACATAGTTCTGTTCCTTATTTTGATAGACTGGCAGGACTATTAGATAAATGAAAAGGAATAAGTTACCCAACTATTTTACACTCAGACCAGGGTGCCACCTATTCCTCACTGGTATTCAACGATACCTATAAAGATTATAACATCATTCATTCAATATCCGAGTCCAAGACACCTGTTATAAACGCAGTAAGCGGAAAAAGAAGGTGAATGGTATGATGAATCATTTAGAATGGTATATAGCCAATAAGACGGTATTACCGATCAGTTTAAGACCAAA